>NZ_JBCNAC010000140.1:0-12927 GCF_050477885.1 Neobacillus rhizosphaerae
CAAAGAGAAGAAGCTAAAAAGTCTGAAGAGAAAAAGCATGAAGAAGATCACCATGAAAAAGGTGACGACAACGAACATCACGGCAAAAGTAACCATTAATAGTACAAACAGGTGCAGCCTCTTTGGCGCACCTGTTTGATTTTTAACAGGTAAGTTAACTTTTGAATAACTCCCTATCCTGCTTAAGATCCTTAAGAAAATGACTAAAGTTAGTTGAGTTTATCCAGTTTCTTCCCCAAACATCCTCATTTTTCAACATGGTTCCTAGCAACCAAATTCTCCGTACCGATATAAAATGAGGTAGACTCCGGATGTCTTCTTCGGACATGTTCCTCTGCCTTAAATACCCATTTAAAAATGCGTCCCAACAAGCTTTCTCAACAGTACGGTAATTATTTTTTAAATTCCACCAAAAGACGGCTATATCATATGCACGGTAGCCAAAACCACAGCAGTCAAAATCAAATACCTCCAGCTGTTGGTTATTTAAGTGCATGTTAAAGTTGTGAAAATCACCATGGCAAAATCCGTATTCCAGCTTACTTTCTCTTATCGTATCTTCTAAGTTCGTAACAATTTCATTAAAGGTATGTATTTGGTCGGAATCTAAGTATCTTAATAATAAAGGTAAAAGGATAGAAACAGGCTCTGCTAACAAATGATTGATGTCCAATTCAAAACTTCTTTCATGAGAGGAAACTAATGAACTGCTCTTATGGTGAAGTTCAGCTAATGATCTTCCGAGGATGTGACAGTTTTCCTCTTTGATTTCTGGTCTGTCACCAGGGGAATAAGTAAATAAGACCCCGTATCTTTTTCCTTCAGGGGCTTGAATGCCAACGGCAAAAATTCCATCTTTTGCTTTAAGAGGAGCAGAAACGAGGAGTCCTTGTTCTTTTAGCCAATTAAGAGCATCCAATTCAAACAGGATATCTGATTCACTTCGCCAATAATGGCGATAGACTCTAAAGATATACTTTTCGTTTTGAGTGGTGATGACATATGAATCATTTAACCCTCTCGTAAGGAATTCACAGGATACAATCTCAGTTTCAAAATGATAGCCATCTAGAAGTTCTCTTACTGATTGAGCCGAGAGAAGGGAGTGAGTGACTTTGATTCTATTATTCATTTTTACCTCCGGCAATTCAGATATTTAAAAAGAACCGACGAATTTTCGCCGGTCCCTCCATAATTATTACTTCGCTGCTCCACAGCAGTTTTTATATTTCTTACCGCTTCCACAGATACATGGATCGTTGCGGCCGATATCCATTTGGTTTACTTTTGGCTTTTTCTTAACGGGTTCGCCGTCTTCTTTCGGATTTACCGCTTGACCTTTTGCTACCTCTTGGCGCTCAAGGTTGTTACGAATTTCAGCCTTCATGATGTACATAGCAGCTTCATCCTCAATCGATTGAATCATTGCCTCAAACATCGCAAAGCCTTCATGCTGATATTCACGTAGCGGATCAATCTGACCGTATGCACGTAAGTGGATTCCTTGACGGAGCTGATCCATTGCATCAATGTGATCAATCCACTTAGAATCAACGGCTCTTAATGTAATAACTTTTTCAAATTCACGCATTTGCTCAGAAGAAAGAATTTGCTCTTTTTCATCGTAGCGCTCCTTCACTTTAGCAAAAATCGCGTCGACCATTTCTTCTGGATCTTTACCTTTCAAATCATCAAGAGTGATGTCACCTTCATGTAAAAGGGTCGCATGGACATACTCAACAATGGCTTGAAGATCCCATTCTTCCTCGTCTTCATGACGGGAGGCGTGAACATCTACATTACGTTGAATAGAGTTTAGAATCATTTTCTGCACAATATCACGAAGGTCTTCGGATTCTAATACTTCATCGCGCTGGCTGTAAATGATTTCACGTTGCTGACGGAGAACATCGTCATATTGTAAAAGTTGTTTACGTGCATCAAAGTTGTTGCCCTCAACGCGTTTTTGCGCTGATTCAACTGCACGGGAAACCATTTTACTTTGGATTGGCTGGGTATCATCCATTCCAAGACGTTCCATCATGGCTTTCATATTATCAGAACCGAAGCGGCGCATCAGCTCGTCTTCCATTGATAAGTAGAACTGGGTAACACCAGGGTCTCCTTGACGTCCAGAACGTCCACGGAGCTGGTTATCAATGCGTCGGCTTTCATGACGCTCCGTACCGATAACGGCAAGACCGCCTAGTTCAATTACTCCTTCGCCAAGCTTAATGTCCGTACCACGTCCGGCCATATTAGTCGCAATCGTAACGGAACCTTTATGGCCTGCTTCTGCGATAATTTCGGCTTCTCGTTCATGGTTTTTCGCGTTCAAGACATTGTGGCGGATACCCTTTTTCAATAAGTATCTAGAAATAAGCTCAGATGTTTCGATCGCCACTGTACCGACTAGAACTGGCTGTCCTTTCTGATTACGCTCAGCTATATCTTCAACGACTGCACGGAATTTGCCATCCATGGATTTGTAGATTAAATCTGCACGGTCGTCACGGGCAATCGGTCTATTGGTAGGGATAACGACAACATTCATATTATAAATGTTACGGAATTCTTCTTCTTCTGTTTTCGCTGTACCTGTCATACCGGCTAATTTTTCATACATACGGAAATAGTTCTGGAATGTAATTGTAGCCATGGTCATGCTTTCGTTTTGAACTTCTAGGCCTTCTTTTGCCTCAATTGCCTGATGCAAGCCTTCGCTGTAGCGGCGTCCCTTCATCAATCGGCCAGTAAATTGGTCAACGATCACAATTTCGCCATCCTGCACCACATAATCGATATCAAGGTGCATGCTGACATTTGCTTTTAAGGCTTGATTAATATGATGGTTCAACGTAACGTGAGCCATATCAAAAAGGTTTTCAATTCCGAAAGCTTTTTCCGCTTTACTGATTCCCTCTTCTGTCAGCATTACGCCCTTTGTTTTTTCATCGTACGTATAGTCAACATCCTTCGTTAGCATACGGACGAATCCATTGGCTTGAATATAAAGGACAGCTGATTTTTGTGCTGAACCTGAAATAATCAATGGTGTACGGGCTTCATCAATTAAAATAGAGTCCGTTTCGTCAATAACAGCATAGAAAAGTGGACGTTGTACCTTTTGCTCCTTATAAAGGACCATATTGTCACGCAGGTAGTCGAATCCAAATTCATTATTTGTACCATAGGTAATGTCAGCAGCGTATGCGGCCTGCTTTTCTTCCTTATCCATACTGTTCAAATTCAAGCCAACTGTTAGACCTAGGAATTGATACAGTTGCCCCATTTCTGTAGCGTCACGGCTTGCTAGGTATTCGTTGACAGTTACGACGTGGACGCCTTTACCAGAAAGTGCATTCAAATAAACAGGCATGGTAGCAGTTAAAGTTTTACCTTCCCCTGTCTTCATCTCAGAAATGTTCCCTTCATGGAGAGAAATACCCCCCATTAGCTGCACATGGTACGGATATAGTCCAAGAACACGACGTGCCCCTTCACGAACAACGGCAAAAGCTTCTACTAATAAATCATCAAGTGTTTCGCCCTTTTGATAACGTGCTTTGAATTCTTCAGTTTTTTCACGAAGTTGATCGTCAGTCAGCTTTTCGGTTTCTGCAGCGAGTGCATCAATTTTCACGGCAAGCTTGTCTAACCGCTTCAACTCACGCTTGTTCAGATCAAACACTTTATTTAAAATCCCCATATCAGATGAACGCTCCTTTTTATCGAGACTAATACGTTTTTTATAAAAATCATTCTGTCAAAAATATTCGATAATTTCCTTTTTCATCTTACCACTTCCACTATTGAGTGACAACATTGTTAGAGTGGGAGCAAATTTTGTCATTCTACTATTATATCTCTTTCACAGCAGAACTTCTATTTTGAAGGGTTCGATTTTTTGTCATATTTGACAATCTCATGGCAATAAATCATAAAGCTATTTCAATATTAAAAAGGATCAAATTGAAAGTTATAAACCGTGAATAAAAGTGCTTATTTATGTATAAATATAAATTTTTGTTCAAGTTACTACTACTTGTGTAGTGGTAACTGAAGTCCTGATATAACAATGTTTTTATGTTGTTTTTAGAGTTAATAAATCTGTCACAGGTGTGTAGAAATATTCACAAATTGTACATTGGAATATACTCTTACAATGTTAGATACTACCTTTAGAGAGGTTAATCTGGAAAATAAATAGAGAATCAATCCAAGATGGGAAGGGTGAGTAATGTGGCCATTTGGGGGAAAAAGAAGAATCAAGATAATGATCCCGAAACTAGAGAAAATAGAAAAAAAGGCCCAATACGAAGACTTTGGCAAAAGTTCCGAAGTATAGATTGGAAAAATCCAGTGAACAGGTGGAAATTACTATTTGTTTCACTCATTGGCTGTATTGTTGTTTTTGGAGGAGGGTATGGAGTTCTTTCGTTAACAAACTCTCCGACATTCTGTGCAAGCTGTCACGAAATGGCACCAGAGTACTCATCGTATACAGCGAGTGCTCATAATCAAATCACTTGTGTTCAGTGTCACATTAAACCAGGTACGATCAACATGCTGACACACAAAATGAAGTCAATGAAAGAAGTATACTATCACGTCACAGGGGTACCGAAACAAATCGTTCAAACAGAGGAAGAAGCCGTCTCCAATGAAAACTGTTTACAATGTCATTCTAAAAATCGTCTTGTTACCGCCTCAGGTGATTTGAAGGTAAACCATAAGGGTCATATTGAGAAAGATATCCCTTGTATTACCTGTCACGCAGGGGTTGTACATGCGAAAATGGCCACTCGTGGAATCAACATAGAAGAAGCACGTGGTCATTGGACAAAGGAAAGTGCTCAAAAATTGATGGAAAAGAAATACTTAAGACCTAATATGGGTTCATGTATTGACTGTCATGACAAAGTAAATAACGGTGAAGAGCCATGGAAAGATGTAGCATATAATGTTCCGCCAAACCCAGAAGAAATGGAGAAAAAACTTGAAGAGAAAGAAAAAGCGGGATCTAGTGAGGCTGCAAAAGAGGAAGAGAGTAAAGAAGTAACGACAGCTGAGCATGATCTAAAAACACAAGAGATTATTTTACAAGCTATCGGAAAGCAAAAGAAAGATGTAAAGATTTCGATGGAATGTAAAACCTGCCACAAGCAAACGGATATACCTAAAACACATAAGAATGTGGATTGGAACAGCAACCACGGAACAACAGCAGTAAAACAGCTTGATAAATGTGTGAACTGTCACCAAGACTCTAAGTGGGTTAGAGAAATTCCAAAAGAAGATATCCTTTCAATATTGAAAATGGGTGATCAAAAAGAAAAATATGTTCCAAACATGACCATAGTTAAAGAGCAAGCAAGAACTAATAAATTCTGCAGCGCTTGTCACGCAGATCGTCCAGAAAGTCATGGTGAAAGCAATCAATGGTTGACCTCACATGCTTTCAAAGCAAAAACAGCTGAAATGAAGGCAGAATGTTTCGTGTGCCATGATCGTGAGAAAGCAAAAGCAGATTCAACTAACGCAAAAGCTCCAACAGATGTATATTGTGAATACTGTCACCGTACAGGCTTCAAAGATGATAAGAAGAACTAAGGGAAATGTTAATGAGGAGGGAAAATAATGGAACAAGAGCATAAAGACCAGACCTCCCCTCCACGGACTCGCTACAAATTATATAAATATTTAACGGTAGCACTGTTATTTATTGTCGTCTTTTTCTCTGTTGGTCTAATAGGAGTAGAAACAACTTCCAGTTCGCAGTTTTGCTCCTCATGTCACGAGATGAAGCCGGAGTATTATACGTGGAAGGCGTCCACACATAGCGAAGTGGATTGCGTTAAGTGTCACATAGGTTCAGGTACAGAAGAATATGCAAAAGCAAAAGCAAACGGTCTTCTGCAGGTTTATAAGAAAGCCACTCAAACATACACTGCTCCTATTCGAATGCCTAAAGAAATACCCGATAGTGCGTGTGAGAGTTGTCATGATGTTTCAAAGCGTGACGTCACAGCATCTGGGGATATAATTATTCCCCATGATAAGCATAAAAACAAAGATATTGAATGTATCCAATGTCATAGTGGTGTTGCTCATGGCAAGATCGCTGATAGAAAAATGACTTTCGAAACTGATTACGAAAAATGGGATAGTAAAACCGGTAAGTCCGCAATGGCTGATTTGAAATTTATCCGTCCAGATATGGACACGTGTATTGAATGTCATAAGGCCCGTAAAGTCACAAATGAATGTTCAGCATGTCACAAGACGGGGATGATTCCAAAGAGCCATAAAGAAGCAGACTTTAAAACAAAAACACATGGAAAGCAAGCGGCAGAAGATCTAAAGAAGTGTAATCAGTGTCATAACGAAATGTCAAAAGTACCATTAGAAGGCTATGGCGATGTATCGGTGGTTGCAAGTTTCCTAAATAAGGATAATGCACTTGCTAAACAAAAGAACCATTATAACTACGCAAAAGAAAATACTTTCTGTCAAGATTGTCATAAAAAGCGGCCAACCAGCCATGATAGTAATTTTTACAAAAATCATGGAACCATTGCGAATAAAAGCCAAGAAACATGTAAAGCGTGTCATGATACGAAAAAAACTAACACACCAGGTGGTAATCAGGTAGTTTGTTCTTCGTGTCATCCAAGCAGCCATAGTCAAAAGCAAGGATGGAAGGAACAACATCCTATTTCATTGGATGGTGTTAAAGGGCCATCAGCGAAGTGTTACACCTGCCATTCTAAACCTAGCTGTGAAAAATGCCATAAGCAATAGAGTATTATCTTTTATAAATCTCTGATAGTCACCTCTGATCGAGTTTATTAGAAATATTTCTTTTAAATAAACGGTCAGAGGTTATCTTGAAAAAACTAGTGGAATTCGAGGTGGATATTATGGAAGCGAAAGAGCTACCAATCAATCCAGAACTAGAAGTAAATGAAAGAACGAAGTTGAAGAAGGAAAAAAATAAATATTTTACTAAATTACAAGCTTTATTAATCTTAGTTGCTACCTTAATCATAAGTTTAGGCGGAGGCTACTATATAAGTGAGCAATTTTTATGGTCTAAAACAGATCAAGCAAGAATTGATCAGCAGATTGATTATTACCAAGGCTTAGTAGACTCAGAGCCGAATAATCCTGAGCACCGTGTAAATTTAGGTTATTCCTACTTTTTAAAAGGTGAAAACGATGATGCAATTAGGCAAATGAAAATGGCAACTGATCTTGACAGCAAATACTTTGGTGCCTACTTCAATCTAGGCCTTGTCTACCTTGATGAAAAAAGATACAACGACGCATTAAAGCAGGCTCAAAAGTCAGTTGAACTTGGACCTCGTAATTTTAAAGCCCATTTATTACTTGGTATGGTATATCGAGATTTGAAGATGTATAAAGACGCAAATGAATCTCTTAAAGAGGCCCTTAAGATCATGCCTACTAACACAGATGTTATTACGGAAATTGGCAGAGTGGCAGAAGATCAAGGTGAATATAAAGAAGCTGAAAAATTTTTCAAAGAGGCTTTAACGTATGATCCGCTATACAAACCAGCAACTAAAGGCTTGGAGAGAATCGCTGCGAAAGTCAAGGACAACAAATAGAAGGAGCTGAACAACCTTGAAAAAGAGAACCGTTTATATATTAATGAGTAGCATTGTCGCACTTTCCGTTGCCTTCTTCGCAGCAGTCTATTTTTTCAATTTAGATTCAAAAATAAAACCGATTGTTGCAAAAGTAGACCCAAGTGCAACGCCAGTATATACAAATGCATTGTATGGTGAATTTAACCAACCATTAAATAAACCAATGGATGTAGCCAAAATTGGTGAATTTGTTTATGTAAGTGATACAAATAACAAACAGGTTCAAGTGTTTGATCAATCAGGTACTTCTGTCTTTAAATTTGGAAAAGAAGGTACTAAAGAAGGCGAATTTAAATTCCCTTATGGAATCTCGGGAGATAAAGAAGGCAACATTTATGTAGCTGATATGTACAATGGCAATGTTTCCATATTCGATTCAAAAGGTAAATTCATTAAATATTTTAATGATAAGGATAAAGTTCTAAAATCACCTGGCGGACTCCGTATCTTCGATGAAAAGCTTTATATTACCGATATTAAAGCGAACAAATTATTTGTTTTCAAATTAGATGGAAAGAAGTTATTAGAAATTGGCGGAGCTGGTGTAGATGAAGGGAAATTCATTGCACCAAATGCTGTCACCGTTGACTTTGATAAAAATATTTATGTGACAGACTCTGGAAACAATAGAGTCCAAGTTTTCAGCAAAGAGGGTAAATTTGTAAAAATCATTAATGGTTCAAAAGATGGTAAAGGTGATCCTACTTTCCTAAATCCTAGAGGAGTTGCTATCGATTCAAAGGGTAATGTTTATGTGGTGAACAATCTTTCACATAATATTTCTGCTTTTGATAAAGATGGAAAACAATTATTTGAATTAGGTGGAATGGGGACGGAAGACGGTCAGCTATATCTCCCAAATGGTCTCTTTATTGACGATAGAGACACGCTGTTCGTAACAGATACAGTCAACCAAAGAGTATCCGTTTTCTATTAATCCTCTTTCACTCAAAGGGGGTGATGATAAAAAAGTTTTGTATTTTACTGTCAACCACTGCACTGTCTATTAAAAAAAGAGAGAGAATAATTTGGGAGGTTTTTAAAATGAGTAAGATTAGAGTGGGGTTATCAACTGTTCTTATGCTGTTTTTACTAGGCATATTCAGTGCGGTAGCCTTTGCAGAAGATGGTGTTCCACCAACTTCTACGAATCCAGCACCTGGCATTCATGTAGGTGATGTGGATAACTTTGGTAACAAAAGCACACACAAAACACATGGTAATTTCCAAAACAATACTAACTCTTGTGCAAACTGTCACAGTACCCACAATGGGGAAGACGAAATGTTGTTAATGAAAGATGGAGAATATGAACTTTGTATGTCTTGTCATGATGGCACAATGGGCTTTTATGACGTAACAAAGTCTAGCGGTGCAGGAACTTTTGATGACTCACACTTAAGTTCATCTATGCACAATGTTGATTCAAACTTACAAGTAAAAGCAGCACCTGGTGCGGTTAAGAATACATCAACAGCTGTTTTAGAGTGTTCTAGCTGTCATAATCCACACGGTTCAGCAAATGACAGATTATTAAAAGAAACTGTTATTGGAACAGCACCTTTTGCTTACAACCCTACAACACTAGTATCTGTTCCAGTAGGTACTAAAACTATCAATCTAGCATTAACAGATGATCCTGAATATGCAGCTATCAATGCTCTAACAGGTACTGGTGGTTTAAAGATTACAAAGTCAATCGGTCCAAAAGATTCACTCGATAAACAATACTATTCTCAATTCTGTTCTGCATGTCACGATGACTATTATGCTAAGAGATCATCAGGCAGACCTAGCAATGCCACTAAAACAGATTCACACGATTACCTGTTCTCACATACAACTAACTCTACTTCAAATGGAAGAAACTGTGCAGCCTGTCACTATGCGCACGGTACAGACGTGACAACTCTAACTGATGCTTTAGGTCAAAAGGTTGCAGACCTTACTAAGCCAGTTGCAGATGGTGGAAAATATGGCTGGACTCAAGAAAAGGCAGAAGCATATATGAAGGATGTAAGTGCTAAAGGCTCTTCATTGAAAAAATATACGAACATGGCTATATGTTTTGCATGTCACGCAACTAGTATTTCAACTACAGTTGATCCGCAATACATCGGTCCAGATGGTAAATTCATTGGAAGACAATATATCCGATAAGAAGGAAAGTTACAGATTTTTAGAACAAGGTAGCAATATTTTTATTGTTACCTTGTTTAAAATGAAAATCGTGTAGTAATTACTTAGGTTGCAATAAGCAAAAACAGTACAGAATACGATCAAACTTACCTCCCATTTGTTGGATCCTGTTTAAAAGATATACGGATATTATTATCGTCCTTTAAGGGGGTGATGAATAAAAGGAATAGTTGGAACAGCTTTTTTACCGTATTAAAAAAAAGAGAAAAAGAGACAGAAAGAAAATGGGAGGTTTTTAGAAATGAGTAAGTTAAGGATTAGCTTATCTGCATTATTCATGCTTGTTATTCTAAGCATGTTTGGCGCAATCGCCTCTGCAGAGGGTACGGCAGCGCCATTTACACCTACTTCTACAAATCCAGCACCTGGAATTCATTCAGCCGATGTTGATAACTTTGGTAACAAAGCCACACACAGAACACATGGTAATTTCCAAAACAATACAAACGCTTGTGCAAACTGTCATAGTACGCACAACGGGGAAGATTCCATGCTATTAATGAAGAGTGGCGAATACGAATTATGTATGTCCTGCCATGATGGAACAATGGGTTTCTATAACGTAAAAGATGGAAGTGGCGCGGGAACCTTTAATGAATCACATGAAAGTGCTTCTATGCACAACGTAGATTCTGGGTTACAAATTGGATCAGCTCCTGGAGCAGTAGTTAATATATCTACTGAAATATTAGAATGCTCTAGCTGTCACAACCCACACGGTTCTGCTAACGACCGTTTATTAAATGAAACAGTATTAGGCAAAGCATATGCTTATAATGTTTCCGGTAAGATGGGTTCTTCACATGGACCATCCTTTACTAAAACAACGGCCATTCCTACAGGACAATTGGCAATTAAACTTATTCTAAAAGAAGATCCTGCATTTGCTGAACTTAATTCACAAACAGGCACAGGATTTAAAGTCTATAAATCTATGGGTCCTGATGGAGCAAGAGACAGAATGAACTATAGTAACTTCTGTTCAGTCTGTCACGATGATTATTTAGCATCTAGAAGTGCTGGTAAACCATCTAAAACAGGATATTCACATACAACTAACAATCATAAGGGTGGAAGAAACTGTGCTTCCTGTCACTATGCACACGGTACAGATATCACTACCTTGACAGACTCCTCAGGAAGAACAATTGCTGACTTGCAAAAATCAACTGAGAATGGCGGCTTAGGCTTCAGTGAAACACAAGCAAAAGATTACATGAAGAACATTAGCCCTAAAGGATCTGCCCTTAAGAAATTCACAAACATGTCTGTATGTTTCTCTTGTCACGCAGGAGAAGGCGAAAGCTTAGGCGGACCAGATGCAGCAGGCAAAAATACGGCTGGTACACCTGATACTCCACTATACATGTATACCGCTCCAGATGGCTCACAACCTGGTTGGGATGGGGTAACTAACTGGAGAACATCTACTTACGATCCTGCATTTTCAGCAGAACTACAAGAAATAATTGAACATTA
Organism: Neobacillus rhizosphaerae; assembly: GCF_050477885.1. GTDB lineage: Bacteria > Bacillota > Bacilli > Bacillales > Cytobacillaceae > Neobacillus > Neobacillus rhizosphaerae_A. The sequence continues at coordinate 11,355 of NZ_JBCNAC010000140.1, forward strand.
CGATAGTAAATATGGAAATTAAAAACGGTAATTAAAAATTTGTTTTTTAACAAGGGGACAATGATCCTATTGTTCTCTTGTTTTTATCTTTAATATTGTTGCGAAAATTGTAAAAAAATGATGGAAAAGGCAAGGGGGTGGTGAAAAAAAGAATGTTATAGAGTTTTATTCACCAGAAAGAGAAATAGAGAGAAGAGACAGAAAGAAAATTGGGAGGTTTTCTAGAAATGAGTAAGTTAAAAATTAGCTTGTCTGCATTGTTAATGCTTATTTTATTAAGCATGTTCGGCGCGTTTGCTTCTGCAGCAGAAGTTACTCTACCACCTAATACTGGAACTGTGGATAACTTCGGAAATACCAATACACACAAAACACATGGTAATTTCCAAAATAATACAAATGCTTGCGCTAACTGTCATAGTACTCACAACGGGGAAAATGAAATGTTAGTAATGAAGAGCAGCGAATATGAACTATGTATGTCTTGTCATGATGGCACAATGGGATTCTATGACGTCACAAAAGCTAGTGAAGCTGGTGTAATCGGATCACATGAAATGAGTGCTTCTATGCACAGTGTAGATTCAGATTTAGCCGTAAGTGCAGCACCAGGTGCGTTGGTTAATAAATCTACTGCTACATTTGAGTGCTCAAGCTGTCATAATCCACATGGATCAGCTAATGATCGTTTATTAAATGAAAAAGTAGCAGGTAAGCAATACGGCAGTAATTATAATGTCACTATTGTTGGTTATGCTGAAACAATTACTAAATTAAATCCTGTTCCAATTGGTACAAAAGCAATTAAGCTTAATTTAGTAGAAGATCCTGCATATGCAGATATCAATAACGCTACAGATTTATCAGGATTAAAGATTTACAAGTCAAGTGGTATTTACAATAAACCCGCTGATGGTTTAACTCAATCTCAGGTTTATGATTACAAATTGAATTACTCTGAATTCTGTGCAAGCTGCCATGATGATTATCTAAAGAACAGAGAAAATGGACCACGTGCTGATGGCGTTCACTATACTCATACCACTAACAGTACAAAACAAGGTAGAAGCTGTACTGCATGTCACTATGCACACGGTACAGACATTACTCTATTAAAAGACACTGCTGGTAAAACAATCGCAGATTTACAAAAAACAGTTGCTGAAGGTGGAAAAGGTTGGACAGAAGCTCAAGCGAAAGCATACATGAAAGATGTAAGTAAAAATGGCTCTTCTGCCTTAAAGAGATTTACAAACATGGCAGTATGTTGGACTTGTCACCAATCTACACATGCTATTGCAAATACTCCAGGAACAAGCACATATCCTGGTCCGCTAGTACCTGGTGGAGATTATTCAGGTAAAAATATTATTAAATAAAAAAAGCTAAACAAATAGCCTCACTATTTGTTAGCCTTAAGAAATTCATGATAAACAAGGTGACAATATCACTATTGTTACCTTGTTTTTTATTATTACATCGTGTCTAGAAATTGTCAAAAAACGTTAACTTACCAACGATAATTAATGTAAATTCATTTGATATAATTTAAATAAAGGCTGTGTTAAAGAAC
>NZ_JBCNAC010000141.1:0-24699 GCF_050477885.1 Neobacillus rhizosphaerae
TCCTGTGGGAGTATGGTTCAGGGGAGACCCCGCAGGCGCATGCGCCGAGGAGGCTCGCCGAAACACCCACGGAAAGCGAAGTGCCTGGAGCGGAAATCAACAGGCAAGTTTAACAGAGCCTAAATAAAAGAACTTTTTTTACTCAATTAGTAAAAAGAAAAGGATGAATATCATGAAAAGGATGAACTACAAACGAAAGCTAATTTCATATATTGTGACATGGAGCGTTTTTATTAGTTCCCTCCTTTTATATTCTCCTGATAACATTGCTCATTCAGCATCAGGTGTACCAGAAATAAAGATAACAACCCCGGCTGATGGAGCTGTGTTGGATGTTTCAACGGTTGAATTTATAGGAAGAGTTACAGATGATCTAACTACGCCCGATAAATTACAAATAAAAGTATTTGAACAGTTAAGTGATACTCAGCAGCCTATTGATATTACAGATGATGGGAAGCTTTCAATAACACAACAAGATACTTATGCTGACTTTTCTTTTTCAAAGGAGTTTAGTCAGGGGAATCACACGTTAACCTTTGTTGTCACAGATGATAATGGAGTGAGTAATAAGTCTGATCTTTCTTTTACGGTTATGATGGTCGGAACAGAACAGATAGCTCCAAGTGTTAATGCCACAGATAATTCAATACAATCGACCACTGTCGGAACAGATTCGAGTCAACCAGCTGCTGATGTAATTGGAAAAAGGCCGTATATGGCTAAGATGTTTTTAGTTCCTAAAGAGTCTGTGGATGATTATCAACCTGGTGAAGCTGTACCTAGCAGCTTTTTACCAGCAGAAGATATGACTCGTGTTCCAATAGATTATAAAATATTTATTGATGTAAGAAGTACTGAACCATTAGCGACGACTCAACCATTGATAACGTTTTTTGGAGATATTACAGGAACAGAAAAGTTAGTCAAAACAACTAAGGTAACAGATGGAACCAATGCATATATCTATACCTTTACACCTGATAAACAACTTGTTGCCGGAACAACCTATTACGTTTACTTAAATCCAAACTTTGAGAATAGTACTGGAGATCAAATTATCCCTAGATTCCTTAAGTTTACTACTAGGGCAAATTATGAAAATTATCAATTTGCAGCTGACAAAGGGAATGATGTGAGGGAGCACGATTATATACATGGACCATTTTCAATTGTAACTAATACGTGCTCATTCTGTCATAGCACGCATAACGGAAATAATGAATTTCTTGAAAGTGGTAAGAATGGAACCGATGGTGATGATTTGTGTATGGCTTGTCATGATGGAACAAATGGGTCACCTAGCCTAGATACCAATTATGCTACTAATAAACATCATAAAGATTCTGGTGCTTCGTGCTCGACCTGTCATGATCCGCATAATCCAGGAACTAAGGAAAATCCCAATAGTTTATATAAAGGGACGTACGATGGTATACCCCAGTTGCTTACCTATAAAAAAGCTAGTGATTCTACTGGGGTTTCTGGAGACTTTTCATTATGTCTAAGCTGTCATAACGGTGGAAAGGCCACAAACATCGAACAATATTATAAGAATGACACGCTAGTAAGTCAATCCGGTCATAACATGGTAGCTACTGTTGATAGCGGCAGTTCATTAAATGGACAGCTACCTTGTGCCGAATGTCATGAAACACATGGGTCAAAAAATATTAAGATGATAAGAGAGAATCTTGGGAATGTTCAATCTGCTAATTCATTTAGTAAAACAAGTGGCGATTGGGATTCAACCGCAGAGCGGCAATTCTGTTTATCCTGTCATAATGATAAGACCGTTCTCTACGGTATAACTGGTAAAGCAATCTTCGATGAAACAGGAACGGCAATTAATACAACTAATGAACAAACAAAAACCGGTCATAATAAGCAAAATAGTCAAGCATGTTCCGAATGTCACAGTAACAACAAATCATTCATTGAAGCGGCACACGCCCCTAAAAAGATCATAAATCCATAAAAAAACGAGAGGAATTTCCTCTCGTTTTTTCCTTCTATTTGAATATCTATTTTTTTAACCACTCAGCCAGGCCATCTATTTTCTTCCACAAATGTAAATGCATATCCGCATAGACAATCGCTTCGTTTTCATCACCAAAACCATAATAGTCAGGTGGGTAGGCTGGAAGTCGCTTTTTGCCGACTAAATAAGGAATGACATATTTGTTTTCTTTTTTAGCTGCCTTAACCAGTAATTGAGCCTTCTTTGTAAAGCCTTTTTCACTCAGCTCAAGTAAGAGCTTATTGTATGCCCCATGTGCTGTGGCTTCGTCATATTGCTGCAACAGATTACTAGCCTTTTTATATTCACCTGCATCTACATAAGCTACAAACAGGGAGTAGCGAACGCCCTGGTTATCCATTGGGTTTAATTCGAGGAGCTCCTCATACTGATCGATTGCCTCATTTATTTTTCCTAAAAGAGATAGTGCTTCGGCATAATGCTGCTTTGCCCGCATAAATGGTCTTGTTTCAATTAATCCCCAAAAGAACCCCTTATTTTCCTTAAAAAACGCTTTACCTAGCTCTCTCTCCCCAGCCTGGATTCCTTTTTCATACATAAGGATGGCATCTTCAAGACTCTTAGTTTTTTCCGCCAGAATCACATAGGCATCGACACAATTTGGATTCAAGGCCAATGCGTTTTCAGCCAGCTTATACCGATTTTTCCCTTCCGATTGAAGTGCATCGTATATTAGATTTCTTGCTCTTTCTTCATCACGCTTTGAAACCTTTCGAGCAGGCCCTTTTGTTTTTTTGACCGGTTTGTCACTTGGAACCGTAGAACGGGACAATCCAGATTCAAAAGTTTCGGGAATGCTTTTTAAAGGGAACTCCACCACTGATGACCGTTCTAGTGTCGGTGTGATGGGAGGAGCAGGATCCTCCGCTTCAGTCATAATACTCATTAGCTGAGCGATATCGTCAGCTAAAACCACATCCAATTCCGATACGATAGAAGAGATACTGCGTGCATTCACATCATATTGCTGGGCTAGCTCCTTTTGTGTATACATCACATTCATTGGAGCAATCATTGATAGTAAGTAATGCATGGCGGCTGCATATAGATTTGGATTTTGAATCCTTTTTTGCTTCCGTTTGGCGTAATTGATCCAAAGTATCACACCCATGTCTAAAATGGGTGGTGGGACAAGGGAATCTAGTTTTCCTCTCAGGATGTCCACCACTTCTTTATAAACGGGGGCAGGCCATTCGATTTCATCTATTTCAAGTAAACCACCTATCATCGGCAGTTCACTCAATACTTCCAAAAAGTTGTCTGTTAAATACTCCTGTGGTGAGTCATATTCAGCATTCATGCTGCAATCCTCTATATAGGAGAAGGCATGTTCAGGCTTGATCTCTGGTAAATCAAATGCCGAAGGGAAGAAGACATAACTTTGATCGTTAGGAACTAAAATCCCAATGATAAAAGAACCTTCTTTCACTGTTGGAGACAAACTTGTTACAATGGTATCGAGTTGTTCAGAACTAAGTCCGTCTTCAACCCTTAGCTTATTTTCGTCGAGACTAATTACCTTGCCAGCGAGCGTTCTAGCAAATGTCCAGGTTTGTAAAATCTGCTTAAGTTTCGGGCGTTTTATTTTACCTATTTGGTTGTGGATAAATTTTTCAATAATCGTTTCACCGTCGTCTAGACCTTCAAAGAGAGAAAACCAAATGGTATGAATCAACTCGAAAAATTCACGTTCCTGCTCATCATCTAATTCAATCATTTCTTCAAAACCTTCAAAATCATCTTGAATAACATGCCCAAAGTGTTGGTGAGCAAATTGAAGAATTTGTTTTTGTAGTTCATCAATTTCGCCTTCAATGATAGTAGTGATAGGAACAGCTTCACTTGCCCCGCAGCATCGTTTATACTTTTTGCCGCTTCCGCACGGACAAGGTTCATTTCTGTTTATTTTCTCCATCTCACTCCACTCCTTCAAAATATCTTTTTCTCTATTGTGGATATCACGAAGACCTCCATTCACAGGGCGATTGATTTCATATTGCTTCGTTCTTATCCGTTCTTTTCTTATTTAATAGTACCATTTTTGACAGTTTGATATATAAAAATACTTTTTGAAAAATATCCTTTTTGAGGAATTGTTCTCATATTTCGATCAAACTTTGAATTTTTTATGGTTATCACGCTATAATGAATGAGAACTTACCAGCATAAAAAGAATAAACTTATGATTGAGACGCAATTATTTTCTATAGAGGTGACGAAGATGGAATTAGCAGAAATTCGTAATGAACTTGAGAAAACAGCTAAAAAATTAGCGGACTTTAGGGGGTCTCTTTGACTTAGAGAACAAGGAAGCGAGAATTGCAGAGTTAGATGATGAAATGCTTCAGCCTGATTTCTGGAATGATCAAGAGAAAGCACAAATGGTTATTAGTGAAGCGAATGCATTAAAGGATCAAGTGAACGAGTTTAATGAGTTAAATGAGTCGTATGAAAACTTGGAATTAACCTATGAGCTTGTGAAAGAAGAAAACGACGAAGAGCTTAGAGCAGAGCTTGAAGAAGAGCTTCAACAATTAAGCGAACGTTTGAATCAGTTTGAACTGCAGCTTCTCTTAAGTGAAGAGTATGATAAAAATAATGCTATTTTAGAGCTTCACCCTGGTGCGGGTGGAACGGAATCACAGGACTGGGGCTCTATGCTGCTTCGAATGTATACACGCTGGGCAGAAAAGAAGGGCTTTAAAGTGGAGACGTTGGATTATCTGCCTGGGGATGAAGCGGGAATTAAAAGTGTGACACTAGCCATTAAGGGTCATAATGCGTACGGGTATTTAAAAGCAGAGAAGGGTGTTCATCGATTAGTAAGGATTTCACCGTTCGATGCTTCTGGCCGTAGACATACGTCGTTCGTTTCCTGTGAAGTAATGCCAGAATTTAATGAGGAAATACAAGTAGAAGTACGTACTGAGGACTTAAAAATTGATACGTACCGTGCAACAGGGGCGGGTGGTCAGCATATTAACACGACCGATTCGGCTGTTCGTATTACCCACATTCCAACTGGGGTTGTTGTAACCTGCCAATCCGAGCGTTCACAAATTAAAAACCGTGAAGCCGCGATGAAAATGTTAAAGGCTAAATTATATCAACGGGAAATTGAGCGCCAGGAACAAGAACTTTTGGAAATCCGAGGCGAGCAAAAGGAGATTGGCTGGGGAAGCCAAATCCGTTCGTACGTTTTTCATCCCTATTCGATGGTAAAAGACCACAGAACTAGTACGGAAAGTGGTAACGTTCAAGCGGTCATGGACGGAGATTTAGATCAGTTTATTAATGCCTACTTACGTTCAAGAATTTCATAAGTCAAAATGTTAAAGCCTATGTCCAATATTCGACATAGGCTTCTTTTATTGGAATATTTGCCGTACATGATGAGGGTTTTTTACAAAAATAAAAAGTGGCTAATGAAAAACAAACTAACGGTAAACGCTAATAATAATTTTAACCCTTTACCACGTCAACTTACTGGCATTTACACCATAATTTACCCATGCTATACTCACTTTCGGTTACATGAATGAACATGGTAGAAGGAAAGATAGAGGGGAAAGTTATTATGAATATTTTAAGCAATCTGACAAAAACCTATCCTAGAACACGTATAGCTGTAGATTATGTTTTAGTTTTAATTGGCTCAGCCATTATAGCATTTGCCTTTAATGTATTTTTGCTCCCTAACCAAGTAGCTTCTGGAGGAGTAAGCGGGATAAGTACGATCCTTAAAACAGTCCTAGGCTGGGAACCGGCATATGTCCAGTGGGCCTTTAATATCCCATTATTTATTGCCGGCGTTATTCTCTTAGGAAAGCAATTTGGAGTAAAAACGTTAGTAGGCACCATTTTTTTACCTATGGTCGTTTTCCTCACTAATAATTTAGAGCCATGGACACATGATGCCCTTCTTGGTGCGTTGTTTGGCGGAATAGGTGTTGGCCTGGGACTGGGCATTGTATTTAGGGGAAATGCATCCACTGGTGGAACGGATCTTGCTGCTCAAATTATTAATAAGTATACCGGTTTCACTTTAGGTAGATGTGTAGTGATGATTGATGGATTAATTGTCCTTACAGCTGCCATTGTGTTTGACATTGAAAAGGGTTTATATGCATTGATTGCTCTTTATGTGACCAGCAAAACGATTGATTTGATTCAGGTTGGTTTTGGTAGATCGAAAATGGCAATGATCATTACTAATAAGCAGGAAGAAGTTCGTGAAGGAATTTTGAATAAAATTGACCGTGGAGTGACAAAACTATCAGCATATGGTGGTTTTACTGACCATGAACGGCCTGTTCTTATGTGTGTTGTCGATCAAACGGAGTTCACAAAATTGAAACAATTGGTCAAAACCCTTGATCCGTCTGCATTTGTCGTTGTTATGGATGCTGCGGAAGTCCTTGGGGAGGGTTTCAAACGCGAATAGTCATTGGTATAATAACACATTGATGGTATTAATTTCTTGAGGGGGTATTGTAATGAAGAAGAAACTATTAACATTGCTTTTAGGAACATCCTTAGTAATGGGTCTTGCTGCTTGCGGGGGCGGCGACGACAAAACCAAAGACACAGGGAATGGCGGTACTGAAACTGCACAAGCAGGCGATGCACAAAAGATTTTTGACCAAAAATGCTCTAGTTGTCATGGTGGCGACATGAAGGGTGGAATGGGTCCAAACCTAACAAAGGTTGGATCAAAGTACTCTAAAGATGAAATTTTAGATATTCTCAAAAATGGTAAATCAGGCGGAATGCCAGCAGGTCTAGTTTCAGGTGATGAAGCAGATCAAGTGGCTGACTGGCTAGCAGCTAAAAAGTAAAAGTATTAAAAACGTTCTGCAGAGTTAGCAGAACGTTTTTTTTTATGAAATTAGCTAATTTTGTCTGATTTTGTCAGGTTTTGTATTCTTTGAAAAGAAACTGTAATATTTTTACCGTTTTTTTAGCGATTTATGATGTTATAATAAATCTATGCGAAATTATGCACATATTGTTGTGGATTTTGGTTTGTTTTGCAAATAAATAAAGATTCTTGTCGAATATCCTTTTTGATGAAATCTTTAACTATAGGTGATAACAATGATAGAACTACAAGAAGTATATAAAAAGTACCCGAATGGTGTTACCGCCATTAACGGGATTGACGTCCGAATTAATCAGGGCGAATTTGTTTATGTTGTCGGACCAAGTGGTGCCGGGAAATCCACATTTATTAAGATGATGTACCGTGAGGAAGTGCCTACCACTGGGGCCATTATGATTAATGGCGTCAATCTCGCCAAGCTGAAAATGAAGAAGGTTCCTTTATTCAGGAGAAATCTAGGCGTTGTATTCCAAGACTTTAAACTACTTCAAAATCTAACAGTCTATGAGAATGTTGCCTTTGCGCTTGAGGTAATTGAGGCGCAGCCAAAGGTTATTAGAAAACGTGTAATGGAAGTTCTTGACCTTGTGGGTCTAAAGCATAAAATTAAGATGCTTCCTAGCGAGCTTTCAGGGGGAGAACAGCAACGTGTTTCTATTGCACGTTCGATTGTCAACTCACCTAAAATAGTGATTGCGGATGAGCCAACGGGTAACCTTGACCCTGAGACATCATGGGAAATCATGAATATTTTTGAAGAAATTAATACAAGAGGAACAACGATTGTTATGGCAACTCATAACAGAGAAATTGTTAATACATTAAAGCATCGGGTTATTGCCATTGAAGGCGGGAAAATTGTACGTGATGAGCAAAGAGGGGAGTACGGTTATGAAAATTAGAACTGTTGGCCGTCATGCCCGAGAAAGTTTAAAGAATATATCTAGAAATGGATGGATGACCTTTGCATCCGTTAGTGCTGTAACAGTTACTTTGATTTTAGTTGGTGTCTTTTTCGTTATTATGATGAATCTAAATAGAGTGGCACAAACCATTGAACAGGACGTGGAAATTCGCGTTCACATCGATTTTGCTGCAAATAAACAAGATCAGCAAGCTTTAAGAAGTGAGATTGAGAGAATTCCAGAAGTAAAAAGTGTAACATTTTCACCTAAGACGAAGGAACTAGATAATCTAGTGAAAAGCTTAGGTGAGGATGGAAAAGCCTTTAAGCTTTTTGAACAGGATAATCCATTAAACGATGTATTTATCGTAAAAACGAAAAAACCGACTGACACAATGAAAGTCGCTAAGAAAGTTGAAAAAGCAAACTTTGTTGCAAAGGTAAAATACGGGCAAGGAAAAGTTGAGAAACTATTTAAGTTTATCAAGGCGAGCCGGAACGTAGGAATTGTCTTAATTATTGGCTTGTTCTTTACTGCAATCTTCTTAATCTCTAATACAATTAAAATTACCATTATTGCTAGAAGAAGAGAAATTAAGATTATGAGATTAGTCGGAGCAACGAATTCATTTATTCGCTGGCCGTTCTTCCTAGAAGGTTTATGGCTTGGTATCATGGGCTCAATTTTGCCAATCGTCTTGATTTCAATTGCCTACTACCGTGCGTATGATTATATTGGTCCAAAGCTTGAAGGAACCTTTATTAAAATCCTGCCAGTTGACCCGTTTGTTTACCAGGTCTCCGGCATTTTGATGCTAATGGGTGCTTTAATTGGGGTTTGGGGCAGTGTAATGTCAGTAAGAAAGTTTTTGAAAGTGTAGTCTTTTTCAGGAAGGGCCGAACGCTAGGCCCTTCCTATTTGCTAGAGTTAAAGGTTTACATATAAAGAGATGGAGGGGAGTATGCGGAAATGAGAAAATCAATGATGACGCTGACCGTTGCTGCACTGGTCGGGTTTGGAACCACGTTCGGAGGTTTTTCTACTAAAACTGAAGCGGAATCAATCTCCAAGCTAAAAGGTGAACAAAATAAAATTCAAGACCAACGTTCTGATGTGAAGTCAAATATGAATTCAGTGAACGATAAAATTACTACGTTAAAAGACCAACAGGCAGATGTCAAAAGTGAAATGAAACGCATTGATTACGCGATTGAAGATGCGACGAATAAAATTAATGAAAAAACGGCGAAAATTGAGGAAACTAAAGCTGAAATCTCAAAGCTTCAAGACGAAGTAGAGGTGCTAAAGGAACGGATTAAAGCCCGTAATGAAATCTTGAAGGAACGTGCCCGCAGCTACCAGGAAACGGGCGGGTTAGTCAATTACCTGGATGTGTTAATGGGGGCTTCAAGTTTTAGTGATTTTATTGATCGTGCCAATGCGGTTGCAACGATTATGCAAGCTGACCAGGAAATTTTAAGAAAACAAGAAGCAGACAAACAGGAACTTGAGGAAAAGCAAGCTAAAGTCAAAAGTGATCTTGCTAGTCTGCAAACCATGCTGTCAGAATTACAGACATTGAATAAACAATTGGCTGCCCAGAAAGCAGAAAAAGATAAACTATTAGCCTCTCTTGTAACACAAGAGCAAGAAGAGCAAGAGCACATGATGGATCTGAAAGAGCAAGAACAAATTCTTGCATCTCAAGAGGCTGCCATCCAAAAAGCCATCAAGTTGGAGAAAGAGGCCCAAGCTAGAGCAGCAGCTCAAGCAAAGCAATCTTCTTCTAGTAGCGGAAGCTCAAGCAGTGGCGGTGGAGCTAGTTCTGGAGCAACGCCTGGTGTATCAAGTGGATACTGGACACAACCAGCGGTGGGTGTATTAAGTTCAGGATTCGGTGGCCGTGGATCAGAGATGCACTTTGGTGTTGATATTGCCAATAGAACAAAGGTGCCAATCTTAGCTGCAGCAGATGGTGTAGTTATTAAATCCTATTATTCTAGCAGTTATGGTAACTGTATATTCATCTCCCACTCCATTAATGGACAGGTATATACAACAGTTTATGCACATATGTCATCCCGGATTGCTGGAAACGGAGCAGTAGTTAAAAAAGGCCAACAAATTGGTGTAATGGGTAATACAGGAGCATCAAGAGGACAACACTTACATTTTGAACTTCATAAAGGACCGTGGACACAAGACAAGCGTTATGCAATCAGTCCAGTCGGAATAGTGCCATTGCCATAAAGAAAAAGGAGGAAGCCCCGTGCTTCTTCCTTTTTTATTACACATATCTCGTCCCATTCAAACATATAAGTTAATAATCGGGCAGGATTTTTGGGCCTTTATAGAAAATTAGAAAGGACAGGCATACTTACTTGAGGAGGATTGGGATGAATCGTAAATGGATTGCCTTATTAATGACGGGCTCGCTGTTGACAGGAGCAGGCGGCACCTACGCTGGAATGCAACTTTTAGATAAAAAGGTAGATTTACCTGTACGTGAGCAAGCGATTCCAACAAAACAATCTGAAACAGATTCTAATGTGAATACGGAGGACCTAGAAAAAGTACAACAGGCCTATGACTTAATTTTAAGCCGGTACGTCGAAAAAGTGGACCAGGAAAAACTAGTTGAGGGTGCCATTCAAGGGATGCTATCTGTATTAAAGGATCCATATTCAGTTTATATGGATAAAGAGACTGCACAGCAATTCACACAAACGCTAGAATCCTCCTTTGAAGGTATTGGGGCAGAAGTGGGAATGGTAGATGGGAAAATTGTGATTGTTTCACCATTTAAAGACTCTCCTGCTGAGAAAGCCGGCATCAAACCAAATGATCAAATCTTAAAAGTGGATGGGAAAAGTGTGGAAGGGCTGGATTTAAATAAAACAACATTAAAGATTCGTGGAAAAAAGGGAACAACAGTCACTTTGGAGATTGCTAGAAAAGGGTTAAAGGATCCATTATCCATCAATGTCAAGCGCGATGAAATTCCCCTCGAAACCGTCCATGCCTCTGTTAAGAAGCATGATGGAAAGAAGGTGGGGTATATCGAGGTAACCTCCTTCTCAGAAAATACGGCTCAGGATTTTAAAAAGGAATTAAAAGCATTAGAAAATGACCATATTAATGGGTTGATTATTGATGTGCGTGGCAACCCGGGAGGCTTATTAGATAGTGTTGGTGAGATTCTGAAGGAGTTTATACCGAAAGATAAACCATATGTTCAAATCCAACAACGAAATGGCGAGAAAAAACGTTATTTTTCCACTACCTCAAAGAAAAAGGATTATCCAGTGGTTGTTCTTGTGAATAAAGGAAGTGCTTCTGCATCAGAAATATTGGCAGGTTCCTTGCAAGAAGCAGCAGGCTATCAGCTCGTGGGAGAAACTACCTTTGGAAAAGGTACGGTCCAGCAGGCAGTGCCAATGGGAGATGGCAGTAATATTAAATTAACCTTATTTAAATGGCTGACTCCTGATGGAAATTGGATTCATAAAAAAGGAATTAAACCAGATGTAGCAATAAAACAGCCAGCAATCTTCACCACCCATCCAATCCAGGTGGCAAAACCGCTAGAAGAGGACATGAACAATGAGCAGGTAAAGAATGCACAAGAAATATTAGCGGGATTGGGATTTGCACCTGGCCGGAAAGACGGGTATTTTAGTGATGAAACGGCAATGGCCATAAAGGGATTCCAGCAGCAAAATGACCTGCCGCCAACAGGGAAGATTGATGAAAAAACAGCAACCAAGCTAGAAGAAGCAGCTGTAAAAGCTATGAAAAAAGAGAAAAATGATTTACAGCTACAAATGGCATTACGGTTAATCACAAAATAATTTAAGCAGGGGCTTTTAGCCTCTGTTTTTTTTGTTTTTGCGGAATAATTGTCAAGTTTGGCGGAATAATTGGGAATTTCCGCGGAAATAGTCATTAAGTTGGCGGAAACTCCCCAAATCGTGCGGAATTCCTACAAAAGTTGGCGGAATCCGCCGATAGTCCTATAAGAACCTGACCGAAAATCTAGAATGTTACGACATTTTTACTTTTTTAATAAACTAGCAATATGTTTTGTGGCTGTAATTTGGTAAAATAATCGTTAAGAGATTTTATTTACTAGAAACTTTAATAGAGGCAGGTGACAGGAATTGGTGCAAATCTGGCTTGTGGAATTACTTAAAGGAACAGGCAAGTTATTTCTTCATCCTGTTTTATACTATCTCGTTTTCCTATCTGGAATACTAGGCGTAATGAGGGTGAAGCGTGAGCGAAAAAATTTCCATATTCGGGCACATGATGCTTATTTTGAACTGCGGCAGCTATTTCCGCCTGGAGTTTTAGTGGGTATAGTTCTATCCGTGGTCATTGTTGTAGCAGGCATTACCGTACCATTCGCGGCCATCCTTTTGATAGCTGGATTTACATTCATTTGGTCACTAACCACAAATGTCCGGCTTATGTCACCCGTTTATACGGCAGGCGCTGCATTTTTTACCATCATATTAATGGCTGAAAATAATTGGTCGATCCCGCTTTTTTCAAAGGCTTTTCATTCTATTAGTGACAAGGTTTATCCATCTCTTGTGATTGTCATGGGACTCTTGTTAATTGCCGAAGGGATTCTAATTTTAAAAAATGGTAGTAAGGGAACCTCTCCTAAACTAGCAATAAGCAAACGCGGCCAAAGTGTAGGCGTTCATGAAGTAAAGCGCCTTTGGATGTTGCCATTGTTCTTGCTTATTCCAGGTGATGCTCTTCAGCTGCCATTCGACTGGTGGCCAGTTTTTCACCTTGGAGCAAAGGAATACTCAATCATCCTTGTTCCGTTCGCCATAGGCTTTCAACAGCAGATTAAAGGGATGCTCCCAAAAGAAGCAATACAGCTTCACGGTCGAAGAGTTGTTGGTCTTGGGGTCTTCATTTCCATTTTATCGGTTACGGGTTATTGGTATCCAATATCATCCATCGTTATAGCTGCGATAGCTGTTATTGGGCGGGAACTCATTACCTTAATGTCTGTTCTGAAAGATGATAATCTTCCGTTTTATTTTTCAAAAAAGAACCATGGTTTGATGATTATAGGAATTATCCCTGAATCTCCAGCAAGTAAAATGGGATTGAAAGTCGGGGAGATTATTTCAAGGGTAAATGGAGCTCAAGTTCGAGACGAGTCAACCTTCTATGAAGCTTTACAGAAAAACCGAGCCCATTGTAAGCTTGACGTTCTTGATACAAATGGAGAAATTCGCTTCGTTCAACGTGCGCTATTTGAAGGTGACCACCATGAACTAGGAATTCTCTTTGTACCAGACGAGCATAAGTACGATGCAAAAATTGTATAACGATAGCTATTAGTAGAACAGCCAAAGGATGGAGTCCTTTGGCTGTTCTACTTAATATTGAAGGAGAAATAATTCGTATCATCAACTAATACATTTTATAATGCTAAGGGATTATATCTTGTGTTATACTATTGGGGGTATATAGGCGTTGATTTTGATATAAATATGGAAAGGCGGCTAAAATAATGTCGCAAGGTGCAGGAAAAGCATTAGAAGGTCAATCGACTTGGTTACAACCTTATCTTGAATCTCCCGAAAAACAGCAACAATTATATAAACGGACATTAATTATTGTAGTACTTTCACAAATCTTTGGCGGAGCCGGCCTTGCTGCTGGTATTACTGTCGGAGCACTTCTTGCACAGGATATGCTTGGTACAGATAGCTTGGCAGGACTTCCAGCGGGTTTATTTACATTGGGTTCTGCTCTCGCTGCCTTCCTTGTAGGAAGGCTCTCACAGCGCTATGGTCGCCGATTCGGTCTAGCGGCAGGATTTATAACGGGTGGGCTTGGTGCGATCGGTGTTGTCATCTCCGCGTTGACAAGCAATGTTTTTCTGCTATTTGTATCGCTATTCATCTATGGTGCAGGAACGGCAACTAATCTTCAGGCACGATATGCAGGGACAGATTTAGCAAGTTCCACCCAACGGGCAACCGCTGTGAGTATCGCCATGGTATCCACCACATTCGGTGCCGTTGCGGGACCAAACATGGTGGGGGTCATGGGGAGATTAGCTCTATCTTTTGGTGTACCTGCTTTAGCAGGTCCATTCCTTTTAGCTGCTACTGCCTTTATTCTCGCTGGTCTGGTACTGCTCTTTTTTCTACGACCAGATCCACTACTAGTGGCCCAGGCAATTGCTGAGGGAAAAAGGAGCCAAACACAGAATTCGATAGTTAACAAATCGAATACGCAAAGTATTAATAATCGTGGAATTATGGTTGGCGCTACGATTATGGTCCTAACCCAGATGGTGATGGTTGCCGTTATGACGATGACACCATTGCATATGAGACATCATGGCCATGGTCTGAGTCAAGTAGGAATGGTCATTGGTTTTCATGTTGCCGCCATGTATTTACCTTCGCTTCTAACTGGAATTCTTGTAGATAAGATTGGCCGTACAATGATGGCGATTGCTTCAGGGGCTACTCTACTGGCTGCGGGGATTATAGGAGCGGTTGTTCCTGCAGATTCTATGATGGGACTTGTTATTGCACTTGCCCTTCTAGGTCTTGGGTGGAACTTCGGCTTAATTAGTGGCACAGCGATTATCATAGATGCAACAACTCCATCTAAACGTGCAAGAACACAGGGAACTGTGGATGTATTGATTGCATTATCAGGGGCATCAGGGGGCGCTTTATCAGGGATGATCATGGCACAAACGAGCTATGGAACACTTTCATTTGCCGGTGGTTTCCTTTCACTTCTGCTGATACCAGTTGTGATTTGGTCTCGAAGAAAATAAGCATTATAAAAAGCCAAAGGATTTTGCTCCTTTGGCTTTTTATAATGCTTATAATTTTCGATACTTCTTCAATGAAAAGATATTTAGGACGACAAAAATAGCGGCGAAAGTGACCAATGCTAGTAGGTCACCACTAATATCACTAATACTAGCTCCCCTATACATCACACCTTTTAAAGCATCCCCGGCATAATACATCGGCATAATTTTGGCAACGCCTTGCAGCCAGTTAGCCATCCCTTCAATTGGAAAAATCCCTGCAAAAAACACCTGTGGAATGACAGCTATCGGGATGAATTGCATCATTTGAAATTCTGATGCCGCAAAGGTTGATAATAAGATACCTAATGACAAAGCAACCAATGCCAGCAATAAATTAGTGAGTAGTACATTCCAAACCGACCCGACAAGTACGATGTCTAAGATGTTGATAGAATAAAAGACAACAATAATCGTTTGGATGACAGCGAAAATACCATAACCGATTAAATACGCTGTCACAATCTCCCAACGGCGAATCGGAGTGGACATCAGCCGTTCTAATGTGCCAGTTGTTCTTTCGCGCAATAGGCCAATACCAGAAATAATAAAGACAAAGAAGAAAACGAAAAATCCAACTAATATTGGACTTAGGACATCAAAAAAGATGGTACCTTTGTCACCATATACATATGTTGTCTCCATACTGGTGTGCATCATTTTGCCAGCTGCGGGATTCTGTTGGAGCAATTTAGCCTTAGACTGTCCGGCAATCGCCTGGTTTACCTTCATTTGTAAGCCCTTCGCTGCGGATGGGTCGTCATTTAGTAAGGTTAATTTAAACTGTCCATTTTTCTGTTCCAGTAAGCCATCAAGATCATCATTAACGACGGTCTTTCCTGTTACATTTTCATAAGATTTCACCGTTATTTTTGCCTCTTTTAGAACTTTGACAAGCTGATTATCTACACCAGTTACACCTAATTTAGGTTCAACGGTGCTCCCGTTAAATAAAAAATACATCAGGGTTAAGATTAGTAAGGGGGCAACTAATAATAAAGCTAAAGTCCGTTTGTCCCGTAGCATTTGCTGACAGATTCTTTTAATTAATGCTGCGACTCTCATGTTTGCTTTACCCCCGCTCTTAAGAATACTTCATCAAAGTTATCGGTCCCGTATGCAGCCTTTAATTCCATTGGAGAACCGCTTGTTAATATACGTCCATCTCGAACCATTGCTACATAATCGCATCTTTCTGCTTCATCCATGACATGTGTGGTCACGATAATCGTTTTTTGCTCTTCCTCAATTAATCGTAAGAATTCCTTCCAAATAGAGATTTTTAATTCGGGATCGATTCCCACAGTTGGTTCATCTAGGATTAGTATTTTCGGATCCTGAATTAAGGCAATAGCAAGGGATAGACGTCGTTTCATTCCCCCTGAATAGGCAGCGACTCGTTTCTTAAGGTCTTCTCTCAAATTAACTAGGTCTGCCACGTAAGCAATTCGCTTTTTCTGGTCTGCCTTTTTTAGCTTATAAAGGGAAGCAAAGAGCTTTAAGTTTTCCTCTCCTGTTAAGTCTACATATAAGGCATCGGATTGAGCCATATAGCCAATGTCCTGCAGCAGGGCAAGGTTAGGCATCTTCTGATCTAACACATGAATAGACCCGGAATCTGCTTTTTCCATTCCGACGATCATTTTAACGAGTGTAGTTTTTCCAGCTCCTGAAGGACCGATAAATCCAAACAATTGTCCTTGTTCAATCGTAAGGTTTACATTGCTCAATACTGTTTTTTTGCCAAAGCTTTTACTGACTTGATTCACTTGTATGGTTGATTCCATCCATCATTCCTCCTCGGATGTTGAGCGTGTATGTCTTTATTTTACAACGAGGAGAGATAGAAGCAATAAACAATATACGACAATGTGTTGATTATCTGTCAGATAACAGTAATGTGTTTATTTTATATTAAAAAACAATCGCCTATTTATTCATTCCCGCCACATGTCCAGGTCCTAAAAGGGTAATCCGAGATAAGATTATGGCCATCTCTTGGGGTGTTTTTTCCATGCCAGTTTCTAACCAATGCTGAATCACACCAAGATGGGCTGAGCTGACGTAAGAAAAAAGATAGTCCACTGGTACAAGCATTTCTTCCTTCTTTATTTTGGAAATCACATTTTGGAAAAAGGTCTTCTTAATGATATCCCGTAGTTTTCCCTGAAAAGCTGCGTCCCCCTTTGGTCCTAAGATTACTTTCATAAAACTTGAATTTTTATGAAATAATTCAAAAAGCTTAATGATAAAAGGTAATGCGGTATTTTGATTAAAGGTCAAAACATCCTTTGACTGGATTGTTTGAGTTATTTTCTCAATTTCGGATAAAATCTCTGCTTCACTTTTTTCTAATAAATCATATTTATCCTGATAGTGCAGATAAAATGTTCCCCGGTTAATGTCTGCTTTTTCCGTCAAATCACGAACGGTGAGTCCTTCAAACCCCTTTTCCTCTATGAGTTCTGTGAGAGCATCCCGAATCAAACGCTTTGTACGAACAATTCGTCGATCTGTTGGTTTTTTCTCTGTCATGTAGATCCTCCTAAAATATGACCGTATTAATAATCCATTATAATGAACATAGTGAATGATAATCAACATTACGTCTATTAATATCCATTTATCTCTCAGAAGCGCAACCTAGGAAATTTTGTGTATATTTGGAAACTAGCGAGTTAATCCTATAGTTGGAAATTTGATTTTGGGAAAGGTGGTTTAGCCATGAGTCTAAGCTTTTTATCTAGTATTGAATTCAGTCATTTGGAGTTGTTTAGTGTAGAAGGAGCTGCGAGAATCGTGTTTTATTTCACAGCGTATTCATTCATTGGCTGGCTGCTTGAAAATAGCTATAGCTTCTTCTCTAAACAAAAATTTTTCAAGGCAAACTTCTTATACGGACCATTTAAACCGATGTACGGATTTGCGCCGCTCCTTTTGGTTTATTTGGTTTCTCCAGACACACATTGGGCAATTGTTCTGCTCCTCTGTGTTGCGATTCCAACGCTAGTGGAGTATGGAAGTGGTGTGTTACTGCAAAAGCTTTTCCATAAACAATGGTGGGATTATTCGGACACACCGCTACAGCTTCAAGGGCATATTTGTGTACCCTTCTCTATTTGCTGGGGGCTCTTATCGATCATATGTTTACAGTGGGTTCACCCGGCAATCGCTTCCTTGTATGAGGCAATCGCTTCATATTGGGGTTGGGTCTGGTCGGCAGTCGGCTTATACTTCTTAGCAGACCTTGTACTAACAATTCGAAAACACTCTTTACAAGAACTCCTCACCGAAGAACCAACCAATCCCATTCAATAGGGTTGGTTGGTTTTTCTATTTAATTCAAGCATAGCCTCAGAGCGTTCAAATTTACGTAAAAAAATAGCCCCACCGAGTCATAGTAAATTTCCTCCTATTCAAGTAACTTATTACATGTTATACCATCTGCTCTCTTAAACTATGAAAAACGTGGCCATGTTTCTCAGGAAGGAATTATTAAAATGAGAGTTTTAGTGAAACTACTTTTAATTATAGGTTTGTTTAGCTTGGTTGGAGGAAGGGATGCTGCAGCACAAATTTCTCTTCAATCACAAATTAATGCTGCCCCAGAAGGCGGAACTGTCAGACTGAAGGCAGGCATCTATCATGAAGCTATTGTCATCAATAAGTCTGTCGTCTTAGTAGGCGAAAAAGGAGCGGTCATTAAAACCTGTTCCACTAAACCCGCAGTAATAATAACAGGGAAAAATGTAACCCTTAAAGACTTAAAACTAGAGAGCTGTCAAAAGGATAAAGGTAAAGCCATGATCCAAATCAGCGGAAAGAATCATCGGCTTGAAAACCTCTTGATTCAGACCAGTCATATTGGAATTCAGTTGGAAAAAGTAGAACAGTCCCATTTCCTTCATATAAATCTATCTGGAAATGGGAAAAATACTGGATTTGACCTATGGGAATCCCAGCATAACCAATTTGAAGGAAATAAGATTAACCAAGTAGAAGACGGGATCTACATGGAAAATAGTCATAATAACACCTTTATCGGCAACACCATTCAAAACTCCCGGTACGGGATGCACGTGATGTTTTCCGACAATATCACGCTCATTCAAAATGTATCTAAAGGCAACTTTTCAGGGGCTATGATTATGGGAACACATCAATCAATCATTAAAGATAATCAGCTAATTGAAAATAACCAAAATGTGAATGCGCAAGGGTTGCTGCTCTATGATGTCCACCAGTCCACAATAGAGGACAATAAGATCTCACATAATCGAGTCGGTCTTTTTATGGAGAATTCAAGCGGGAATACATTGAAAAACAATGAGTTTATTGCCAATTTCGTTGGCGCACAGATCAATAAAATCAAAATCAACGTAATCGAGCACAATCTATTTGTCAGTAACGTGAATGACATACAGGCAACAAAGTCACCTGACAATACTATACAAAAAAACTATTGGGATGCCGCTTGGAAGCTTGATACAGATGGGGATGGAATGAGTAATCTTCCACATAGCGGCGACCCTTACTTTCTTAATCTTGCAAGGGAGACACCGCCATACCAGTTATTCTTTCAGCACCCAGGACTTGTCGTGCTGCAAAAAATGTTAAAAAGTCCTGATAGTATGCTAGTAAAGGATCAAGCACCACTAATGAACATGGAAGGTAAACAAAGCGCCACAACAGAACCACACAAGGTACTTTTGTGGGCTATAAGCATTTTAATGATCTCTAGTAGTTTAATCATGATTTATTTTGGGAGGAAAAAAGCATGAAAGCCAATTTTATAAAAATTACTCTATTAACAGTTATTTCATTATTACTTATCTCGGGTTGTGGAAAGGAAGAACCCCAACCTGTTGCGATTAACGAAAAAACCGATAAGTGTGAAATCTGCCATATGGCCGTTAAAGATAATCAGTTTTCGACTGAAATCATACTGGAAAACGGAAAAGCCATCGTTTTTGATGATATTGGTTGTATGTACAGTTGGATAAAAGAAAATACGAACCAGAAAATAGCAAGCTCCTTCGTAAAGGACTATCAAACAAAGGAATGGATTAAACCAGAGAAAGCTGCCTTTGTGTACGATAAGACAATTAAAACTCCAATGGCCTATAATGTGATTGCTTTTTCAGATAAAAAGGATGCAGAATCGTTCATCAACAAAAACGGTGGCACGCTATTAACCTATGACAAACTTGATGATCACTCATGGGAAAGAAACGAAGATATGGTAAAAGAAATGAAGGGAAAAATGATGAAAATGAATGATGGAAAAGAAGGAATGGATATGGAGCATTCTGAAGATAGCCATGAATGATAGATTTTGAGAAATAAGCAAAGAGACAGTCGTTGTGGATTGTCTTTTTGTTTGAAAGGAAGCGAACGATGAGAAACTTATGGTTTTTTGAATGGAAGACAATGACCAGGCAACGCTCCTACTATACTTTTCTGCTCCTGTGGGTGATGGTTTTTTCCCTCTTATTTTTACTAGAACGTACGAACGCGAGTATTTCAGCGTTTACCAATATAACAGGAACCATTGTGAATATCCTGCTTTATTTAATACCATTATTTATGATGATCATTGGTTCTTTTTCGATTGCGAATGAAATGGAAAACGGACAGTGGGATCTTCTCTGCACGTATCCAGTCAGTATCCCTGTCTATTTATTTGGTAAATTTGCCGGACTGCTTACAGCCCAAATCGGGGTATTTACGCTAAGCTATGGAATAAGCATGCTGATTGGAGTAACAGCAGGAATACATCTATCTATTCAATGGTTAATGGGGATTTTTCTGTTCGCTCTACTTCTTATATATGTTTTTTTAATCCTTGGACTTTTGCTTGGGACAATCGCGAAAACAAGATGGAAGGCTCTCATGTTATCTGTGGCCTTATGGTTCTTGTTGATTATGATTTGGCCTACCGCAATTATTGCTATATTAGGTCTCTTTCCATATCCAATGATTGACCCACTTATGAAGGTAGCGACCATCCTAAATCCCGCCGAGTTTTTACGCGTCTTTCTGGTTATTCAGTGGAATAGCGGAGCGATATTTGGCCAATCCTACGATTCTATTGTGCACGTATTTCTCTCTGGCGCAGGATGGATGATTCTATTTGTATATATGATCGTGTATCAATTGGTTCTGTCTGCCTTTGCCATTCTCTTTTTAAGAAGGAGGAGAATGCAATGAGTAGCTTACTTGAAATACAAAATGTATCGAAGGCGTTTAAAAGAAAAGCAGCCCTTCAACCCTTTTCGCTTCTTGCCAATGAGGGAGAATGCATTGTTTTTTGTGGAGGAAATGGGGCAGGTAAAAGTACGCTTCTTCATATTCTTGCCGGAATTTCATCACCCGGGGATGGAACGGTTATCATTAACAATGTGGACTTAATGAAGGATCGAAAGAATTATGTATCATTAATTGGCTATATGCCTGATGAATTTTTTGCTCAGGAAACGATGACTGTTAAAGAGTTTTTAACCTTTTATGGAAACTTTCGAAAGGTGCCGGATGGTCGAGTAGATGAAGTGATACTCACCCTTGGATTAGAAATGAAAAGGAATGAACAAATAAAGCATTTATCTAAGGGAATGCGTCAGAGGCTTTTGTTTGGGCAGGCGTGGATGGCCAACCCTGCTTTGCTTATTCTGGATGAACCGACAAATGGGTTAGATCCTTATTGGATTAATGTATTTATTCATTTGCTGAAAAAAATAAAGAAAAGTGGAACGATGATTATCTTTTCCACACATATGATGGATGTTGCCGCAGAAGTAGGGGACCAAGTGATTTTTATGGAAAATGGAAAAATGATAGAGGCCATAAAGAATGACCACGTGGATCCTGAACGATTTATGGTAGACCTGTTAGGCCGTTATCGTCAAATAGAAGAATAGGATAAACTATGCTTTAATAGGGGTATAAGATTTTGGGAAGGCGGGGGAACAGATGTCTTATCGTTCGTTAAAAATTATGGCGATTTTAATTCCGCCTCTTCTTATTGGTGGATTTGAACTCATCCGACATCATGCCCTCCTGCACAAACTGTCGATGGCGACGGGAAACTATTTAATTATCCTGCTAACATTAGCAGTTTCGTACGTGTTCTCAACCTGGTTGTTTAAGGTGATTGAGGAGAAGAATCAAAGGCTGGCAACAGAGAGGGAAATGCGGGCCATCTATGAGGAGAGAGAAAGACTTGCCAAAGAATTACATGATAACATTGCCCAGACCTTATTTTTGCTAAAGGTGAATTTAAAAAAGGGAAAAATAAACGAAGCAAACGGTCTTGTTAATTCCATTGATTCGCATGTCAGGCAGGCCATTTACAATCTTAGAATGAATCCGACAGATATGATATCTTTCCCAAAGAGAGTTGAGCATTGGTTGAATGAATGGAGTACAGTCTCTGGGATTGAAACGAAGGTTTCGATTCAAATGGTAGAAGGGTATTTCACCCCCTCTGAAGAGGTTCAGTTATTTGGAATCGTTCAAGAGGCCTTTACCAATATAAGAAAGCATTCGAAAGCCAAAACAGCTACTCTTTCCTTGCATACGTCCAATGACGGTTGGGAAATGTCTATTGATGATGATGGAATCGGCTTTTCACCAAAGGATGTTAAATTCAATCAATACGGTCTCATGATGTTAAAAGAGAGAGTTCATAAAATTGATGCGGTGATTGACATTCACTCTGAAGGAAGCAAAGGGACGAAAATTCAGATAAAAGGGAGAGGTAAATGATGGTTCCATATAGAATGGTAATTGCTGACGATCATCCTCACGCCCGGCAGGCAATCATGGCTATTCTTGAAGAAGAAAGCCAGTTTACTGTTGTTGGACAAGCGAAAAATGGGAAGGAAGCCATTGAGCTGTGCGGTGAACATCTTCCCGATCTCTTGTTAATTGATATTGAAATGCCTGTGTTGGATGGTTTATTAGCAACAAAGATTATCAAGGAAAAATACCCTTTTATAAAAGTTATCATTCTCAGTGTTTCCGATAATGTGGGAGATCTTTTTACAGCGATTCAATACGGGGCTCAAGGCTATTTATTGAAAAATATGGACCCGGATGATTGGCTGCAATATCTCCATTCTATGGTCGATGGATCGAATACAGCCACAAGGGATTTAGCGGGGAAACTTCTCTATCAATTTCGGGAACGGGATACGCAAAATGCTCCTGCTATTAGCTCCTTAACCCCCAGAGAAAAGGAGATCCTTCTGTTGGTTTCAGAGGGGTTAACCAATAAACAAATAGCTGAAAAGCTCTTTATTGCGGAAAACACGGTGAAAAATCATATAAAGAATTTATTAGAGAAGCTAGGATTAGAGAACAGAGTTCAGCTGGCTTCCTATGCGGTAAAATATATTACAAGGTAAAGATATGATTAAGAAGAGCCCATGGTTCTTCTTTTTTATCGTTCCGAAAATGTATAATATGCTTAGTTAGCTTCAGTGTTTGACTGAAAAATGGGAGGTTGTACGTTGTGTCACAAAACAAGGGGAATTCTTTGCTTGAAATACTGTTCGTTTCGACCAGGTTGGGTCTCACCTCATTTGGAGGGCCTGTCGCTCATTTAGGTTATTTTTATGAGGAATATGTTCAAAAGAGAAAATGGATCGATGAAAAAAGCTATGCAGATTTAGTGGCCCTGTGTCAATTTTTGCCTGGTCCTGCAAGCAGCCAGGTGGGTATCGGTATCGGTGTCCTACGCGGTGGCTTTCTAGGTGGACTATTCGCGTTTCTTGGATTTACGGCGCCATCTGTCATTGCCTTGGTTCTTTTCGCCATCATTCTTCAAGGACTACACATACATGATAGCGGCTGGATTCATGGGTTAAAAATTGTAGCCGTGGCTGTAGTAGCCCATGCAGTTTTAGGGATGGCACAAAAACTAACACCTGATCTCAATCGGAAAGCCATTGCTTTGTTTGCCATGGTAGGTACGTTAATCTGGCAAACGGCCTACACACAGGTAGGTGTAATTATCTTCGCTGGTGTGGTAGGATTACTGATTTACAAAAAACACGAAATCGAGCAGGCGGATGCTACGTTGGATTTTCCTATTTCTAAGCGGTTTGCGGTCATGTGTTTAGTGTTGTTTTTCGGTCTGCTGATTCTATTACCTATCGCAAGGCAAGTAACCTCTTTCCATTGGGTGGCCTTGTTTGACAGTTTTTATCGCTCGGGTTCGCTTGTGTTTGGCGGAGGACACGTGGTTCTACCTTTGCTTGAACGAGAGTTTGTACCGACCGGGTGGTTAACGAAAGAAGAATTCCTAAGCGGTTACGGAGCGGCACAAGCTGTCCCAGGTCCTCTGTTTACCTTTGCTGCCTACATAGGTGCGGTCATCAACGGCTGGAAGGGGGGAATCCTAGCGACTGCAGCGATTTTTCTACCCGCATTCCTTCTGGTTTTAGGAACATTGCCTTTTTGGAATATGCTTCGCCAAAATCCTAAGATCAAAGGTGCGTTAATGGGTGTCAATGCTGCCGTTGTTGGGATACTCATTGCAGCCTTTTATCAGCCAATCTGGACGAGTTCCATTTTTACTCCAATCGACTTTGCCTTTGCAGCGATTCTTTTTAGTATGTTGGTCTATTGGAAGCTGCCTCCGTGGGTAGTAGTCGTCACTGGAGCAGTTGGGGGTTCCTTCATTGCTCTACTATAACTTTACGTTACTTAATCCTTCTTTTGTCGGTGGACTCGGTAACGTAGACTCTCTCTACGTTACCCAAACCTACTTTTGTCCGTGAGTTCGGGTACGTAGAGCCTTTCTACGTTACCCAATCAAACTTTTATTCGTGAGTTCGGGCACGTAGCCCCTCTCTACGTTACCAAAACCTACTTTTGTCCGTGAGTTCGGGTACGTAGAGCCTTTCTATGTTACCCAAACCTACTTTTGTCCGTGAGTTCGGGTACGTAGAGCCTTTCTACGTTACCCAATCAAACTTTTATTCGTGAGTTCGGGCACGTA
>NZ_JBCNAC010000142.1:0-27934 GCF_050477885.1 Neobacillus rhizosphaerae
TTTCTTGACGTAGTATCATTAAAACGCAAAAATAGGGCACTTTTCTTTGAATAAGCGGAAAAACTCCGCTTATTTACTCCAAAATGAGCTCGATTTTGAAAATAAACGGAAAAACTCCGCTTATTGGTTACTCTTCTAAGGCTGGCAATCCAATTAGCAAGCTTTTTCGCAGTGTAGCTTTGATTTCTGCTTATCTTCCATAACAACAATGTTTACGTAAACAGCCTATTTTTTTTAAGAAATATGATATACTTTCCCTTAGGATTGGAGCTGAAAAAATGGATAAAAACCAATTAGGTGTACAATACATGCAGGAAGGCAACTACGAAGAAGCAGCTAAAGCCTTTCATGCAGCGATAGAAGAAAACCCAAAAGAACCAGTAGCTTATATAAATTTCGGCAATGTTCTTTCAGCTGTGGGCGATGACGAAAAAGCAATTAAATTTTATCAAAAAGCACTTGAAATAGATGAAAACGCAGCAGCAGCTTATTACAGTATCGGTAACATAATGTTCACTCATGATCAGTTTGACGAGGCGAAAAACATGTTTGAAACTGCCATGAAAAAGGGGCTTGAGTCTGCCGATAATTACTTTATGTTAGGTTTAACGCTTGTACAATTAGATCAAAGCCGCTTCGCGCTTCCCTACCTACAAAGAAGTGTAGAACTGAATGAAGAAGATGCAGAAGCAAGGTTTCAATATGGTCTATGTCTAGCACAATTAGAATTCGTTGACGAATCTATGGTTCAATTTGAAATGTGTATTGAACTCGATCCTGTCCACTCAGATGCCTATTATAATTTAGGGGTTTCTTATGCATTTAAAGAAAATGCTACTAAAGCAATTGACATGTTTAATAAAGCCCTGGA
Organism: Neobacillus rhizosphaerae; assembly: GCF_050477885.1. Classification (GTDB taxonomy): domain Bacteria; phylum Bacillota; class Bacilli; order Bacillales; family Cytobacillaceae; genus Neobacillus; species Neobacillus rhizosphaerae_A. The sequence continues at coordinate 872 of NZ_JBCNAC010000142.1, forward strand.
AATCCAGCCAGATCATTTGCTTGCAGGACATGCAAAAAAATTAATTGAAAATATGCAATAGGTAGATGCCAATCTTTTTGAAAGGAGGGAGTCACGAGTGGAGAAGCAGGACGCGCTTGATTTATTTGCCGAACAAGGAAAATTTGTAAAGGGAAGACCCATCGTTACCATTTTTCATAATGAACAGAATCTATATACGGTTTTACGGATACGAGTAGATGAAACAAACCATTCTTATGATGACAAAGAAGCGGTGGTCACCGGCTATTTTCCAAAGGTACATGAGCAGGAAACGTATATCTTTTACGGAGATTTCAAAGATCATCCTAAGTTTGGTCTGCAATTTCATACAAATCATTACAGAAAAGATATGCCTCAGACAAAACAAGGGGTTATTGCTTATTTGTCAGGTGAACTGTTCAAAGGGATCGGCAAGAAGACAGCGGAAAATATCGTGGAAACGCTGGGGGAAAACGCCATTTCAAAAATACTAAACCAACCGTCCCTGCTAGATTCCATTCCTAAGCTTCCTCCTGAAAAGGCTAAATCACTTTATGACACACTCATGGAGCATCAAGGACTCGAGCAGGTCATGGTAGCTTTAAATCAGTATGGTTTCGGGCCGCAGATTTCAATGCGAATTTACCAGGCATATAAAGAGGAGACACTTGGAATTATTCAAAAGAACCCTTACCAATTAGTTGAAGATATTGAGGGAGTTGGTTTTGGTCGTGCGGATGAGCTTGGCTATCAGCTTGGGATATCAGGCAGTCATCCTGATCGCATCAAAGCAGCCTGTCTTTATACGCTTGAAAATGAAAGCATGCAGACCGGTCATGTATATATACATGCTGAGCAATTACTTGAACAAGTAAAAAATCTGTTGGAAGAAAATAAGCGAGACCAAATTGAGTTTTTGGATATTTCGAATGAAGTCATTAAGCTGGAAGAAGAGGGAAAATTAATTGGTGAAGAAAAACGAATTTACTTGCCCTCCCTATATTTTGCAGAAAAAGGTCTTGTGACTAACATTCACCGAATCTTGCAGCAAACCGAATATAAGGATCAATTTCCTGAATCTGAATTCCTGCTGGCTTTGGGAGGCTTGGAAGACCGTCTTGGGGTACAATACGCCCCAACCCAAAGAGAAGCCATTCAAACAGCATTAATGTCACCGATGCTTATTTTAACCGGGGGACCTGGAACCGGTAAAACCACGGTTATAAAAGGAATTGTTGAGCTCTATGCTGAACTGCATGGCATTTCGTTGGAGCCGAATGATTATCATAAAAAGGGTGAGCCTTTTCCATTTTTGCTTGCTGCACCCACAGGTAGAGCGGCCAAAAGAATGAGTGAATCCACCGGGCTTCCTGCCGTAACGATTCATCGATTACTTGGGCTAAATGGGACTGAAGGAATTGACCATGAGGATTCAAATACGCTTGAAGGAAAAATATTAATCGTCGATGAAACGTCTATGCTCGATATATGGCTTGCTAATCAATTGTTTAAGGCTCTGCCTGATAATATCCAAGTTATTCTTGTTGGAGACGAGGATCAACTGCCATCGGTTGGTCCTGGTCAGGTTTTAAAGGACTTGCTGGATTCAGAACGAGTTCCGACGGTTCGATTAACCGATATTTACCGGCAGGCCGAAGGGTCATCAATCATAGAATTGGCCCATGATATAAAAAGAGGCTATCTTCCCCCTGATGTGACACAAAAGAAGCCTGATCGTTCGTTTATCAGATGTTCTACCGCACAAGTGGCTCAAGTCGTGGAAAAAGTAGCGCAAAATGCCAAAAACAAAGGTTATTCTGCAAAGGATATCCAGGTGCTGGCGCCTATGTATAGAGGCCCTGCAGGGATTGACCGGTTAAATGTGCTGCTTCAGGAGATTTTTAATCCAAACCCTGATGGTAAACGAAAGGAAATTACATTTGGAGAAGTGAAGTACCGAATTGGAGATAAGGTGCTTCAACTTGTTAATCAACCAGAGAATAATGTGTTCAACGGTGATATTGGTGAGATTATTTCGATTATCTATGCAAAGGAAAATACGGAAAAACAAGACATGATTTATATTTCCTTTGAGGGAAATGAAGTGGAATATACAAGGCAGGATTTGAATCAAATCACGCATGCCTACTGTTGTTCTGTCCATAAATCACAGGGCAGTGAATTTCCGATTGTTATTCTTCCTGTAACGAGAAGTTATTACCGGATGTTGCGACGAAATTTAATCTATACAGCGATCACAAGAAGTAAACAATCATTAATTCTCTGTGGAGAAGAAGATGCTCTAAGAATGGGCGTAGAAAGAGCAGACGAACTTTCGAGACAGACGACCCTTCGTGAAAAGCTTCAAGAAACAATTTTATTACAGCCGAAGACTCTTCAAAATGATACAGAGCCGGCCCAAGGCTTATCCTATGAGGAAGAATTAATGCAAGTTAATCCAATGGTTGGAATGGAAAACGTTACACCTTATGATTTTATGTTAAATGACTGAAACTATAAATGTTCGGGGAGGTGGGACACTCTTTGCGGACATTTTCTTTATTAAAAGGACAACCAGTTTTTGAAACGAACAGCGGAACAAAAATTGGTGATATCAGTGACCTATGTATCTCAAGCAATGGTATCGTCAAAGGCCTATTGATTAAAAAAGGCGTTTTCTTCAAGCAATCGTACTTTCTGGATATTCAAAAAGTGACTACTTTCGGCTGGGATGGGGTTATGATTGAAGATAGCGGGTGCTTAGAAAAGTTAGGAGATAACCCTGAATATACCTTGACACACCAGCATTCCTTAAATGGTATGATGATGCTTTCAAAAAGCGGAGATTCACTCGGTTTGTTAAAGGATGTATATTTTCAGGAAGAAGTGGGCACAATCGTAGGGTATGAAATTACGGATGGCTTCTTTTCGGATATCACGGAAGGTAAACAAGTCATTCAATCCGGGAAGCCCTTAGCGATCGGAAAGGATGCCATTATCGTAGATGTAGATAATACGTGAGGTGTCTTTTCATGTTTAAGTGTCCTAACTGTCAAAGCAAAGATATCGGCAAGATTGGTATCAACCAATATTATTGCTGGAGCTGTTTTATTGAGCTGTCTGTTAACAAAGGTCTAATTAACACCCATCAGGTGGAGGAAGACGGTTCACTTAGTTCCTTGGACGATTTGTTTGAAGAAGAAGAGCGTCGTTACACCCTATAATTATTATAAGAGGTGAAACGCATGAATAAAATGATGACGTCGATGATTGCTTTTGGTGCGGGGATGGCCATATACAATATGGCCCAACGAAATAATATGATGTCCACCCGCAATATGAAAAGAATACAAAAAAAGGTAAAACGAGCGATGTTTTAAATGCAAATCCCCCTTGGACTGCCTAGGGGGATTTTTACGTACCCCTAATCAGAATGTATAAACATCGACTTCGAGTATTGTCCAGCTCCAGCGCCTAGCCAGTTTTCATCCTGAATATTCTTCCACGAGTATCTTGTAACAATCATGGCTTGATAAAGCGATGATTGTTACAGCTCGGGTCAAATAACCTTCGGCAAGTAAAGTTAAAGAGCGGACTTTTCTTGCCGAAGAACATTTGCCTGTCGGGGCTGATCAAGGCGCTTGCGCTTTTCTTATGAATATTTACCCTGCTTGTCTCTAACACTAACATGAGGGAGGAGTGCTTGTGGATATTCGTATGAAATGGATGTATCGAATTGGTTTTATACTCCTATTATTAATTGCCCTTTACGTTTTTCTTAAAATTAGATTTGTTTGGATGCCGGTAGTTAGACTTGTCGCAATAATCATCTTACCTTTTCTTATAGCAGGGTTTATTACCTATCTCCTTCATCCTATTGTTGAAAAATTGCACGAAAAAGGACTTCACCGTGGTTTTGCCATTTTCTTAATTTATTTTATTTTTTTTGGCGGCATTGGTTTTGCTTTATATAGGGGTATACCAGCCATTATTGATCAATTGAAAGACCTTTCTGAAAGTGCACCGGTTTTTGCAGAACAGTATCGAAGTTGGATTGAAGAGCTCCAAACGCATACAAGGGCATGGCCGGATGGTTTGCAAGCAAAAATAGATGATGGGATTAACACTTTTGAAAAGAAGATGGATTCTCTTTTAACTATTATTGTAAATGTCTTAATGGACTTCTTAAATTCCGCTCTACTTTTGATGATTATTCCGTTCATTGCTTTTTATATGTTAAAGGATTTTCCTTTGCTAAAACGGACTGCATGGTATTTAACCCCTAAGAAATGGAGAAAAAAAGCTACTCTATTTCTAAGAGACGTTGACGAATCTCTCGGTAGTTATATTAGGGGGCAGCTTTTAGTTTGTGTGATCATCGGAAGTGTCTCTGCCCTGTTATTTTGGGTATTCGATTTAAGATATCCATTGTTACTAGGACTTATCGTTGGTGCAACAAATGTGATTCCTTATTTTGGACCAATTATCGGGGCAATCCCAGCGGTCATTATTGCTGCAACCACCTCGGTTAAGTTGGTGATCATTACGGTTGTTATTGTCTTTGGTTTGCAATTCCTTGAGGGAAATATTTTATCGCCTTATATCGTCGGAAAGAGTCTTCATATGCATCCATTATTAATCATGATAGCTTTAACATCTGGTGGTGAAATAGGGGGAATCTTAGGGTTGATCTTGGCTGTCCCTGTTCTTGTGGTATTGAAGGTAGGAATCATTCATGCGAAAAATCACTTTATCCAAGGCAAATCAAATGATTCTTCTTCTTAAAGTGTTAGGCCAATTGACAAACGTTTTTTTGGTGGATATAATTCGTCATATAGAATATGAATGAAAATGTTGAAGGGTCGAGTATGTTGTAGTCCATCTGTAACGCTTTTTGCGCGGAAGAGAGGAGCTTTCATGGCTGAAAGAAGCTCCAGATGAAGGATGACAGAACGCTAATCCGGAGTGCAGCTAACCACTGCCGTATACCTGCGTTAAGGGTTTTTTGAGAGATGGATACGGAATGTTTGTATTCATAATCAGGGTGGTACCGCGAGGCTTGCTCTCGTCCCTGTTTGGGATGAGGGCTTTTTTGTATGCTTTTTTAAAAATAAGGAGGTTAATACATATGAAAAATTTAACTGGTTCACAAATTCGTTCAATGTTTTTACAGTTTTTTAAAGAAGAAAAAGGACACACAGTGGAGCCAAGCGCATCGCTTGTTCCTCATGATGATCCATCCTTATTATGGATTAACAGTGGTGTGGCAACCCTAAAGAAATACTTTGATGGCCGTGTGGTTCCAGAAAACCCAAGAATCACTAATGCTCAAAAATCCATTCGGACTAATGATATTGAGAATGTTGGGAAAACTGCGCGTCACCATACCTTCTTTGAAATGCTTGGAAACTTTTCAATTGGTGAGTACTTTAAAAATGAAGCAATTGAATGGGCATGGGAGTTTTTAACCGATGAAAAATGGATGGGCTTTGATCCAGAGCTATTATCCGTTACCGTGCATCCTGAAGACAATGAAGCATATGAAATTTGGAATAAAACTATCGGCATTCCAGAGGAACGCATTATTCGACTGGAAGGGAATTTCTGGGATATTGGGGAAGGACCAAGTGGGCCGAATACTGAAATCTTCTATGACCGTGGTTCAGAGTATGGGGATGATCCAAATGATCCAGAATTATATCCAGGAGGAGAAAACGAACGGTATCTGGAAGTTTGGAACCTAGTGTTCTCTCAATTTAACCATAATCCTGATGGCACTTATACACCACTGCCAAAGAAAAATATTGATACTGGTATGGGATTAGAACGGATGGCATCTGTTGTTCAGAACGTTCCAACCAACTTTGACACAGATTTATTTATCCCTATTATCCGTGCAACAGAAGAGATCTCTGGGGGGAAATATGGTGTTAATAAAGAGACGGATGTAGCTTTCAAGGTTATTGCTGACCACATTCGTACCGTTGCATTTGCTGTTGGTGATGGTGCGCTTCCGTCTAATGAAGGACGTGGCTATGTACTACGCCGTTTGCTTCGCCGTGCTGTCCGCTATGCTAAGCAGATTAACATTAATCGTCCATTTATGTTTGAACTAGTTCCAGTCGTGGGCGAAATCATGAACGATTTTTATCCAGAAGTAAAGGAAAAGACAGAATTCATCCAAAAAGTGATTAAGAATGAAGAAGAACGTTTTCACGAAACACTTCATGATGGCTTAACCATCCTAGCTAGTGTTATTAAAAAGGAAAAAGAAAAGGGCAGTGACACCATTTCTGGTGCGGATGTTTTCCGTCTATATGATACGTATGGTTTCCCAGTTGAGTTGACTGAGGAATATGCTGAAGAAGAAGGAATGAAGGTTGACCATGAAGGCTTTGAAGTAGAAATGGAGCAACAACGTGAGCGTGCTCGTGCAGCTCGTCATGATGTTGATTCCATGCAGGTACAAAGCGGAGTTCTTAGAGATGTGAAGGTAGAAAGTCAGTTTGTTGGCTATGATCAGCTCGAAACAAGCACTAAGGTGGCAGCTATTGTGAAAAATGGTGAACTAATTAATCAGGCTTCAGCTGGTGAGGAAGTACAGGTTATTCTTGACTTGACACCTTTTTATGCTGAAAGTGGTGGACAAATTGCTGACCACGGCGTGATGGAAGGTGCAGAAGTATCTTTATTTGTAAAAGACGTTCAAAAGGCACCGAATGGTCAAAACCTTCATCAAGTAGTGGTTAAGAGTGGCACGCTCAAAACGAACCAGCAGGTGACTGCTAAGGTGGATGCAGACAACCGGGTTAAAATTATCAAAAATCATACAGCGACTCACTTGCTGCATCAAGCTTTAAAGGATGTACTTGGCGAACATGTTAACCAGGCTGGATCTCTCGTTGAACCTGACCGTCTACGCTTTGACTTCTCTCACTTTGGTCAAATTAAACCAGAAGAGTTAGAGCAAATTGAAAAAATCGTCAACGAAAAAATTTGGAGAAATATTGAAGTAAACATCAGCTTAAAACCGATTGCTGAAGCAAAAGCAATGGGTGCTATGGCTCTTTTCGGTGAGAAGTATGGTAATATTGTTCGTGTGGTACAGGTTGGAGACTATAGCTTAGAGTTATGTGGTGGCTGCCATGTTCCAAATACATCTGTTATTGGTTTGTTCAAAATTGTTTCAGAAGGTGGAATTGGCGCTGGGACACGAAGAATTGAGGCTGTAACAGGTGAGGCTGCTTATAAATCATTAAATGATCAAGTGGGCTTATTAAAAGAAGCGGCAGATAAATTAAAATCAAATCCAAAGGATATCGTCACACGTATCGATAGTCTGATGAGCGAAATGAAACAGCTTCAACGTGAAAATGAATCACTTGCAGCTAAACTTGGAAATATTGAAGCAGGTAACCTGGTTTCCCAAGCAAAAGAAATTGACGGAGTAACCGTCCTAGTTGCAAAGGTACAAGCTGCTGATATGAATAACTTAAGAAATATGGCTGATGATTTAAGGCAAAAACTGGGCTCTGTGGTACTAGTACTAGGAAGTGCTCATGAAGGCAAAGTAAACATTATCGCAGCAGTTACAAAGGATTTAATCGATAAAGGATACCATGCTGGGAAACTGGTTAAAGAAGTTGCTACACGCTGCGGCGGAGGTGGCGGAGGCCGTCCTGATATGGCTCAAGCTGGTGGAAAAGATCCTGAAAAACTAGATTCTGCCCTTCAATTCGTAGATGAATGGGTAAAATCGGTTTGATAATAGGACAAAGTAGTGTAAAATGTAGGTAATTAGTACAATTCTCTCGTCTATAATAAATGCGAGGTGCGTGAAATGAGTTCATTTGACAAAACGATGAGATTTAATTTTCCTGAAGAGCCTTTTGAACATGACGTGAATGACGTTCTTCTTCAAGTGTATGAAGCATTGCAGGAAAAAGGATATAATCCGATCAATCAAATAGTCGGCTACCTATTATCAGGTGATCCAGCATATATTCCACGACATCGAGATGCCCGTAACATTATCCGCAAGCTTGAACGGGACGAAATAATTGAAGAACTAGTCAAATCTTATCTAAAACGACAACGAGAGGTTAAGTAATGCGCGTATTGGGTTTAGATGTAGGCTCTAAGACAGTTGGTATTGCCCTTAGTGATGAAATGGGGTGGACCGCTCAGGGTCTAAAAACACTCAAAATCAATGAGGAAAAAGAAGAGTTTGGTTTTGAGGAAATTGGTCAAATAATAAAAGAGTACCAAGTGGATACAGTTGTCATTGGGTTTCCTAAAAATATGAACGGGACGATTGGACCACGCGGTGAAGCAAGTCAGAAATATGCGAATGAAGTGGAAAGCAGATTTGCTGTACCAACTGTATTATGGGACGAGCGATTGACAACAATGGCTGCTGAACGTGTATTGCTTGAGGCAGATGTAAGTCGAAAAAAGCGAAAGAAAGTTATCGATAAGATGGCCGCAATGATGATCCTACAAGGGTATCTTGATAGCAAAAATTAATGAGGTGAATGAAATGGAACACAATCATGAACATGAAGAAGATCGTTTTATTACATTAATAGATGAAAATGGTGACGAACAATTATTCGAAATCCTTTTCACTTTTGATTCAGATGAATTTGAAAGATCATACGTTTTCTTCTATCCAGTAGGAGAAAATGAGGATGACGAAGAAGAAGTGGACATCCTAACGTATGCGTATATCCCAACAGAAGATGGCGGTTTCGGCGAATTAATGGAAATCGAAACGGATGAAGAGTGGGATATGGTTGAAGAAGTATTCAATACCTTCAACGAAGACCAAGAAGAAGAATAAATAAATAATGACAGAGAACCGGCCATGAAAAATGGCTGGTTTTTTCATTTTAACTAGGATAAATATGACAAATTATATGATAAATTGACATTTTTCTTACTATATGCTCAAATTATTACGAAAGGGGGAAAAGAATGACAACAGATGAAAAAGACCCGAAGAAAGATTTGATACGGGAAAAAATGCTTGAACACCACCGTGAAGCAAAAGTAGTTAGAAAAATTGTCATGGTGATCTCAATCTTATTGCTATTATTTATTGTTGTTATCGGTGGCGGAGGATATCTTTACATACAGTCAGCATTAAAGCCTGTTGACTCTGATAGTAAGAAACAAAAAACAGTTGAAATTCCAATTGGTTCATCTGTAACGGGTATTGCAGAAAAGTTAGAAGCAAAGGGAATTATTAAAAATGCGAAGGTATTTAAGTATTATGTAAAGCTTAAAAACGAAGGCGGTTTTATGGCTGGGGAATACCAACTGAGCCCTTCTATGGATGTAGCTGAAATTGTCAGCCGATTAAAAACTGGAAAGGTGCTTGCAGAGGCTAGTTTTAAAATCACCATTCCAGAAGGGAAGCAACTATCAGAAATTGCTGCGATTATGGCGAAAGCAACCAACCAGAAGGAAGCGGATGTTTTTACTAAATTAAATGATAAAGAATTTATCAAACTGTTAATGGAGAAATACCCAGATTTATTAACAAATGAAATCTTAGATACAAAAATTAAGTATCCGCTTGAAGGATATTTATATCCTGCTACCTATCCTTTTTATAAACGGAATCCTACAGTGGAAGAAATGGTTTCAGCCATGCTGGATAAAACAAGATCAATTGTCTCTTCCTATGCGGAAGAAAGTGAAGAAGCTAAGCTATCTGTTCATAAACTACTTACAATGGCCTCATTAGTTGAAGAGGAAGCGACTGAAAAAACCGAACGAAAAAGAATTGCTAGTGTTTTCTATAACCGTTTGGAGAAGGATATGAAATTGCAAACCGATCCTACGGTATTATACGCACAAGGAAAACACAAAGAACGTGTCTTATATGAGGATTTAGAAGTGAACTCTCCTTATAATACGTACAAACATACAGGACTCCCGCCTGGACCAATTGCAAATGCTGGAAAAATGTCCATTGAAGCTGCACTCGATCCTGAGAAAACAGACTTTTATTATTTCTTGGCTGCTGAGGATGGTAGCATATACTATTCAAAGACATTAGAAGAGCATAATAAGTTAAAAGCAAAGTATATTTCCAATAAAAAATAATGTACTATTTTGGGGGAAGCATTAGCATTCCCCCTACTTTTGTGATAAAATAGTTCAAGTGTTTTAATACGTAATCTATAGCGTCACTCACAGTAAGGTAATTTGCGGCAGTATTGCCTTAAAACGTCCTGAGTCAAATTTACTAGCTTAGACGTTTGTACCTGTGAACGCTATTTTTTCATGTCTAAAGAGGATTATTTATAGATAAACTAAAAGTATTTTACTTTGCAATAAATGCTTTTAAAGAGAGGTGACGCAGCTTGTTAGATGAGAAGCTGCATTCATATATTGAAGGTCTTATTTTAGAGCGTAACCCATTGTTAACAGAAATGGAGTCCTATGCTCGTGAAAATAATGTTCCGATCATGGAATTAGAAGGTATTGAAACAATGCTTCAATTACTTCGCATCCAGCGACCCCAAAAAATTCTTGAAGTAGGGACAGCAATAGGATACTCCGCCATGAGAATGGCAGAAGCTCTTCCTGGTGCTCAAATTGTTACGATTGAGCGGGATGATGAAAGAGCTCAATTAGCTGTCGGATTTATTGAGCGCGCAGCTTACAAAGAACGGATTACCTTAATTAAAGGTGATGCTTTAGAGGTTGAAGAACAGATAAGTGGACATGCTCCATTTGATGTCATTTTTATTGATGCAGCGAAGGGGCAATATAAAAAATTTTTTGAAATGTATTCAAGCTATCTTAGTTCGGATGGAATGATCATTACTGATAATGTTCTTTTTAAAGGTTTAGTAGCTGAACCAGAAATTGAATCTAAGAGGATCCGGAATCTTGTTAAAAAGATTGATGATTTTAACAAATGGTTAATGAAGCATCCAGACTATATTTCCGTTATTCTTCCCGTGGGAGACGGGGTTGCCATTAGCAAAAGAAGAGGTGAGAGCAAATGAAAAAACCAGAATTGCTTGTAACACCATTAACAGTCAACGATATCTTGCCATTAGCAGAAGCTGGTGCAGATGCATTTGTTGTTGGTGAACAAAGATATGGATTAAGACTTGCAGGTGAATTTAATCGTGATGAGGTACAAAAGGCGATTGAACTAGCTCACAGCAAGGGGAAAAAGGTCTATGTTGCAATGAATGCTATTTTTCACAATGAAAAAATAGATGAGTTGAGCGATTATATCCAATTTGTTGCAAACGTCAAAGCTGATGCCATTATTTTTGGTGATCCTGCTGTTTTAATGACTGTAAGAGAAGTGGCTCCGGAAATGAAGCTACATTGGGGAACAGAAACGACAGGAACGAACTGGTACACATGTAACTATTGGGGTAAGAAGGGTGTTAAAAGAGCTGTTCTTGCACGTGAAATTAATATGGATGCCATCGTCGAAACGAAGGAAAATGCAGAAGTAGAAATCGAAGTGCAGGTTCATGGAATGAGCTGTATGTTCCAATCTAAGCGTACACTTCTTGGTAATTATTATGAATACCAAGGGAAAGTCATGGAAATCGAAAACCGTAAGATGCAAAAGAATATGTTCTTGCACGATAAAGAACGTGGGAACAAATACCCTATCTTTGAAGATGAAAATGGAACACATATTATGAGTCCAAATGATATCTGTATCATTGATGAACTTCAAGAAATGTTAGAGGCTGGTGTCGATTCGTTTAAAATCGATGGAATCTTAAAAAGCCCAGAATATATTCTTGCTGTTACTAAAGCCTATCGTGAGGCAATTGATTTATTTGTTGAAGACCCGGATGCCTATGAGGATAAAAAGGATGAGCTGTTAGCTGCATTGGAAGAGATTCAGCCTGCTAATCGTCCATTAGACACAGGTTTCTTCTTTAAAGAAACTGTTTATTAAAGGGAGGAGTTCTACTGTGAATACAGTTAAAGATAAGATTTCTGAAATTATCGATGGAAAACGTGTCATTGTGAAAAAGCCAGAACTCCTTGCTCCAGCTGGTAATCTCGAAAAATTAAAGATTGCCGTTCAATATGGAGCAGATGCTGTATTTATCGGAGGTCAAGAGTATGGTCTTCGTTCAAATGCTGATAACTTTACATTTGATGAAATGAAGGAAGGCGTAGAGTTCGCTAACAGTTTCGGTGCGAAAATTTATGTTACAACAAATATTTTTGCTCACAATGAGAATATTGATGGCTTAGAAGAATATATCCTAAGTCTAAAAGAGACAGGCATTGCAGGAATCATTGTTGCCGACCCGCTTATTATTGAAACTTGTCAGCGTCTAGCACCGGAAATTGAAATTCATATAAGTACACAGCAGTCACTTTCGAACTGGAAAGCCGCACAGTTTTGGAAAGAAGCCGGGGCTGAGCGTGTCGTATTAGCTCGTGAAGTAAGTGCAGAGGAAATCAGAGAAATGAAGGAGAAGGTCGATGTTGAAATCGAAACCTTTATTCATGGGGCCATGTGTATCGCTTATTCTGGCCGATGCACATTAAGTAACCATATGACTGCAAGAGACTCAAACCGTGGTGGGTGCTGTCAGTCCTGCCGCTGGGATTATGACCTTTACCAGTTAGAAGGAAACGATCAAGAGGCAGCTCTATTTGAAGAGGGAGATGCTCCTTTTGCAATGAGTCCAAAAGACTTAAATTTAATTCAAGCGATTCCACAGATGATTGAACTTGGAATTGACAGCTTGAAAATTGAAGGTCGAATGAAATCCATTCACTACATTGCGACAGTGGTTAGTGTGTACCGAAAAGTAATTGATGCGTATTGCGCGGACCCTGAGAACTTTGTTATTCAGAGAGAATGGCTTGAGGAATTAGACAAATGTGCCAACCGTGAAACAGCTCCTGCCTTTTTTGAAGGTGTTCCAGGGTATAAAGAGCAAATGTTTGGTAATCATAGCAAGAAGACAAAGTTTGAGTTTGTCGGTCTTGTGTTGGATTACAATCCAGAAACACAAATCGTTACATTGCAACAAAGAAATCATTTTAAACCGGGGGAAGAAGTAGAGTTCTTCGGACCAGAAATTCAAAACTTTACTCATGTGATTGATAAAATTTGGGATGAAAAAGGTAATGAACTGGATGCAGCTAGACATCCGCTTCAAATTGTACAATTTAAATTGGACAAACCGGTATACCCTAACAACATGATGCGAAAGGAGAACTAGCATGACGCGCAAGCCAGTTGTTATTGGTGTAACCGGCGGCTCCGGCTCCGGAAAAACCAGTGTAACAAATTCCATTTATGAAAGTTTAAAAGATCATTCCATATTAGTACTTGAACAGGATTATTACTATAAGGATCAAAGTAATCTTCCATTTGAAGAAAGATTAAAAACTAACTATGATCATCCGCTTGCTTTTGATAATGACTTACTTATTGAACATATTGAAAAGCTGTTAAGGTATGAACAGATTGAAAAACCAGTATATGATTATTCCATTCATACCCGTTCAGATAAAGTCATTCCTGTTGAGCCAAAGGATGTAATCATTCTAGAGGGAATTCTCGTACTTGAGGACGAGCGTCTTCGTGATTTAATGGATATTAAACTATATGTTGACACTGATGCGGATTTACGAATTATCCGCCGACTTACTCGTGATATAAGTGAGCGTGGGCGTACGTTTGATTCAGTTATCGATCAATATTTAAATGTGGTTCGTCCCATGCATAATCAATTTATTGAGCCAACTAAGCGTTATGCTGATGTCATCATACCAGAAGGCGGACATAACCATGTTGCCATCGATATAATGGTCACAAAAATTCAAACAATTCTTGAACAAAAGTCAATTTTATGAAACAATAGCAAAAGAACTATCTAAAAATCCGTTTGGATAAATATCTTTTATGCGCGCCCTTATTAAGAGGACGCGCTGCTATGTATTATGCCGATTGGCATAATATCTACATACATTACATACACAATTCTAATGGGGGATTGTGAAGACTAGAAGGAGTGAGGGTTTTGGCTGCAGAGAAAGTATTTCCAATGACACAAGCAGGTAAAGATAAGCTTGTACAAGAAGTTGAGTATTTAAAATCAGTGAAACGGAAAGAAGTGGTAGAAAGAATTAAAATCGCAAGAAGCTTCGGAGATCTATCTGAAAACTCCGAGTATGATTCTGCGAAAGAAGAGCAAGCCTTTGTTGAAGGTAGAATTACGACCTTAGAAAATATGATTCGCAATGCAAAGATTATCGCTGAAGGTGAAATGGCAAGCGACTCTGTTACATTAGGAAGCTCCGTTACTTTTGTTGAACTTCCTGATGGTGAAGAAGAAACATATACAATTGTTGGTAGTGCTGAGGCCGATCCTTTTGAAGGAAAGATTTCTAACGATTCTCCAATTGCAAAAAGCCTTTTAGGCAAGAAGGTTGGAGAACAGGTTTCTGTTCAAACTCCTGGCGGCGAAATGAGTGTACGTATCGTTTCTATAAAATAATGTTTGAAATACGAAAACCTCGTCAAAACTTTTGACGAGGTGTTTTTTATGTGGAGAAAACGAGCCATTGGCTGGCTGGTCATTTGTATAACAGGATTAGTACTTCTCTTAGTTCGTTTAATGCAAATTCAACTAATTGAGACAGAAACCTTTTCAAAGCATAATGTGAACTTGCTTGAGGAGAGTGTGAATCAACGAACGCAAGAATTAGTGATTGATAATGGCAGGGGAAATTTTCTTGATCGATATGGGACGATGCTAACACATAAAAAAGTGTCCGTGCTCGTCTTATTTCCATTTCTTAAAAAGACAGATTGGGACGTAGAAAAGGTTTCGACCATCTCAGGAATACCAGTTCATTCATTGAAATTTGCAGTAGATGCTGCAAAAAAACCATTTGCCTTCGGAGACCCAGAGCCTATTGAATTAACAACCTCACAGATGAAAAGAATTAATGAGTTAAAAATACCGGGTGTATTTGCTATTGAGAAGAAATTTGAACGTTCTACCATTCCTGCTGAGCAGCTAATTGGACTAACAGGTGAGAATGCAAAGGAATTAAAGGAACGTTATCCAAGTAAAGAGTTATCGGAAAAGACGCTGCTGGGCGTATCTGGCCTTGAAGAGAGCTTTGATGAATTCCTGCTCCCAGAGGGAAAGTCAAAGCTTGTTTACCACGTTGATGGTGGGGGAGCTCCGCTTTTTGGAATAAATGTAAAATATGTGGACCCTGCTAACCCGTTTTATCCTGTAAATGTTCGGACAACGATTGATAAAGGTCTGCAGCAAAAGGCCGAGGATCTAGCCGATCAGTATCAGATTAAAAAGGGGGGACTCGTCCTCCTTAATATTGAGGATAATAGTGTGTTAGCAATGGTTTCACGCCCGGCTATCAATAAAAAAGCCCCCTATAATGGGGCTGGAATTACTAATTTGATGGTAAAACAACAGATTATGGGATCCGTTTTTAAGACGGTGGTTGCTGCAGCTGCTATGGATCATAACTTAGATGACCCAACCCGCCTATTTGATTGCAGTAAAAAGATTAATGGAAAACCAGAATCAAAATATAATTATGGAATGTTGAACTTTACAAATAGTTTTGCAAGAAGCTGTAATCGAACGTTCGGGGAATTGGCAAAGGAATTGCAAAAGACGGATCCTCATCTACTCGAGGATTATGCAGATAAATTGTCTCTAACTGGTTCGGTGGGCTGGCAAGGGGAAGTGTATCATACCAGTGACTTCAAGCAGCTTGCTGATGAAGATAAAGGGAGGGTGTTTGTATCTGATGAGGCAAGGAAGGATCCTAATTTTATTGCTATGTCAGGTATTGGACAGCACGAGGTTCGGGCTACTCCATTAGCTGTCGCTAACATGATGGCCACCATTGCAAGGGGCGGTAAAAAGGAAATGGTAAGAGCAGTTTCAAAAATAGAATATAAAAATGGGACAACGATGGTAGATTTCCCTGAGGAAAGCATAAAGGGGGATTCTATCTCACCTTATACAGCCATGAAACTGCAAAAATTGCTACGTGAAGTAATTACTAATCCAAATGGGACTGGAAGATGGTTTAAAGATCTTCCATATGAAGTAGCAGGTAAATCAGGTACGGCTGAAACGGGTAAATATAAAGATGGGAAGCAATTGCATAATAAATGGTTTGCTGGTTATTTTCCATTTCAATCGCCCAAATATGCGTTAGTAGCAGTCAATTTGGATGTAATAGATTCGGAAGGCGGGGTAAATTTATTGTTCGCGGATATGGTGAAAGCACTCTATGAAAAAGATGCAGAAAAAGAGTAGTGCGACTATTATCTCTTCATGTTCTGTTAAAATCATGTTAGAATATTGAGAGCCTTTATTTTAGGAGGAAATAGTATGACTAATGATTTTAATTCTAACTCACGGTCTGGATACCGATCGAAAAGAAAAAAAACGAACCTCGTCTTAAATAGTTTAATCATCATTGTACTCTTACTAATATTATTTGTGGCATACAATATTTTTGCTTCAGGAAATGATCATGCAGCCCCTAAGAAAGATAGTACAAAAACTGAGCAAAAAGAAACTCAACATACAGAGAAGCAATCTGAGAAAAAAGAGAACACAGAGGCAGAAGATGAGAGTTCAACTGATCAAGTATCTGAAGAGGAACAACAAAGTGAGGAAGCTTCAACAACTGAACAGGCAGATGAATCACAGGAAGTGGTTACTGATGGTGGAAGTTCTTCTAATGTACTAAAAACGATTGAAAATCCCAGCTGGAAGCCTATAGGAACAACACAATCTGGTGAACATACCGCTGTATACGATACAAATTCAGTCGATTGGCAGGAAATGCTGGAGGCTGTGTCCTATGCCACTGGATTAGATGGAAGTAACATGACTGTATATTGGTTGGGTAGAGATAAGTCCACACAAAATGGCTCGTTTGCTACCGTTGCTTCAAAAGATAAGCAGCAAAAATATAATGTGTATCTTCAGTGGGTAGACGGAGAAGGCTGGATGCCTACACGAGTCGAGGAACTAGCTGAAATTGTTAAATAATAAATGATGACGAGGATGACTTTACAGTCATCCTCGTTATTTTTTCTTAAAATGTACCACTGCTGTAAAATAGGTTTGACCATTTTCATTCACATGCATTTGGTGTGAAACGGAGTGTACTCCCAGCATAATTGCCCGGTTTTCATCAATTTGCGACTCAATTTTTTTCTGTAAGGTTTTAAGGTTAGTTGCTTCGAAAAACTCCACTTTATCTTCGATTAAATTAAATTCAAAATTCATAAAATCATTCCTTTCATCCTCTTATTTTAATTATTTCTTTTGCAGCTATCAATAACGATTGATTAAATGGATTGAATAAATGATGGAAATATGATAACATGTGTCCAGTTGAATTCATAGTATACTCATAGGAATTATTAGTTAATTGTAGGATATGTAGTTATTGGGTTACTATGGCAAGCTTCTTTAAAAAGATGGTAGAATAGTGTTTGCGGATACGATGCTTAATACAGAGGAAGATTATAAGCAGTAAAACGTTAAAACACGATGAAAGAGGTCAAAGTATGAAAATCGCAATTATCGGAGCAATGGAAGAGGAAGTAACACTATTAAGAGATCATATCGAAGATAAAACACAAGAAACAGTGGCTGGCTGTGAATTTACATTTGGAACCATGCATGGTGTGGATGTCATTCTGCTTCGTTCAGGAATTGGCAAGGTAAATGCAGCAATGTCAACAACCATCTTACTTGAAAAATATAAGCCTGATTATATTATCAACACTGGTTCGGCTGGTGGGTTCAACCCTGCTCTTAATGTTGGCGATGCAGTCATTTCAACTGAAGTTCGTCATCATGATGTAGATGTAACAGCATTTGGATATGAATATGGGCAGGTTCCACAGCTTCCAGCTGCATTTTTAGCAGATGAGAAGTTAATTGCGGTCGCTGAAAAAGCATCAAAGGAACTGGAAAAGTTTCAGATTGTCAAAGGTTTAATTGTTACTGGTGACTCCTTTATGGAAGACCCAGCAAGAGTCGAATTTGTCCGTTCGAAATTTAATGATTTACAAGCAGTTGAAATGGAGGCAGCAGCAATCGCGCAAGTAGCCCATCGTTTTGGGATTCCCTTCGTTATCATTCGTTCTCTTTCTGATATTGCTGGTAAAGAATCAGAAGTATCTTTTGATCAATTTATTGATAAAGCGGCAACTAATTCTGCTACTTTGGTTATGAATATGGTGGCAGCGTTAAAATAATTGACAGGAGTGGGGAAATGAAGGTCTTTAAAAACGTTCATGAATTAATTGGGCAGACACCAATGGTGGAAATCACTCAATTTCATTTACCCGAAGGTGTTCGCATCTTTGCGAAATTGGAATTTATGAATCCTGGGGGTAGTGTAAAAGACCGACTTGGAATGGAACTGCTAGATGAGGCATTTTCTAGTGGAAAGCTGCTTACAGGTGGAACAGTCATAGAGCCTACTGCGGGAAATACAGGGATCGGATTAGCTCTAGCGGCATTAAACAAAGGTATACAAGTTATTTTATGTGTTCCTGAAAAGTTCAGTATAGAAAAGCAGGAATTAATGAAAGCACTTGGGGCAAGAATTGTTCATACCCCTACTGAAAAGGGAATGAAGGGAGCTATTGCTAAGGCAAAAGAACTTGTTAACGAGATTCCAGGAGCCTATTGTCCTCAGCAATTCGGAAACCCTGCAAATCCAGAAACGTACTATAAAACGCTTGGTCCAGAAATTTGGAAGCAGCTTGAAGGACAATTACATGTTTTTGTGGCTGGTTCGGGTACTGGTGGAACCTTCATGGGAACTGCCCGTTACTTAAAAGAACAGAGTGAGAAAGTAAAAACAGTGATTGTAGAACCTGAGGGTTCCATTTTAAACGGTGGTGAAGCGGGTCCACATAAAACAGAAGGTATTGGGATGGAGTTTTTGCCGGAATATATGGATGCAAGTTACTTTGATGCCATTTATACCGTGTTGGATGAGCATGCTTTCAGTCTTGTTAAAGAAATAGCGGCGAAGGAAGGCCTTCTTGTTGGTAGTTCGTCAGGTGCTGCATTCCATGCTGCACTAAAAGAAGCCCAAATATCACCGCCTGGCACCAATATCGTCGTTATTTTTCCAGATGGAAGCGAACGATATTTAAGCAAAAAGATTTTTGAAGGGGGTATTTAGGTTGAAAAGGAAAACACAATTGATTCATGGCGGGATAAGCCAGGATCCAACAACAGGAGCTGTATCCTTTCCAATTTACCAAGTTAGTACGTATAAGCAGGAAGGAGTAGGGGGACATAAGGGATTTGAATATTCAAGAACTGGAAACCCTACAAGGAATGCACTTGAGGTATTAATTAAAGATATTGAAGGAGGTACGGCAGGTTTTGCCTTTGGTTCAGGTATGGCGGCAATTACTGCGGTCATCATGTTATTTAATAGCGGCGATCACGTCATTCTTACTGATGATGTCTATGGTGGAACATTCCGCGTGATGACAAAGGTATTAAACCGATTTGGTATCGACTCTACCTTTGTTGATACTAGTAATTTAGACAATATTAAGAGTGAAATCAGACAGAATACAAAGGCGATTTATTTAGAAACGCCAACAAACCCATTATTAAAAATTACGGATATTGAAGCAGCTGCAAAGCTTGCAAAAGAACATCAGCTATTGACCATAGTAGATAACACCTTCTCCACACCATATTGGCAAAACCCAATAGAACTAGGAGCCGATATTGTCTTGCACAGTGCAACCAAATACATTGGTGGACATAGTGATGTGGTGGCTGGTCTAGTGGTTGTGAATAGTGATAAATTGGCTGAAGATCTTCATTTTGTACAAAATTCTACGGGTGGTGTTTTAGGACCACAGGATTCTTGGTTATTAATCCGTGGTATCAAAACTTTAGGGATTCGTATGGAAGAAACGGAAGCGAATACTGCTGAAATTGTGGCGTTTTTACAATCACATCCAAAGGTTAATAAGGTATTTTACCCTGGTATTGAATCACATCCAAATCATGAGATTTCCAAAAAGCAAGCGAGAGGCTTTGGCGGCATGGTCTCTTTTGATGTAGGAAGTGCTGAAAATGCAGATCAATTATTAAGTAAAATTAAATATTTTACGTTAGCAGAAAGCCTAGGTGCTGTCGAAAGCTTAATTTCAGTCCCTGCTCGTATGACCCATGCCTCTATCCCGGCTGAGCGCCGCGCTGAATTAGGAATCACGGATGGATTAGTACGTATATCTGTTGGACTAGAAGATGTGGAGGACCTCATTGAGGATTTAACACAAGCATTAGAATAATTGATATTATCCATGCACCAGGTGAACTCACCTGGTGCATGAGCTTTTCTTTTACTAATATTTACATCCTCTGTCATGTTAAGTTTTGTGATAAAGTAGGGTAGTAGATTAAAAGAAAAGCAGGTGATAAGTAGTGAAGCAACAAGCGAGAAGACTTTATGAAAAAATGGTTGATTTTAAACGTTTTGCCACGATCTTATTGGCTGTTGGTGTATTTTTCTATTTAGGTGTAATTATTCCATCCGATACGAAAAGCGAGATGGATGTTTATATAATGGTTCTATCCTCATTGTCTTTCCTAGCTTTATCCATTTTGTTGTTTATCCAATCAAAACAATGCCAAATGAAGCTGTCAGAGACAGAAGAAGGGCAGGATTATCTAATGAAAAAATAAGCGACTCCCATTAGCGGAGCGCTTATTTTTTTACCCAATAAAGGGCGGGTTAATTAATTTTTAAATAATTACTTCCAAAAGGTTTACAAATGGTAGGTGAGTGGATATAATTACCGTAGCAAGTAAATTATTCCAAAAGGAGGTCGAAGAAAATGAATTTAATTGTAGCCTGCACACAAACAGTATATTTGAATATCACGCATTCGACCAGACTGGAATGGATTGCTTAAGTAATTAAGTGACATTACATATCCATGCCGCAGGGAGAATGACGCCTTGCGGTATTTTTGTGCCTAAAAAATCCAAGCCGCAAGGGATAACTTCTTGCGGCCTTTTTGTGCCCTTTTTAATCGCCAGATGGATATGTTATGCATAAATTGAAGATGTTGTTAGAACAAGAAAGAAATAAGCTCTTTAAAGGAGGTGTGATACATGACCCTGAATATATTATTTTTCTCCATCACAATAAAAAAGAGGAAAGTTGATCTTGAAAAAGCGGCTCAACAGGAGATGGTTGAAAAACTTTATGATCAAAACAAAGACCGTCAAATTTCCATGCATCATTTTATGTAATCAATACACATGCACAAAAAAGGAAGTGAAAAGAAATGATCCTCAATATTTTATTTTTAACCATTACTATTAACAAACGTCGAATGAGCCTCGAAGAAGCTGCTCATCAAGAAATGGTTGATAAGCTATATGAGAAAAACAGAGATCGTCAGGTTTCCATGCACCGTTTTATGTAATAGGTAAGTAAAAAACCAAAATAGAGAAAGGTGGTTGTTAATATGTTGTTTTTTCTAATGCAAGGTCGAGGAAATAGTTTCTGGGGTATGAAAGATACCACCTAGCCATGTGAAAGAATGAAAATAGGAGGTAACCAATATGCCGCTTCATATTTTGTTATTATCATTACTCTTTAAATCAAGGAAAAAAGATTCATAATCCTTCAATAAGAAAATCTGTTTGGTAGAAAGCTCAAGGGTTTGTTAACAGAATGTTCATATTTCCTGAAGTTAGATACTGTGAAAATGTGTTAAATTCAAAGTAGAAAATAGCAATTTCTAACTAAGGGGTGGGGAATATGTTTTTGGTTGTGATGGCTTTCGTCATTACTGGGGCGATCGGTTGTGTTATTTCAGCTGAACTAAGTGTTGAAGTATAATATTAAAAAGCATCGGCCTAATTTCTCAGCCGATGCTTTTTCTTATTGTCCAGCTCCAGCGCCTAGCCCCTCGAGTCAAATAACCTTCTGCAATAAAGTCAAAGAGCGACTTTTATTGCAGAAGAACATTTGCCTGGCGACATAAGGCTATCACCTTTGTACGCATAAGTGCGACTAGGTCTCTGTCTGCGCTCCGCTTGCCAATCGACCAGTCTACTTTATCGGGGCTGACCAAGGCGCTTCCGCTTTTCTTATTTCTTTTCAGTTAACTTAAGGAATTCATCAATGTCATCTAAACAAATATGAACAGCTTTTTCCCAGAAATCTTTTTTCGTTAGATCTACCTGTAGATGTTTTTGTGCTAAATCTTCAACGGACATGGAAGCCGTATCTCTTAACAAAGCAATGTATTTTTCTTCATACCCTTTACCTTCCTCGAGCGCCTGCGCATAGATACCTAATGAGAAAAGATAACCAAACGTATATGGGAAGTTATAAAATGGTACACCAGTTATAAAGAAGTGTAGCTTTGAGGCCCAAAATAAAGGATGATATTCTTCTAAGGCATCCGAATAGGCTTCCTTTTGTGCAGCAAGCATCAGTTCATTTAGACGTTCTGCATTCACAGGTCCTTTCTTTCTTTCTTCATAAAAACGTGTTTCAAATAAGAAACGTGCATGTATATTCATTAAAAGGGCAACTGTTCTTTGGACCTTATCGTCAAGAAGAACTAGTTTTTCTTCTTCATCTTTTGCATTTTTAACCGCTGCATCTGCAACAATCATTTCAGCGAAAGTAGAGGCTGTTTCTGCCACGTTCATGGCATAATTACGGTTGAGATGGTGAACACCCTTCATTGCGAATGTGTGGAAACCATGACCAAGCTCATGAGCCAGAGTTGAAACGTTTGATGGTGTTCCGGAGTAGGTCATAAAGATTCGAGATTGGTCGCTTTCAGGAAAGAAAGTACAGAAGCCACCAGGTGCCTTACCAGGTCGATCTTCTCCTTCAATCCATTGCTCTTCAAAAGCTTTATGGGCAAACGAAGCCATTTTTTCACCAAATATAGCAAAATTTTGTTCGATAAACTCGGCTCCTTCTTGATAGGAAACCTTTGATTCTGTTTTGCCGAACGGAGCATCTAAATCATACCAGCTTAATTTATTTACCCCAAGGAGTGCTGCTTTTCGCTCTAAATACGTAACAAGCTTTTGTTTATTTTCGGATATAACTGCCCACATCGTTTCAAGCGTCTTTTTTTCCATACGATTAATGCTAAGAGGTTCTTTTAATACATCTTCCCAGCCTCTTTTTTGATACACGCTAAGACGGAAACCAGAAAGGTGATTGAGAGTTTTGGCAAGAAAGTCAGCCTGTTCTCCCCATGCCTTCTCCCAGTTTCTGAAAGTAGCTTCTCGTACGTTTCGATCGGGGCTTGAGAACTTATTAAATGCCTGACCGACAGAAAGGAGCTTTTCCTCGCCGTTTTCTTGGAAAGGTACTTTTATTTTTCCAACAATTAAATCGTATAATTGGCCCCAACTATGATAGCCATCGACACCAAGTGCACTGATTAATGCTTCTTCTTCTTTAGAAAGCTTTTCTTTTGCTCGATTACGTCTTTCTGTTAAAACAAAGGAAAGGACCTGTAACTGAGGATCTTTTAATAACTCTGTCCAAACCTCATCAGTAAATGAAGATAATAAGCTGTCAAAGGTACTAAGAGCCGCTTGGAAGGCTGCACTTAAACTGGTAACCTTTGAATCAAGTGTATAAGCCTTTTTATCATCTGTGTTTTGTGCCTGCAAACAACCAACAAATGCCCCTGCTTGACGAAGTTTTTTGGCAGAATGCTCAAAATCCTCAAGTAATTCTTTTAAAAATGTTTGATCCTCTTGTGAATTGAATGGAGTCCAGTTGTTTACCTTTGTTTGGAAACTATCTATTAAGGCAGCTGTAAGATTTAAATGGTTTGCGAATTCTAATGAATCGCTTCCGCCCTGAAACAACACTTCAAGGTTCCAAACATCTGAGTATGTAATCGCTGTCATTCTTTATACCCTCCTTAAAAGATGAACCACAATCATGGTTGATTATTGTCAAAAAATTAACACTTCCGCTTTTCATTATAATTTACTTTTTCCAAAAATTCTATATTATTGGTTTTTGCAGAAAAAAGAGACTGAGAAAGTCAGCCTCTTAAAAAAATATATTAACAAACTCTTGTATACCACCACCAGCCTCCGAAGAGTAACAAAAGTATAAATAAGACAATGACGACTGCAATCCAAAAACCACTGCCTGCAGCATAGGGAAATGGATAAGCTGGATATGGGGCCGGGTATCCATAAAAACCATAAGGACTTGGATAACCAAAAGGCATCTAGATTCCCTCCTTTATCCTTTTATATTAGGGTATGAGCCCTTATTTAAGCTTGTATAGGCGAACGTGTATGTCCTAATCAATTCAACAAATATTTCACAGCTGATTGGAGACATTCTATAGTATAATTTTACCTAGAATGTTAACCGAGAGAGGTATACCATTGAAAAAAATTTTGCTTATTGACGATGAACCACGGATGTTAGATTTACTTTCCCTTTATTTAACACCAAAAGGTTATGACTGCATCAAAATGACTACTGCTTTTGAAGCGGTTCAATACCTTGGTGAAGCAACTGTTGACCTTGTCTTATTAGATATAATGATGCCAGAAATGGATGGCTGGCAAGCCTGTAAGGAAATTAGAAAATTGGGAGATACCCCGATTATCATGCTTACAGCGCGCAGTGAAAAAATGGATATTGTAAAAGGGCTGAAACTGGGTGCAGATGATTATATTTCAAAGCCTTTTGATGAAGAAGAGCTGATTGCGCGAATAGAAGCTATTCTGCGAAGAAATAAAGGACCTTCAAGTAAAATAGCGTTTAATGGTCTATCCCTAAATGAAGAATCCTTTGAGGTTTCCTATCAAGGAAATCCAGTTTTGGTTACTCCCAAAGAATTTTCCTTACTGACTCTTTTATTAAAAAATAGAAATAAAGTATTTACCCGTGAGCATTTGTTGACCACCATATGGGGTTATGCGGTTGCTACAGAGGATAGGACCATAGATTCCCATGTGCGGAATTTACGAGACAAATTGCGAAAATCAGGTTTCCCTGTGGACGATTATTTGACAACAGTATGGGGACTGGGGTATAAGTGGATGGATAAGGATTCGTAAACGAAAACCTCATAGTTTAAGATAATGTTCAGGAGGTAACAAGGTGAAAGTTCAAATGAAAGTGATATTGGCTATGTTAATAGGAATATTACTTGTTACATCGGGTTGTACAAACAATAGTGAGGACCAAGAAAAGAACCAACCGGAAAAAAGGGCTGTATCAAAGGCTAAATTTGAAGTGGTTGAGGCGAGTTCACTCAGCGTAAAAAATATCCGTGGAATTGGTTATCCAGGCAATGATCAAGCACTGTATGTTGCCACAAATGCCGGTTTAAAATTCTACAAAGATACAAAGTGGTATGAATCAACCACGAATCAACATGATTATATTGGATTTCAAGCAGTAGAAGATGGTTTTTTAGGAAGTGGACATCCTCAAAAGGGGACAGGCTTTAAAGACCCGCTTGGTGTAGTGCACAGTGTTGATCAAGGAAAAACACTAGAACAGCTGGCATTCTACGGGAAGAGAAACTTCCACTTTATGGCTGCCAGTTATACAGGTGAAGGGCTTTATGTAATTAGTGAAACACCTGAGGAAGGTTTAAGCTATGGTGTCAACTATTCTACAAACAATGGTGATACGTGGGCAAAGAGCGCATTTAAGGGTTTTAGTGCCGACTCATTAGGAATGATAGCAGTACACCCTACTAATGGTGATATTGTGGCGATGTCTACACGGACAGGTATTTATTATTCATCTGATAATGGAAATACGATGAAGTTAATTACCAATCCCATTATGGTGACAGCCCTTACCTTTAGCGGGGATACTATCCTATTTTCAAGTGTGGAGAACGATAAAATTTTATTAAAAACGTTAAATCCTGTAACTGGCGAGCAAGGGGAATTGGCTTTTCCTTTCTTAGATTATGATAATCCTATTACGTATTTAGCGGTTAATCAAAAGGATCAGAATCAAATCGCCTTTACTACCTATAAAAATGATATTTATCAATCTAAAGACGGCGGAAAGAATTGGAGCGTTCTTCTTAAAGACGGAAAAAAAGAGCAGGAGTGAACTGCTCTTTTTTCATTACGTGTTTCTTCAATTTTTTTTCTTCCGTTCTTTTTCAGCACGATAAAATTCATGGAACATTTTCATTAATGCTCGCTTTTCTATTCTCGAAACATAACTTCTTGATATTCCTAATTCCTTTGCAATTTCTCGTTGGGTTTTTTCCTTTTGTAAGTCTAGGCCAAAACGCCCCACAATCACTTCTTTTTCCCGATCATCCAACACCTCTATAAACTTTTTTATTTTCTCCAGCTCCATATTAAGCTGAATGGTATCGATAACGTCCTCAGATTCCGATTTAAGGACATCAATCAATGAAATCTCATTACCTTCCTTATCCTGACCGATAGGATCATGTAAGGAAACATCTTTCTTTGTTTTTTTAAGTGCCCGTAAATGCATAAGAATTTCATTTTCTATACAACGAGCAGCATAGGTTGCAAGTTTTGTTCCTTTACCTTCTGAATAACTCTCGATTGCTTTTATTAAACCAATTGTTCCAATCGAGATTAGATCTTCAGAATCCTCCCCGGTATTTTCAAATTTTTTAACTATATGCGCGACAAGTCGTAGATTGTGTTCAATTAACATATTTCGCGCATGCGGATCCCCTTCTGCCATTAACCGTAAGTACTTTCTTTCTTCAGCAGCAGATAGGGGCTGAGGAAAAGCATTATTCTTAACGTACGAAACAAGAAATAAAAATTCTTTCATTAAATAACCGAGAGCTGTTAAGATTCCAGACATCCACATCCACCCCCGTGCTTTCTTTTTTTGGGCTAGGGCCTATTACTAATTCCTATGAAGAAATCAGGAAATTGTGTCTGTCCATTCAAATTAATAATTTTTATTTTATAAAGGCTCTGTAAAATTGTCTGTTGATTTCCGCTC
>NZ_JBCNAC010000143.1:0-32752 GCF_050477885.1 Neobacillus rhizosphaerae
CGCCTGCGGGGTCTCCCCTGAACCATACTCCCACAGGAGTCTTCGCGCCTTCCGCTCCAATCAACTGGAGATAATAATCACAATCTTCTTTAACATAGCTATTTTATAAAAAGAAAAGCACCAACCGTAAAAGTGGTTGATGCTTTTTGTTGATTATTAGACTTTTTTCAGTTTAAATGAACTTACCATTAGGAATGATAGAATGATGATAATGAATAAGAACGTTTGAGCTGGCGCATAAGGAATGATTAGAAAGCTTAATGTTGCCAAACAGCCTGCAGCTGTAATTGGTAACCCAGTAAAATATCCATTACTCTCTGTAATGTTGAACCGAGCTAATCTAAAAGCACCACAGCCGATATAAAAAACAGTAAAAAATGAACCAGGTCCACCAAATTCATGTAAAATTCCTTGGTATAGTAATAGTGCTGGAGCCACTCCAAATGATATAATATCACTCATGGAATCTAATTGTTTTCCAAGCTCTGATTCAATATTAAACTTTCGTGCAATCATACCATCAAAACGGTCGGCTAAGGCTGCTATAAAAATTAGAAGTAAGCTTAGTCTTAAATTTCCATGAAGTCCGAATATAATTGCAAATCCGCCTAATGATAGATTGGCAAGCGTTATTACATTGGCTGTTTGAGATTTTAATTTCTTTATTGTTTGGTCCAATACGTCCAACAAAAACATTGCTCCTCATCACTCCTTTTCTTTAGCAAAAGGAAAATTAATTTTTTAGTTTATTCTATAATATTTAATTCTAAGCTTTTTATGACAGTTCGTAAAGAGTATTTTTACACTATTTGGGGGTAGATTGATGATACAAGGTTTATATCGTCTCATGATTGAATTAACGAATGGAAAGTGGACATCCAGCATTTTAAGAAGGTTTGCTCGTTCACGTGCAAGCCGTTTTGTTGTACCGTCCTTCGCAAGAATTTATCAGTTGAATGTGGATGAAATGGAAAAGTCAGTCTCGGAGTATCCTACTCTTCATGATTTATTTGTTCGAACGTTAAAAAATGAAGCTCGAGTTATTGACCGAAGTGAACAAACCGTTGTCAGTCCTGTTGATGCGGTTATAGAGGATATTGGACCGATAAATGAGACAAGTGAAATTTTAGTAAAAGGAAAAACATATTCCATCGAAGAAATGCTAGGTGATCACGAAGTCTTATCCAAATATTTAAATGGTACATACATGATTCTCTATCTAAGTCCAAGTCATTACCATAGGATTCACAGTCCAGTAGATGGCACTGTATCGAAGCAATGGACACTAGGGTCTAAATCCTATCCAGTAAATAAGCTAGGATTAAAATATGGAGTTCGTACCCTAGCAAAGAATTATAGGGTAATAACTGAAGTAAAAACATCATTTGGGCATGTGGCTATTGTAAAGGTTGGAGCGATGTTTGTTAATTCAATTGAAACAACGCATAAAGGATCGGAACTTGAAAAGGGGGGAGAAATGGCCTATTTCAGTTTTGGTTCAACGGTGGTGCTGCTTTTTGAAAAGGACACATTCCAAGTGGAAGCATCTATTCAAACACCAAAAGATATCAAGGTTGGAGAAAAGATTGGTGTATTTAACAAATAAGGCAGGAGGTTTCTGCCTTAGAATATTCTTATAAAAAAAGAAAAGCCCATAATAGGGCAGTGTAAAAGGTTTAGGAAGAGAGCTTTATTTTATTATATAAGGAACGTCGGTGAATTTCGGACTCAATGAGACCGATAAAATCCTGGCTTAAGTTTAATTCCTTTGCTTTAAAATATGACTCAATTAATAATTCATCTGACAGTTTCCTCACGTCAGAATCCACCTCCGATAATAAATAATTTGTTCTATTTGATGAAAACTAAACATAAAATAGTACGTTCAATTGGTGTACCCTAAATCTACCAAATTTATCCCTATAGAACAATCGTTCTATTTATCCACAACTTCTGGTGGATAAGTTGTGGTTAATTTGTTTATAAACTGAGGAAACTCAAAGAGTTCAATGGGTATAATGTTAATAAGGTTATCCACAGGTTGAAAAAAAGTAGATGTTTGTCGAAAAATATTTTTATTTTTTTTTAAAAAGATGCACACCCATTGAAAATAGCTGTTTTTTAGTTCAAGGAAAATTAGACTGGGTCGAAATTTGTTGAATATTACGTTGATTATTTTTCTTTTGAAACAAAGGGTATTATTGGTTATGATTGTACAAGTATAGATGAAAGAGTTATTCATAATTAAGAATTATAATGAGGTGTAAACTTAGTGTTAAAACAATTTTTACCAGATGAGCATGTGAAAAGCA
Organism: Neobacillus rhizosphaerae; assembly: GCF_050477885.1. Classification (GTDB taxonomy): domain Bacteria; phylum Bacillota; class Bacilli; order Bacillales; family Cytobacillaceae; genus Neobacillus; species Neobacillus rhizosphaerae_A. The sequence continues at coordinate 2,313 of NZ_JBCNAC010000143.1, forward strand.
TTCTGGATATTTCTCCTGAACAATTAAAGGAAAAAGGGATAAAAGGGATTATTACTGATTTGGATAATACATTAGTGGAATGGGATCGTCCGAATGCCACTCCCCAATTAATTAAATGGTTTGATGAAATTAGAAAACATCATATTCTTGTAACCATTGTTTCAAATAACAATGAGGAACGTGTAAAGGCCTTTTCTGACCCTTTAAACCTTCCGTTTATCTTTCGCGCACGGAAGCCGCTTGGACCTGCATTTAACAAAGCAGTTAGGCAAATGGGCATAAAAAAAGAAGAGACGGTCGTTATCGGGGACCAATTATTAACGGATGTACTTGGTGGAAACCGCAGTGGTTTTCATACCATTTTAGTTGTACCCGTTGCACAAACCGATGGCTTCTTTACAAAGTTCAACCGTTTTGCTGAGAGAAGGATCTTAAACTGGTTCAGAAAAAAAGGAATGCTTCAATGGGAGGATTAATTTGTGAGTGAACAACATATATGTATAGGCTGTGGTGTAAAAGTCCAAACAGAAAATCCAGAATTAATAGGCTATGCACCATCTTCTGCTTTAGAGAAGGAAATAATCGTTTGTCAAAGGTGTTTCCGGCTCAAGCATTACAATGAGGTTCAAGATGTTAATCTTACCGACGATGACTTTTTAAAGATTTTAAATGAAATGGGAAAAACTGATGCCCTTATTGTGATGATTGTTGATATCTTTGATTTCAATGGAAGTTGGTTACCGGGATTACACAGATTTGTTGGGAATAACAAGGTACTTCTTGTAGGTAACAAGGTGGACCTATTACCAAAGTCAGTCAAACACAACAAATTAATTAACTGGATGAAGAACGAAGCAAAGGAACTGGGATTACGAGCAGAAGAGGTATTTCTTGTTAGTGCAGCAAAAGGTCAGTTTATAAAAGAAACAGCCGCAGCTATTGATGAGTTGCGAAATGGAAAGAACGTCTATGTGGTTGGCTGTACAAATGTAGGAAAATCAACCTTTATCAATAGAATTATTAAGGATGTAACAGGGGAAGCGGACCTCATTACTACCTCGCATTTTCCTGGGACTACATTGGATATTATCAAAATCCCACTTGATGATGGAAAGTATCTAATTGATTCTCCTGGGATTATCAATCACCATCAAATGGCTCATTTTGTAGATAAAAGGGATTTAAAAGTGATTACTCCTAAAAAGGAGATTAAACCAAAAGTATTCCAACTGAATGAAGGTCAAACCTTATTCTTTGGAGGCCTAGCACGATTTGATTATATAAGTGGTGGTAGAAGGTCATTTGTTTGTTATGTATCAAATGAATTAACTATTCATAGGACAAAAACAGAAAATGCTTCTGAGCTTTATGAAAAGCATGTTGGGGAAATGCTAACACCTCCACAGCCGGAACAAGTTGATTCTTTCCCTGAGTTAGTAAGACAAGAGTTTGTGGTGAAGGAAGCTAAAACAGATATCGTTTTTTCAGGGTTAGGCTGGATTACGGTCAACGAGCCTGGGGCAAAAGTGGCTGCTTATGTTCCTAAGGGTGTTCAAACGTTAATACGAAAATCATTAATTTAAATAGTTAGGTAAAACATGCGATACAAAGTCAGAAATTGGGTGAGGAGAAGTAAGGTGAAAAAGCTTTTTGCCGTTTTGGGCGATCCGATTGGGCACTCGATGTCCCCAATCATGCACAATGATTTATTCTCGTTTTATAATATTGATGCCTATTATCTTCCCTTTCAAGTAAAATCAGAGGATCTACAGGATGCAGTTAAGGGATTAAAGGCAATTGGCGCAGGTGGATTTAATGTCACCGTTCCTCATAAAAGCAAGATTATTCCCTTTTTAGATGAGGTAGATGAATTAGCTGCCAGCATTGGAGCAGTAAATACAGTAGTCAATGCTGGTGGAAAATTAATTGGCTACAATACAGATGGACCTGGATTTTTAAGCGGACTCCATACAAGTCTTTCTTCTATAGAAGGAAAAAGGGTCTTAATTATTGGTGCAGGTGGTGCGGCAAGGGCCATTTATTTTACTTTAGCAAAGGAACGACCTGCGGTTATTGACATTACTAATCGTACTTTGGGGAAAGCCCAGAGCTTGATTGAAGCCTGTCCATATACCATATCGTCTAGGGCAAAATCTATTGCCGAAGCCGGTAAACAAATAGAAGATTATGATTTAATCATTCAAACAACCATGGTTGGGATGTCACCCCGACTAGATGAAAAGCCTCTAGATTTAAATAATCTAAGCAAAGAGTCAATGGTTTGTGATATAATTTACAATCCGCTAACAACTCAATTTTTACATGATGCAAATGGTCAAGGGGCACGAACGCAAAATGGAATTGAGATGTTTGTATATCAAGGAGCCCTTGCCTTTGAAAAGTGGACAGGAATACTCCCGGATATCCAACGAATGAGAGAGAATGTGTTGAAACAATTAGGAGGAAAAACATGTTAACAGGTAAACAAAAAAGTTTTTTACGTTCAAAAGCACACCACTTAGACCCTATTTTTCAAGTAGGAAAAGGTGGAGTCAATGATAATATGATTAAGCAAGTATCGGATGCACTTGAAGCGAGAGAGCTGTTTAAGATCAGTATCTTGCAAAATTGTGAAGAAAATAAAACCATTGTTGCTGAACAGTTAGCTGAAGGTACAGGTGCTGAAATTGTTCAAATCATTGGTAACACGATTGTCCTGTATAAAGAATCTGTTGAAAAGAAAACAATCACTCTTCCATAACCCAATGTAGTAAAGGATGGCGAATGCATGAAGAAGGTTGGAATTTTGGGTGGAACATTTGATCCTCCACATTATGGTCATCTGATGATTGCTAATGAGGTTCTCTCTACACTTGAACTGGATGAAATTTGGTTCATGCCAAACCAGGAGCCTCCCCATAAGAAAAAGACCGGTTCTGTTAGAAATGATGATCGTCTTCGGATGCTTGAGCTTGCAACTCGAGGGAATTCAGCTTTTAAAATAGAAACGATTGAATTAGAAAGAGAAGGTCCTTCCTATACCATTGATACGATGAAAATGATCAATGATAAGTATACGGGACATCAATTTTTCTTTATCATTGGGGCAGACATGATTGAATATTTACCGAAATGGCAACAAATTGATGAGCTTGTTAAGCTCGTTCAATTTGTTGGTGTACATAGGCCGTCCTATAGTCATCAAACCAATTATCCTGTTCTTTATGTAGAGGTGCCAGGCATGGATGTATCATCAAGTATGATAAGAAATCGTGTGAAGAATGGAAAGACTATTCGATATTTATTGCCTGATGCTGTCATTGAATATATTGAGGAGAAGCACTTATATGGAACGTGAAAAAGCATTACAGCTTGTTAAGGTGCAGTTAACCGAGCACCGGTATCAACATACCATTGGGGTCATGGAAACAGCCATAACACTCGCTAAGAGATTCGGTGCAGATGAAAAGAAAGCCGAAACCGCTGCTATATTTCATGATTATGCAAAATTTCGTCCAAAAGAGGAAATGAAGGAAATCATCACTACTCAAGGGTTTCCCCAGAATTTGCTTGAATATAATTCCGAATTGTGGCATGCTCCTGCAGGCACATACTTAGTAGAGAAAGAAGCAGGGATTACGGATCGTGAGGTACTAGATGCCATCCGTTACCATACATCTGGAAGAATGGGAATGAGCTTGCTGGAAAAGGTCATTTATTTGGCAGATTATATCGAACCAGGCCGTCATTTTCCTGGTGTGGATGAAGTGCGAGAGCTTGCTAAAGACAATTTAAATCGAGCTTTAGTTAAATCAATTCAGAATACAATTTTATTTTTACTAAAAAAGAATCAAAAGGTTTACCCTGATACATTTTATACTTACAATGACCTTGTCAATAAACTGGAGGATTGATCAATGAATAATCAAGATCTACTAAAAATTGCTGTAAAGGCAGCAGATGATAAACGTGCGGAAGATATTTTGGCCCTTAATATGAAGGGGATTTCTTTAATTGCAGACTATTTTATTATTTGCCACGGTAATTCAGATAAGCAGGTTCAAGCAATTGCAAGAGAGATTAAGGATAAAGCCCAAGAGAACGGCCATGATGTAAAAAGAATGGAAGGCTTTGATGAAGCGAGATGGGTCTTAATTGATTTAGGTGACGTTGTAGCACATGTCTTCCATCGGGAGGAAAGAAGCTATTATAATTTAGAACGCTTATGGGGCGATGCACCACTTGAGGATATCCATAGTGAGTTAAATTCATGAGTTATGAACAATTCGCCTATTTGTATGATGAGCTGATGAAGGATGCTCCTTATGATGAATGGGTAAGATTTGTTAAAGAGCGGCTTGCAAAATACGACGTTTCGGGGGGGCGCCTGCTTGATTTAGCCTGTGGAACGGGTGAGCTCTCCATTCGTTTTGCGGATGAAGGTTTTCAAGTAACAGGCATTGACTTATCGTCTGATATGCTGGCTGTTGCACAGGCAAAGGCAGAGAAAAAAGGAGTTCGAATTCCTTTTTTTGAGCAGAATATGCTTGATTTGGATGGCCAGGGTCAATTTGATGTGATTGGTATTTTTTGTGACTCACTTAATTATCTGCAAACTGAAGAGGAAGTAAAAGAGACGTTTTCTTCGGTATTTCAGCATGTAAATCATGATGGGTTATTTATTTTTGACGTGCACTCTACCTTTAAAATATCACATGGTTTCATTGACCAAACCTTTGCTTTAAATGATGAGCGACTTTCGTATATTTGGAATAGTTTCTCTGGGGAGCATGAGCATAGTGTGGAACATGATTTAAGTTTTTTTGTTTTAGACGAACAGTCAGGGAAATATGACCGGTATGATGAGTTTCATTACCAAAGGACCTATCCTGTTGAGCTATACTCAAATTGGTTACATGATGCTGGTTTTGAATTGCTAGAGGTTTGTGCCGATTTTGAACCTAAATCACCAGAGTCACATTCAGAACGAATTTTTTTTGTTGCTCGAAAAAAATAAAAAATCGCCATCTTTTTTAGAGAAGATGGCGATTTTTTTAAAAATTAAGAAGGAATTTGTCTAATGTTAGCGAATGATTATTTAGAGAATTTCATTTCTACTTTATCAAGATCTTCTTTGAATTTCGTATGGGTTGCTTGAAACACATGTTCAAATACATTCCCCAGTTCATTGTCCAATACCTTTATTCCTTCACCCGTTATTCCGCCCTTTACACAAACTTTTTCTATTAATGATGGTAAAGTATAATGACCTTGTTTTAACAATTCACCAAGGCCTACAATCATCTCACTGGCAAAGATAGTGGCTGAGGCTTCGTCAATTTCCGTCTCTTTCACTGCTGCTTGTATGAAACGCTGTAGGAGGTAGCTGAAGAAAGCCGGACCGCAACTCACAATATCTGAGGCTACCCTCGTAATGTTCTCTTCAATACTAACTGGTACCGAAATCTTCGTAATTAAAGTTTCAATTTTTTCTCTCCAGTAGTTACTACAATTTTCTCCATAGGTAAGTAAGGACACGCCGGATAATGCCCGATTTGTAATACTTGGGATTACTCGGACTACTGAACACGATACCTTTTTTTCAATTTGGCTTGTACTGACAGGACTTGTTATGGATATAAGACATTTTTCATTACTTAAATGAGGGTTTATCTCATCCAGTATTTTATAAATGTCTAATGGTTTGACACAAATAAATAACAAATCGGATTGAGCCGCCACCTCTTCTGGAGTTGCCCCAACCCTAATTTCCCTATATTTATCTTTAAGCAGCATGGCTTTAGATTTCGTTCTATTTGTAATGATCATTGAAGAAGGGGATATGGCCTTACTATCAATCAAGGCCTCCACCAAAATTCTCCCCATATTACCGGTACCGATGATACCTAGATTCATTTTCCGACCCTCCTTCGTATGCAATATTCTTTTATAACCATATGAAAAGTAAATGTGAAATATACCTTAGAAAGGATGGATCCTAATGAAAGACTGGTTGTTGGAACATAAGTTTTACATGGTAGTTGCTATAGTTATTGGTTTAAGTGGTTTTTATTATTTTTCCTTCATTGATAATGAACCTGTAGCAACTGAAACATTTACCATGGAAAGCAAGTTGAAAGAGAAGGGGCAGGAGAACATTAAAAATAATCAACCCGAACAAAAGGAAAAGACTGAGAAAATTATGGTGGATGTAAAAGGACAAATCAAGCAACCGGGCGTATATCAAGTGAGTACAGGTGATCGAGTCATTGATGTCATCAGCCGCGCTGGTGGATTAACGGAGCAAGCTGACCAAGCCCAAGTTAATTTTGCTGCGCATGTTGTAGATGAAATGGTTGTCTATGTACCAGCCAAGGGTGAGGAAACTGCTGCTATTGCTGGTTCCATGGATGGGAACTCCACCGGAATTGCTAGTACCGGTGAAGGTCAGGCTAAAATTAATATTAATAAAGCGGATGAAAACGAACTGCAAAATCTCCCGGGAATTGGTCCATCTAAGGCAGCTGCCATTCTGGAATATCGGAACACAAACGGACCATTTAAGGTGGTAGAAGACCTTAAAAATATTAGTGGGATTGGGGATAAAACCTTTGAAAAATTAAAGGATTTAATTGCGGTTCATTGAATCATAGATTGACCTATATGGACAAGTACCCTTACACTAAATATAAACTTTTTATTCTAGGGAGTGGGAAATCGTGAATCGACTATCTTGGGATCAATATTTTATGGCACAAAGCCACTTGCTGGCACTAAGAAGCACGTGCACTAGACTTACTGTAGGTGCAACCATTGTTAGAGATAAGCGTATAATTGCGGGGGGTTACAACGGATCGATTGCAGGTGGGGATCATTGTATTGATAAAGGGTGCTACGTGATTGATCATCACTGTGTAAGAACGATCCATGCAGAAATGAATGCCTTACTGCAATGTGCTAAATTCGGTGTACCTACTGCTGATGCTGAAATTTATGTGACTCATTTTCCTTGCCTCCAATGCTGTAAAGCTATTATCCAAGCCGGCATAAAGACGGTTTATTATGCGGAGGATTATAAAAATCATCCATATGCGATTGAACTATTTGAGCAAGCAGGTGTAAAAATTGAAAAAGTAGAACTGACCGAACAAGTCATCGACTTTAGAAAGATAACACAATAGCTTTTTTTAATGGCGCCGGTAATATCCGGTGCCCTCCCTCTCGAACCCCTATAAATCAACCCCACAAATTGGAGAAGTAATATGAATGGAAAGTATATATATATTGCACTTTCTGCTTTATTTGGCGTACTATGCGCTCTAGTATCGTTCTTACCTTTCTTTCTGCTAACGATCATTTATATGTATTTACTGTATCAATACAAGAGATTTTCGAAGGAACAAATAGTCCTCCTCGTGGTTATTTTTACCCTCTCTCTGTTAATTGGAATGAGGGGTGAAAGAATGAATCACTCTCTAATACCTGAATCTACAACCCTCTTTACTCTGGAATACATTGAAAATCCGAAAATTGATGGCGATTTATTACAGGTAGAGGTAAAGGAAAAATTTCACAATGAGAGTCTCCTCATGCGGTACAAATTAAAATCAGAGAATGAAAAAATAAACCTTCAGAATAAAAGCCTTTTTAGTCGTGTTTGCAGGGTATCGGGTTCCTTGAAAAAACCGACCATGGCAAAAAATCCAAATGGATTTGATTATCGTAGATATCTCTCCAATAAGCGCATTCATTGGATACTTGAATCCACTGAAAATCCACTCCAATATTGTACTTCCCTTCCGCCATCCTTACTTAGTATGGTAAAACAACTTCGTTTGACAGGTACACGTTATCTTACCGTCCATTTCCCTAATGAAATTGCTTCATTGTCCGCGGCTTTAATTTTTGGTGATAGGAGCTTATTAAATCCTGCCTTGCTTGGCAATTATCAAAAAACTGGCATCGTCCATTTATTAGCGATTTCTGGACTTCATGTTTCCTTGTTAATTGGGGGTGTTTTTTATATGGGATTGCGGGTAGGAATCACACGGCAGTGGATGACGAATGTTCTTTTGGCGGCTATTCCTGTTTATGTAATCCTTACAGGGAGCTCTCCATCCGTGATTAGGGCTGGCCTAATGATATTCCTTGTACTGCTAACGACAAAATTGAAAAATCGACTTAATCTTTTACCGATTGACGCAATATGTTTGGCCTTTATCATCTTTGTGTTTTTGGATCCGCTGATTATTTTTGATGTTGGCTTTCAACTTTCTTTTTCAGTAAGCATGGCCATAATCCTGTCAGCCGGATTAATCATTTCTATGTATCGGCACAGTTTATTACGGATGTTAGTTACGTCTGTTATTTCTCAATTAGCAGCCTTTCCATTTTTACTTTATCATTATTTTGAGCTCTCATTAGTCGGCATAATAGTAAACATGCTCTATATTCCTCTTTTTTCTTTTGTGTATCTTCCGGGTTTATACTTCCTCTTTGTTGTTCAACTGCTATTTAGTAAGACTCCATCCATTCTTATAAATATTTTTTTAAAAATCATTTCCTTTTTTAATGCAGTCATCGATTATGCTGCAAAAATCCCTTTTGGGAGCTTTATACCTGGTAGACCCACTCTTATTTTTCTAATTGTGGATACACTAATTATTTTGGCTATCTTTTGTAATTGGGAACATATTACTTCATCCAAAGGGAAAAGCCGTCTTATTTTGTTGAGTATCCTGCTGTTCAGCCTTCAAATGGGCTCCAACAGGTTCAATCCATATGGGGAGGTGACCATGATTGACGTCGGGCAGGGGGACAGTATACTAATTAAACTTCCTTTCCGTAAAGGCACCATTCTGATCGATACAGGGGGAACGATGCAATACTCAGTGGAAGAATGGAGGAAGCGAGCAAATCCTTTTGAAGTGGGGAAAGATGTTGTGGTACCTTACTTGAAAGGAAAAGGTGTTACAAGGATTGATAAACTGATTTTAACACATGGAGATATAGACCATATTGGAGGTTCCATTTCTATTTTAAATGAGCTTAAGGTAAAACAAATCTTAATACCCTCGGTCATCGACCCGTCTGAAACAGAGCTTGACATCATTAAAATAGCTACAAAGAAAGGGATACCTGTTATAAAAGTTGCAGCAGGGGATCATTGGAATATAGATGATTTTGAATTTTTTATCCTTTCTCCGGAAAAAAATTTTACAGGTGACAGGAACAGTGGGTCAATCGCCTTTGTTTCCAACTTAGGGGGGAGGAATTGGTTTTTTGGGGGAGACCTTGATCAGGAAGGAGAAGAGAAAATTATTAAAAAATATCCACATCTAACAATTGATGTCCTTAAGGCGGGACATCATGGAAGTAAGACATCGAGTGCTGATTTATTTATTCACCAAGTTAAACCAAAAGCAGTTCTAATCTCTGCTGGCGAAAAAAATCGTTTTGGTCATCCACACCAAGAAGTGCTCGAACGGTTAAAAAAGGTCAATGCCACCATTTATCGAACTGATCTACAAGGAGCGATTACGTATCGTTTTTATAATCAGAAAGGAACCTTTTCAACCTTCTTACCATAAGATAAAGCATTCACTAAGGAAATAAAAAAAGACTGCATGCTAGCAGTCCTTGATTACGTTATGTATCCTTCATTATGAACCGATAAGCTTAATAACAGTTGCGATAATGAACAATAAAGCAAAGAATCCAAAAGAAACCCCAAATCCTACTCCAGAATCGATAGCGTCGTTACGTTTGCTTTGCACGTTTTTTTCAAATTGATTCACAATCTACCCCTCCTATTTTCAAAATATAGTATAAGCTATTTGGCTGAAAAAATCCAGCCTCCCTTTACCGTTTTCCTATAATGACAAGAGTTGTCAAAATAGTATGATTCACTTAAGGCTACACTATTATTACGTTAGGAACTCCGCCGCGCAATGACAGATCCTAGGGCTGAATATTGCAGGCGTTCATTATAGATCGGGAATTGGCACTTATTAGTAAAGTGCTAATTCCCTTTAAGTACTTGTCAAATCGTCCAAGCTTCATTACGATAAGATGTGAGTGAAATGAAGGGGAGCGCTGGACAATGGTATTGGATATTTGGAGGAGAATCAAAAAAAAAGAAATTGCTCCTATCTATTTATTATATGGGACAGAGGCATTTTTAATCAATGAAACAAAGCAACTTCTTCTTAATCATATATTAGACGAAGAAGAGAAGGATTTTAATTTTTCTGCATATGACTTAGAAGAGACCCCCATTGATGTGGCATTGGAGGATGCAGAAACGTTTCCTTTTCTAGGTGAAAGAAAAGTTGTTTTTTTACATAATCCTGTATTTTTAACTGCGGAGAAAACGAAGGAAAAGGTTGTTCACGATATAACAAAACTTGAAGCCTACTTGAAAGAACCAGCCCCGTATACGGTGATGGTTATTTCAGCGCCATATGAAAAATTAGATGAGCGAAAAAAAATTACGAAAGAACTGAAGAGAAACGCAGAATTAGTAGAAGCTAAAAAGTTAAATGAACATGAGTTGAAAAACTGGGTGAAGGATCGTGCAACAGGAAATGGGATTGAAATAGAGGCTAATGCTATTGATCAATTACTGGCCTTAGTTGGAACAAATATGTTTATGCTAACCACAGAAGTGGATAAGTTGGCTTTGTATGCAGCAGATTATAAAAGAATTGATGTGGATTTAGTAGAAAAATTAGTGGCCCGTTCTCTTGAACAGAATATTTTTACCTTAATTGAAAAAGTGGTTCAACGAAAATTGGATGAGGCTTTACGCATTTATTATGATTTGCTAAAGCAGAACGAAGAACCAATTAAAATCCTTGCCTTGCTAGCAGGGCAATTTCGCTTAATTTATCAAGTTAAGGAACTCTCTAGAAGAGGGTATGGTCAACAGCAAATTGCTGGTTACTTAAAAACCCACCCGTTTCGTGTCAAATTGGCAAGCGGACAGGCAAATAAATTTACAGATGAAGAATTAGCTAAGCTGATGGAATGGCTTGCGGAGGCTGACTATCAAATGAAAACAGGCGGTATGAACAAATCCTTGCTTATTGAGATGTTTTTGTTCCGGTTGAAAAAATAAAGTAACATAAAAAAACGATTCCTAAGTGGAATCGTTTTTTTATTGCGCTATATTATAGAGCGTTAGACTTTTTCATTAGACGTGATTTTTTACGAGCAGCAGCATTTTTGTGGATAAGACCTTTTGCAGCAGCCTTGTCTAATTTACTAGCAGCAGTTACCAATGCTTCTTTTGCAGTAGCGGCGTCGTTAGTTGAAACAGCAGCTTCTACTTTTTTAACAGCCGTACGCATTGCAGATTTAGCAGTTGTATTTTGAGCATTACGAGCTTCAGTTGTTTTAACACGCTTAATAGCAGATTTAATGTTAGGCATTACATTCACCTCCTACAAAGAATCGAGACTATATGAACTCGACTTTACATTCATCAATAATAATTCAGAACAAGAAGTATTTTATCAAACGATAGCCTATATTGCAATACACAAATGAAAAGTGATAATTATTTAACTTGCATGTTTTGAAGTGAAGAGGGCAAAAATAGGAAATAGTTTCTATTTTCTGGAGAACATGATAGGAGTGAAATGTACATGAGCATGAGTGAATCGATCGACTTAAGTCAATACTCGGTTAGAACCGATCTGGCCATTGAAGCAAGGGAAATGGTGATTGCTGGTAGAAAGGGGACTGTCGAGCAAGAGGAAGACCTTTCACAAATTGAAGGAGTAATAATTAAGGAAAAAGATGTTGATGATATAAAAATTTCTTTGGTTGAAGTAACGAAACAAGGAGAGCAACAGCTCGGGAAAAAAGCAGGAAGATATTTAACAGTAGAGGTACAAGGGATCCGTCAGCAAAACACAGAGACACAGCAGAAGGTAGAGGAAATATTCGCTAGGGAATTTGCTCACTTTCTAGAAGGGTCTGGAATTAAGAAAACAGACTCGTGTCTTGTTGTAGGGCTTGGAAATTGGAACGTAACTCCTGATGCATTAGGGCCAATGGTTTGTGAAAATCTTTTAATAACAAGACATCTCTTTCAACTTCAACCTGAAAATGTGGAAGAAGGGTATCGATCTGTAAGTGCCTTGGTTCCCGGAGTAATGGGACTAACAGGGATTGAAACCAGTGATATTATTTTCGGTGTGGTTGAAAATACAAAACCGGACTTTGTAATCGCAATCGACGCTTTAGCATCCAGGTCGATTGAAAGGGTTAATTCAACCATCCAAATATCTGATACAGGTATTCACCCTGGTTCAGGTGTCGGTAATAAAAGAAAAGAACTTAGTAAAGAAACATTGGGGATTCCTGTCATAGCTATTGGTGTTCCAACGGTGGTGGACGCAGTTTCCATTACTAGTGATACGATTGATTATATCCTTAAACACTTTGGCAAAGAACTGAAGGAAGGAAATCGCCCCTCAAGAGCGCTGGCACCAGCAGGGATGAGTTTTGGTGAAAAGAGAAAGTTAACCGAGGAAGATTTACCTGAAGAAAAACATCGAAAAACCTTTCTAGGAATCGTTGGCACCCTGCCAGATGATGAGAAAAGGAAGTTAATTTATGAGGTACTTGCACCAATTGGACATAACTTAATGGTTACTCCAAAGGAAGTTGATGTTTTCATTGAAGATATGGCCAACCTTATTGCAAATGGCTTAAACTCATCACTTCATACAGCAGTTGATCAGGAAAATACCGGATATTATACAAAATAATTTTCTTAGGGGCTTGGTTTTCAACCATTAGCCCCTTTTTAGAAAGGTTTTAGCAGTTATTTATGGTTCTACCAATTCTAGTAATGTCATAAGATTTACTAGAATCGTTTAAGCGGGGTGGAACTATGAAAAATGCTAGAACATCTGGAACGTTTTTTATCGTCCAAGGGACAAGCTTATTTAAAATAATCGCTGCTTTGTTACTCTTTATCATATTGATTTTTTCTATAAGCGGCCTTTTAACGTCACTCAAGCCACAATATAGACTGATGTCATCTTCTGTAAACCAAGCTGCCACAAATGTGAATGGGGAACTCCTCTACCAACTGATGGGCTGGGAAAATCACCATTTTCTAAAGGTTGAAAATAATTGGGCTGCAACACCTACTCTGACCAATTTGGTATTTAAACTGTCTAGTAATATTAATTTGAATGACCCACGAAGTCTTCTAGGAAGAGAGCTACCGGGGTTCTATCAATTTGATGGGAAAATTCTTGTGGCAGGAGAGGGCACTAATTATACCAATATGCCAATTGAATCGGCTCCACCCATTGAAATCATGAAGGCAGAACGGGAAGCGGCATTACAAAATCTTGAAGGATTAGATCAGCCAACCAACGAGAATCCTTCTACAACACCAGGGCAAACGACGGGAAATCGACAGGTTGTCTATGTTTACTTCTCACATAATCGGGAATCCTATTTACCATATCTTAAGGGTGTAACCAATCCAAATTTGGCTTATCATTCTCAAATTAATGTTACTAAAATTGGTGACCAACTTAAGACAAGCCTTAGCGATAGAGGAATCGGAAGCTTTATAGACAAAACAGATATCCAAGCAAATCTAAATAAAAAGGGTTGGAATTTTGCGAAGTCCTATGAAGAATCCCGTTCAGTTGTTCAAACCGCCATGGCCTCTAATAAAGATTTGCACTATTTTATTGATATTCATCGAGATTCGCAACGGAAGGACAAAACAACCGTATCGATTAATGGAAAACCATATGCAAAGCTTGCGTTTATTATTGGAGGTAAAAACCCAAATTATGAGAAAAATGCAAAGCTAGCAACAGAACTGCACAATCTTTTACAGAAAAAATATAAGGGTTTAAGCAGAGGAGTTATGGTTAAAAATGCGGCAGGGTCAAATAGTATCTATAACCAAAACCTATCATCCAATGCCATTCTAATTGAGTTTGGCGGCGTAGATAATACGTTTGAAGAGTTAAACCGATCTGCGGATGCTCTCGCTGAAGTATTTAGTGAATACTACTGGCAGGCAGAAAAGGTGAATCAGGATGTTAAGCAGTCAACCGATAAACAATAAGTGTAAGGGAGCAGTTGTATGAAGATATTTATGCTTAAAAGCGTTGGTATTGCCGCTCTCATGCTAATCTCTGTTTTAACAGGCATGCAATTAGCCAATAATGGGATTCATAAAATGAAAGGGTACGACGACCCAAACTTTCATCAGGCTGTTAGCTTAAATGAAACCGATAATCACATAAGTGCCTCTATATTAGGAAATGATATTTCCAGTCATGATATTGAAGCAAAGAAGAAGAAGCTTGAGGAGATTAGCGCTTATAATTTCTTTTCATCAATAGGGAAAAAAATGTCTGATGGGATTTCAAATGCCTCGGAAAATTTGATTCAAAAAATAACGAAATAAAGCAAAAGCGGTGCCTTGGAGGGTGCCGCTTTTCGAATTTAATTGAATCTCGAATGCTCTACTGATATAATCAAAAATAGTGTACATGTGCGAGTATAGTAGGAGTGAAAGACCATGAACAGAGAAGAAAAACTCAAACGACAATCAAAGATCAGAAATTTTTCCATTATTGCTCATATCGACCATGGAAAATCCACATTGGCTGATCGTATTTTGGAAAAAACAAATGCATTATCATCGCGTGAGATGAAAGACCAGCTTTTGGATTCAATGGATCTTGAAAGGGAACGCGGGATCACCATCAAGTTAAATGCTGTACAGTTAAAATATAAAGCGAAAGATGGAGAAGAGTATATTTTCCATTTAATTGATACACCAGGGCATGTCGATTTTACGTATGAGGTATCAAGGAGTCTTGCTGCTTGTGAAGGGGCTATATTAGTCGTCGACGCAGCACAAGGAATTGAAGCACAGACACTAGCAAACGTTTATCTTGCCTTGGATAACAACCTTGAAATCATGCCTGTTATTAATAAAATTGACTTACCGAGTGCCGAGCCAGAGAGAGTTCGGAATGAAATTGAAGAGGTTATCGGCTTAGATGCATCTGAGGCCGTTTTAGCTTCAGCAAAAGCTGGAATCGGAATAGAAGATATTCTTGAACAGGTGGTAAAAACAGTTCCAGCTCCAACAGGAGACCCGGAAGCGCCATTAAAAGCCCTGATTTTTGACTCTTTATATGACGCATATCGTGGCGTTGTTGCCTATATTCGTGTAGTAGAAGGGTCTGTTAAGGTCGGCGACAAGATTAAAATGATGGCAACAGGAAAAGAATTTGAAGTAAATGAAGTGGGAGTATTCACTCCAAAAGCAACGCAGCTTAACGAATTAACAGTTGGAGATGTTGGCTTTTTAACTGCATCTATTAAAAATGTCGGTGACACTCGTGTTGGTGATACCATTACAAATGCGAAAAATGGAACGACTGAAGCGCTTCCTGGTTACCGGAAATTAAACCCGATGGTATATTGCGGACTTTATCCGATTGATACAGCTAAGTTTAATGATCTTCGTGAAGCCCTTGAAAAGCTTCAATTGAATGATTCTGCTCTTCAATTTGAACCAGAAACGTCACAAGCGCTTGGTTTCGGTTTCCGTTGCGGATTCCTTGGACTTCTTCATATGGAAATCATCCAAGAACGAATTGAGCGTGAATTCAAAATTGATTTAATTACAACTGCACCGAGTGTTATCTACCATGTCTACATGACAGATGGTACTAAAGTAAATGTAGACAACCCTGCTAACATGCCTGAACCACAGAAAATTGACCGCGTAGAAGAGCCATATGTTAAAGCGACAATGATGGCTCCAAATGATTATGTTGGTGCAATCATGGAACTTTGTCAGTTAAAGCGCGGGAATTTTATTGATATGCAATACCAGGGCGAGAACCGGGTTGGTATCGTTTATGAAATACCGTTAGCGGAAATTGTCTATGATTTCTTCGATCAGTTGAAATCCAGCACAAGGGGCTACGCTTCTTTTGACTATGAGTTGATTGGTTATAAACCATCTAGTCTGGTTAAAATGGATATATTACTAAATGCAGAACAAGTCGATGCATTAAGTTTTATTGTTCATAAGGACTTTGCTTATGACCGTGGTAAGATTATTGTTGAAAAGTTGAAGGAATTGATTCCAAGACAACAATTTGAGGTTCCTATACAGGCTGCCATCGGTCAAAAAATTGTTGCTCGTTCTACGATTAAAGCGATGCGTAAAAACGTATTAGCAAAATGTTACGGGGGAGATATTTCCCGTAAACGTAAATTACTTGAAAAGCAAAAAGAAGGTAAAAAACGGATGAAACAAGTAGGGTCTGTTGAGGTACCGCAGGAAGCGTTTATGGCTGTACTAAAGATGGATGACACTAATACAAAAAAATAATAACTAATTGGAGGTTAGGACATGCCTGTAGCAGGCATTCTAGCCTCTTTTTGTTACTAGCATAAGGAAGTGTTAAAAATGATAAAAGCTGCCTATCTTCATATCCCTTTTTGTGAGCATATTTGTCATTATTGTGATTTTAATAAAGTTTTTCTAAAAGGGCAGCCAGTTGAGGACTATTTAAAAGCACTTGACCAAGAAATGAAAATTACTCTTGCAAAGTATCCAACCAATCAATTAGAAACCATTTTTGTTGGGGGAGGAACACCTACCTCATTAAATGAACAGCAGCTTTTTACATTTTGTGAGAGCATAAATAAAAATCTTCCTACAAGTAATGCTGTTGAATTTACTTTTGAAGCAAATCCAGGTGATTTATCCATCGAGAAATTACAAATATTAAAGGATGCAGGGGTAAACAGGATTAGCCTGGGCGTTCAAACCTTTAACGAAGAACTTTTGAAAAAAATCGGACGTGTCCATAAAGCTAAGGATGTCTATCAAACCATTGAGAGTGCTAAAAAAGTAGGTTTTGAAAATATCAGCATTGATCTAATCTTCAGCCTGCCGTCGCAGACAGTCGTTGACTTTAAAGAATCATTAACGGAAGCTTTTTCGCTTGATATCAATCATTACTCTGCTTATTCATTAATCATTGAACCAAAGACTGTTTTCTATAATTTATTAAAAAAAGGAAAGCTTCCAACCCCTGGGGAGGATATTGAAGCAAAAATGTATGAGATATTAATGGATGAAATGGAGAAACATGGATTCCATCAATATGAAATAAGTAATTTTTCTAAGCCTGGTTTTGAGAGTAAGCATAACTTGACGTATTGGAATAACGAATATTATTACGGGTTTGGCGCTGGTGCCCATAGCTATGTTGATGGGTATCGACGTTCGAATTCAGGACCATTAAAAAAATATATGGACCAAGTAAATAACGGATTGCTACCTGTTTTGGATGATCATCAAGTAACAAAAGCGGAACAAATGGAAGAAGAAATGTTCCTTGGATTGCGTAAAACAAAAGGAATCTCCATTTCTCATTTTATTGAGAAATTTGCTGAGGACCCCTTACAGATATTTAAAAAGGAAATTACTGAATTAATTAGTAAGGGATGGATAGAAGTGGAGAACGATAATATATATTTAACTAAAACGGGTCGTTTTTTAGGAAATGAGGTTTTCCAAGCCTTTTTGGGTGCGGTCTAGTCAATCTGTCACAAATATCGGCTTTCTTTTTAATTGACACCATCCCCCCTTTTTTGATAATTTATTAATATAATTAGCACTCGGTAACTATGAGTGCTAACAGAGGTGATGAATGTTGCTTACAGATCGTCAATTGTTGATTCTTCAGGTTATTGTTGATGACTTTATTCGATCTGCTCAACCAGTCGGCTCAAGAAGCTTGTCGAAAAAAGAGGAAATATCCTTTAGCTCAGCTACGATTCGCAATGAAATGGCCGACCTTGAAGAGTTGGGGTACATTGAAAAAACTCATACCTCCTCAGGAAGAGTTCCATCTGAAAAAGGTTATCGGTATTATGTCGATCATTTACTCTCGCCACAGGCACTAAATCAGCAAGATGTTTCCATTATTCAATCGATTTTTGCTGAAAAAATTTATGAATTTGAAAAAATTATTCAAAGGTCTGCAAAAATACTCTCTGAATTAACCAATTACACATCGATTGTGCTAGGACCAGCTGCAAGTATCAATAAACTGAAAAGAATTCAGATTATTCCTTTGAACAAGGAAACAGCGGTAGCGATCTTTGTAACAGATACAGGTCATGTTGAAAACAGAACTTTTTCCTTACCTGCCACTATTGATGCAGGTGACTTGGAAAAAACAGTGAATATCCTAAATGACCGTCTTGCTGGTGTTCCGCTTGAAGATTTGAACGACAAAATTTACAAAGAAGTTGCCATGTTGCTTAGGCAGCATATTCATAATTATGATTTGATGCTGCATACGGTAGCAGATTCACTAAAAATGCCAGTCGCTGAAAAACTTTTCTTTGGTGGAAAAACAAATATGTTAAGCCAGCCTGAATTTCATGATATAAGCAAAATCCGTAGTTTACTAACCATGATTGACCAAGAAGAGTGGATTTACAATTTGATTCGAAAAGATTCGGCTGGGATTCATGTCAAAATTGGAAGAGAAAATAATATCAGTGCTATGGATAATTGTAGTTTGATTACTGCTACATACTCTGCTGGAGTTGAAAAGTTAGGTACGATTGCCATTCTTGGTCCAACCCGAATGGAATATTCTCGTGTCATTGGCCTGCTTCAATTGTTAAGTAACGACTTAACGGCGGTTTTAACAAGGCTGTATCAAACCAAGTAGCACAGGCAATATTGAGTAAGGGTGAAATTCCTTATGTTTCACCCCCTTTTCTATGAGAAATAATTTGACTATAAATGGTAGATGCTTTAAGGGAGGTGAGTAAGTTGACAAATGAAAAAACTAATTCATTGAATGAAGAAGTAGAAATTGAGAGTGCTGACCAAGTTGAACTTACCGAGGAACAAGCGGTTTTAAATGAAGATCAAATTTCGGAGGAAACCGTGGTAGACCCTGGTGAGGAGTATTTAAAACAAATCCAAGTGCTTAAGGATAAGTTAGAGGAAGCAGATAATCGATATTTACGACTTCAAGCCGATTTTGATAATTTCCGCCGTCGCACTAGATTAGATTTAGAAGCGAGCGAAAAATATAGAGCACAAAAGCTTATTACCGATTTACTACCTGCATTAGACAACTTTGAAAGAGCGATGCAGATTGAGGCAGACAATGAACAAACGAAAGCATTACTTCAAGGGATGGACATGGTATACCGCAATTTAGTAGACGCCTTGAAAAAGGAAGGTGTAGAACCAATCGAAGCAGTGGGTAAAGAGTTTGACCCTCATCAGCACCAAGCAGTTATGCAAGGGGAAGATGAAAACTTTGGTTCTAACATTGTGACTGATGAATTTCAAAAAGGCTATTTGCTAAAGGATCGAGTGATCCGACCATCCATGGTAAAAGTAAATCAATAAAAACTACATATTATTTTTAGGAGGAAAAGGCAATGAGTAAAATAATTGGTATTGACCTTGGAACAACAAACTCTTGTGTGTCTGTACTTGAAGGCGGAGAGCCAAAAGTTATTCCTAACCCAGAAGGTAATCGCACAACTCCATCTGTTATTGCGTTTAAAAATGGCGAGCGTCAGGTTGGGGAAGTAGCAAAGCGTCAAGCCATCACAAACCCAAATACAATCATGTCCATTAAACGTCATATGGGCACGAACTATAAAGTCGGAATTGAAGGCAAGGATTATACGCCACAAGAACTTTCAGCTATCATTCTTCAATATTTAAAATCTTATGCTGAAGATTATCTTGGCGAACCTGTTACAAAGGCAGTTATTACAGTACCAGCTTATTTTAACGATGCGGAGCGTCAAGCAACAAAGGATGCCGGAAGAATTGCTGGTCTTGAAGTAGAGCGTATTATCAATGAGCCAACAGCAGCTGCACTTGCCTATGGTTTGGATAAAACGGACCAAGATCAGACTATTTTAGTTTACGACCTTGGTGGCGGTACATTCGACGTTTCAATCCTTGAATTAGGTGACGGCGTTTTCGAAGTAAAATCAACGGCAGGTGATAATCGTCTTGGTGGAGATGACTTTGACCAAGTCATTATTGATTACCTTGTTGACCAGTTTAAAAAAGAAAATGGCATTGACCTTTCACAAGATAAAATGGCATTACAGCGTTTAAAAGATGCGGCTGAAAAAGCGAAAAAAGATCTTTCAGGTGTAACATCCACACAAATTTCTTTACCGTTTATCACAGCTGGGGCTGCTGGTCCACTTCACCTTGAAGTGACTATGTCAAGAGCGAAATTTGATGAATTATCCGCTCCTCTTGTTGAACGGACAATGGGTCCTACTCGTCAAGCATTAAGCGATGCAGGATTAACCGCTGCTCAAATTGATAAGGTAATCCTTGTTGGTGGTTCAACACGTATTCCAGCTGTCCAAGAAGCAATTAAAAAGGCTACAGGACAAGAGCCTCATCGTGGAGTGAACCCAGATGAAGTAGTAGCGATGGGTGCTGCTATTCAAGGTGGAGTTATTACGGGTGATGTAAAAGACGTAGTATTACTTGACGTAACCCCACTTTCACTAGGTATTGAAACAATGGGTGGTGTATTCACTAAGTTAATCGATCGTAATACAACGATTCCAACATCTAAATCTCAAGTATTCTCGACTGCTGCGGATAACCAAACAGCTGTTGATATCCATGTCCTTCAAGGGGAACGTCCAATGGCAGCGAACAACAAAACGCTTGGTCGATTCCAGTTATCGGATATCCCACCAGCGCCACGTGGCATTCCACAAATCGAGGTTACTTTCGATATTGATAAAAACGGTATTGTAAATGTTCGTGCGAAAGATCTTGGTACAAATAAAGAACAGCAAATTACGATTAAATCATCTACAGGACTTTCTGATGACGAAATCCAAAAAATGGTTAGAGAAGCGGAAGAAAACGCAGAAGCAGATAAGCAGCGTAAGGAAGAAGTCGAGCTGCGTAATGAAGCAGATCAGTTAGTATTCCAAACTGAAAAAACATTAAAAGATCTTGAAGGTAAGGTAGACGCTGCTGAAGTTGCCAAAGCAAACGAAGCTAAGGATGAATTAAAGCAAGCGATCGAGAAAAATGACTTAAATGAAATTCGTTCTAAGAAGGATGCACTTCAAGAAATCGTTCAAGCCTTAACTGTGAAGCTTTATGAGCAAGCGGCACAAGCTCAACAACAAGCGGGCCCAGAAGCAGGTAATGCTGGTGGCAAAGACGATGTAGTCGATGCGGAATTCGAAGAAGTAAAAGACGATAAATAATTCAGTATTGTTACAAAAGAAAAAGTCAAAGTCAGTCTATGGGCTTTGGCTTTTTCTCTGTACTAAAGAAAAGTATTTTATTGCAATCTACATCTTATGGGTGATAGAATAATCTTTATGTGAAAGATTCGGGAGTGGTAATCATGAGTAAACGGGATTACTATGAAGTGCTTGGTGTTAGTAAGAGTGCTTCTAAGGATGAGATAAAAAAAGCGTATCGTAAGCTCTCTAAACAATATCATCCTGATATTAATAAAGAGGCTGATGCGGCAGATAAGTTTAAGGAAATTGCGGAAGCATATGAAGTATTAAGCGATGATCAAAAAAAGGCGCATTATGATCAATTCGGTCATACGGATCCGAACCAAGGCTTTGGTGGTGGTGCCGGTTTTGACGGCGGCTTTGGTGGGTTTGAGGATATCTTTAATACTTTCTTCGGCGGGGGCGGCGGTTCAAGAAGACGTGACCCAAATGCGCCAAGACAAGGTGCTGATCTGCAGTATACAATGACAGTTTCCTTTGAAGAAGCTGCATTTGGAAAAGAAACCGATATTGAAATTCCACGGGAAGAAACATGTGAAACATGTAGTGGATCAGGAGCTAAACCTGGTACAAATCCAGAGACATGTCAGCACTGCCATGGATCAGGTCAATTAAATGTGGAACAAAACACTCCATTTGGTAGGATTGTGAATCGTCGTACATGTCATTATTGTAATGGTACCGGAAAAGAAATCAAACACAAGTGTTCAACTTGCGGCGGTACAGGTAAAGTGAAGAAACGCAAGAAAATTCACGTCAAAATCCCTGCTGGTATAGATGATGGTCAGCAGCTTCGTGTATCTGGCCAAGGGGAAGCGGGAATGAATGGGGGACCAGCTGGAGACCTATATGTAGTATTCCATGTCCGTCCACATGAGTTTTTTGAAAGAGATGGCGATGATATTTACTGTGAAATGCCAATCACTTTTGTTCAAGCATCTCTAGGTGATGAGATTGAAGTACCTACCCTTCATGGGAAAGTCAAACTGAAGGTTCCTGCTGGTACACAAACAGGTAAAAAATTCCGTCTTAAGGGTAAAGGTGTTCCAAATGTCCGTGGCTATGGTGTAGGCGATCAGTACATTATCGTGCGTATTATCACCCCCACTAAGCTATCAGACAAACAAAAGCAGCTTCTTAAAGAATTTGCGGAGCTTAGCGGCACTTCACCAATTGGTGAACACGAAGAAAGCTTCTTCTCAAAAGTAAAACGTGCATTTAAAAGCGAGTAAGGATTGGAGTTGGTAGATGTGAAATGGTCTGAAATCAGTATTCACACAACAAATGAGGCGATTGAACCTATTTCTCATATTCTGCATGAAGCTGGGGCTAGCGGTGTAGTCATTGAGGATCCATTTGAGTTGACGAAAGAAAGGGAAGATCAATTCGGAGAAATCTACCAACTAAATCCCGATGATTATCCTGAAGAAGGGGTTATCGTCAAAGCTTATTTACCAGTTAACAGCTTCCTTGGTGAAACCGTTGACGCCATTAAAGAATCGATCAATAACTTAATTATTTATAATATTGATATCGGCTTAAACAAAGTAACTATTAGTGAAGTGAATGAAGAAGAATGGGCAACAGCTTGGAAGAAGTATTATAACCCTGTAAAAATATCCGAAAAATTTACGATCGTTCCTACATGGGAGGAATATACTCCAGTCAGCAGTGATGAATTAATTATTGAACTGGATCCGGGTATGGCTTTTGGAACTGGTACACATCCAACTACTGTGATGTGTATTCAAGCTCTAGAAAGAACCGTTAAGCCTGGAGACCGAGTAATTGATGTAGGGACAGGATCTGGTGTATTGAGCATAGCAGCGGCCATGCTTGGTGCAGAAGATGTTAGGGCCTTCGATCTAGATGAAGTGGCTGTTACGCAGGCAAGGCTTAATATTAAGCTAAATAAAGTGCACCCTTCAGTTTCTATTTCCCAAAATAACCTGCTGGACAATGTGGAGGAAAACTCAGCAGATGTTATTGTTGCCAATATCTTAGCTGAAGTTATTTTACGGTTTACTGATGATGCAGCCCGTGTAATTAAGCCGGGTGGTGCATTTATTACATCAGGCATTATTAAACAGAAAAAAGATCAAGTAAAAGAGGCATTAGTGAACTCAGGATTTGAAATTTTAGAAACAATCTTAATGGAAGACTGGGTTGCTATTATTGCAAAGAGGGTATAATGATGGAAAAAAGGGGTGTTTGTTCCCCTTTTTTTTATTTCTGCCTTTTAATTTAATCTCTTCTTTAGTAAAATAAAGAGTAAAATGTTTTAGAGAGGGTGCATTGTGTGCAACGTTACTTTGTTAAACAACGAGCAAATGATGATCGTTTTTTAATTGATGAGGAAGACCGTCATCATATCGTAAAGGTTATGCGCATGCAAATAGACGATCAAATCATTTGTGTTGATCCTGAAGGGAAACAGGCTGTTTGCAGGCTTGCAGAAATTACCGATGAAAGAGTCGTTGCAGACGTTGTACAATGGAAGGAAGAGTCTCCTGAACTACCAATAACAATTACGATTGCTAGTGGTCTGCCCAAGGGAGACAAGCTTGAATGGATTATTCAAAAGGGTACTGAATTAGGGGCACATCAGTTCCTCCCCTTTTCTGCTGCTCGTTCAGTGGTGAAGTGGGATGAAAAAAAAGCAGCGAAAAAAATAGAACGATGGCAGAAAATTGCCAAAGAAGCTGCTGAACAATCCCATCGTGCGGTAATGCCAGAAATTATTAGCCCGATGACATTTAAAGCTTTATTGGGAAAAAGTAAGGAATACCAATATAAATTGGCTGCCTTTGAAGAAGAAAGTAGAAGAGGGGAGGCGTCTCTTTTTGCTTCTACTTTGAAGCAAATGAAAAAAGGGGAGTCCCTTCTTATCGTTTTCGGACCAGAAGGCGGTTTAGCAGATGAAGAAGTAGAGTTATTAAAGGGCCATGGGTTTGAACTTTGCGGATTAGGCCCACGTATTTTAAGAACGGAAACAGCTCCGCTGTATACACTGGCGGCTATTTCCTATCATTTTGAATTATTGAGGTGAGGTTCCAATGGCAACAGTCGCGTTTCATACACTTGGATGCAAAGTGAACCACTATGAAACTGAAGCAATTTGGCAGTTGTTTAAACAAGAAGGCTACGAGAGAGTGGATTTTGAATCCATTTCCGACGTATATATTATTAATACATGTACAGTAACCAATACAGGCGATAAGAAAAGTCGTCAGGTGATTCGTCGTGCTGTAAGAAAGAATCCTGATGCAGTTATTTGTGTAACAGGTTGTTATGCTCAAACATCGCCTGCAGAAATTATGGCAATTCCAGGTGTTGATATTGTTGTAGGTACACAGGACCGTGTTAAAATGCTTGAATATATTGAGCAATATAAAGCAGAACGCCAACCTATTAATGGTGTAGGGAATATTATGAAGAATCGTGTGTATGAAGAGCTAGATGTTCCTGCTTTTACTGATCGAACACGCGCGTCATTAAAGATACAAGAAGGCTGTAATAATTTCTGTACCTTCTGTATTATTCCATGGGCAAGAGGGTTGATGAGATCACGCGATCCAAAAGAAGTAATTCGTCAAGCGCAGCAGTTAGTGGATGCTGGGTATAAAGAAATTGTGTTAACAGGTATTCATACTGGCGGTTACGGAGAAGACATGAAGGATTATAACCTTGCTATGCTGCTTCGTGATTTAGAGGCTCAAGTTAAAGGGATCGAGCGTCTTCGTATTTCTTCAATCGAAGCGAGCCAGATTACGGATGAAGTGATTGAAGTCATTAAACATTCAAATATCGTCGTCCGTCATTTACACATTCCATTGCAATCCGGTTCTAATTCTGTCTTAAAAAGAATGCGACGTAAATATACAATGGAGTTCTTTGGAGAAAGACTGGAGCGACTAAAAGAAGTGCTTCCAGGGCTTGCTGTTACTTCAGATGTAATTGTTGGATTCCCTGGTGAAACAGAAGAAGAATTTATGGAAACATTTAATTTTATTAAAGATAATAAATTCTCAGAGTTACACGTATTCCCTTATTCTAAACGTACAGGAACACCAGCTGCACGGATGGAAGACCAAGTAGATGACGAAGTAAAGAATGAGCGGGTTCACCGTTTGATTTCCCTTTCTGATCAGCTGGCTAAGGAATATGCCTCACAGTTTGAGGGCGAAGTATTAGAAGTCATTCCAGAAGAGGAATACAAAGAAGAAGGAATTACAGGTATGTTTGTTGGTTATACCGATAATTACTTAAAAGTAGTATTCCCTGCTACTGAAGATATGGTTGGTAAAATTGTAAAAGTAAAAATTACTAAAGCTGGTTACCCGTACAATGAGGGACAATTTGTCCGAGTAATTGAAGATACGGCATTAGTGAAGGAAGAAGTTTTTACTAAAGAAGAAGCTGCTATTTAAGGACCCATTTGGGTTCTTTTTTTTATTTTGAGTAGGGCATACTACATTTAGCAGCAAAAATTTCTTTCTGAACCACGTAAGAGTGTTTTCATTTCTAAGTGAAATCGGAGGGAATATAGCATATGGCTACGACAAATGTTGCTGCAATGATTGACCACACTTTGCTAAAACCAGAAGCGACGAAAGAACAAATAGAGAAATTGTGCCAAGAGGCGTTAGAAAATAAATTCTTTTCCGTATGTGTAAATCCAGTGTGGGTCCGTACATCTAAGGAATTAGTAAAAAACAGTGGAGTAAAAGTCTGTACTGTTATTGGATTCCCACTAGGGGCATCAACATCAGAAACCAAGGCATTTGAAACTAGAAATGCGATTGAAAATGGTGCAGATGAAGTAGATATGGTAATCAATATTGGTGCACTTAAGAACCAAAACGATACCTTGGTAGAAAGTGATATCAGGGCCGTTGTCGAAGCAGCAAAAGGCAAGGCGTTAACTAAAGTGATTATTGAAACAAGTCTCCTAACGAAGGAAGAAAAAATTCGCGCCTGTGAGCTATCAGTTAAAGCTGGTGCAGATTATGTTAAAACCTCTACCGGATTCTCAACGGGTGGTGCAACGTTTGAAGACATTGCCCTTATGAGAAAAACGGTAGGGCCTGGGATTGGAGTCAAGGCATCCGGTGGTGTAAGAAGCACAGAGGATGCACAAAAAATGATTGAAGCAGGCGCAACTAGAATTGGTGCAAGTTCGAGTGTCGATATTATTAACGGACTCACTGTTACCTCAGCATACTAAAAAGACGGCTTATCGGCCGTCTTTTCTTCGTGGCACTATACAGTTTGTTTAGGCTGACGATCATGAAAATATAAGATCATTTTTCCGAATTTTTCAGCAAAAGGTAAGACAAGTAAGGATGTAGCAATATTAAAAATTACGCTAATATGGGCTAGCTGAACTTCGATACGGTTTGCCAGCATATTAGCATGTTCATGGAGGAAAGGAATCAGAGGAATAAACAATAAGACCCCGAAAACATTTAGCCAAACATGGGCAAATGCAGCTAATCTGGATTGTTTCCCCCCTCCAATTGAGGCAATTACTGCTGTGATGCAGGTCCCGATATTTGCTCCAAGCACGATAGCGATTCCAGCATCGAGCTGCAGGAGACCAGCTGTTAAAAAGCCCATTGCTATCCCGGTCATCGCAGTGCTTGATTGGATGATCGCGGTTATTATGGTACCAGTAATTAGACTGAAAAGAATATTATCATTTATGGTTAGGATAAATTTATTAATGAAGCTCATCGAAGTTAATGGTTGGGCTAGCAATTCAAATCCCTTCATGGCTGTAAAAACAGAGGCAATCCCAAATAGGAGCATGCCCATACTTCTAGCTTTTTTATGTTTAAATAAAATAAGAACTGCTCCAATAATCGCTAATGGAACAAGAGCTACATCAATATTGAATGTTATCAATTCAGTCTTAAAGGTAGTTCCAATATTAGTTCCAAGAATAATTCCAATCGATTGAGGAAAGGTCATTATTCTTGCGGAAATCAATCCGATGGTAATAACCATTACAGCAGAGCTACTCTGCAAAAGGGCAGTGATAAAAGTTCCTGTCAGCATTCCTTTTAATGGTGTGCTTGTTAGCTTGATTAGCCACGTTTTTAATTTATTTGCTGATAAGTTGAATAAGCCAAATCGTATAATTGTCATTCCGAAAATAAATATTAATATACAAAGAACAAATAAAAATATGTAAAGCATGTCTTATGCCCCCTTCCCCTTCATTGTATGGTCATGGGAAGAGGGACATGCCACTTTTCATGGAAAATAGAGACAAGTATTAGCAATAATCCTAAAAAATTTAAAAAGCTTGTTTTATCCTAGCGAAATTCAGTTGACCTTGTTTCAAGGTTATATTATAATTGCAAGGTACATGGATTGAATGTGAGTGTGTTGTGTTTCGGAGGGAGGGAAAGAGAATGTCTAAAACCGTCGTTCGTAAAAACGAATCGCTTGAAGATGCTCTTCGTCGCTTCAAACGTACAGTATCAAAAACTGGTACTTTGCAAGAGGCAAGAAAGCGCGAATTTTATGAAAAGCCAAGTGTTAAACGTAAGAAAAAGTCTGAAGCAGCTAGAAAACGTAAGTTTTAAGAGAGGGTGTAATACATGAGTCTTCTCGAGCGTTTAAATAATGATATGAAACAAGCGATGAAAAACAAGGAAAAAGACAAACTCTCAGTCATTCGGATGGTTAAAGCTTCGTTGCAAAATGAAGCGATTAAGCTTGGAACAGAGCTTACCGAAGATGCAGAGTTAACAGTCCTTTCTCGCGAATTAAAACAACGCAAAGACTCCCTCCATGAATTTGATAAGGCTGGTCGTGAAGATCTAGTTGAGAAATTGCGTACAGAGTTGGCGGTTGTCGAACTGTATTTACCGAAGCAGCTTTCAGAAGAAGAGCTGTCTGAAATTGTAACAGAAACGATTTCAGAAGTCGGTGCAAAATCAAAAGCGGAAATGGGAAAAGTGATGGCTGCTATTATGCCTAAAGTTAAAGGTAAAGCAGACGGATCGCTTGTAAATAAACTTGTACAACAACACCTTTCATAGTATTCTGACATAAAGATCGATGGCGTTCTGCTATCGGTCTTTTTACATATGTTCGAAAAGATTTTATGAAACTTTTTACATGTTAAAACGTAATAAGTAGAGTCAGGATGAAAGGGAGAGAGGGGGATATGGATGATTGCATTTCTTACTGACCCGATTGTTGTAACGATTCTGTTAACGATTGCTGGAGTCGGAATCGTCTTAGAGCTATTTTCACATAAATTTGGTATCGCTGGTTTCATTGGGGTAGCTGCATTATTGCTATTCTTTTATGGGCATTTTCAAGCAGGGCTGGCTGGATACGGGACATTAACCCTATTTGTAGCAGGAATCCTTCTCATCTTCTTAGAGTTCTTTCTACCAGGAGCTGTTTCAGGTACGCTTGGAGTTGCTGCGTTAATTTTAAGCCTCTTTTTAGCGGGGGAAGATACCCTCCAAATAGGAGTCTCTATTTTAATTGCCTTGTTCGTTTCTATTATTGTGTTTTTTATCATGATAAAGGTACTTAACAAAAAGCTTGTTCTCTTTAATAAAATGGTTCTGTTTGATACTGCTAGGAAAGAAGATGGTTATGTTTCTAACGTGAATCGTACAGACCTGTTAGGAATGGAGGGGAAAGCATTGACCATCCTTCGACCAGCAGGGACTGTTATCATTAAGAATGAGAGAATAGATGTCGTAAGTGAAGGCGGTTTCATCGAGCAAAATTCGAAAGTAACTGTAATTAAAGTGGAAGGTGCTCGTATTGTTGTAAGAGAAGTAAAATAAAAAGAGGGGGCTTAATCATGGATGTTGGAAGTGGAACGATTTTTATTATTGCAGTTGTCATTATTGCACTTATCTTTTTAGGGATATTATTATCATTTGTCCCTGTTATGCTGTGGATTTCAGCACTGGCTGCAGGTGTTCGAATCAGTATTTTTACATTAGTTGGCATGAGGCTTAGAAGGGTAACCCCAAGTAGGGTCGTTAACCCACTAATTAAAGCACATAAAGCAGGACTGAATGTTACAACTAATCAGCTGGAAAGTCATTACCTTGCTGGAGGAAATGTGGATCGGGTCGTTAATGCTCTTATAGCTGCACATAGGGCAAATATAGAATTATCATTTGAGCGTTGTGCAGCAATCGATCTTGCTGGTCGTGATGTGCTAGAGGCAGTGCAAATGAGTGTTAACCCTAAAGTCATTGAAACACCATTTATAGCAGGTGTTGCGATGAATGGTATTGAGGTTAAGGCGAAGGCTAGAATCACTGTTCGTGCCAATATTGAGCGTCTAGTCGGTGGGGCAGGGGAAGAAACCGTTGTTGCTCGTGTTGGTGAAGGGGTTGTCTCTACAATTGGTTCATCAGATAGTCACAGTAAGGTACTTGAGAACCCTGATCTTATTTCACAAACGGTCCTTTCCAAAGGACTGGATGCAGGCACAGCGTTTGAAATCTTATCGATTGATATTGCTGACGTAGATATCGGTAAAAATATAGGTGCTGAACTTCAAACAGAACAGGCGGAAGCCGATAAGAAGATTGCACAAGCGAAAGCAGAAGAACGCCGAGCAATGGCAGTAGCTCAAGAACAAGAAATGAAAGCCAAGGTTCAGGAAATGAGAGCTAAAGTAGTGGAAGCCGAAGCAGAAGTTCCGCTTGCAATGGCAGAAGCACTTAAGTCAGGTAATATCGGCGTGATGGATTATATGAACATAAAAAATATTTCAGCTGATACAGATATGAGAGGATCCATAGGAAAAATATCAGGTGATAAAAAAGACGGCCAATAACCCACTTTTAATTAACGGCTACGTTAAAGAATTATGTTGATTTAACACAACTGTTGATTGGAGCGGAAGGGGCGAAGACTCCTGTGGGAGTACGGTTCAGGGGAGACCCCGCAGGCGTAAGCGCCGAGGAGGCTCGCCGAAACGCCCACGGAAAGCGAAGCGCCTGGAGCGGAAATCAACAGCCATTTTAACAAAGCCCAATTAAAAAAGGAGGGTAGGATTTGGAAACGATACTATTCTTGAT
>NZ_JBCNAC010000144.1:0-5264 GCF_050477885.1 Neobacillus rhizosphaerae
TTTTCTTGACGTAGTATCAGGATTGGCTCATTTTTGGACTGGATTGGCTCAATTTTATGGGTTATTGGCTATTTTACCAAATACTAGGAAACAAAAACGCAAAAAAGTGCCATAGCTTCCCGAGCTACAGCACCTTACTGGATCATATTCAAAAACTTCCTAGTTCGTTCTTCTTTCGGTTGGGTAAAGATGACATCTGGCTTGTCTCTTTCGACCACGACACCCTGATCCATAAAGATGACCTCATCAGCCGCTTCACGGGCAAAGCGCATTTCGTGGGTGACAACAATCATAGTCATACCTTCATTGGCAAGGTCCTTCATGACTTTTAACACTTCTCCAACAAGCTCCGGGTCAAGCGCTGATGTCGGTTCATCAAACAGCATCACCTCTGGCTCCATGGCAAGCGCCCTGGCAATACCGACCCGCTGCTGCTGACCACCAGAAAGCTGTGCCGGATAGTAGTCCACTTTATCTCCTAGACCTACTTTCTCTAAAAGTGTTTGGGCTTTTTTTCGAGCAGCATCTTTGCTCTCACCCTTTACCACCACTGGTCCTTCCATCACGTTCTCAAGGGCCGTTTTATGTGGGAAAAGATTATAATTTTGAAACACCATTCCGGTTACACGCCGAAAGGTAGCGATATTCTTCTTCGAAACTGCTTTTGAAAAATCAAGACTCTGACCTTCGATGGAGATGACCCCTTTTGTTGGAGTTTCTAGCACATTCAAGCAACGCAGCATGGTCGTTTTTCCAGAACCAGACGGCCCGATGACAACCACCACTTTACCCTTCTCCACCTCAAGGTCAATTCCCTTTAACACTTCTAATTGACCGAACTGTTTATATAGACCTTTAATTGAAATCATCATAAAACTCCCTTTTTTCCTTTAATCACCATCACCAGGCTAAGCTCCATAGCGGTCCAGTCTTTTTTCCATAATCCCTTGAATGACGGATAGGAAAAAGCAAATGACCCAATAAAGGAATGCCGCTTCTGAATACACCAATAAAAATTCATAATTGGTTGAAGCAATCTCTTGAGCACGGCGAAACATCTCAGTTACGAGCACCAGTGATGCGAGTGATGTATCTTTTACAAGACTGATAAAGGTATTCGATAAGGGCGGTATAGAAACTTTGGTTGCCTGTGGAAGAATAATTCTTTTTAATGCTTGCGTATAGGACATACCAATGGAATATCCAGCTTCCCATTGCCCTTTTGGAATAGAAAGAATTGCTGCCCGGATAATTTCTGATGCATATGCCCCTACACTAAGAGAAAATCCAATGACTGCAGAAATAAAAGGGTCAAGGGTAACACCTAGATTAGGAAGTCCATAAAAAATAATAAATAATTGCACTAACAACGGTGTTCCTCGAATCGCTGAAACATAGACTCTAGCAATACTTCGCAATAACTTTACATGAGAAATCCTAGCTAATGCAGTCAGCACAGCCAAGATTATACCGCAAATAAAGCTAATAATGGTCAGCGGGATCGTATTTAAAATAGCTCCCTCCAGCATAGGCTGAAGGGAACTTTTTGCTATATCAAATAACTTTTGTGCTCTTTCTGGGTCAGTAAAAATACTATTTAAGTACATCTTCACCAAACCATTTCTCTGAGATTTTTTTATACGTACCATCATCGACGATATCTTTTAATACTTTATTCACTTCGTCAACAAGTGAGTCGCTCTTCTTTCTGAACATGAATCCACTTGATGATGCATCATCACTGGTTGCTGCAATCTTAACTGGAGCATCTGGCTTGCTCTTTTTATAATCTAAGAAGGTTAATTTATCATTGATGGTTACATCTACACGTTTTTGCGCAAGCAATTCGATTGATTGTTGGAATCCTTCTACACCTACAAGATTGGCACCGTATTTCTTAGCCATAGCTCCGTAATTACTTGTCAATGATTGCGCAGAATTTAATCCTTTAATATCTTCGAAGGTCTTTACTTTATCGTTATCCTTACTTACGATTAACACAGCAGATGAGGTAATGTAAGGATCAGAGAAATCATATTTTTCCTGACGCTCTGGATTGATCCCCACTTGGTTTGCAATCATATCAAAACGCTTGGCATCCAGTCCAGCGAACATGGCATCCCATTGCGTCTCTTTGAATTCTGCTTTCACTCCGAGACGTTTCGCGACTTCCTGAGCAAGCTCCACATCAAATCCAGTTAAATTTCCACTTGTATCATGGAAGGTAAATGGCGGATATGTACCCTCAGTACCAATCGTAATTGTTCCATCATCTTTTATTTTTTTCAATAAGTCTCCATCCGCTTTTTCAGCTGTCTTTTTATCTGATTCCTTTTTTGCTTTCTCGTCTTTACCACATGCTGAAAGAACAAACATAAAGCTTAATAAGAGTGCAAATAGAACAGTTAACTTTTTCAATCTCAAAACCCCCTAATTCTGATAGTTTTTGTAGGATTTAATTATCATATTACATCCATTGCTATCTGTCAAAAGAAATAATTGTTAGGAATCAAAATTATTTTTCCCCTTTCTCTATAAAAAAAACCTATCAGAGAATCCCTGATAGGTTCGTTAATTATGCGGCCTTCTGTTGCGCCTTATTCTTACTTTTCTTTTTCAACAGTGGTCCGTAGAATAGAATTCCACTTGCTAATAGTATCATACCGTAGGTAAAGGTTTTAATATCAGCCGTCCCTGCGATGATGACCCAAACTGCATAAATGGTTGAAAGGAGCGCGATGATTCCATCTGTGAATCTTGATTTATCTCCATTATAGGTATCTCCTGTAACAACTAATTTCAATTGATAGACAGACGAGATAAAGTATGGAACTAAATATGATAAAGTGGCAATGACAATAACAAAATCAAATGCACCAGATATTGATTTTGAAATCGTAGAGAAAATGAACAATTGACCTAAACCGTTTGAAACAATCATTGAAAAGACTGGTAAGCCTTTTTTGTTTTCTTTTAAGAAAGCAGGAAGGAACAAGCCCTGTTTTGCTGCTTGATACGGAACCTCTGCACTTAACATTAACCAACCAATCGTTGATCCAAATAAGCTGATTAGTCCCACTGCAGCTAACACTTTCCCGCCAATTGGTCCTAAAACAGTTGAAATCGCATCAATTAATGGCTTATCTGAGTGAATAAGGGTGTTTTGGTCTAACATCCCCATCACTAAAGTACTGATTCCTACGTAAATTCCAAGGGCAATAAATAATCCTAAAATCGTCGCACGTTTTACATCTGTTTGTTTTCTCGCACGTGAAGCAAAAACGACTGCTGATTCAACACCAATAAATGCCCATAAGGTATTAACTGCTGCGTTGTTTATTTGCTTCATCATACTAATCGAGTGACCAGCTTCATCGAGTCTTTCTGCCATGAATGGAAGCATGTTACTTTTTTCAAAGGCAAACAGTCCAACGATAATAAATAAGATAAATCCTGCAACCTTCGCAGCAGTGGCCATAAAGTTTAATTTACCGGCACTTTCCATCCCGCGGAGGATAATAGTATGCGTTCCCCATAAAAGAACGGAACACACGATAAAGGTTAAACCATTCCCTA
This sequence comes from Neobacillus rhizosphaerae, assembly GCF_050477885.1. GTDB lineage: Bacteria > Bacillota > Bacilli > Bacillales > Cytobacillaceae > Neobacillus > Neobacillus rhizosphaerae_A. Next base: position 3,577 of record NZ_JBCNAC010000144.1, read on the forward strand.
CCTTAAGTGTAAAGTTACCAATTGTGAACCAGTCTGCCTGGCTTGTTAAAATTGGGAAAAAGGTAGATAAATAACCAGCGAAGGTAGTAATCATGGCTACGTTCCCTGCTAAATTCCCAATCCAATAACCCCAAGTAGACATAAAACCTGATAATGTCGATGCATGTGAACCTTGTTTAAACAAGTCCTTTGCATATATTTGTGGTCCACCTTGTAGGGTTGGCTTTCGAACGGCTAAATTCCCAAATACAAGTGCCGTCATTAAGACTCCAAAACCTGTTACCAACCATGCAGAAATGACGCCAGCAGGACTTGCTGATTCTGATAAAGAACGTGGAAGCATAAAAATACCCGAGCCAACCATGTTACCAACAACCAGTGCGGTTAGTACCCAAAAACCTAACTTATTTGCTTTCCCCATGCTGTTAACACCTCTCAATAAATAATTATTTTTATTTTATAATAATGTTTTAACTCAACAATTTTTTGTATAAATATTAATCAACGCTTTTTAATATAGGGGCATTATGGATTTATGTCAATGGGAAATTTTATCTTACTAAAGTGTTAATGAGTTAAAACACAAAAAAAATAGTAAGTAATCATTCTTAGTGATCACATACTATCTGTACTTTCTCTATTTAACAGTTTCCATTATACCTTCAATTTTTTGTTTATTAAATATGTGGTTAATGGAAATTAGGATAGTTTTCGCCATTAGACCCATTTCATCATTTTCGGCTCTTCTTTATCCTTATCTTCCTCTTCATATACTTCTTCTGCGATCTTCCGATTTGAAAAATAAAAACTCTTTAAGATGAAATAAAAGCCAAGTGTTTTAAAAATATGACCCAAAAAATTATCTAGATCAAATACACTTTGGTAGATTGTAAAAACTAACTCTGTTAACAGTAAATATACAAAAGCCAACGCGAGGGAAAGTGTCGCTTCACTTTTTACTTGATGATATTGATACAATGTCCTAATTAAAGAAACAAAAAGAATAAAACTGATACCATATTCGATTCCATTTTTCAAAAGTGTTGTTCCTTTACCTTCTACCATCAGAATGGGCAAGTTTTTTTCATAATAAATAACTAAGAAGCTGACAGTTAGTGCTATGATTATTCCAGCTAATAAAGCAAGCGGGCGGTAATCCCTTGATAATTTTCGCTCAGGAATGAATAGGGTAGCTAAAATTAATAGTGACTGAAAGATTCGTGCAGAAACCCAAAACCAGGTGGCTTTAGCGACAGAGCTTTCAGTAAAAAAATAAGGCATTCCTTTAAAGGATAAGGTGTGGAGCAGGTCAAGTGTCCCTACTATAAAGAATGTAAAAGTTAAGAGGAGCATTTGACTGGACTGATTCTTCTCATAGCTTTTCAATCCATACAAAAGTATAGTTGCAGAAATAGCGATGCTAAAGCTCTCTAAAAGCGTATGAAATCCAACATAATTCGCGGGGTTATAAAAGGCAGAAATTTGCGCTTGAAACACATGAATCATCATTAGTAAAACGATGGCCAAAATCGAAAAAATTAGAAATCTCCCTTCAGTTATTTTCACACTAGTTACACCTCCTTTTACATCTTGTTTTACTTTATTATAAAAGTAGTTGACTCAAAATGACTGTCATACTTGTAGCTGTTTTATGAATTTTAGAACAATAGGCGGAAGCGCCTCGTTCA
>NZ_JBCNAC010000145.1:0-23212 GCF_050477885.1 Neobacillus rhizosphaerae
CTAGTTCAGTTATCCACACTGGGACCTTTTTATAATTTAGCGAAACAACAAAAAAAGAGAGACTGCCGGATCATGGCAGTCTCTCCTTGTTTTATTTCCACCAGTCGTCAAACATAGTAGCAGGCATCTGACGCTTGTGCTCGGTCATGAGATACCGTTTTTCCACTTTTTCAGCCACTTCTTTCGAGACAGGTTTTCCTTCTAAATAATCATCTAGTTCATCATAAGTGATCCCTAATTCAGTTTCATCTGCCTGACCAGGTTTTTGATCTAGGAGGTCTGCCGTTGGAACTTTTAAATAGAGACGCTCATCTGCACCAAGTTCCTTTAACAAGGCCTTCCCTTGGCGTTTGCTTAATCCAGTCAGTGGCAGGATGTCCGCTCCGCCGTCTCCATACTTCGTATAAAAACCCGTCACTGCTTCTGCTGCATGATCGGTCCCTATAACGAGCAGTCCTTCCATACCGCCGATTGCATACTGGGCAATCATTCTCATTCTTGCTTTTACATTTCCTTTATGATAATCACTTAACGGCTCACCATCAATGCTAGCGTTATATTCATTTTGAACCTCGTCAACGGCTGTTTTTATATTAAAAACAAGCTCACGGTCTGCACGGATAAAGGCTAATGAACGCTGCGCATCCTCCTCATCCTTTTGCAAGCCATATGGAAGACGAACAGCAATAAATAGAGCATCCTTTCCTTCATTTCGCAATTCCTCCACTGCCAACTGTGCCAATCTTCCTGCGAGTGTGGAGTCCTGACCACCGCTAATCCCTAGTACATATCCTTTAGCCTTGGTTTGTAGCAGGTAATTTTTCAAAAAGTCAATTCTCTTACGAATCTCTTCTTTTGGTTCAATGTTCGGAGTAACATGTAAATCCTTCATAATTTGTGCCTGTAAATTCATTGATTGTACCTCCTGACCAGATATTGATATATGTAATGTACCATAACTACGTTTCAATCGCTTATTATTTAACTGCTCGTTCTGGGTATGCGGACAATCATCTTTCATTTTTAAAAATAAAATAAAAATAGGACGGTGATGAACATGTCGTTTTCAATAAATATCGACTGTTTTAAAGTGAATTCTATTAATAATAATGCAAATATTAATGTTGGTCCAACAGTTCAAGACAGTAATACGGCAAATAGCAAACAAATTGGCTGTACAATTAACTTTGGTGACCACTGCACAATTGTATCCAAACATGTATTCCAAAGTGTAAGCAAGGATTTTGAAGAAAACAAATAATTCCACATCAATGGCCATTAGGTTTATAATGTATTACTATCGTGGCCATACTAACAAAAAATATGCCCATGGCCATCTTCTATTTTAGGGTGCAAAAGTGTGGAGTGATGATAATGGAAGCAAAGACATGTAATGAATCTAGAGTAGTAAGAACGAGCAGGATTTTTCCTAATGATGTCAACAACCATAATACGTTGTTTGGCGGCAAATTAATCAGTGATATTGATATGATTGCTTCAATTTCAGCCGTTAGACATTCCCGGGCGGAATGCGTGACGGCGTCGATTGATTCGGTCGATTTTCTCAGTCCCATTACGCCGAAGGACTCTGTTTGCATTGAGACGTTTGTTTCCTATACAGGGACCTCGTCCATGGAGATTTTCGTCAAAGTCATTGCCGAAAATCTAATGTCAGGTGAAAGAAAAATTGCAGCCACTGCCTTTTTAACATTTGTTGCGTTAGATGACAATGGTAAGCCAACGAAGGTCCCTGCTATTATTGCAGAAACAGAGGAAGAGAAGAAGCTGTTTGAAACGGGGAAAGATCGGGCGGAAAAGCGGAAGGAACATCGAAAGAGCAGTAAGGAACTGGCCGGGGTTTTTACAACCATGAAGCCCTGGGAATAAGAAAGGTTCGCGGAATTTTCGCGAACCCTTTTTTTAATTATGGACCCTACTCCGGATTTAATTCACTCTTACTCTTCCAGGTCATGACTCCATCTTCTTCATCAATCTCGATGGTTACATCCACGACCCCTTTTTCAGCCATAATTTTTTCTTCTAAACGGTCCTTAATATCATCAGCAGCTGCCACCGTTAATTTCGGATCCACTTCAATTTCCAATTCAACGTGAAGGTCTTCTCCCTCTTTGATGACCGTAATCCCTTGAATATCCTTTACATCCGGGTCAGCCATAACAAGTGCTCCTATCTTATTCTCCATCTCTTCATCTGCTTGTCCTATGACACCTGCAGCGTTATCTAAAAACACCTTTCCTACAACGAAAAACATCATCGCCCCGATAATCATTGAAGCGATTCCCTCTAGTTGGTGCAAATCGGTGTAATGAGAAATAACAACCGCAATAATCGCTAACAAACCGCCCATGGTTGCAACCAAATCCTCCATGAACACTAGCTTTGTCGCAGGCTTCGCTCTACCCAAATTAGCAAAGCTTTTTCTAAATACACTTAGACCGCTTGCCTCCACCTCAATTTCATGCAATATTTCCTTCATCGCCTTAAACAAGACAAACGTTTCTAAAAGCGTTGCCACCGCAAGCACGATAACATTTATAGCGAACCCGCCAGCTTCCGTTGGATGTACCACATGATGGTAGCCTTCTTTTATTGTTTCAAAAGCCATGATTCCAACAATCAAAACGGCCCCCAAAAGGACAAGATTGACCAATCTGCCGAACCCATTTGGGTATTTTTCAGTAGGCGCTTTTTTACTTAAAGCAGAGCCTATAAATACAAAAAACTGATTGGCTGCATCCCCTAAACTGTGCATGGTTTCAGCAAACATCGCTACATTTCCAGTATACATATAGGCTACACCTTTAATAATGGAAATTACCGTATTAATAATCGCTGCGAGCATGGCTGACTTATTTCCACGCTTTAATAATTGAAATATTTCTCCCATCGTATCCTCTTTTCTTTTGCTAAAGTATGTACTCTTACTATTTTCAAAAATAACATATTTCATGAATGATTGCCTTAAAAACAAAAATGGCCACATAGACCTTCTATGCGACCCCGTAAATAAACCTGAAAAATCATACGTTTCTTAACACCAAATACAAACGCTCATTTCGTGCATTTTGCTCTTCCGCAGTTGCTAAATCATACTTTTTCAGCAAATGGAACACTTCATTTAAAAGCTCCTGCGTATGCTCACCCGCAAAGAATTGATTAAATAAAGGCTTCATGTCCTCTGGTAAAAATTCAGCCTGGGACTCGTATTTACTTTTAACATCTTCCTGTGAATGGTTCAACTTACACTCGCCCAACTTACATCCTCCTCAAAACTGCTTCATACCTTTAGCATATCAGAAAATAGGACAAACAAAAAAGCCCACATAAGGGCTTTTTTACGTTTTCTTCGTTTCTGTCACTTCTAATACATCTAGAAGGAAGACAAACACCGGAATCCCGATAATCAGTCCCCATATACCAAAGAAGTGCTCGGAAAAAATCAACACAATAAACGTATAGAAAACGGGGAGATTCGTCTTGGAACTCATTAAATTTGGATTTAAGATATAGGCTTCCACACCATGAATAATCATAATGGCAATACCCACATAAAGTACCTTCATAATACCGCCAATACTATAGGCAATAATGACAAGGGGTATAAGTGAAATAATGACACCGGCTACAGGGATTAATCCCAATATGAAAATCATAATGGACAATCCACCTAATTGTGGAAAGTCAAGCAGCCATAGAGAAATCGTCGTTAAAGTACAGTTGACCACGGCAATAATTAATTGTGCCTCAATTACTTTACCAAACGTGCGAACAAATTTCTGGGCAAAAAATTCAATTTCCGCATAAAACGGTGCGATTTTACTGGTCTTGAATTTCTTCGTAAATTCGATTAGGCGTGGTTTTTCTAATAAGAAAAATAAACTCATTAATAAAGCTAACAACACTTGTAACGTAATTTTGCTAATATCAGTAAAATACTTTAATACAAACGTAAAGCCTTGTTCCAGATAACTAGAAATCTGAATTTCTTCAATTCGCTTAACTACATAATTTAAAAAGATATTATCATGCTTTGATGTGTAAAAAGCCGTTAGCTGCTTAATTAACGCCGTAATCTCACCGGCAATCATAGGCAGGTACATCACCAAACCATAGGATAGTAATCCAACAATACACGCATACGATGTAACCACAATCAACTTACGATTGAGAGGTATTTTCCTTTCAATGAATTGCACTAACCGATCCATTAGAAAGGTAAAAATAAACGTAAGTAAGATTAAATTTATCATCGAATGCATCGCATACAAAACGAGTGCAATAAGGACAAAAATTGATATTCTCTTAAAACCACTACTGTGCAAAAGTTTATTTATCATAGGAAATTATCTGACCCCATTATTTATACTATTAACTGCATGTTAATTATATCAAACCCGAAAGCATTTTGTCCTTATTAAATGCTATCTTACCGTAAATTGAACCGGCGTCATGGAACTATCGATTGCTTTACCTTCGTACCCCTGTTTACTTAAATAATCAAGTAATGCCGGTAAATGCGCAAGCGTTTCCTTTCTTTCGTGCATAAGAATGACGATCGGACCATTATGGTTAGCTAACTTTGTTAATTGTTGTTTGACACTCTCCACATAGCGTGCATCTTTATAATACCAATCTTTGCTGTCAATATTCCAATCCCACATTAAGTAGCCATTATCCGTAACTGCTTTCCGGTACTCTGCAGTCATGCCAGGTACACTTCCATAAGGGGTTCTCATAATATACGAATCGACCCCCGAAACTTCTTTTAGTGTATTTCGGTTTTGAGTTAATTCATTGATCACCGATGTAGCTGACGCATAAAAAACCTTTTGATTGTGCGAAACACTATGAAGTGCCACTGTCTCTCCAGATTGGACCATCAATTTTACCGCGTTTGGATATCTTCTTATATTTCCGTCAATCATAAAGAACGTCGCTTTATAGTGGAATTTTTCCAAAAGCGCGATAATCCCCCCAGAAAACGCAGCTGGACCATCATCGAATGTTAAGTAGATCGTTTTCTTACCTGCTGCCGTTGGTTGTGCATTAGCTGGTTTCGTTTCCGTTGATGGTGGTTTTGTTGTTTCTTGGTCTTTTGGTGTTGTAGGCTGTGTAGTGGCAGTATCTGTAGTTGTTTTTTCCGGAGCCTTCGTTTCCTCTCGCTCTTGCTTATTTCTCCCGCCCATCGCTTGCTCTTGTCTCTTGTGAATCATTTCTTTCTCAATCCGTAAATCCTTGGTATTCTGAACAATAGTTTCTGAGGTTTGACCTGGATGATTCATAAATTCATTTTTTTCTTGAGTAATAGGTTTCCCGGCAGCTTTTGCCTTAAAATAGTTGTTCACAAATACCCCTGCAAACAAGAACCCAATTGCAAAAATGACAATAACTATTGTCCCTTTAGTCCATCCTTGCTTTTGATCCCCCATGTTTCATTACCCTCTTTGATGTTTAATGTCTTTCTTCATTATAGACGAAGCTTCCCATGAATTGTTACTATTATATTAAAAATATTACAATTCTATTAAAATATAACTTTTATATTAGCACATCCTCCAAAAGTAGGAAGCTGATGAATTCCCCATTTCTTATATACCCCACTTTTTACCAATCTATTATAACAGGTAAAATTGAAAAATGTACCAATAGACAAAATTTAAATCAGAAATTTCTAAAAAGAGGACAGGCAAATTCCCCTGTAAACTGACATACATATCATTGAACGGGATTTTCTTACTAAACGGAATTCCTCTTAATTTTGAGTTATGGAGGTGAAGTTAGTGTCAGGTGGGCAAAAAGCACTCTTTTATATTTTATCTATACTTATACCTGTGGTCGGGATTGTGCTAGGAATTATTTGGATGAACGATCAAGATCCAGAAAAGAAGGCTGTCGGAAAAACCTGTTTATACATTGCTTTAGGTATGATCGTATTGAGCTGTATCTGTTGGTTCGCTCTTTCTGCCTTCTCCTTTTTACCGTTTATGTCAGGGTATTAAAAAACATACGCCGAACCCAATTCCTGCGGTGAGAATTGGGTTCTTCCTATAGGAGTGATAAATGTTGTTGCACGAACTATTGGATTTTTTCGGAAGAGCCATCTGTCACCAATTAGAGGAACGATCACTCCAAATATCAGGGGAAACACTCTCCGTTTGCGCCCGTGACACAGGTATTTATATTGGGATCTTTTCCTCACTTACGTATTTGCACTTCACTAAAAGAAAGTCGAAAATCACCATCCCTACGATTAAAGTAAGTTTCTTTCTTCTATTATTAATGGTTCCCATGATGGTTGACGGCTTAGGCTCCTATCTGCACTTCTTTGAAAGTGACAATATTAAACGCTTGGTGTCAGGCACCAGCTTTGGTTTCGTCTTGCCTTATTTTCTATATCCGTTGCTTTCGTTAAAGTCGCTGGAAAATGATAGCAAGCCGGTGGTTAAGGGAATTAGGGATTTAATTGTGCCGATGATTCTAAGTGTCTTCATTAGTGTTGTCGTCTACTGGGGTATGGTCCCCTATTATGTTATTAATAGTTTTATTATTGTTACTATTATTATTTGGTTTAGTATGTTTGCTTCTGGACTTTTTCAGTGGGTACACAGCCTTCGGTTAAGAAGAATTATTTCAACTTTTATTGGTTTATGCCTGCTTATATTTCTATCCAATTTACATTTGTGGTTACTATAATCAATTTAAGAAAGTAATGGGTAGATGAACTCAAAGGAAGTTCATCTTTTTGTTTGTTCACCATTTATACATACCAATCCCCATCAATTACCAATATGATAAGAGTATAGATACCTATAGAAAGAGAGTCAGGGCCGATGATGAACAAACAGATGCGGTTAGAGTTAATTTCGCAGATTATATCTGATCATGAGGTAAAGACGCAGGAAGAACTGGGACAATTGCTTTTAGAGAACGGGCTTGCAGTTACTCAGGCAACCATCTCCAGAGACATCCGAGAGTTGAAGCTTGTCAAAGTGCCTTCCAAGGATGGCAATCTGAAGTATAGCTTTAAGATAGATCATGATCATCTAATTATGGAGAAGTTCCGCCACAAACTAAAGGATGCACTTATTAGCATTGAGGTGATAAACTATTTTATTATCATCAAGACGCTTCCTGGGCATGCCCATTCCTTTGGTGCCTTGCTAGATTCCATGGATTTGGAAGGAAAAGCGGGAACCATTTGTGGAAACGATACATGCTTGATTATTTGCCGTGCACCACAAGAAGCGCTTCGCATCGAAGAGCAGCTCGAAGTCTATCAAAAGTAAAGGCCAAAACACACGCAAAAGGAGGGTTACAATGCTCAACTCATACGTGGAAAAGTTGGATGTGTTTTCTGATTTACAACAGATTGAACTATTAAAATGTCTTCCAGTAAAAACACTAAAAAAATATCTTCCTTACTTCTATTTTCGCTCCTACAAGAAAAATCAACTCCTATTTATGCAGGGAGACCCGCGCGATAAAATCTTTTTTTTACTAGATGGATATGTCATGTATGAACGCAGCAGCCAGGATGGCAGCATGCTTTATTTAGACTTTATTAAAAGGAACCAAATGTTTCCCTATGGGGGCATTTTTCAGGACCAGGTATACCAGGACACGGCCATCGCCGTCACGGATGTTCATTTGTACTTCATTCAAACCCACATCGTGGAAGAACTATTGAAAGCCAATCCTAAACAACTACTCTATATCATCTCTAAACTATCAGACATTCTTAATCTTCATCAAAAACGCGTCCAAAAAATTCTCATTCCTAATGCACAGGAACGCGTGCTGCATTCCCTCCAGTTTTTAATGGAGGACTTAGGAGAAAAGGATGGTGCAGGAATCGTCATCCCCTGCCCTCTCACGGCCACTAACATTTCTAAACTATCTGGAACCACAAGGGAAACCGTTAGTTTACTAATCAATCAATTAAAACGAGAGAATATCCTTTCCGTTACGGGTAAAAAAATAACCATCCATCAACCTGACTACTTTAAAAGCATATAAAAGGGCTGGCTCCGCGAGAGTCAGCCCCTTTGTTTGCTCCAATAAATTTTCTCAATATTAGAACTTTATCTGTGACCGATTTTTGTCATTCAGCCATTATTCAGCATATTAGATTCGAAAAAACCGATTTCATTGTATATATACATAATTATACAAAACCGCTTATGTAATCGACAAAAAAATGTAAGGATTATTACATTTTGTTTGTTATGAAGCTTACAAAGGCTATCGTGATCAATGCTTAGAATGAAGATGTAGCAAGGATTCTATCAAAAGGAGGAAGAAAGATGAGCAGTATAGCCGAAATCACTTCTCAGAGGGACATGCAGACAAAGTTAAAGCACCCGATCCATGTTACATCTGAAATCGGAACACTTCGCTCGGTGTTGCTGAAGCGGCCTGGAAAAGAAGTTGAAAATTTGACGCCTGAATATCTACAGCGACTTTTATTCGATGATATTCCTTATTTGCCAATTATCCAGCGTGAGCATGACTATTTTGCCGAAACCTTAAAAAACCGAGGAATCGAAGTTCTTTATCTCGAAAAATTGGTGGTTGAAACCTTAAGTAATCCAATCATAAAAGGGCAATTTGTTGACGATATTTTACGAGAAAGTAAGGCGAATGTGAACGGAGCTTCTCGCGTGTTAAAAGAATACCTTCTCTCTTTTTCTACTGCAGATTTGGTGGATAAAGTGATGAGCGGGATTTTAAAAAGAGAAATTGAGCCTGAGAAAAAGTCACACCTGTATGAATTCATGGACGATCACTATCCGTTCTACTTAGATCCAATGCCGAATTTATATTTCACCCGTGACCCCGCTGCCTGTATTGGCAATGGCTTATCTATCAACAAAATGCGTGAACCAGCAAGGCGCCGCGAGTCCTTATTCATGCAGTACATCATTAAACATCATCCACGGTTCGCCGGACATGATATCCCTGTTTGGTTAGACCGCGACTTTGAATTTTCAATTGAAGGCGGCGATGAATTGATTCTTAGTGAGGAAGTCGTGGCGATTGGGGTATCTGCCCGCACCTCTGCCCGTGCGATTGAAAAACTGGCCCTTAACCTCTTTAAGAAACAAGATTCAATTAAAAAAGTGGTTGCCGTGGAAATTCCAAAGTGCCGCGCCTTTATGCATCTTGATACCGTGTTTACAATGGTCGATTACGATAAATTCACTATCCATCCTGAGATCCAGGGACCTCAAGGCAATATGAATGTGTATATTCTTGAAAAAGGCTCGGACGATGAACGCGTGACCATTACACACCGGACAAATCTTCAGGAAACATTGAAAGAGGTTTTACATTTAAACGAACTTGTCTTAATTCCTTGCGGCGGCGGAGATGAGATTGCTGCCTCCCGTGAACAATGGAATGATGGATCAAACACCTTAGCCATTGCACCAGGGATCGTGGTGACCTATGACCGCAATTATATTAGCAACGATTTATTACGCCAGCATGGCATTGAAGTACTCGAGATCACTAGTTCCGAGTTATCCCGTGGCCGCGGTGGCCCACGCTGTATGAGTATGCCGATTGTCCGTGAAGATATACGAAGTCCATTTTAAAAAGATCTATGTTAAATCCATACGCTAATTTGATACACATGTTGATTGGAGTGGAAGGCACGAAGACTCCTGCGGGAGTAGCGGTCACGGGAGACCCCGCAGGAGTGAGCGACGAGAAGGCTCCCGGAACGCCCGCGGAAAGCGAAGTGCCTGTAACGGAAATCAACAGACCATTTTAATAGAACTAAAAAGGAGACGATTTTAATGTTAGTTACTGCCCCAAAATTACAAGGAAGAAGCTTTCTTGCAGAGAAGGATTTTACAAAAGAAGAATTTGTTTACCTTATTGACCTTGCTTTTCAATTAAAGGATGAAAAAAAGCACGGCATTCCCCATCGCTACTTAGAAGGAAAAAACATCGCGCTTCTTTTTGAAAAGCCCTCTACCCGTACACGCTGTGCCTTCACAGTAGCCTGCGTGGACCTTGGTGCCCATCCTGAGTATCTAGGAAAAGATGATATCCAGTTAGGGAAAAAGGAATCGATCGAAGATACCGCTAAAGTATTAGGCCGGATGTTTGACGGTATTGAATTCCGCGGCTTTGAGCACAAAAAGGTAGAAATGTTAGCGGAACATTCCGGTGTGCCTGTCTGGAATGGGTTAACAGATCGCTGGCATCCAACACAAACACTTGCTGACTTTTTAACTGTAAAAGAAAACTTTGGCCGTCTAGAAGGAATTAAATTTGTGTATGTTGGTGACGGTAGAAATAATGTGGCCAACAGCCTGCTCGTTGGGGGTGCGCTTGTTGGCATGGATGTGCGCATCTGCACACCTGAATCGTTGTTCCCCGAACCTGAAGTCATTGAATTGGCGCAAAAATTCGCCGAGCAATCAGGCGGCCGGGTAACGGTCACCAGCAATGTAGAAGAAGGAGTGAATGGTGCTGACGCCATTTATACCGATGTTTGGGTTTCGATGGGTGAAGAAGATAAATTCGCTGAACGGATTGCTCTGCTCTCGCCTTATCAGGTAACGATGGACATGATCAATAAAACAGGTAATGAAAGGGTGATTTTCCTACACTGCCTACCTGCTTTCCACGATCTTGAAACCAGTTATGGCAAGGATATTTACACAAAACATGGAATGCAAGAAATGGAAGTAACCGATGAAGTCTTCCGCAGCGAGCATTCCAAAGTATTCGACCAAGCGGAAAACAGAATGCATACCATCAAGGCGGTTATGGCTGCGACACTTGGACATTTAGAATAAGCGGTTAGGAGTTGGGTGTCATGCCCCTTCTCCTAACCTTTTTACCAAACGAATGGAGGAAAAACATGAATCAGATCTCCGAACAACTCATTTCTGAGCTACGAAAGGTAGAAGGTGCGTTTCACCATGCATTAAAGCAGCTGGTTGATATCCCTAGTGTAATCAGTGAACAGGTGGATGGTTTTCCTTTTGGAAAAAATATTGATTTGGCTTTGAAAAAGACAGTAGAAATCTGTGAAAAGCTTGGATTCAGGACGTATGTTGATCCACAAGGCTATTACGGCTATGCCGAAATTGGTGACAGTAAGGAAATGATTGGCGTTCTCGGCCATCTGGATGTGGTTCCAGCAGGCAAGCTGGAAGATTGGATTACCCCTCCGTTTGAAGCAACGATTAAAGATGGAAAAATGTTTGGTAGAGGAACACAGGATGATAAAGGACCGACACTGGCTGCCCTTTTTGCCACGAAAGCGTTAATGAATCTCAGTGTTTCTTTTAACAAAAGAATTCGGTTTATCTTCGGGACGGATGAAGAAACACTGTGGCGCTGTATGAACCGCTATTGTGAACTCGAAGAAATTCCAAGCATGGGCTTTACACCTGACTCTACCTTTCCGTTGGTTTATGCGGAAAAAGGCTTGTTGCAGTTCCATTTAGAAGGATCTAACGAAACCAGTCTACGTTTACAAGCAGGTAATGCCTTTAATGCGGTGCCTGACACCGCAAGATATGCCGGAGAAAAGCAAGAGGAATTACAAGCTGCTCTAGAGGAATTAGAGTTTGATTACGAATTGGCTGACGGTAATGTCGTAGTCCTAGGAAAGGCAGTTCATGCACAAGTTGCGGAAAAAGGAATCAATGCGATTAGCAGGCTATTGCTGGGGTTGAAAAAGATTGGCGTCACCTCAAAAACAATTGAGTTTATTAATGACCTAATTAAAGAAGACCCATTTGCAACCAGCATTTTTGGTAATTGTGAAGATGAGCCATCAGGTAAGTTAAAGTTCAATGTCGGAAAAATAGAGCTCACCGAAGAGGTTGAAAGATTATCTATTGATATTCGCATCCCAGTGACCGCCGATAAACAAGAAATTGTGAGCCAGGTCTCACAAGCTGCCAAAGAATATGGCTTAACCTACAAAGAATTCGACTATCTAAAATCGATTTATTTACCAAAGGATTCCTTTTTAATCAAAACCTTAATGAACGTTTACCAGGAAGTGACAGGCGATAACGATTCCGAACCGATTTCTTCTGGTGGCGCCACCTATGCTAGAGCCATGGAAAACTTCGTGGCCTATGGTGCCATTTTTCCAAACCAAGCAAAAACCGAGCATCAGCCGAATGAACATATTGAATTAGACAAAATGTTTACAGCGATGTTGATTTACGCAAAAGCCATCTACGAATTAACTCGATAGGTATGCCATTTGACTAATGGAGGAATACTCATGAAAAAGTTCAAGATGCCTACCGCATATACGTTATTATTCTTGATTATTGTTGTGATTGCTGCCTTCACCTGGGTCATCCCAGGTGGGCATTATGATACTAAAGTAGATAAAGCGACGGAAAAAGAAATCCCTGTCTCCGGAACCTACCAACAGCTGCCAAGTGACGAACAGACGCCTCAAGGAGTCTGGGAAGTGTTAAATGCACCAATCAACGGCTTTTTCGATGCGAAGGATATTGCTTTGTTCGTTCTAGTGATTGGCGGTTTCTTAGGAGTAGTGATGAAGACGGGTGCGATTGACGCAGGGATTACTCGGGTCATCCGAAAGCTAAAGGGACGAGAGCAATGGCTGATTCCGATCCTAATGGTCCTATTCGCGATTGGTGGTTCCACTTACGGGATGGCAGAGGAAACCATCGCGTTTTACCCTATCCTCATTCCAGTTTTGATAGCAGCTGGCTATGATGCTTTAACCGCTGTCTCGATTATCGCTCTTGGTGCAGGGGTTGGGTGTTTAGGCTCCACCGTTAACCCGTTTGCTACGGGAATTGCTTCTGGATTTGCCGGAACTTCCATTGGAGATGGGATGGGACTTCGCCTCATCATCCTTGTGGTCACGCTTATTTTCACAATTATTTACGTCATGCGTTATGCAAAAAAAGTAAAGGCAGATCCATCTAAGTCACTGATTGCCCAGATGAAAACAGAAAATGAACAACACTTTTTATCCCAGAAAGCAGAAGAAGTAAAATTTACTGGTCGACATAAGGCCGTGCTTACGGTGTTTGGTTTAACATTTGTTGTCATGATTTTAGGAGTCATTCCATGGGCTTATAAATTTGATATTACTATTTTCGAAGATTTCACTAAGGCCGTTGCTAAAATTCCGTTCATCGGTAAATTACTCGGCGGGGTCCTTCCGCTAGGCGACTGGTGGTTTGGCGAATTAACGATGTTATTCTTAACCTCCTCCATCATAATCGCTTTTATTTATAGAATGAAAGAATCTGAGTTTACTAGCACCTTTGTGAATGGAGCAAGAGATTTGTTAGGTGTTGCCCTTATTATTGGGATTTCTCGTGGGATTACCGTTGTCATGGATGCTGGTGGTATGACCGCAACAGTCCTTCATTGGGGCGAAGGACTGTTGGATAACATGGGTTCTGTCCTTTTCACTAATTTATCATTTTTGTTTTATCTGCCGCTATCCTTCCTTGTACCATCGACTTCCGGTCTCGCCACTTTATCGATGCCAATTATGGCACCGTTGGCTGATTTCGCCGGAGTTGGCAGACATTTAGTGATTACTGCATACCAAAGTGCCTCTGGCGTGGTGAACCTACTAACACCAACAAGTGCTGTAATCATGGGTGCGCTGGCGATTGCAAGAGTTCCATATAGCACCTACCTAAAACATGTGTGGAAATTAGTGTTGTCGCTCTCTGTGATTGTGATGGTGATTTTGAGTATCGCCACCATGATGAGTTAATCGTTTGTTAGGTCCATTTTTCAAAAAAGAAGAGGGGTTTTATCATGACAAAGCAAAAAGTGGTGATTGCGCTCGGCGGGAATGCCATCCAATCGGGTGACGCAACCGCAGAAGCGCAGCAATTAGCATTGGAAAAAACAGCGCGGCAGCTGGTTCAATTTATAGAAAAAGGGATTGATATTATTATCTCCCACGGGAACGGTCCACAGGTTGGTAATATTCTCCTTCAGCAAAAAGCAGCTGATTCAACGAAAAATCCGGCCATGCCCTTGGATACGTGCGGGGCGATGAGCCAAGGGATGATTGGCTACTGGATGCAGAACGCAATGGACAAAGTGTTGAAGGAGCGCGGGATTGATAAAAATGTGGTTACCGTGGTAACAAGGGTAGCCGTGGATAAACAGGATCCTGCGTTTCTTAATCCGACGAAGCCGATTGGACCTTTCTATAGGGAAGAGGAAGCAAAGGAAATCATGGAGGCAACTAATACCTGTTTTAAAGAGGATGCAGGACGTGGCTGGAGACGGGTGGTTCCATCACCAATGCCCGTGAGTATTTTAGAGCATCCTGTGATTAATTCACTAGTGGAAAAAGGTAACATCGTCATTGCGGTCGGCGGGGGCGGTATTCCTGTTGTAGAAACAGAACACGGGTTACTCGGAATTGAGGCGGTAATTGACAAAGATTTTGCTTCGCAAAAGTTGGCTGAGCTGGTAGATGCGGATACGTTAATTATTTTAACTGCGGTTGACAATGTGTACATTGATTTTAACGAGCCAACGCAGCGGAAATTGGAAGACGTAAGTATTGCTGAATTAAGGACTTTTATAGAAAATGGTCATTTTGCTCCTGGAAGTATGTTGCCAAAGGTAGAAGCAGCGATTAATTTTGCGGCAACTAGTCCTGAGTGCAAAACGATTATTACTTCATTGGATCAGGCGTTTCATGCTCTTGAAGGTACGGCTGGAACTGTAGTGAGTTTGCGCGGTGCGGAAGTGTTGGCGTAATAGGAAAAACCCTCTTTGAAGCCGGTTCAAAGAGGGTTTTTCTCTGTGTTTATTCAGTAGATTGAATTATTTCTGGCTTTGATTGTACTTTTTGATTGTAGATAGGTAAAATGCATAGGACACCAATTATAAACAAGACGGCTGACATTTCAAACGTTGTTACTAAGGAAAATTGCTCTTTAAGAACTCCCGCGAGACTCATTGTTATGACCATTGATCCTGCAAATAGTGGACTTAATATTCCGTTTACCCGGCCGATAAAGGCTTCTTCTGTATTTTGTAAGATCAAGGTGTTGATTCCAATTTGAATGCACGGCATCATGAGACCGCTAAAAAACTCTGCAATTAAAGTAATCCATAGATTTGTTGAAAACCCCATTACAGCAATACCTAAACCATTGACAAGCATTCCAAACACAAGTAGTCTTTGCGGAGGAACATTTTTAGCAAATATCATCGCACAAGCCCCGCCCAAGATCATTCCGACTCCATTGACCATAAGCAGCCACTGTAGGTTCTCTTTCGGCAGGTCTAATTGTTCAGTGACAAGAAAAATGTTTAGAGGATTAATAAATCCTACTCCAAGTCCTGCAGCCATAAAGCACAGGCCTAATAGACTTAATTCTCTTTTTCCTAAAACATACTTTATTCCACTTTTCATCTCTTGTATTAAAGTAGATTCTCCTGCCTCCTCCATTGGACAATCTTTAGGAAGGAAAGCAAGTGCCCCTGCTGAAAGCAAGAAGGCTACTCCAGTAACAGCGATGCTGACGTCAATTCCAAACGATTGAAAGACGAATGTACCAATAATCGGCCCTAATACCATGAAAAGAGCGAAAACCGTTTGATATACCGACATTGCCGCTTGGACTTGGTTTTCAGACAAATGCATTTTAAACAATTTCATCCCTGATGGCTGGGAGAATTGTGAGAGAATGGCTGAGATTAAAGTAGCGAAAAATACTACTTTCCAAGTGCCAAATACAAGGGTAATCAGCACAACAAATATTGATACGGCACTTAAGATGTCACACCATACCATTGTTTTTTTGGGTGCCCAACGGTCCGCAAAGGTTCCGCCGATAAAGGAAAAGATGAAGATAGGTGCAAATTCAGCGACTGAAATCATGGAAACGGCAAATGCATTGCCATTTGTTTGATCCATAACAAAAAGTAAGACGGCAAAGTTTCGGACCCAGATTCCTACTTGCAGGAATAGCCCTGACATGATGATCGCTAAAAATACTCTGTTTCGGAATAAGTTACCTGGTGATGCGGGTGTGACTTCATTATTGAATAAATCCATATAAAAACCTCCTGCTTAAGTTCTGGACAGGAGGCAGTACTATACAATATTCGAGTGACATTCTATCCCCTGATTGATGGGGAAGTAATGATCTTTCCGACTTGTATAAAAGTACAGACTAATCCTATCCAGAAAAAATAATCGTATTGGATAACGAGTTTTTTCATCAAAATAGGATTAAAAGATCATCGTCCCAAGGTCACCCTTTCCGCTTTTTGGTAAGTTGATTGTATAGGATTTGAGAGTGTAAATCAAGTGGCTTCCTTTGCGGGGTGACTGATCAAATCTTTTTTTCCTATTGTGGGCATATATCCTCTCTTTATTTACCGCTCTCGATTTTTTTCATAACTACAACGGTCATTTAGACATTTTTACTTAAAATTGATAGTTGAAACTAGAAAGAGTAAAATAAATACAGAACATATGTTTTTTCTTTGATGGATTTTTCAAATTAAAGGGAGGAGTTTTCATGCAATCTTGGGAAGCTGCCTATATTGCTGGAATTATTGATGGAGAGGGAACAATCACATTAACCCGAATACATGAAAAAGAACATCGGCGCCCCTGTATTACAATTGCTTCAACAGATAAAGAACTTTTATCTTATGTACATACTCTAACTGGAGGGACAATTAACAATAAAAAGAACTATAATCCCGACAAGCATAAAGATTCATACACTTTAATCATCAAGAAAAAAGATCTAGTTTTATCAACTCTGAAGCAAACTCTTCCCTACCTTCGTGTAGATAAAAAAAGAAACCGTGCTCTTTGGATACTCGATAATTATGAGAAAGTTACATCTCGCAACGGCAAGTACAGTTCATTATTACTCAAAAAGAAATTAGCTTTTGAAGAAACTTTTTTTCAAATATAAAAAAGACCAGCATTTCTGCTAGTCTTGTTATCCACCTATGTATGGTGGAGACGGCGGGACGTGCTCTTCCATGCTTTCGTCATGGCACTGACTATATCTTGAACCTGCCTTAACAGGTCCTTCGGCGTCTTATGCGAAACATATATTTACCTCTTCAAGGTATGGATTTCGCATCCTAGTACTACCATCGATGCATGGCAGCCTATAAGTCGATACACGGCTGTTGGATTACTCCACATACCGCTCGGCATTGCCCTATCGCAAATCGTGCGACTTAGGTTTCACCGATAAAGCCGAATTTTCACTTATGTGTTACCACACAAGGCGACTAATTACTAATCGAACCCGCGTCCAAAGATATCGCCACTTAAGCATCTACGAGTGTAGTCGATATATTGGCGTTTCACTGATCCATTTGCCTATCGACCGGCGTCCGGTCAGCTAGCCTGGTTGTTCTCTTCCTTCATCCTCAGGCGGTGGAATCCGGCGTAGCCCACTTAGAGTGAGTCCCTTACCCTACCACATGGGCAATGGAGGGAGGAACCGCTATGCAGTATTAAGCTGCGAAAGCGAAGTTGTTGTTAGTTTTGCCAGTTATGGCTTTGACGTTTTAACGAGGCCGATCCCCTCGACTCGCAACCTAAGCTCAAACTACCCCTGTCGAATCCGTAGCGTCCCCATTATAAAATGAGCTGAAATCTAGTTAAAGATTTCTGCATCAGACGTTAGGATTGCTCAAACGTTTGTTAGAGCAAAAGTTAATGTCGCATCACTTAGCGACAAACTTATTATAACACACTCCAAGCATTTTTCAATTGTAAGTATCTGTAAGTTAATTTCCAGTTCAAAAAATCAACTATACATGCCTTACATCTTTTGACGATCTCGGAATGCTCGTTCAATTTCACGCTTCGCCTCTTTTTGCTTTAACGATTCACGCTTATCATAATTCTTCTTACCCTTTGCTAACCCTACTAAAACCTTACAGAAACCGTTTTTTAAATAAAGCTTCAATGGAATTAAGGCATAACCAGCCTCTTTCGTCTCCCCAATCAGCTTATTGATTTCACGTCTGTGAAGTAATAGCTTACGTGTTCGTAATGGGTCATGATTGAAAATGTTCCCTTGTTCATAGGGGCTGACGTGCATTCCAAAAAGAATAGCTTCACCATTTTGAATTCTAGCATAGGCATCCTTGAGATTCACTTTTCCCGCACGAATGGATTTAATCTCGGTTCCTTGTAGGACAATACCCGCTTCATATGTTTCTTCGATAAAGTAGTCATGGTACGCCTTTTTATTTTGCGCGACTACCTTCCCTTCACCTTTTGGCATCGTTTTTCACCTCGTCTTACCATCCATTTTAACAGAACCTACAAACTACTACAATTGAAAGAGAGCCTCGTACTTAAGGCTCTCACTCCACATTTATTTATTTTTTCGCTTCGTACTCTTCGATTTAGGTACATTGTCGTAAAACTTACGTTTCTTCTTCTTTTGACCCTGCCCGGTGTCGGTGCCTCCGCCAGCTTCCTGCTTATTGCGGTCGCGATTACGGCCCCCGCCACCACCAGTGCTACCGCGTCCTTCTTGCTGCTTGTTTCGGCGCGGCTTTTTCGTTTCACTTCCAGTTTTGAAAACCTTCGGTGTCTCTGTCCGCTCTCTACGGGTGCCCTTCATGCCGACGATTTCAAAATCAATCGAACGCTCGTCTTTGTTTACTTTTACGACACGAACGGTAATTTCATCACCAATTCGGAACACTTTTCCTGTCCGTTCACCAATCATGGCGTAATGGCGCTCATCAAAACGATAATAGTCGTCGGTCATATAGCTAACATGAACAAGACCTTCAATCGTATTTTGTAGTTCGACAAACATTCCAAAATTCGTAACCGAACTGATGATACCGTCATATTCGACGCCAATTTTATCTTCCATGTATTCCGCTTTCTTCAGCTCATCCGTTTCACGCTCCGCATCAACAGCTCTGCGCTCCATTTTTGAAGAATGATCGGCAATTTCAGGTAAGCGGGCATTCCACTTTTCCCTTGTTCTTTCATCAAGCTTTCCTTCAATTAAATAGGTTCGAATTAGGCGATGGACGATGGTATCAGGATAACGACGAATCGGTGACGTGAAATGGGTATAAAACTCCGTTGATAAACCGAAATGACCCAAGCTTTCAGGATTATATTTTGCCTGTTGCATCGAACGTAGCATAACGGTCGAAACAACCATTTCTTCCGGCTTTCCTTGAACCTCTTCAATAATCTCTTGAAGTGCGCGAGGATGAACATCGTTGGCTGTCCCTTTTACGATGTAACCAAAGTTCGTGATAAATTCGAAAAATTTCCGGAGCTTATCTTCCTTCGGATCCTCGTGAATACGGTAAATAAACGGTACTTCCATCCAGTGGAAGTGCTCCGCTACCGTTTCATTGGCAGCTAACATAAACTCTTCAATTAGACGCTCAGCTACTGAACGCTCACGAAGAACGACGTCAGTCGGTTTTCCTTCCTCATCCACCAGAACCTTTGATTCTTTAAAATCAAAATCGATGGCGCCTCGTTTCATCCGCTTATTACGTAATATTGCGGCCAACTCTTCCATCATTTCGAACATCGGGACAAGTGATTCGTATCTTGCCCTAGTTTCTTCATCCTGTTCCGCAAGAATCATATTCACATCATAGTAAGTCATCCGCTCTGTTGTTTTAATGACACTTTGAAAAATTTCGTGTGAAACAACAGCGCCCTCCGATGTGATTTCCATCTCACAGGATAAAACCAGTCGGTCTACCTTTGGATTCAAAGAACAGATTCCATTTGAAAGACGATGTGGGATCATCGGAATCACGCGGTCTACTAAATACACACTCGTTGCACGATCCTCAGCTTCTACATCAATAGGCGTACCTTCTTTTACATAGTAGCTGACATCGGCAATGTGAACCCCAAGCTTGTAGTTGCCATTTTCTAGCTTTGAAACGGTTACCGCATCATCAAGGTCCTTTGCATCGGCACCGTCAATCGTAACGATGGTTTCGTTCCGTAAATCACGGCGGTTCTTTAATTCGCTTTCATCGATGGTGTCAGGCACCTCATTTGCTTGTTGCAGTACATCGTCAGGGAAAGCCATCGGTAAGCCGTGCTTATGTATGACAGAAAGGATGTCCACGCCTGGGTCATTTTTATGACCTAGAATGGTGATTACTTCACCTTCAGCACTTTTTCTCCCTTCAGGATATGTAACAAGCTTAACAACTACCTTATGTCCCTCAACCGCTCCTTTGGAAGCTGCTTTTGGGATAAAAATGTCACTGGCAAACTTTTTATCATCAGGAATGACAAAGCCAAAGCTTTTGCTTTCAACATAGGTTCCAACCACTTGTTGTACACCGCGTTCGATGATACGGATGATACTTCCTTCCCGGCGTTGTCCAGATGTTTCAGACGAAACACGAGCGAGAACGATATCTCCATGCATAGCGGTATTCGTTTCATTTGGCGGAATAAAGATGTCATCCATTCCCGGTTCATCAGGGGTGACAAACGCAAATCCTTTCGCATGACCAATCAGCTTACCGCGAATTAAGTTCATTTTTTGCGGCAGGCCATAACGATTGCTGCGAGTGCGTACAACTAGACCCTTTTCTTCCATTTGAACGAGCGCCTTTACAAACTCTTTAAAGTCACTAGAATCCTGAATACCAAATGCTTCTTCAAGCTCTTGGACTGTTAGTGGTTTGTACGCCTCATCCCTCATATATTGCAAAAGCCGGTCAACATGCTTTTGAATGTTTTCTTCCAAGCCAATCCCTCCTTTGTGGGTGCTTTATTAATTGTGCCAGTCGAGTTTTTCTAAAAAGGCATACACATCTTCATGTAGCTGATCACGTTCTTTATCCAACGTAATCACATGTCCAGATTCTTCATACCATTTAATTTCCTTTGTAACTGACTCAATTTCATTATAAATAATGTTGGCACTGTCAGTATTAATCATATGGTCGTGGCGAGCCTGAACGACGAAGGTTGGTGCATAAATCATGTCCACATTTTCGCGAACATCTGCGATTAATGCTTGAAGCTCCTTTAATGTCCTCATTGGTGTTTTCTTAAACTCTTCCATTTCCATTTCGATTTGCTCGTCTGATTTTCCTTCACGCTTTTTAAATTCGCGAGCATACTCGAGGATTCCTTCGTACATAATTTCTTCACTTTTTATATACATCGGAGCACACATCGGTACAATACCCTTTATAGGTACAGTGTAACCCAATTTCAAGGAAAATACGCCGCCAAGTGACAGTCCGGCTACTGCAATTTCCTCATGCCCTTTATTTTTTAAGAATTTATATCCATCCATGACATCCTGCCACCAATCTTCTGGTCCAGTATGGACCAACTCTTCGGGTGGAACTCCATGACCTTTATAGTGCGGGGCATGGCAGGTGTATCCTTTCTTCTCTAAAAAACGTCCCAGCATCCGGACGTCAGCCGAGTTTCCAGTGAAACCGTGGAGCAGCAAGACTGCTCGTTTTCCTCCTTCAAAGGTAAATGGTTTCGGTGAAGCAACTTTCATTTTAAAAACTCCTTTTATTTCAATTCACTTAGTTTAGTTTAAGCAATGAAGTGGTGAACATTCCACCAAAACGACTTATAGTGAGAACCAAACAAAAAAACCTGACTTAATGGCCAGGTTTTGAATGTTTAAATTAGATTTTAAAGTAAGTAACTGCAAGCGCAAGTAGGAAGAATAATACTGATAATACAATCGTGATACGATGTAGAATCAAATCAATTCCACGTGCTTTTTGTTTGCCGAATAGGGATTCAGCACCACCAGAAATGGCACCAGATAATCCAGCGCTCTTACCAGATTGAAGTAAAACAACCGCAATAAGACCAATACTTACGATAACTAATAATGTTACGACCAATGCATGCATGTAAGCCACCTCCTGTTAGACGTACAGTTCACAGTATATTAAATTTACCATATTATTTCCCATTAGACAATACTATTCTGGGGACAGTCCCCCGTTGCGTTAAAGCGCCGAGGGACTGTCCCCTATCTTAGGATTGAGGAGGCCATTCTTACGTATGTATGACGTTTCCCTCTGACGACTATGGAGTAGGCGGTGATGTTTTCTGGAATGGCGATTCCTGCTGCTCCTGCATCACCGATATGGTATAGGTCTGCACCTGCCATTTTACTATTTAAGGCGATTTGTTTAACTGTTGCTTCATCTGAACCTTCTTGGCTTGTTCCAGTGGTCAATATCGCAAGTGCTCCCTTTTCATGAACACTATCGACCAGTCTGGCTGTTCTTTCAATCGTAAAGCCAGGCACTGTCCCTGGTGATGGAATCAGGATGATGTCTGCTCCAGCTTCGATAAAGGAATGCAAGGTTTCGGTCGACATGAGGCTGCCTCCTACCTCACCAGCGACGCCCGCACTATGCATTTTGCCGGCAATAATCAAGCCGTCTTCACCAAAGACTTTGCGAGCAACTTGAATGGCTTTTGTAATTTCTGCATTCGATACGCCTGTTTTAGGATTCCCTGTCAGGCAAACAAAATCAAAGCCTAACTCTTTTGCCTTTTGCAATGATTTTTCAGTAGCCAATCTTCCTTCAGGTAATTCAATTAAAGCTTCAACCTGCTCCGCCGTAAGATCTACTGGCTCTAAATTAAGGCCAATGGGACGTCCGACAAGCTTTTTCAGGGTGCGCACAATGGTGTCAGGCACCATTTCAGGTAATCCCTCCATTGTAGGGTTAAACACATCAAAGAAGTTTAATAGGATGAGGTCTGCACCAAAGGCTGCCGCCATTTCTGCATTGGTCACGGCTGGGTAATAAGGGGTAATGCTTCCGATGACTTCCGCCACAATGGTTCTTCCCTCTGATGCGAGGATACTTTGTTTCAGTTCTTTTCCCGTCATTTTTTCAAAATCAGCTGCTGTACAATCCAATAGACGCTTCAAAAAATCAACTCCCAACATTTTTTCCTAACTATCTATATGAAAAATACCACAAATATACAATTTGTGGTAGTAAGAAAAGCGTAAACGCCTTGGTCTGACCCAATCAATAAGAATCTTCGCTTTTGCAGACAGAGAGCTGTACTTAAGAGTACAAGAGTCCTTATTCTTAGTAGCCATGCAACCTTTCCACGGGCATTAGAAATTTCCCCTATTTACCGTTCGGATACTTTTTTACGTTCCACGGGCATTAGAAA
>NZ_JBCNAC010000146.1:0-678 GCF_050477885.1 Neobacillus rhizosphaerae
CCAACTGAGCTAATGGCTCTCGAATTGAGATGATTCACTAATCTTTTATTTAAGACGGATGCCCACGCCTCAGTAAGCTTATTCAAGTAGTAGCTCGGCGTGTGCCCTGATGCTGTTTCAATGAAGCTTATTCGAACGTGCTCTACCAACTGAGCTAATGGCTCGAAAAAGGTGCCGGCGAGAGGACTTGAACCCCCAACCTACTGATTACAAGTCAGTTGCTCTACCAATTGAGCTACCCCGGCATAGGTTTAAAGTTAGTAATATATAAATGGTGGAGGATGACGGGATCGAACCGCCGACCCTCTGCTTGTAAGGCAGATGCTCTCCCAGCTGAGCTAATCCTCCAAAATGGTGACCCCTACGGGATTCGAACCCGTGTTACCGCCGTGAAAGGGCGGTGTCTTAACCGCTTGACCAAGGGGCCAGATGAAATTTTGACAAAAATAATAGCCCCTATTGGGGCTGGCCTGGCAACGTCCTACTCTCACAGGGACTTTCGTCCCAACTACCATCGGCGCTGAGAAGCTTAACTTCCGTGTTCGGTATGGGAACGGGTGTGACCTTCTCGCCATAGCTACCAGACCTATTTTGTTAGAGAGATCATTCTCTCAAAACTAGATAATGTAGAAGAAGTGTTTGTAAATTACGAGTTCGCTTAAAACTTGGTTAAGTCCT
>NZ_JBCNAC010000147.1:0-15676 GCF_050477885.1 Neobacillus rhizosphaerae
AAAGCAATACCGATAATGAATGATGCTGCTACTACAGCCCACTGAATATTCTTTTCTCCAAATTTATTTACGAGAGTCATCGCAATTCGCTGCGCGCCTCCTGAATCTGCAATTAATTTACCCAGCATAGCACCAAGTCCGAAGATTAATGCTATATGTCCGAGTGTTCCACCTAATCCTGCTTCAATTGTTGCGATGATTTCATCTAATTTCATTCCAAGTGCTATGGCCACACCGAATGAGACAACGATCAGTGAAACGAAGGTGTTTAATTTTAAACCCATGATTAATACGAGTAAAGCTAAAATCCCTATTGCTACAATAACCAATGGCATTGTAATTCCCCCTATAATGCTTTTATTTTTATTAATTCCGCTTTAGCGGTGGTAGAACCCAAAAGTAAGAAGTTTTTAAGTTATCCTCACCAGAATATTTGCTGGTAAGCGCTGTCAAATAAGTGAAATGTGTTTCACCACCGGTGGGGGAGAGAGTTAAATCCCCACCTAGGCGTGAACTACTTTATTAGGCTTCTTTGATAATTGGCAATCCGCGTATAGTCCTCTTCTAATGCTCTAGACAAGTTAATAAAGATAGGCACCAGTTGGCGATATTCTTTCGCAGCCTCTTCTTTAGGTGCATGTTTATGGGTACTGCCAATCATTTCAGAAACTACTTCAAATGAATTAATTTTTCCTGTTGCATAAAGCCCTAAAATACAAGCACCCAAACAGGAACTTTCATAACTTTCTGGTACGACAACTTCCAAATCAAAGATATCAGACATCATTTGTCTCCACACATCTGATCTGGCAAAGCCACCAGTTGCTTGGATTCGTGTAACAGGACCTTCCATACATTCAATCAGTGCTAAGAATACAGTATATAAATTGAAAATGACGCCTTCGAGGGCTGCGCGAATCATATGTTCTTTCTTATGTGACAAGGTTAGCCCGAAAAATGAACCGCGTACATCAGGATTCCATAATGGTGCTCGTTCACCCGCAAGGAAAGGGTGGAAGAGTAATCCATCTGATCCAGGTCTTACGCGTTCAGCAATTTTGGTTAAAACATCATATGGATCAATCCCAAGTCTTTTCGCTGTTTCAACTTCAGATGCGGCAAATTCATCTCTAATCCAACGTAGAACCATTCCTCCATTATTAACAGGCCCGCCTATGACCCAATGCTTGTCCGTTAATGCGTAGCAAAAAATACGGCCTTTTTCATCCGTCTGCGGTTGATCAATAATGGTTCGAATGGCACCGCTTGTCCCAATTGTTACAGCAATTTCGCCTTTTCCGATCGCATTAACCCCGAGATTAGAAAGTACCCCATCACTTGCACCTATTACAAAAGGAGTCTGTGGGTCAATTCCCATTTGTTTAGCTAATTCAGGATTACAATTTGTAAAGATCTCAGTTGTTGGCACGAGCCTAGATAACTGGTCCCGTGTAATACCAGCAATCACTAGAGCTTCCCCGTCCCAATCTAGTTTTTTGAGATTCATCATACCCATGGCTGAAGCGAGAGAATAGTCGACCACATATTGATTAAAGAACTTTTTAAAAATGTATTCTTTAATTCCAATATACTTTTTAGCTTTGGTAGCGATTTCAGGACGGTCATTTACTATCCATGTAATTTTACTTAATGGAGACATAGGATGAATCGGTGTTCCGGTTCGTTTGTATACTTCATGCCCATTCAATTCATCCTTTATTTTATGCGCCCAGGCTTCACTTCGATTATCTGCCCAGGTAATGCATGGTGTAAGTGGTTCATCATTTTTATCAATGGCAATGAGACTATGCATCGCACTACTAAAAGAAACAAACGATAATTTTTTGTGAGAATGTTGTTTCATAATTTTAGTAATCGCAGATGTCACAGCAGTAAAAATTTCTTCTGGGTCTTGTTCAGCAGTTGAAATATCAGGTGTATAAAGAGGGTATCCAATATTCTCTTGCTGAATTACTTCACCTTGTTCACTAAATAACACTGCTTTAGTACTAGTCGTACCAATGTCAATACCTAACATATAGTTAGTCATTTTCTCGCACTACTCCTTTAGAAAGCATTTGTTGCGACATCCAAAGGTCTTCTACTTTACCTTGAACATCATCAAAGTTTTGGTGTAAAGATTGAATCATGAGGTCTCTATTCTTAGTTTTGATGGCTTCAATATAAAGCTGATGATTTTCAACAATTCGTGGGAAGTCTTCGTATTTTTCCTTTAAACGCACGCGCATTGATAAAAGAATGAAGGCTTCCATAACAGGTTTTGCATTATTCCAGATCATCATGATATAAGAATGATTAATTGCCCGAATGATCGTTTCATGGAATAAGACATCCTGATAGGAAAACTCGTCAGCATCTTTATATTTTATGGCAATCTTCATCATTTCAAGGATTTTACTTAATTCTTGAACTAACTCAGTTGTCTCTTGTTTGACTAGACGTTCAAATACAAACGTTTCTATCAATAGTCGAACATCGTATATTTCTTCTATTTCCTTCTCTGTTAAACCAATAACAACAGCACCCATTCTTTCTAATCGAATCATATTTTCGGAAGCCAGTACTTTTAACGCTTCACGAATGGGTGAGCGGCTCACATTAAAATCTGCGGCTAATTTATTTTCTGATAATATGGTACCGCTTTCAATCAATCCGGAAATAATACGCATTCTAAGTTCTGAAGTTATGCGATCACCTGTGGAAGCTTTTGAAAGCCATTTTTGTGGATAGAGTGATTCCTGTCCTTGCAACATTTTGTCACCTTCTATTAAATCAAGTATACTTGTATACAAGTATTATAAAACAGTTTTTCAAAAATGCAAGCGTTTTATTTTTCACTTTGAAACAAGGGTATACTTGTATACAAGTATTATAAGACGGATTTTAGAAAATGCAAGCGTTTTATTTTTAAGAGTTTACCCTAACAAGCTTTTGGATATTATAAATCTGAGGTGATGGAATGGCTACTGCAAAAATTGGCGATGTAATTTCCTTCAAACGTGATGGGAAAGATCTTGAAGGAGAGGTTTCCGCAATAAGGGAAAATTCCGTAATGGTTAAATACGGTTTTTCAAAAGATAAAGGAGAACCCCTTATTACGGTTGTAAATCATAAAAATTATAAAATTAAAAAGTCATAAATGAATTTGTATTAGGCATCATCAGAAAATAGATGGTGCTTTTTTTTTCTTTCCTTAGAAGTTTTAAATGCTCTGCTCTTTTGCAGAATTACATTCACATAGAACATAATCATAAAAACCTTTTAGCTGTAGTATGAATAATTTAACAAACTGTCATCTAAAGGGGGTAAATCTATTGTGGAATCACCCGACGATTCCGATTGGCCCATTTAATATGTATAGTTACTTGGTCAGTTTCAATCCTCCCACTACTGTAAATCCCAATCCAATTTTTCCTAAAATAAATAAAAATGCATTTTTGAGTCCATTTACCTATATTGTGGGAGATGTATCCATTCACGCACATACGTATATCGGTCCATTTGTCAGTATTCGTGCGGATGAAGGGACTCCTTTTTATATAGGAAAAAATAGTAATTTACAAGATGGTGTGATTCTTCATGGGTTGAAAAAACAATACGTGAAGGTTAATAATAACCAATATTCGATTTACATTGGCAACAGTGTATCGTGCGCCCATGGATCATTGATTCATGGCCCATGTCAGATTGATGACCATGTTTTTATTGGGTTTAAGGCGATAGTTTATAACGCACAAGTGGGAGAGCGATGCTATATCTCGACTGGAGCAGTTATCACAGGTGGAGTAAAGCTAAAGGAAGGCAGCTTTGTTCCTCCCGGTGCTCATATCAACACACAGAAAAAAGCAGATGCCTTATCATCAGTACCGAACACGGAAGAGGAGTTTGCGAGAGAAGTGCAAAGGGTAAATCAGGAATTTCCTTTCGCTTATTCACATTTATTTGGAAATGCAAGATGTTCATGTGGGTTAACCTGCTGAAGAAAAAGAACTTCGAGCTACTTGATAATAAATAACTGATATCAAATAGCCCATTTATCATTAATAATAAAAAGGATAGGAAGCCCCAGGTGGTCTCCACGATGGGTTACCATAATAACCATAACTTGTCCCAGGTTGATGAATAGTTGGCACTAAGTGATTGTGAGAAGTAAAGGGATTATGAGAAGGATTATGGTTAGAATGTTGAAGAGTAGAATGGTTGTATTTCGCCAAACACGCACCAGGTTGTCCAGGATGTGAGCCAGTTGTAATCGTATAAGACAATCGTAACACCTCTTTCTAGAAGTTTTCCCTATATAATATGTGCGATCGTTTTTTACGTTACCTAAAACTCTTGAAAATGTACTTTATAAAATAGCTCATCTACAAAAAATAAGGCCGTAGGAATTGATGTTGTTTAAGAGAGAACTTCTTTCCCACGGTCTTATTTGGCAAGTATACAGTGTCAAACTATATATTTTCTAAAATGGTCAGGAAAATCTCGACCACTATAAGAATAACAATAATCCATTCAACGAAAAGTCCTCGGATTGAATGACTAATGGTAGAGAAACCATCCATGATGTTATATAAAATATCCGTTTTGCTTTTCAAAATTTTATAACGGTCGTTTAATTCAAAAAATTCCGTCATTCGATCGTAAAATTCGTTTGCTGTGCTGTTAGACCATGTCATATCTGGTTTATCCAAAATCATAATATAGGCAAGGGTATTATACTCGTGACGTACAATTTTCGCAGTTGTCCTTGCTAATTCCTTGTTGCCGATTCGGAGTCTGCCTTTTTCCAGTCGGTCAATCATGGTCTCGAGTTTATCGTGGATTTTCCCAAGCTGTTCCTCCGTTTTCTCAAGAGCTACTGATTTGGCAAGCACGGTTGATATCAACTCAGGATAAAAACTCTCGTATAGAGGAACAACCACATATTCGTCAGTCAATTCGACAGGTTGGGATTCATTAATGTGGAGACTGTAATCATCCGTATATTTTTCTATATTTTTTAAATCTATGTCAGATTCGAAAGTATAAAGGAAGTTTAAAACTTTTGTGATTTCTTCTGCATGAGTATGATTAATGAATACAATACTTCCAAAGGAAAAAACAAGCACCATTTGAGTTTCATTTTTCTTTTTATCAAGGATGGATTCTAGGATTTCTCCTCTAAGAAATAAAGGTTGTTCCCATGTGAATTTTTTAGGAATCCCACAATGCATAGCGATCTGGTTTAAATCAATCTCGTTTGTAATTGCAAATGCTTTAAAGGTAATAGCTTCCATGGTTATCACTCTTTTCAGCGAATTTTCAGCTTCATTTATTTTTTGAATACATGGTGACCAATCACCAGTGTGGTCGCTCTAGAATCAAGCCAGCGACTAGTAGCTATAGCGGGATTATAAAAGAATAGGGATTTGGCAGCCATATTTCTCTTCTCTTTTAATGCTTCATTTACAGCCTTAATTGAATCCTCATCAGCTGGTTTATTAATTTCTCCATTTCGAACAGGTTGAAATTGTCCTTTTTGATAAATGACTTCTTTTATCGTGTTAGGAAAGGAGGAGCTGTCCACTCTGTTTAGAACCACACAGGCCACGGCAACTTTTCCTTGATAAGGCTCACTTTCTGCTTCTGCTCTTACTAATCTAGCTAACAACTCTATTTCGTTCTCAGAGTAACCCACTATGATTTTGGGTTGTGCTGGCTCCTTTTCTGAAAGAGTCGCTACCCCTTCAGGCGATTCAGTTGAATCCTCTGGTTTACTAGTATTAACAGTTTGTCCAACATATATTAAATCGATATTTTTAATTTGTGGATTAAGCCGTGAGAGTTCTTGTAAGCTAAGATGGTGGTCCCTGGCTATTTGCGTCATAGTATCTCCGCTTTTTACAGTGTGAGCAAAAGCGGGAGAAGCAAATAAGAGTGAAGCTACTACAGTTAGTGCTAAGATTAGTTTTTTCATCGTTCATTTCCCTCCTAGTTGATTTCACATGATTCTCTTATTAGTTTCTATTTCTATGAAAAGGAACAATAGATTAGTATTACAGTTTCGTAACAAGAGAAAAGCCTAGGGAAATAGAATACGAAAATAGTAGAACGGGATCAAAAAAATCACCTTCTCTAAAAGTTAGAGAGGGTGATTTTTACTAGCTATTTTTTGTTTGGAAATCGATCATAAACTCACTGAATGCCTTACATGCTTCAATTGGAACAGCATTATAAGAAGATACCCGGCATCCACCAATAGAGCGATGACCATTTATTCCTACAAAGCCTTCTTTTTTAGCCTGTTCTAAAAACTTCTTTTCTAATTCTTCTGTTTTTAGATTAAAGGTAAGATTCATTAGTGAACGGCTGTCCTTATCAGCATGACCAATATAGAAATCATTACTAGAGTCGATGGCTTCATAAATTAGTTTAGCTTTTTGTTCATTTCGTTCAGAAATAGCAGTTAATCCACCTAACTCACGGACCCAGTTAAGCACTTCTCCAAGCATGTAGATGCCAAAGGTAGGTGGTGTATTATACAGTGAATTGTTCTTAGCGTACGTGCTATATTTTAACATCGTTGGAACAGAGGTATTGGCTTGTTCTAAAAGGTCTTTCCGAATAATGACTACGGTTACTCCTGATGGACCTAGATTTTTCTGTGCTCCTGCGTAGATAAGGGCGAACTTGTTTACATCAATCGGCCTTGAAAGAATATCACTCGACATGTCTGCGATTAGTGGTACATCCCCACTGTCAGGAAAGTCCGTCCATTGAGTTCCGTAAATGGTATTGTT
Source organism: Neobacillus rhizosphaerae (assembly GCF_050477885.1). Lineage (GTDB taxonomy): Bacteria > Bacillota > Bacilli > Bacillales > Cytobacillaceae > Neobacillus > Neobacillus rhizosphaerae_A. Next base: position 6,801 of record NZ_JBCNAC010000147.1, read on the forward strand.
GGAAGTAAGATGTAAATAGGTATCTTCAGCATTGTACTGTAATTGGTCTATCTTTGGAATACTGCGATAATTACCTTCCTTAGTGGAAGCTGCATGATAGACATCTCCAAATAATTTAGCCTCTGAAAAGGCTTTTTCAGACCAAGAACCTGTCATTACATAACTAGCTTTTTTTCCCGACTTTAAAAAATTCATAGGAATCATTGAAAATTGAAGGCTTGCTCCACCTTGGAGGAAGAGAATTTCATAGGTATCTGGGATTGATAACAATTCTTTCATGTTGTTAATTGCCTGATTATGTACCTCTTCATAGGTACGGCTTCGATGACTAAGCTCCATGACAGACATTCCTGTACCTCGAAAATCAATCAGTTCTGCCTGTGCTTTCTCTAAGACTGAAAAAGGTAAAGCGGAAGGACCTGCATTAAAATTATAGGTACGGTGTACTTGCAATTTCATTTACCTCACTCCATTTTTCGTTTATTTGACTATACCATATTTTGAAAAATTTAAATAATAAAAATTTTAACGCTTTAAAGAGAATATGTAAATGAGGAACTGAAAATAAAAAGCTCAAAAATTCTCCATTTATAAATAAAGAATTTTTGAGCTTTTTTTTTAATAAATTGTCGTGCAGTTATTTTTAGTGAAGCATATAAACCTCAGTATGTGGTGGTTGTTCAAGTTTGGTTGTTTTTAAGCGGCCTTCAGCAACTAAACTCTTTAAACCATTCTCAACCTCGGTACAAGGTATACCAAGTAAATCAGCCACTTTTACGCTGGAAATAGACATGTATTTTGGTCGATGTGTTGATGAGATAATCATGGACTGGACATATTGAAATAGATTCTCTTGTTCCAAAATGAAACCACCCTTCAATTTTAGTCTTTTAAAATTAGTTTTTAATAAAATTCCCATAAAAGTAAATATTAATTCTTGAACCCATTAAGGAGGAAATGAGAAATGGCATTTCTTAAACCGTATGAAATAGCTGAAATTGCAATTGATGCAGGAACAAAAAAAGCAAAGCTTCCGGTCAATAAGGTGTTCATATTAGGAATTCTAGGTGGTGCTTTTATCTCAATTGGTTTTCTCCTAGATATTCGTGTAACAGCAAATCTCCCTAAGGATTGGGGAAGCTTTGGATCGTTTTTAGGAGCAGCTGTGTTCCCGCTTGGTCTCATTTTAATTCTTTTAGCAGGTGGAGAACTGTTAACAGGAAATATGATGGCGGTTGCCATGGGGTTTTTCGCGAAAAAGGTATCATTAGGAAGGCTTATGTACAATTGGTTTTGGATTACAGTTAGTAATTTTATTGGTGCTATTTTTGTAGCTTATATTTTCGGTCATGTAGTAGGGCTAACAAGTGAAGGTCCATTTCTTGAGAAAACCGTTGCCATTGCACAAGCCAAGTTAGATGAAGGGTTTTGGGCTTGTTTTTTCTCTGCCATAGGCTGCAATTGGTTAGTGGGTCTTGCATGCTGGCTATCCTATGGATCCCAAGAAATGAGCGGTAAGATTTTGTCCATTTGGTTTCCAATTATGGGCTTTGTGGCGATTGGGTTTCAACATGTTGTAGCAAACATGTTTCTAATACCTGCAGCAATCTTCGCAGACCATTTTACATGGGCCGATTTTTTTAGGAATTTTATACCTGTTATTATAGGAAATGCAGTTGGCGGAAGTATCTTTGTTTCACTTGCCTATTGGTTATCGTATAAAGATTACATAAAAAAAGATGCTGTATTGAAATCCTAATATTTATAGATAAAATGACCGAAAAAAAGGAGGTACTAACATGGAAGAGTCAACTTTTTCGGTAGAGATTAATGGGAAAGAGTACAAAGCGAGACCCGGACAAACTATTTTAGAGGTGGCAAGGGAAAACGACGAATTTATACCCTCAATCTGCTATCACCCTAATTTAGGAACCATTCAAACATGTGATACTTGCTATGTAAATGTAGGAGGTAATCTCGTTCGATCTTGTGCTACAAAAGCGGAAGCGGGAATGGAGGTAGATAGCCAATCCTCTATGGCAAGAGAGGCTCAAAATGAGGGAATTAACCGTATTTTAAAAAATCATGAACTCTATTGTACGGTTTGTGATAACAATAACGGAAATTGTACGATTCATAATACGGTTGAGCTAATGGAGGTGGAACATCAAAAGTATCCGTTTGAGGCAAAGCCGTATCCTCCGGATAATTCTAATCCATTTTATAGATATGAGCCAGATCAATGTATTTTGTGTGGTAGATGTGTGGAAGCATGTCAGGACCTCCAGGTAAATGAGACATTAACGATTGATTGGAATCGAGAGAAACCACGTGTAATTTGGGATAACGATGTTCCGATTGATCAATCCTCCTGTGTTTCTTGCGGTCATTGTGTGAGTGCATGTCCGTGCAACGCATTGATGGAAAAATCAATGCTGGGAAATGCTGGCTTCTTAACAGGGATTCCTCCTAAAATCTTAGGACCGATGATTGATTTGACAAAAGAGGTGGAGCCAGGGTACAGAGAGATTTTCGCCATCTCTGAGGTAGAAGCGTCAATGAGGAAAGCACGGATTAAACGAACGAAAACCGTCTGTACATTTTGTGGAGTGGGATGCAGTTTTGAGGTATGGACAAAGGGTCGTGAAATCTTAAAGATTCAAACACATACCGAAGCCCCGGTAAATGGTATTTCAACCTGTGTGAAAGGAAAATGGGGTTGGGATTTTGTTAATAGTGATGAGCGATTAACGAAACCATTAATTCGCAAAGGGAATGAGTTTGTGGAGTCAACTTGGGAGGAGGCACTTGATCTGGTAGCTCACAAACTTGGGCATATCAAACGAGAATATGGTCCCGATTCAATCGGCTATATCGCTTCTTCTAAATGCTCTAATGAGGAAAATTATTTATTTCAAAAATTTGCCCGTGCAGTGATGGAAACAAATAATGTTGATAACTGTTCGAGGTATTGTCAATCTCCAGCAACTGCGGGTTTATTAAGAACCGTAGGGTACGGAGGTGACTCCGGAACGATGGAAGACATTATCAAATCTGAACTGATTATTATCGTTGGTGCAAATCCTGCAGAGTCACATCCTGTTTTAGCCACACGAATTAAACGTGCACATAAATTACATGGTCAAAAGTTAATCGTTGCAGACTTAAGGGAAAATGAGTTGGCGCAGCGGGCTAATCTTCATGTTCATCCCAAGCCTAGTACGGATCTAATTTGGATTTCGGCTGTAACGAAGTACATTTTAGAACAAAAATGGGAGGATACAGAATTTTTGAACCACCGAGTTGGTGGCCTAGAAAAATATATTGAAAGTCTTGAAAAATTCACTCTAGCATACGCAGAGGAAATGACAGGATTAAGCCAAGATACCTTAATTCAAATAGCAGAAATGATCCATAGTTCGAAGTCCGCCTGTATTTTATGGGCTATGGGCGTTACCCAGCATAAAGGAGCAACAGACACAAGCACTGCCATTTCCAATTTGCTCTTGATTACTGGGAACTATGGGCGCCCTGGAACAGGTGCTTACCCACTTCGCGGTCATAATAATGTACAAGGAGCTTGTGATTTTGGTACCATGCCGACATGGATGCCAGGTTATGAACCAGTGCAAGATCCTGAGGTTCGTGAAAAATATGAAAAAGCCTGGGGAGTCAAGCTTCCAGAAGAACCAGGAATGGATAACCATCACATGGTAGAAGGCATGGATAAAGGAAAACTAAAAGCACTCTACTTATTTGGAGAAGACATGTCGCTCGTGGATGCAAACTCAAATCATGTGAATTCTGCATTTGAACGTTTAGAGTTTTTTGTGGTTCAAGATATCTTTTTCAGTAAGACTGCACAGTTTGCTGATGTCATTTTACCGGCCGCTCCAAGTCTAGAGAAAGATGGGACATTTACAAATACAGAACGAAGAATTCAACGTTTCCATAAAGTATTTGAGCCACTTGGAGAATCAAAACCTGACTGGGAAATCTTCCAAGAGGTAGCTAACAGACTCGGAGCAAATTGGAACTATCAGCATCCAAGCGAAATCATGGATGAGGCGGCAAGTCTTGCTAAATTGTTTGCTGGTGTTAGCTATGAGAGGTTAGATGGGTGGAATAGTCAAGTATGGCCGGTTTTAAAAGATGGCTCAAGTACTCCACTTTTATACGAAAATCGCTTTGCTTTACCAGAAGGAAAAGCAAGGTTGGTACCAGTTGATTGGACGCCGCCTTTCATCTCAGGGGAGGAGTACGATTTACATTTAAATAACGGTCGCTTGCTAGAGCATTTCCACGAAGGAAATATGACCTATCAATCAGAGGGCTTAACCCATAAGGTTCCGCATCCATGGCTAGAGGTCTCGCTTGACCTCGCAAAAGAGCGTAATCTCGAGGATGGTACGTTAGTTAGGCTGACTTCTCCATATGGCCAAGTAAAAGTACGTGTAATGGTTACTGATCGAGTGAAAGGAAACGAACTATACCTGACGATGAACACGAGGGAAGATTACGAAGCGGTAAACCGACTGACAAGTAGCTACCATGACATTGTGACTCATACACCTGCTTACAAAGAAACGGGCGTTAAGATGGAAGTTCTTGAAGTGAAAGGAGAACCACCGCTGCCAAAACATAATCATCGATTTGGGAATAGACTTCCGCAGATCAGTGTGAAAGTAGAGGACAAATGGAATCGTTCCGATTTCACTCCGATTCCAGAAATGATTGAATTAAGGGGCGACGAATATGGCGAAGGCAATTACGCAAATTAGGGAAGTACCAAGACCGGAGATAGAGCAGGAACAGGCAATGACTGAGATTATGAGCGAGATTGTTGCAAATAAGGATGTAATTTTAAAAACCATTCGCATTATGAAGGGTCTTCAGGAAACAAAAGTATTAGATGTGGTTGAATCAATGATTGACCAGCGAACTGAGATTGGTGCGATTGCAATTCAACAAGTAAATCAACCTGCAATAAGAAACGTTATCAAAAATGCAATGAATGCCTTCTCGTTTTTAGGTGAACTTCAGCCTGGTGAAGTTTCTGACGTATTGGAGGGACTGTCTCATGGATTTAAACGTATGGCTGAATCCGGACAAGAGGGGAAGAAGCAAAGTAGTCTTTGGCAGTTAAGGAAAAGACTGTGGAGTAGGGAAATGCGCGCAGCCATGACAAGTATGATGAATTTTATGGATGGACTAGGTGAGGTATTCTTACGTAACAGACGAGAAAACTCATAACGGGAGGCTGAACAGATTGGAAACGCGGGTTGTAACCGTTAAAAACATGGCAAACCAGCAGGATGCAAATAAGATTCTTAAAGCCATCGAGCATGTATGGGGGATTACCAAAGCAGAGGTTAACCTATCAAAAAGCCAAGCTAGTTTTAGCTTTGATGAAAAGATGGCCTCGGTTCAGGATTTTGAACAAGCAATGATCGAATCAGGGTTCGAAATCACCAACCAGGAGGAGTCAAAATGAAAGTTTGCGAAATATGTGGGTTGCAGGAAGACACGGAACAAAATGTGGTGGGAGCAATCGAATCGGTCATCCTTCATGTTTGTAAAAGCTGCCAGGAAGATAGGAAGTGGCATACTTTCGATGACCCTATAGAGTAAGTCGAAGATTTAGGTCTCATTGGTCTTTTTAAGAGATTAAATAGTGACTATTAAGCAAATATTTTACTACAGCGGGTGAAATACTTTGAAACCAATTGAGGTTAAACGGGAGATTCTTCGGCTTGGAAAAGGATATACCGAACAGATAGAAGATAGCGTGGTAACAGAATATCCAGTAACTATCAAAATAAATGGTGAGGAATTTGTCACGCTTATATGTTCCCCAGAGTATATTGAAGATTTAGTGGTTGGATTCTTAGCTTCAGAAGGAATCATTCGGAAGTATGAGGAAATTATAGAGGTTTGGATGGATGAGCACAATGGTTTTGTTCACGTGCAGACCAATAATACTAATCCTTACTATCAAAGGTTTCATAATAAACGCTATATCACCTCATGCTGTGGAATGAGTAGACCAGGTTTTGTTTTTGTTAATGATGCAATGCATATTAGGAAGAAGAATACAGTCCGAACGAAAATATCTTCTGATGAATGCTTTAAGCTTATGAATGAGCTACAGCAATCTTCGATTATTTTTAAAAGCACCGGAGGCGTTCATAACGCCTCTCTATGTACAGTCGATCAAATGTTAATAAGCCGGATGGATATTGGCCGTCATAATGCTCTGGACAAAATATATGGTTATTGTCTAAAAAATAATATTTCTCTTCAAAATAAATTACTTGTGTTTAGCGGCAGGATTTCATCAGAAATCCTCGTAAAGGCAGCAAAAATCGGATGTGAAATGGTCCTATCAAAATCAGCACCAACTGAATTGGCCTTACAGCTTGCCGAACAACTAGGCATCACCACCATCGGCTTCATTCGCAATGAAACCCTAAACGTCTATACCTGCCCCGAAAGACTAGAAGTAGTCTAGGTCACTTTAAGGTGTCAGGCACCATTCGTGTACATTTGTCTTTGTGGAGGGGACAGCATGCTCTGTATAATCCATCAGTGACAAGCTGATGGATGTTTTTTTGTTTTTCTAGGATAGTCCTTAGATTTTTAAAGTTTCGCAATATTTCATATGTTAATTTACAAAATTTCAGTAATTTTCAAACCATGTGAATGTTTTTCCTTAAATATTGATAATTTCGTGAAGAAAATCGAAATCCTTAAAAAATGTTTTTACATTTTTTCAAATATCACTTAACATTTGTTCAATACATATGTTATATTAGTTCTGTTCTTAAAAATGTAAGCGCAACATTTTCATCAAGATTAATTACAACATTGTGGAGGAAACTATGAAATACATTATTGCTATTATCGGATTACTTATTGTTTTTGGACTAGCTTATGTAGCTAGTAATAACCGAAAGAATATTAAAATTAAACCTGTTATTATGATGATTATTATTCAAATCCTTCTGGCTTGGTTATTATTAAATACAAAGTTCGGTCTGGTATTAGTTAAAGGGTTTGCTGATGTTTTTAGTAAATTATTAGAATATGCAGCAAGCGGAATTTCATTTGTGTTTGGCGGACTTGCGAATAAAGGAGAAATGTCTTTCTTCCTTGAAGTATTACTACCAATTGTTTTTATTTCAGTACTAATCGGAATTTTACAGCATTTTAAAATACTCCCTATCATTATGAAAGCAATTGGATTATTGTTAAGCAAAATAAATGGCATGGGTAAATTAGAGTCTTACAACGCAGTTGCTTCTGCAATTGTCGGCCAGTCTGAAGTGTTTATTACTGTTAAAAAGCAACTCGGACAACTACAACCACACCGTTTATATACTTTATGTGCTTCAGCCATGTCTACTGTATCAATGTCAATTGTCGGTGCATATATGACGATGATAGAACCAAGATACGTTGTAACAGCACTTGTGATTAACTTATTTGGAGGATTTATTATTTCATCCATCATTAATCCATATACGGTGACAGAAAGCGAAGACATTCTTATTATTCAGGAAGAAAAACAAAGCTTCTTTGAAATGATTGGGGAATATATTATTGATGGTTTTAAAGTTGCCATCATTGTTGGTGCCATGTTGATTGGGTTTGTTGCTTTAATGGCAGGGATTAATAATATTTTTGAATTGATTTTAGGAATTTCATTTCAGGAAATTTTAGGTTATATATTTGCTCCGTTTGCCTTCATTATGGGTGTTCCATTTTCAGAAGCTGTTCGTGCGGGAGGAATTATGGCGACAAAGCTGGTAACAAATGAGTTTGTTGCCATGATGGATTTAGCAAAAATACAAGATAGCTTTACACCAAGGACTTTAGGAATAATATCTGTTTTCCTTGTTTCCTTTGCAAACTTCTCATCTATTGGTATTATTTCTGGAGCTGTCAAGAGCTTACATGAAAAACAAGGCAATACGGTAGCTCGATTTGGATTAAAACTATTATTTGGAGCAACATTAGTTAGTATTTTAACTTCAGTGATTGTAAGTATAGTTTTATAAATAATGATGAAAAAGCAATTTCTATACTAATTGATAGGTAGAAATTGCTTTTTCTCCTTTTGAAGGAGGGGAGTGTTGTGGAAACAGGCTTTTCACAACAAGTAGGATGAGTTTTGTTGGGTTATTTTTATCAGGTGCTGTATTATTTTTAAACAGTCTTATGCTATTAGGTAAGGCAGAAGCAAAAAGTGTTGGTATATTTAATATATTCGTAGGAACGATTCAAATAATAATTCCCACTTATTTAATGGTGGGAGCTGGTCAAAATAATTGGGATCTTTATAATGTCGCCTCCATTTTTTTATTTGGTTTAACCTATTTATACGTTGGTGTCACGGTATTGAGGGGGCTGGATGGCAGTGGTCTGGGTTGGTTTAGTTTATGGGTTGCAATAATCGGGGTTGTTTATACCTTTATATCTTTTATTCATTTTAATAATGTGGTTAACACGCTAACTTGGGGAATGTGGGCATTTTTATGGTTTTTATTCTTTTTATCAAATGCCCTAAATAAGAAAATTGACCATTATATTGGGATGGTTGCGTTTGTTCAATCATGGGTTACTCTTACAATTCCAGCTTTACTTTATTTTATCGGTGTCTGGGATACACCGTTGATAAACCAAATCTGGTTTTACGTTTTAACTGTCTCAATATTCTCTTTCATCTTAGGCCTTTTTAAATTTAAATTATCAATTAAAAAACATATTACTCAATATAATTAAATAAGCGTAAAGCCCCACAAAACCAAAAAACCGAGGTTTACTTCTCGGTTTTTTACTTTGGCTCTGTTAAATTTGCCTGTTGATTTCCGCTC
>NZ_JBCNAC010000148.1:0-96948 GCF_050477885.1 Neobacillus rhizosphaerae
TCCAATCAACAGGGTGTATAAATCAACACTGTTCCTTAACACAGCCTTTACTTTAAATATAATCATACTTATTCTTTGAGATGATACTCCTTATACCACTCAATGAACTGTCCCAAACCTATTTCCAGCGGGGTAGAGGGAGAGAATCCAATATCTTTTTGTAAGCTACTAATATCAGCGTATGTTACTTTTACGTCACCTGGTTCCATTGGTGAAAATTCAACCTTTGCTTTTTTTCCTATTAGTTTCTCTAATATCTGAATAAATTTCATTAAATTTACTGGATTATTGTTACCAATGTTATAAATTTGGTATGGGGCATAGCTGGAGCTTGGGTCAGGGTTGTTTCTATCCCAATAGTTATTGGATTTAGGGGGATGATCAATAAGTCTAATCATACCTTCAACAATATCATCAATAAAAGTAAAGTCTCTACTCATGTCACCTTGATTAAATACCTTAATCGTTTTTTCTTCGAAAATGTTTTTTGTAAATGAGTAGTATGCCATATCTGGTCTACCCCAAGGTCCGTATACTGTAAAGAAACGGAGCCCTGTTGTAGGGATATTATATAAATGGCTATAGGTATGTGCCATTAATTCATTGGATTTTTTGGTAGCAGCATACATACTAACGGGATGGTCAACTGAGTCTTTCGGTGAGAAAGGAATTTTTGTATTCGAGCCATAAACGGAACTTGATGAGGCATAAATTAAATGCTCTACCGAGTAGTCTCTGCAAGCCTCTAATACATTTAAGAAACCCAGGAGATTGGATAGAACATATGCATGAGGGTTTTTAAGGCTATAACGAACTCCAGCTTGGGCTGCTAAGTTAAAGACAATTCTGATAGAATGATCTGCAAATAGTTGTTTTAATGATTCCAGGTTTCCCAAATCTGTTTTGTAGAATGTAAAATTGGGATGCTTCTCTAAAATTTTGATTCGTTCTTCCTTTAAACATACATCGTAATATTCATTAAGATTATCTAGACCAATAACCTGATGACTTTCAGCTAACAACCGTTTAGAGAGATGAAACCCAATAAATCCAGCCGCACCTGTCACTAAGATCTTCATTTTCTTCGATCCGATCCCTTTTTTCGTTCATGGTCTTTTTTACGATTCGAATCCTTCTTACGATCGTGTCCATTTTTACGATTAGACTCTTTTTTATGATTATGGTCTTTCTTTCGGTTGTTCTCTTTTTTACGATCATGCCCTTTTTTACTGCTCCGAGTTTTCTTCGAATTCTTTAAGTTTTCGTTAGCGACATCTTCATTTGTAAGGGGAATAGGTGTCTTTGTCCATTCCTCATGTGTTTTTGGATCCATTGCCTTTACCTGTTCGAGAAAAGAATCTAAGAATCCTCTTTCATGAAGGTTTTGAAATAACTCAAGTGGTCTATCTTGTACTCTAGAGAAGGAATACACGTGGTCGACTAACTTAAATCCACTATTAGTTACAAAGATATGCCTTAGTGGGGCATCGATTTGTTTAAAACCATTCTTTTTCATGGAGGTTAAAATGTCTAGTAGTCTTCTAGCTATGTCATTTGAAAGGCTGGATTGCTTTTTTAGGAACGTATTTAAATCCGGTCCTACTAGATATTCCATTAATACATAGTTGGAACCAGTCTCGTAGACTTTTGGAATGAAAGATAATTTTTGACTAGACATTAAAACCTCTTTTTCTTGCTTTGCATGGTCTGGGTTTCCGTAAATTTTTACACATTTATCTTCAGCAACTCGGTATACAGCTCCTTGGTGTCCTGAACCTATTAGTGTTTGGGTTACGGAACTTTCAACTTTAACCCCTTTACCTGATCCACCTGAATATACAGGAATGTTCTTGTAGTCAAAACTGTTTTCGTTAAAGTATTTTTGCCAGACTTCAAAAGTTTCCGGCTCTAGCTTTTTCACTTGGGATAAAAATGATTCTTTTAACAAGATGATATTTAAATCTCTCAATAATTTTAGTGGAATTGGGTGATTTCGTTTGAACGCATTTACGTGATCAATCAATTTCAGTTCTTCATTTTCAAGGACGAAAATATGTCTTAAAGGTGCATCGAGCATTGTAAATTTAGTCTTTTTCATTTCTCTTAAAACATCTAGAAGTTTTTTTGTGATTGATTCGGGAATATACGTACAGTTTCTAAGGTATTCTTTCAACGTTGGAGCATTAAAGTATTCCATCTCGATAAAGTTTGAACCTGTTTTAAAGACTTTAGGAAAAAAGGATAAATGTTGTCCTGCTTTAAGAGCTTCTGCTTCCATTTTCGCTTGTAGGGGATCAGTGTAAATTTTTACGCACTTATTTTCAGAAATTTTAAAAACTGCACCTTGAGCACCCATTCCAATTAGCGGATAGTTTGTAGGGTTATCTATTTCTAATGTTTTCAATCCTTTTGTTACTTTAATTGATTTATAATCTGCCATTACTATCCTCCTATCAGTAGTTCATCATAATATTTTGCTTGTAGCAGCAGCTGTTGTTTAGAGTCAAAAAGGGTTTCAACTTTTTTACGTGCAGCTATTGTATAGGTTTCCCATAGCTGTCTATTGGTGAGCATAAATTCAAGGCCAGCAGCCAATTCATCCACATTATTTTCCTCTACTAAGAATCCTTCCTGATTATGTGTGATTAGTTCTGGAATGCCTGCATGGTAAGTTGAGAGTACTGGTACACCAAGTGCCATAGCTTCCTTTAATGTATTAGGAATACCTTCTACATCTCCATTAGCCGCTTCTAAGCTAGCAGCACAAAACACATCAGCATTTGACATATACTCTCTAACTTTGTCTTTATGAAGATGATTTAATAATTGAAATGAATCTCCTAAATTTAATTGTTTAGCAAGTGATATAAGCTCATCCTGTAGTTCTCCGCCACCGATAATAGTCAGAGTAGCACTAGGAAATTTGTCTCTTATCTTTTGAAAAGCTTTAATTAAAATATTGTGACCTTTTTTTTCTACTAATCTTCCAACAGAAAGAATGTTTAGTGAACCATCAAGGCTTGGTGCACGGTAATGGTATTTACTGAGGTCAACCCCTCCATATAACACTCTAATTTTTTCTGGAGGACAGCCCCATGCAATAATCCTATCAGCTAAATATTGGCAAACTGGGAAAAAACGCTCCCCTTGTTTAAAAAGCATTTTCATATTTTCTAGATAACTGACAGGCTGATTTGCTAAGGTTGCATCTCTGCCTCGAATGCTGGTGACTAAAGGTAGGTTTGTTTCCTCTTTAAAAGGGAGGAGTAAAATACCTAGTTGGCCGTGGTGTGCATGTAAAAGTGAGATGTCATTTTTTTTAACGTACCCTTTTGGGGAAAAAATTTCATTGAGATAATGGACCTTTTCATTGAGCAAAGAAAGGTCGGTCATGTACTTGGGTTGACGGACCAAATGAATGTAATCATATCCTGGGACCTCACGTATTTGTGAAATATATTGAGTCGGATCCACTCTTAAATTTAAATGTAGAGCTTTTGGCAAATATGTCGTCTCCTTTCATTATCATCTATAGACTTTTAAGCCGGCTTCATCATAGGTTATTCATGGTTGGAAGAAGAGGCTTGGACAAATCTCACGAAAAGTATGGTATTTTTATTGGAAATAATTAAATGAAAAGTGCATTGAAAATGCTGGAGCGGAAATAACACTTTGAGATTACATAGGAAATTTGTTTATGTGAAAATCCTGTTAAGGTAGAGGGTGAAGCACACATTAATTTTTTCCAAGAATAAAATGGGTTAAAAAATGTAAGAGGATGAACCATATGCCCATTTTACTGCCTGTAAATATTAAAACAGCTTCAATTAGTGGGGGACCCAATAAAAGGGTCATTTATCCACAAGTCATTGGGATGCAGAATCATGAAACGGCAAAATTAATCAATCATACAATCGTTAATCAAACTCAGGAACTAATTGATCAACAAGTGGGGAATATGCCGACAACAGTTGAGGAAATGCTTGGCTTATATGAAATTAAAAACAACCAACGTAATGTTCTAAGTTTGTCAGTCTCAAATTATACTTACCATTACCATGCCGCACATGGAATGACGTATATAAAGTCTCTAACATTTGACTTGGAAAAAGCGAAGTCAAGTGAATTGAAAGACTTATTTAAGCCTGGAAGTGATTATATTCAGAGGCTCTCAACATTAATTAAAGAGCAAATCGTAGACCGAAAGATTCAGCTGATTACAGACTTTACAGTAATTAAACCGGACCAAGACTATTATATTGCTGATAAGTCACTGGTTATCTATTTTCAGCTATATGAAATAACTCCATATGTGTTTGGATTTCCTATGTTTCCGATTTCAATCTATGATATACAGGAAATAATAGACGAAAAGGGTCCTCTTGGTCGAATGGCGGTAAATAATTAGTATTATACCTACTTGATTCAATTTCTAAAATATTCAGAAAAAATATTGACTGATTAATGCCGTCCTATTTATAATATTTTCAAGGAGGGGGTTATTATATCTCAATTAGAAACAGTAATTGTTACGGGTTATGCTAAGGCCCCTCAAGGGACATCCATGCATGAACTATATAAACATGCAGGAATTGTTCTGGAAATAAACTATCATAGTCATACAATAGAAAAAGCGGATTTCACCTTTGTGACTGGTCTAACTAAAGAATTTTTCGAGAAAATATTAATTGGTTACTGTTTGAAGGATGGGATTGAGACTTTAGTCCAAAAAATTAAGGACCATTATTTTGCTCCTTCCCAACAGGCGATCATAGTTGCACTGCAATCGGCCGTACAAAGGTATTGGGATCATATTAATAATAAAATCTAGATTGGTTTTAATAAAGTGGGAGATTTTCCTCTCTCATGGTCTTATTAAAGCTGAGCAAATTTGAAAGGCTGCAGAAATGTTCATTTTTGTAGCTTATTAGAATATTGCTCAGCTTTTTGTATGTTTTTAAGAGTAAATAACTCTGGGGGAATGAGAATGAATAAGCTAATTTCGGCAATGGAAGCAGCATCAATGATTAAAGATGGAAATAGGATCATGGTTGGAGGTTTTGGTTTAGTAGGCTGTCCATTATCCATATTGCGTTCTTTACAACAGTCAGGAACAGCAAACTTAGAAATAATCAGTAACAATCTTGGTGAGCCTGGAAAAGGGCTTGGCATGCTTGTTAAGGAAAAGAGAGTTCGAAAAGGAATTGGTTCTTATTTTACAAGTAATCCAGATGTGGTAAAAGCCTACCAAATGGGGGAGTTAGATATTGAATTGCTCCCACAAGGAACGCTATCGGAAGCTATTCGTGCTGGAGGAGCAGGAATTGCAGCCTTTTATACACCAGTTGGTGCTGGTACGGAGATTACAAAAGGAAAAGAAGAGAGAGAAATTGAAGGTAAAAAATATATTTTACAGCCGTCATTAAAGGCTGATATAGCCTTAATAAAAGCACATAAAGCTGATGAATTAGGTAATTTAGTGTATACAAAATCAGCTAGAAATTTTAATCCTATTATGGCAACTGCAGCCAAAGTAGTAATTGCGGAGGTTGATCAAATAGTGAAAAAAGGTGAGTTATCACCCGAAGAAATCGTTACATCTCATCTCTTTGTAGATTATCTTGTATTGAAGGAGGAAGAAATAGTATGAGTGATAAACACGTCATTGCCAAAAGGGCAGGTCTAGCTTTAGAAGATGGTGATATTGTCAATCTTGGCATTGGTATACCGACATTGGTTGCTGATTTTGTTCCCGAGGGGATTAAAGTCTACCTCCACTCAGAAAATGGAATTTTAGGTGTAGGACCGACCCCTCAACCGGATGAAGTCGATAAGAACTTGGTGAATGCCGGGAAGCTTCCCGTTACGGTTGAAGACGGAGCTTCCTTCTTTGACAGTGCCTCTTCATTTGCGATGATTCGCGGAGGCCATGTAGATGTGTCCATTTTAGGTGTCCTCCAGGTAGATGAAAAAGGTCGTGTGGCAAACTGGGCTGTCCCTGGGAAGAGTGTTTTAGGTGTTGGTGGAGCAATGGACTTGTTAGAGGGCTCAAGAAAAGTCATTGTCACCACTTTACACACCACCAAGGAAGGCGAATCTAAAATAGTAAAAGAATTACAGTACCCTATCACCTCACTAAGAAAAGTGGATCTAATCATAACTGAACTGGCAGTTTTCGAGGTGGATGAGGAAGGATTAGTTCTTATTGAAGTATTACCTGGTCAAACTATCGAATCTGTCAAAGCAAAGACTGACGCGCGATTTAGGATTGCTTTAAGCTGTAAGGATTGTAAGGAGAATGAATGGAGAGTGACACAATAATGGTCGTTATTGTAAGTGCACTTAGAACGGCGGTCGGGAAAATTGGTGGTGCGCTTTCGACAGTGCCACCAGAAGAATTCTTAGCTACTGTTATGAATAATAATTTAGCTTCTGTTGGTTATAATTCTTCTATAGTAGATGAAGTAATCATTGGTCAAACAAAACAGAGTGCTGAAACACCTAATATCGCAAGGGTAGCAGCATTAAAAGCCAGATTTCCTGTAAAGGTGACTGGGCATACAGTACAAATGCAATGTGGTTCAGGACTTCAAGCTGTAATAAATGGAATCATGTCCATCGAGATAGGTCAATCGGAGGTTGTTTTGGCAGGCGGAGTGGAAAGTATGTCTCAAGCACCTTATTACTTTGTTGGTAATAGAAAGGAGTTAAAACCAGGGGATTTAACTTTATATGATTCCAATACTCGTAGCCAAGTCTGCTCCCAGCCTCAAGATTTATATGGAACGTTTAACATGGGCCAAACAGCTGAATGGTTAGCAGAAAAATTTGAGATTTCTAGAGAAGAACAAGATCTCTTTGCACTTGATAGTCAAGAAAAAGCCCTAAGAGCTTTGGAGAACGAGCGTTTTTCAGCTGAAATTGTGCCAATAAGTGTTCCAATTGGCAAGGGTGAAAGCTTGTTCTTCGCTGTTGATGAGCATCCTAGAAGGTCATCTCTAGAAAAATTATCCGCCCTTAAGCCTGCCTTTAAGGAAGGGGGCACAGTGACAGCTGGTAATTCATCCGGTCGGAATGACGGGGCAGCGGTCTTAATGCTGATGAGTGAAGAAAAAGCAGAAAAACTGGGACTGACACCTTTAGCTACTGTTAAATCATGGGCTGTTTCTGGAGTGTCGCCTAAAGAGATGGGCCTTGGTCCAGTTTCTGCCAGTGATAAAGCTATAGAGAAGGCTGGATTAACGATAGAAGAGATAGATCTCATTGAATTGAATGAAGCATTTGCTGCACAAGCAATTGCATGTCTAAAGCGCTGGCCTGAAATAGACCGAAAAAAGGTAAACGTTAATGGTGGAGGGATTGCTTTAGGTCATCCACTAGGTTGTTCAGGCGCAAGAATCCTGGTTACCCTTCTACATGAATTGCAAAAGACTAAGTTAACTTACGGACTGGCAACATTATGCATTGCAGGGGGCCAAGGAATTGCGATGGTAGTAGAGCGGTGGAGGGAAAGGAAGAATTAAAGTAAGTGATTCATTAGTTACTATAAATATGTTATGTAAACTGATTTACAGGAATATTTTTCTTTTTAGATGAATGAAAGACATTTCTGATTTATTGAGTAAGAGATTTGTCCTTCATTGGCAGGATGAAAGATATTTTTGATCGATGTTGTTGGAAGTTTGTCCTTCATCAATGCGATGAAGGACACTTTTTATAAAGATACATTGTATTTTGTCTTTCATAGCAATGACAGGGGCTCATTAACTCTTTTTTAGCTTCATACCAAAAGTTAAGATTTCGTAATCATTCTTTAGCACATACCCATAATTTTTTGTATGGTCGATAACGATATCTCCATCGAGATATGCTTGTACTTCCGGGCTAACAAGGATAGTAATCTCCTCAAATAGATACACTTCATCATGTTCTACCTGCTCATCCTGAGCAAGTTCGTACACAATAGTGCTACCTCAACCACTAGTTTGATGAGCAATAATCCTAACAGAAGTTTTCTCAGGGAGAACCGTTTTTAATTGAATATATGCGTTTTTTGTTAGATTTATTTTCAATATGATCACCTCTAACTATTAAAATACCCTTCACACGGGGTTCTAATCGTGAAAAACCTTTACACCTTTACAATGATAGCAAATTTTATTAAAAAAATAGACAATAAATAATGTAGGACTGAAAAACTAAAATGGTAAAATAATAATGTCTAAAGAAAAGGAGCCAATACATATGAACAGAACAGAAATTATCGCTCGAAGAATACTAGGATGGAAATTAAATAGCTGGGATCGATGGTATGATTTTGAAATGGATGCATTTATTCCTGTTTCAGATTTTGAACCTGAACATAACCTTGACCATGCGATGGTTATCGTTGAGAGATTAAAAAAATTGGGGTTTACATATAAAACAAATGGCGTTTCTGAGGTTTGCTTTAATGATGTTTGTGAAACAGGAGAAACGTTAACAGAAGCAATCACAAATGCAGCTTTCACCATTGCTGATAATAGTTCAGTACCGGATGAATGGTTGTAAGAAATAGCTAAGGTATGGATAGGATTAAAAAAACCAGGTCATAAAAACCTGGTTCTCTTTACTTAACACAAAACAGTAGAATGTTAGTAGAACTACTTATATAAAAAGATCTTAAGGTTATCATTCTTATCCACCGTTGCTAGCAAGACGTTTTTGATATCAGATTTATATAAATTTTCTAATTTAGATATAACCCAATCTTCGTCCTTTTGTGTTTGCAGTAACTCATTAGAAATTATTTTACCTTCTTTGATAATCGTCCTTGGTAAATCGAAAGGTTCTGTCATTATTTGCATGGTCGATGGTGTAATGGGTTGGTATTTAGGATCTAGAAAAATGGATATTGTCCCATCTGCCTCCCAAAAAGCTATTGCCACGCTTTTGACATCTGCTACTTTTTCCTTTCGTAATTCACCTAATAACAAATCTAAAGAAATCCTTGCCTTTTTAAGGCCTTTATATAAAATCTCTCCATCTATTACGAGTGGGATTGGTGCACTGTTAATTAGCATTCTCAACCATGGCCATTTAAGTATAATGAATATACCACCAAGATATAAGGTTACTAATACAATGGTGGAAATGACGGACCCTTTTAACCCAAGATGTTGGTCAGACAATGGATGGGCAATAATGTTGCCAATAACTAGAGCGATTACAAAATCAAGCAGTCTTAATTGAGAGATGGCACGCTGTCCTAAAACTTTACCAACGATGACCAAGAAGAAAAAACCAACAACAGCACGTAAAACCCATTCAATTGAGGTTAGTGATTCTTGGCTTTGAAAAAAATCCATGCAATGCACCCTTTTTCCAATAAACTAAAACTTATTGTTTCTCTGATATGTTTTTAATAACCTAAATTCAGTGCTAAAAAATAAAAAAATTACTGGTAATGGTATATACTTACATAGTCTCAATGAGCAGAAGTGTAAAATAGGAGGATTGAACTTTGGAGATAGGAATTAGTACCTTTATAGAAACCACACCGGACGTTCAGACCGGAGAAGTAATAAGTCATGCACAGAGAATACGTGAAGTAGTAGAAGAAATTGTTCTCGCCGACCAAATTGGATTGGATGTGTTTGGCGTCGGGGAGCATCATCGAAAGGATTATGCAGCTTCCTCTCCTGCAGTTGTTCTGGCTGCCGCAGCATCACAAACGAAACGGATCCGATTGACAAGTGCCGTTACGGTGCTTTCTTCTGCAGATCCGGTACGAGTATTCCAAGATTTTGCTACACTAGATGCCATTTCAAATGGACGAGCAGAAATCATGGCGGGCAGAGGTTCCTTCATTGAATCATTCCCACTGTTTGGTTACAATCTAAGGGATTATGATGAATTATTCGAGGAGAAACTGGACCTCTTATTAAAATTACGCGAGTCAGAGAAAGTAACTTGGAAAGGGAGTTATCGGCCAGCCATTAATAACCTGGGCGTATATCCAAGACCTGTTCAAGACCCCCTCCCAGTATGGATTGGCAGTGGTGGAAACACGGAATCAGTTATTCGAGCAGGTGTCCTCGGCTTACCCCTTGTATTAGCCATAATTGGAGGCAGTCCAGTTCGATTTGCTCCATTGGTTAAACTTTATAAGAGAGCTGCAGCACAAGCAGGGCACGATTTATCGAAACTTTCTGTTGCCTCACATTCACATGGTTTTATCGCTGAAACAACTCAACTAGCAGCAGACAAGTTTTTCCCATCTACCCAGCAAGCTATGAATGTGCTAGGGAGGGAGCGGGGATGGGGACATTATGATCGTTCAAGCTTCGATGCAGCAAGAAGCTTTGAAGGAGCGTTGTACGTAGGTGATTCAGAAACAGTTGCTCAAAAAATCATCCACCTTCGGAAGAATGTTGGAATCACACGCTTTTTCCTTCACGTTCCTGTAGGTACCATGCCTCATGAAGATGTCATGAGAGCTATTGAGCTGTTGGGTAAAGAGGTAGCGCCTAGAGTTCGAGAGGAAATTGCCGAGTGGGAAAAAACACAATAGTTTAGCACAACCTATTTACCTGCTAGCTATCTAATAGCGAACGTTATCATTTTGTTAGTTCCTAAAATGTATAGTAAAAACAAAAAAAGCTTGTAGAAAGCAGTCCATAGGGACCCGATTCTACAAGCTTTTAATTGTGTTGATTAAGCATTCCTTAAAACAGTAATAAATCCATCAAGGATCTGGTGGCTTATTTTGAAACTTTTACCTTGATAGAACTTTAAGGCCTGATCGTTGCCATTTGATACAAAAATAAACAAATCATCAATGGACGGAAATGAACGTAACCAACCCTTCGACATTTCGAATAGAACGGATCCAATTCCACTACTACGATAACCTTCTTTGATATAAAACTGAGAAAGACAACCGACATCTTCATTTTTAACTGAGTCAAGATCAAAAAAGGTAGCAAAATCATTTGAATAGGTTTCCTTTGACGAAATGTTGCTATACACATATCCCACAATTTCATCATTATCTTTTGCAACTACTATGTAATTATATTTGGCGCTGTTGACAGAAGGGATCATTCTAGTTTCAAAATTCATGTTATCAAAAAACTCTGGATGAATCGTTGCTTTAGATTTTTGATAAGCCATTAATTCATTTACAAGATTCTTTAGGCAACTAATATTATCTTCAGAAATCACTTCGTATTGGATAGCCATCAATAATTTTCCTTTCTAGATATTAATAAAGTGGTAATTAATAGCTATTAAAAGTATATGATAAGTCAGTAGTAAAGCCAATTTAAAATAATTAAAAAGCTGTCATATACAAAGTATGATTCGTTGTATATGACAGCTATATTTATTTGCAAAATATGTGTTTCCCAATTTTTTTGATCTGGGGTCGACTCCAGATCCAACTGCTCGTCGCAGTAGCGGGGTTGAAATAATATAGAGCTCCACCACTAGGATCCCATCCATTTATAGCATCAAGAACCGCTTTTTTTGCTGTTTCATTTGGTGTTAAATTTATTTGTCCATCCGCAACAGCTGTGAAGGCTCCAGGTTCATAGATGACGCCTGCGACGGTATTAGGGAAAGATACACTTTGGACCCTATTAAGGATAACGGCAGCTACAGCTACTTGGCCCTCATATGGTTCTCCACGTGATTCTCCGTAAACAGCGTTTGCCATCAACTGTATGTCATTTTGGGAATAGCCGTTTGGAACATTTGAGCTATTAGCAGAATTTCCTTTCTGTTCATATTTTGTCGCTCTCACCAGCATTTCTTTCGTTTTGGCGCCTACAACTCCATCAACAGGCAATCCAAATTTATCTTGAAAATTCCTAACCGCCCAGTAGGTATCCCAACCAAACACACCATCTATCTTACTTTTGTAAAAACCATTATATGTAAGTCGTGTTTGCAATTCAATTACATCTTCCCCCGCAGCACCTCGTTGTAGGACTTGAGTTGAGAATGCTTGTATTTCTTTGCTTTGGTCACCATTGGCCAATACGATTACAACTATAAAGGTAAAAATTAGCGGTATTTTTAGGAAAGCACTCAATTGCACAATCTAACCTCCAAACCACATAAAAAACTATATTTTATATGTTTACATATTTTTCCCTTTCTATGTATTGGAATAAAAAATAAAGGGAGATTATCTTGATAGATAACCTCCCTTTATTTTTATTATGGAAGAGAAATGTTTTTAGATTATTCCAAGCCGTTCTAGACCATATCGTACACCGTCTTCTTCGGCTGAGAGTGTAACCATATTGGCCACTTGTTTCAATTCTTTGCGACCTGACCCCATAGCCACTCCCATTCCTACCAAGGACAGCATTTCGATATCATTTAGGCCATCTCCAAATGCAACAGCCTCGTCGGGTGCTATGCCTAGCTTTTCTAATAGTTTAGTAATACCTACTGCTTTGTTGGAGTTAGACAAATTAACATCACAGGTTCTAGCGCCTGAACTCCATCTTCTGAAATCTAACTCTGGTACATTGGTTTGATAATGAAGCTCTTCCTCCAAATCGCAATGTAAGAACAATTGGTATATGTCTTCATCTGTCCAAAATTGAGCGGGTGCAAGCTCTGGTTTCCATGGATCATGTTGGTACGCTTCAATCACGTATGGGTGGCTTAAATCTGTGGACTTAAAGCTTGTGCCACTTAAGAAAGTAAGTGGATGCTGAAAATCATTTGATAAGAGATGTACTTTCTCTAAAATCTGTTTATCTATAGCGCTCTTATATATTTCTATCCCTTCATGATAGGCATAGGATCCATTAAAAAAGACCATGGATTCTACTCCAGTTTCTTGAATTATGGAATCTGAAAAATAGGGGGCTCTCCCCGTAGCAATGATAACCTGTAACTTTTTCTCTCTCAACTGCTGGATCGCAGCCTTAGTAGCGTGGCTCAATTTTGTTTTTCCATGAGGAAGGATGGTTCCGTCTACATCTAAGATGACTAACTTGTAATTCATAAACTCTCTCCTAAAATGTATTCTCGGTGGGTTATGCAAAGTATAAGCACAGTATAACACATTGGTCTTCAATCACGTAAAAGAAGGCTTTAGGTAAGAGTATTACTCAGTTTGAAAATATTAAATCATGAAAGAATTAAGCAGGGAAATGAATATACAAAATCGAACTTGTAAACTAAGCAACTAGCGGTAGCTACATGATGTATTTTATGAATGGAGTGATTGGATGAGCAAGAATGTCAATCGAAAGATTTTATTAGCTAGTCGTCCGAAAGGAATGCCAGATGCAAGCAATTTTGACATAGTTGAGAGCGAGATTCCGGAAATTAGTGAGGGAGAGGTACTCATCCGTACTCTTTATCTGTCAGTGGATCCTTATATGCGCGGTAGGATGTCGGATGCAAAATCCTATGCGAAACCTTATGAGGTGGGAGAACCATTTATTGGAGGCATGGTTGGGGAGATCGTTGAATCTAAAAATACAAGGTTTCAAGAGGGACAATACGTGGAAGGGCGCCTGGAGTGGGCAGAATACAATGTGTCAGATGGTAGTACCATCCGGAAGGTCAATCCTGAGTTAGCCCCAATTACCACGGCCCTTCATGTTCTAGGGATGCCAGGGTTAACTGCCTATTTTGGCTTAATATTCATAGGACAGCCGAAGGAAGGGGAAACAGTTGTTGTTTCTGGAGCGTCTGGCGCCGTTGGAACAATTGTTGGCCAAATTGCGAAGTTAAAAGGCTGCCGTGTAGTAGGGATTGCAGGAGCAGATGATAAATGTAGGTTTTTAACAGAAGAATTAGGTTTTGATGCTGCTATTAACTATAAAACAGAAGAAAATCTCCGCAAAGCACTTAAGGAGGTTTGTCCTTCAGGAGTCGATGTTTATTTCGACAATGTCGGAGGTAAAGTAAGCGATGCTGTAATGACTTTGATAAATTTTCAGTCTCGCACAGCTATTTGCGGACAAATCTCGCAGTACAACTTAGAAAAGCCGGAGATAGGACCAAGGGTAGCGGGACAATTGCTGACAACTAGTTCATTGATGAAAGGCTTTATTGTATCTGATTATGCAGCTCATAATAAGGAAGGATTAATTCAGTTATCACAATGGGTAAAAGAAGGGAAAATACAATATCGTGAGAATATAGTGGATGGCTTTGAAAATACAGTTGAAGCCTTTTTAGGGCTTTTCCGAGGGGATAACATTGGAAAACAGCTAGTGAAAGTTGCAGAGGAATAAAGGAATAATGAATAGCTAATAAGGGCATACGGTAAAACCGTGCCCTTTATTATGCTGTTCTGTTTACTTTTTGATTGGTGGATTGTTTACGTCTACATGAAACGGAAGAGAGTTATCTGCTTTGTCATTTCCATAGAACTGCTCTTGGATTTCGTTATTTGCCATATCTTCCTCAGAACCCTCTGAAACGTAGCTCCTAGACCCAAAGTCATAAAATAATTGATCCATTTGTTGATTTGCTTCAACTGCCTCATTTTTTTTTTCTTTCACATTTAAACGCCCCTTTTTATCATTTGTCTATATTTTTCCCATTCTGTGTTGAAAGTACAAGTATGTTGATAAAGTTTTTATAAAAAGGAAGGATGATGCTTCATGAATTACACGTAAATCGTTCTTCATAAGCGATACTGAGATGCCCCATTCTAGAGTGAAAAAGTTTACAACCAACGCTCACCCTTATAATATAAAATCAATAAATAGTAATGGAGTGGAAGTTTATGTCGATTGAACAAGTTGTTCAACAACAAATTGAATACTACAACAAACAGGATATTGAAGGGTTTGCCAGTACATATGCAGATGATATTACGGTTTACACATTTCCGGATAACACCATAACTTTAAGTGGAAAACAAGAATTGATTGAAAGGTATACAGGAACATTTAAAAAGAAGAATTTTGCGGACATAAAAAATCGTTCCATTGTCGGCAACAAAGTAATAGATTGGGAAATTGCAACGAGCGGGCTTACGGGAGAAAGTACAAGCTTAATGGCCATTTATGAAGTAGAGAACAATTTAATATCAAAGGTTTGGTTTATACGAGAGTAGGACTTCCATGATGGAAGTCCTTTTTTTTAATCACATGACGTTAATCCTTTAAAGTGATGGGGGACAGGCACCAAAATATAATTTTTTAGAGGGTTAGAGTAGATTTTGTTGAATTTGCTTATAAAAGGATAAATTTGTATCAAGTCAAACAATCCACCCAATGATTCAAAGAATATCTAAGTGCAGGGATCAGCTTCTTCTAGCAACCAATAATGAAATTGACATACTTGGGCAAAAGGGATATAAAGATTATTGAATTGGAAAAGTTAGAAATTTAATATTAGGTAGAGCTCAATTAGGTAAGAATATAAAAGTGAAATTTGTCATTATGGTGATGAATGGTATATTTTTTATGCTTTAATTATGTCCTGTCAGATCATTTAAATCCTATGGAGCTTAAAAATACGAAAAACGGAGGAAGGTCAAAATGTATACTTCAATAGATGAATTTATCCAAGAATGGAATCATGAAGCAGGGTCTACACAAAAAGTATTAGATGCGTTAACCGACAATTCCCTTCAACAACAGGTTTCATCGGAAGACCGTACCTTAGGCCGAATTGCCTGGCACATTGTAACAAGTACTCCTGGAATGCTTATCGAGTTCGGAATCAAGGTTGAACCAGTAGAAAATTCAGGAACTGTTCCTTCCTTAGCAAAGGAATTGGCCGAAACATTTCGAAAGGTTAGTGCCGAAACAATTGACGCAGTGAAACAGGAATGGACGGATGAGTCCCTAATGGAAATGGTTAATGTGTTTGGTATGACGATGCCAAAAGCAGTAACACTTTCATTGCTCATCAAGCACATTATTCATCACCGTGGTCAAATGACAGTGCTCATGCGTCAGGCAGGATTGAAAGTTCCTGGTATTTATGGGCCTGCAAGAGAAGAATGGACTCACATGGGAATGGATGCTCCAGCACTTTAACAAATCAAGATAGAGAGAGCCCTTTATTTGCAAAGCTGCATGTAAAAGGCTCTTTTTTATTAATGAAGGGGTTGATAGTTTAAGTCGAGATATGAGGAATAGAAGACTATTGGAGGGCAAATCCGAATACAACATGTGGTAGAATTAGATAAACATAGATGAAATAATCCTGGAAGGGATGAGGGCTATATGGAAAAGATATACATGGATTACAATGCTAGTACCTCTCTAGCTCCGGAGGTAGTAAGTGCGATGCAACCACTGCTACTGGATTATTATGGGAATCCTTCAGCCTTACATTGGGCAGGAAAACCAGTAAAGGAATTATTACATAAAGCAAGAGAACAGGTAGCTGAATTAATTGCTTGTTCTCCTGGGGAAATTATTTTTACAAGTGGTGGAAGTGAGGCAAATAACCTTGCTTTAAAAGGGTATTATTTTAAAAATAAGCATAAAGGCAACCATATCATTACATCAAAAGTTGAACACCCCGCTATCGTAAGTCCTTGTAAGTTTCTTGAACAAGTTGGGGCACGGATAACTTACGTAGGTGTTGACCAGTATGGAAGAGTATCACCTGAAGAAATCGAAAAGGCGATTACAAAAGAAACAATTCTGATTACAGTCATGCACTCCAATAATGAAGTAGGTACGTTACAGCCGATAAAAGAGATTGGGGCAATAGCGGAAAGGAAAGGAATTGCTTTTCATACAGATGCTTCTCAATCCGTTGGAAAAGTCCCTGTCCAAGTGAATGATTTAAAAGTAGACATGCTAACGATTGCTGGTCATAAACTATATGCACCAAAAGGAATTGGTGCCTTATATAAAAGAGATGGAATCCAACTTGAACCTCTAATACACGGAGCGGGGCATGAATTTGGACTTCGTGCTGGCACCGAAAATACTTTACTAGCAGTGGGATTAGGCAAGGCATGTGAAATCGCTTCTAAAGAAGTAGGTAAAAATAGAATCAAAGATTTGACCGACTATTTTTGGGGGAGGCTAAAGGGGGTGTTCGGGAAACAGGTTGTCCTGAATGGACATCCTGAGGAACGGCTGCCGAATACTTTGAATGTAAGTTTTGTAAATAAAATGGGCCAAGAACTATTAGATTCAATTCCTAGTCTTGCAGCATCAACTGGATCAGCTTGTCATGCTGGAAGCATAGAACTCTCAGCTGTATTGAAGGAGATGAATGTTCCTGTAGAGGTTGGGATGGGAGCTATCCGGTTTAGTTTAGGCAGGAATACAACTAAGGAAGAAATTGATAAAGTAATCTTATTGTTAAATAATATAATGTGAAATAGAAAATGGTATCCATCATATAAAGAGCCCTAGTTTAGGGCTTTTTATTACGAATATGGACGTCAATTAGGAAATTTTTCTTATTCGAGAGAATTCAGATGGAAAAAGGGAAAATTACCTTATCCAGCCCTATTATTTAGTCTAGTTTTATTATTTCTGTTAAATGAACCAATTTAATATTACGTAGGCTTTCGACTTCCTTAATCTCGGAATAACCTGAAGTAAACATATAAAGAATTAGGTATCTCTTACCATTGTAAAAGACATGCGAATTGTTCTTCATTTAATAGTCTCAACCCTTCAATCTTTTTCTTTTTCAATATATTAGAAGAAAATGAAAAGCATGTTAGTTTTTTGGATAAATTATCGAAAAAAGAAGGAAATTGATTAGGATAAAGCTGCAAAAGAACAGACTTGATCTGGACCGAAGTAAAAATAGAACCAATTGGATTTTTTTGAAAATATAGGACTATCATATATGAAGGATGGTATTCACCTGACTGTTCCATTGGGCAAATTGTAGTTCTTTGTACATCTTAGAAGAATTATTCATCAAGGTTTCTTCCAACCTAAGTCTCATCTAGAGTGATGGGTGAGGCACAAAATCCAAATTCAGATAAAATATAATTTTTTAGAGGGTTATGTTAGATTTTGTTGAAATGGAAATAAAGGTTATATCATTCAATAAATGACATTATTCCCAATTATACTTAAAGCGGTTCAATCCAAAAGAAAGGATTGAACCGTTTATTTTTATGCTTGGAATTCTATTAATAAACTTAAAAACTAAAAAAATTCAATAAATAAAATTATTTTTAGAATTCAATCATTATTTTTGAAATTCGGGATATTAATTAGTATACCAGTTGTATTCAAGTGGAATTCAACTTGTATATAAGCAGCATTATTGTTTTTGGAGGTGGAGAATTATTAAAGTTTCTAATAAACCCCAGTTAAAAGATATAGCCTATATGAAAATCAAAGAAATTATTGTAAAAGGGGAGGAGGAATTTACATCTGAAAGCAGCTTAGTAAATCTATTAAGTATGAGTAGAACCCCAATAAGAGAAGCTTTACACCGTTTAGAGAATGAAGGATTCTTAAAGATTTTTTCTAATCAAGGTATATTTTTTACTATACCAACTGTGGAAGAACGAAATGAGTTATTTGATTTAAGGATTGCAATTGAGACTCATGCAATTAAACAAGTAAGTGTATTCACAAATGAGAATATATCTTACCTTAATGAAAATATTAAAAATCAACATATTGCATTTGAAAATAAAGATTATCAGGAATTTAATGAATTAGATATGGATTTTCATCAGTATTTATTGGAAGTAAATGGAAACTCTCATTTTTTAAAAGTCTATAAAAATTGCAGGGAAAGACTAATGACAATACGAAGTGCAAAGTACTTATTGAGTTCACGTTCTGATGTCCTAAAGGAACTGATAGATGATCATAAAGATATCTTAGAAAATCTAAATAAAAGTTCAAACCATTTAAGTGCAAAAATTCTTGAAAAACATATAAACAAAGGGAAAACAAATTTTTCATAAATTCTACTATAAAGGAGACAAACAATATGACTTCAGTATTTTTAAAAAATATGAGCTGGAAAAATTTCTATATATTAAAAGAAAACACGGATTTGGTGATTATTCCAACTGGTGCCTTTGAGGTTTATGGTCAACATTTGCCACTTGGCTCAGATACGCTGGTTGCTGTTAAAATTTCTGAAATGATTGCTGAGAAAGTAGGGGGCATAGTAGGTCCAACAATGGAAGTGGGGGATTCATCAATGCTTGATGATTTTCCAGGAACGATAACTATTCGCCCAGAGAGTTTTAAAAATTATTTGTGGGATATTTTAGTTAGTTTGAAAAAATGGGGATTTAAAGATTTCTTATTTATTAATAACCACCTCGGAAACGTTCCTATTATTGATCAACTTTCTCGTGATTTACAAAGGGACGATCAAATGAGGTGTGCACAAATTGATTTTTGGAGATTTGTTCAATCAGTAGATGAAGGTATCGTTGAAACAAAAGTTCCTCATGGACACGCAAGTGAAGTAGGTACATCTATATTATTGTACTTATATCCAGATTACTGTGATATGAATTTGGTAGTTGATGAACATCCAACAACATCGAACGCTTTTCCAGATGTAATTCAATATATAAAATACGGTGACCTGAGTAAATCCGGAACGATCGGTGATGCGACTGCCGGAACACCAGAGAAAGGAAAAAAACTTGTTGATAGATCAGTAGATCGTATCGTTCAATTTTTAGAAGAAAGTTGGGGATATGGTGAAAAAAATTGAAAAGATACTGGGAATCATTTCAGCAATTTTGCTAGTAATTTTAGCCCTGATAGTTACCCTTCAAATATTCGCTAGAGTATTGACGATATCTGTTCCATGGTCAGAAGAACTAGCAAGGCAAGCATTGATTTGTCTTACATTCATAGGGGGAGCACTTGCCTACTATCGAGGAGGGGAGCTTAAGATTACGTTATTAATAGACTTATTTCCACCAGCCTTGCGTAAATGGAATGATTTAATCATATCCATCCTTTCTATAGCTATTACAATAGTTGTAGTCTTCAGTGGTATAAAATTTTTAGGGGACATCTGGGGTTCTCCTACAGTAGCGTTACAGTTAAACAAGGGGATTTTTTTCATAACAATTCCAACTAGTTTTTTACTAATTCTTATCAAGTTATATAAAAATATAATAGGAGTTGTTAAACCTAAAGAGCTGTAGGAAGGAGGGATGGAATGTTAGTCATTCTTTTTATATCACTTTTTGTATTATTGCTTTTGGGAATGGATATTTCTCTAGTCATGTTAAGCAGTGCAGCGATCGTTGTATTCTTTAGTCAATACAGTGATTTTCCTTTATTAATTGAAACTGTTTCCCAGCATCTTTTTAGTGGAGTAGATAACTTTAGCTTTACAGCCATTCCATTATTCATTCTTGCTGGAGAAATTATGAATAGAGGATTGATTACTGACAAACTGGTGAAATTCTCTCAAACTTTCTTGGGGCATATTCCAGGTGGTGTAGCACAGACGGGTGTAGGACTAAATGTAGTCATGTCCGGTATGTCAGGTTCTGCGGTTGCGGACTGTGCTTCAACTGGAAGCATATTAATCCCTGCTATGGAAAAGGATGGATATAAACCTGAACGTGCAGCGGCTATTATCGCAAGTGCATCGACTATTGCACCCGTTTTTCCACCAAGTATACCGATGATTATTATAGGATCGATTGCAGGCATATCGGTGGGTAAACTTTTCTTGGCGGGGATCGTGCCAGGCTTGTTAATGGGAATAACCATCATGGTCTATATCTATTTTCACGCCAAAAAGACAAAAATGGAGTTGAAACAAAAATCTACATTTAAAGAAAAGGTTTCAGCTACAAAAAGTGCTTTTCTAGCATTATTGTTACCAATAATAATCATCGGAAGTATTTTAACTGGGATCGCAAGTCCAACAGAATCAGCAGTTCTTGGTGTAATTTATGCACTCTTTGTAACTATCTTTGTCTATCGTTCGCTCACGCTCAAAGGATTATATCAAACCTTAATCGAAGCTACCGTATCCTCTGGAACCATTTTATTAGTCTCAGCAAGTGGTGTTCTTTTTGGTTGGCTGGCAACCTATTACAATTTAGGTAACCTTGTAAAGAACCTCCTATTTTCAATCAGTGATAATGTATTTGTTATTTTGATTGTAGTTAACATAATGTTACTCCTACTAGGAATGGTATTAGAAGCAATCCCAATTATTCTACTATCTGTTCCAGTCTTACTTCCAATATTAGGGGATTTAGGAATCGATCCTGTGCAAGCATCTATTATTATGGTTGTTAATTTAATGATTGGACTCATTACACCGCCTGTTGGCTTACACCTATTTATTACTTCCTCGATTGCAAAAGTACCAATAACAGCAGTAATTAAAGAATCAATTCCATTTGTTTTCGTACTAATGATTGTTTTAGTTCTTGTTACCTTTGTGCCAAGTATTTCCCTATTTGTACCGAGTTTATTTAATTAACTGAATGTAAGGGAGCTGAGAGTAATGAAGATCATTCAAAATGTAATTGTATTGTTCATGCTTCTTGGATTAATTGCTGGCTGTGGTAATAAAGCAAATACTAGCTCTGAAACAAATTCAGAAAAAAATAAATCTATTAAATTTAGGTCTGCAGATGTGGTTGATATAAATAGCCCTTATACAAAAGGAATGCAAAAATACGCAGATGAACTTAAAACTGCAACCGATGGGAAATTTTCACTTGAACACTTCCCTGCTGGGCAATTAGGTTCAGATGCAGAAATTTTTGAATCTGTAAAACAAGGAAGTATTGATTTCGCCCTCCAAGGTGCGATTCCAGGTAGTAAAGTCGCAGGTGCATTTTATATTCCCTACTTATTTGAAGATGCGGATCATTTAAAGAAAGTTATTTTTGGTAGTACGGGGGAGAAGATTAAAAAGTTAATTGAAAAAGAAACAGGCGTAAAAGTAATCGGGTTTGTTCCTTTTGCAGCTAGGATGTTGACTACCAAAGGTGTAGAAGTAAAAACACCAGATGATTTGAAAGGGTTAAAAATCCGTGTTCCTGAGACACCAGCAGTTGTAGAAGGATGGAAACAATTAGGTGCAAGCCCAACTCCAATTTCATTTACTGAATTATTTACCTCACTACAAACTGGTGTGGTTGATGGTCAAGAGAACCCGTATGAAATTATTTTAAATAATAGTTTTTATGAAGTTCAAGATACATTAAATGAAACATATCATAACTTCCCTGTCCGTACACTCATTATGAATAAGGAAAAATATAATTCCTTATCTCAAGATGAGAAAAAGATTCTAGAAGATAAATGGATTGAAATAGCGAAATATATTGATCAGTTATATTCCGAAAAGGAATCGGATTATAAGCAACAATTGAAAGAAAAAGGGATGAAATTCGTAAAGACAGATATTAGTAGCTTTAAAGATAAATCACGTGAAACAACGAAAAAACTGGCAACTGAGATTTTTGGTGAAGAAATTTATAAGGAAATCGAATCGCTAGGTAAGTAAATTTATATCCAGGTGGTGTTTTAAAATGTTAGTATCGGCTGTTCAATTAAATTCCAAACAAAATAAGGAAGAGAATATAACAAAGGCAATTTATTTTATTGAAAAAGCTGCTTCTGCAGGAGCAAAGCTAATTGTCCTACCTGAATACATGAATTACATTAGCAGTAAAAGAGCAGCCTTAGAATATGCAGAAACAATTCCTGGGCCGACTACTGATCGATTAATGAAAATAGCAAAGGAACTGAATGTATTTATTCATTGTGGTAGTATGTTAGAAAGCTATAATAATGAGCAAGCCTTTAATACAAGTGTTTTAATTAATGATCAAGGAGAAATGGAAGCAAAGTATCGGAAAATACATTTGTTTGATATCGATGTTGAAGGGGTAGCTTCATATAAAGAGTCCAATTTGATTAAGGCTGGGGAAGAGATTGTCACTGCAGATACTACTGTTGGCAAAATTGGATTTAGTATTTGTTATGATCTTAGATTTCCTGAATTATACCGGAAATTAATGCTCCAAGGCTCTGAAATCATTGTTGTTCCGGCAGCATTTAATCAAAGAACTGGTATTCATCACTGGGAAACACTACTAAAAGCTAGAGCAATAGAAAATCAATGTTATATTATAGCTGCAGGGCAAATAGGCTCATTTGAAGAAGGTCAAACTACCTTTGGAAGTTCAATGATTATTGATCCTTGGGGAATTGTAATAGCTAGAGCATCTGATGTTGAGGGTTTTATTGTTGCTGA
Organism: Neobacillus rhizosphaerae; assembly: GCF_050477885.1. Taxonomy (GTDB): domain Bacteria; phylum Bacillota; class Bacilli; order Bacillales; family Cytobacillaceae; genus Neobacillus; species Neobacillus rhizosphaerae_A. The sequence goes on from NZ_JBCNAC010000148.1 coordinate 23,182, forward strand.
GGTAAACAAAGAATATATTAATAAATTAAGACGGCAGCTTCCATGTCTAAATAACCGTAAACCGGAAATTTATTAATATCCCAATTTGAGTTTACATTCAAAAAGCGGTTCATTCTATTAGACTAGATTGAACTGCTTTTTTTATTTCCAGCTGAATTATCTATGGTACATCCATTAATTCTGTTATATGTACCAATTCAATAGAATATAAGCTTCCGACTTCCTTAATCTCGCAGTAACCTGAAGTATACTTATAAAGGATTACATATCTCTTGCCATTGTAAAAAACATGCGAATTGTTCTCCATTTATTAGTCTCCACCCTTCATCTTTTTCTTTTTAAATATATTAGTAGGAAATGAAAAGTATGTTATTTTTTTGGAGAAATAATCGAAAAAAGAAGGAAATTGACGTAAAGGATGTAATATTGATCTAAAGAAATATTTAGTAAACACAGTGTTTTATTAATATGTAAGCGCATACATTTATTAATAAGCACTGGAGGTGATGTAATTGATCTATCCTTATGGTAAAGATTATATCCAATACTTGAATGATGAAGGATATTCTAGAATCACCTATGAACAATGGAAAAATAAAATGAGTAAGCAAGAAATAGATAAAGGGAAAAATGGTAAAGACCAGAATCAATCTGGTCCGAAGTACAAGTAGGAAGCGCCAACAGGCGTTTTTTTATTTGTACGTAAATCCTATATTTGCTTGTCCCTAGCCATTTATCAATGGCTGAAAATGAACACTAATCAATCGGTTGCAATATGTTCACAAAAATCTGGTATTAGCTTTTAGTATGGTTTCTTCAATAAAACTGGCGTCGTCTACATTGGATGATGCCAGTTTTATTGATAAGGTTAATAATTTAATCCCAAAGATGATATAATACGACAAATAAATAATTTGAAATATCTGACTATTATTATTATAATAAACATGTATCGTGTCGGCAGCCGACACGAATGAAAACTGACTACAAAGAACTTTACATAATATAAAAACGTAAAAAGAGGTGATTATATGTTTGATTACAGTCCATTGCAAAAGCCTTTACCGTATTACCAACAAATCCAACAATCCTTAAAAGAGAGTATCTTTAATGGTGTTTACAAACCAGGGGATCGATTATATGAAGCCCAAATTGCGAAGCTTTACAATATTAGCAGAAGCCCTGTACGAGAAGCAATTCGTGGACTCGTAATTGAGGGTTTGCTGGTAATGGATGAAAAGTCACAAATATCCGTTTACAAACCAAATTTACAAGATGTTCGAGATATTTACGAATGCAGGATTTCTTTAGAATCTAAAGCAGTAGAACTTACAGCGGAACGAGCAACAGAGGAGCAAATGCAAGAGCTGGAAAAGACGTTAGCAGAAACCGCCGAAGCCATAAAAGAATCAAAATCAGATAGTATTGTCGCATGTAATGCACGTTTTCACGAACAACTTATCCAATTCAGTGGAAACGCCAGATTAATGAAGCTTGTTGAGGATTTAAATGGTTTAATCTATTATTACCGTGTTTTAAATATTCAAGGAGAAGACAGAGTGAATACGATTTTAAAAGGGCATATGGACATTTACCAAGCATTAAAAGATAGAGATCCGAAAAAAGCAGCTGATAGATTACGAGAGCATACGCAAGAGGATTTAATAAATTTGGTTCATATTATTGAACATTTAGAGGAGTGATAAATTTTGCGGATTGTTCATGTAGATCAAATTATTGAAACCGTTGCCAAACTTTGCTGGGAGGCATGCTATTACTTACCTGAAGATGTAGTAGCAGGATTTAGACGTGCTGAAAAGACCGAAGCTTCTCCAATAGGAAAAACCATCTTGCAACAGCTTCTTGAAAATGCTGAAGAAGCAAAGGTGAATCATATGCCTTATTGTCATGATACAGGAATGGCCGTTGTGTTTGTCGAGGTAGGTCAAGATGTCCATATTACAGGAGGGAACTTTTTAGATTCTATACAAGAAGGGGTTCGAACAGGGTATCGAGAAGGTTATTTGAGAAAATCTGTGGTTGGAGACCCTCTCATTCGTGTAAACACAGGGGATAATACACCAGCAGTCGTTCACACTGAAATCATTCCTGGTGATCAAATCAAATTCACGGTACTACCTAAAGGTGGGGGCAGTGAAAATATGAGTGCGATGAAATTCCTACTTCCAGGGGAAGGGATGCAAGGGGTTAAAAATTTTGTTTTACAAACGATTAAGGAAGCAGGAGGAAAAGCATGTCCGCCTGTAGTAGTCGGTGTTGGCATCGGAGGAAGCTTTGATAAAGTAACCTCACTTGCGAAGCATGCTGTACTGAGGGAAATCGGTGTTCATCATCACGAACCTCATATTGCCCAGCTAGAAAATGAACTTCTAGAGGAAATAAACAACACAGGTATTGGTCCACAAGGCTTAGGCGGGACGAATACTGCGCTATGGGTGCCAATTGAAACTTATGCCTGTCATATAACCGCATTACCGGTTGCGGTAAACATTCAATGTCACGCTGCCCGTAAAAAGACGGCTATTTTATAGGAGGGGAAGAGATGGCAGAATATCGAATAACTACACCGCTAACAGATGAGGATATTCAAAAACTGCAAATTGGGGACCAAGTTCTCTTAACAGGGACCATCTATATGGCACGCGATGCCGCACATAAAAGAATGGTAGATCTTCTAGAAGTCAATCAGCCTTTGCCAGTCGATTTAAGAGGAGAAATTATTTTCTATGCCGGCCCATGTCCTCCAAAACCCGGGCAAATAATCGGCCCAGTTGCGCCGACAACAGCCTACCGAATGGATCCTTATGCTCCTGCTATGTATGAATACGGGGTAAAAGGCACGATTGGAAAGGGGCCGAGAAGAGACATGGTAAAGCAAGCCTGTAGTCAGTTTGGGGCCATTTCCTTTGCAGCAGTCGGAGGCCTCTCGACGATTTTAAGCAGAAGAGTAAAAGAAGTTGAGATAGTTGCTTATGAAGATCTAGGACCTGAAGCAATCAGACGGCTTCTGGTAGAAGATTTTCCTTTACTGGTTGCCTATGACGCACACGGTCAAGATTTGTATGAACAAGAAATTGCCAAGTATGAGAATTTTAATAATAATGCCAATAAGGGAGTAGGTATATAATATGAAGAAACTAGAAATTGCTGTAATTCCGGGGGATGGAATTGGGAAAGAAGTCGTACCAGTTGCGACTAAAGTTTTAGATACAGTAGCTGAAATTCACGGTGGTTTAAAATTTGAGTACCAAGAGTTCCCGTGGAGCTGTGACTACTACATGGAGCATGGTAAAATGCTGCCGGAAGACGGTTTGAATATCCTAAAAAACTTCCAAGCAATTTTTCTTGGAGCTATTGGGAATCCTCAGCTTGTTCCAGATCATGTATCGTTATGGGGACTCTTGATTAAAATTCGCAGAGAATTCGAACAATCCATTAATATTCGCCCAGCTAAATTTTTTAAAGGCTTGAAATCACCACTAATCAATCCAAATGACTTTGATTTAATAGTTGTGAGGGAAAATAGTGAAGGTGAATATAGTGAAGTGGGCGGAAGAATTCACCGTGGCGAAGATGAGCTCGCCATTCAAAATGCTATATTTACAAAAAAGGGCACAGAACGTGCGATGCGGTATGCCTTTGAACTTGCTAAAAAGAGAAGAGGCCATGTCACTTCTGCGACAAAGTCAAACGGCATTTTCCACTCAATGCCATTTTGGGATGAGGTATTTAATGAAGTTAAAGGGGACTATGCAGATATTCAAACAGCTTCCTACCATATCGATGCGTTAGCAGCCTTTTTCGTGACAAGGCCGCAAATCTTTGATGTGATTGTCGCAAGTAATTTATTTGGTGATATTTTAACCGATATTGGCGGAGCAATCATGGGTAGTATCGGGATTGCTCCTGCCGCCAATATTAATTTAAATGGAAAATACCCATCTATGTTTGAACCTGTACATGGTTCGGCGCCAGATATTTATGGCAAAGGAGTTGCAAACCCTATTGGTCAGATTTGGACTGCAAAAATGATGCTTGATCATTTCGGGGAGTATGAACTAGGACAAAAGCTTTTGGATGTAGTAGAAGAGGTAACAAACGACGGAATTAAAACACCTGATATCGGCGGAACAGCCTCAACCACTGAGGTGGGGGAAGCTATCTGCAACCGTTTGAAAAAGGTTTGCTCCGTATCCTAAATAAATAATCCAAATATAAGAGGCTGTCTCAAAATGTTGTGTGTGACGCGACGACGCGACAACGATTTTGAGCAGCCTCTTTTTACTGCCTATTATAGTTACAAGAGGATGGGGCTTGTAAATGAAAAACCCCTAATCTTTGAAAATACATAGATTAGGGGTTTGCGAACCTTACTTATTTTTACTCTCAGCATCTTTAATGATATCTTCACCGATCTTCTTAGCCCACTCTTGGTAAACTGGCTCTAGTGCTTTTTTGAATACCTCAATTTGTTCTGGAGTAAGCTCATTAATCTTGGTTTGACCGCGATCTTTTAACTTTTTCAAAGATTCATTATTTAGCTTTTCGGCAGAGTCACGTGCAACCTTTGTTCCTTCTTCTACACCTTTTTGGACAATGGCTTTCGTTGCATCATTTAAACTATCCCAGAATTTCGTATTTGTTAATAAAGCGTAGTCTACTCGAGTATGACCCATTACAGTTGTATACTTCTGTACTTCGTCAAATTTCTTTGATTCGATATTACTGTAAGTATTTTCTTCTCCATCAACTGTACCTTGCTGTAGGGCAGTGTAAAGTTCGTTAAATGGAATGGATACGGAACCAGCATTAAGCTTATCGTAAATTTCTTCAAGTAATTGGCCGCCTTGGGTACGAATCTTTAATCCTTTTAAATCTTCCGGTTTCGTAATGGCTTTCTTATTATTAGTCATGTGTTTTGCACCATTTGGCCACATCGCCAGACCAAGGACGCCGTCCTTTTCTAAACGCTTAAAGATTTCTTTTCCTTTTTCACCATCCCAGAATGCGTTTGCGGCTGCATCATCTTTAAACAAGAATGGCATAGCAGGAACATTAAAACCAGGGTCATTACCTACTAACTTAGACATATCAGGAATAATGAACTGGACGTTATTGGCTACTAAGTTCTGATATTCATCTTTATCACCAAAAAGCTGGCTATTAGGATAAACCTGAACCTTGATTTTACCGCCGGATTCTTTCTCAATATACTCTTTCATCGCAATCGCACCGGCTTGCTTAGGTGTGGTTTCTGCCACAACATGGGAGATTTTAATCGTAATTTCTTGAATACCGTCGCTAGATTTGCCCTTTTCACCACTAGCTGAGCTGCCGCTTGTTTCTTTTGAGGAAGAGCCGCAGGCTGCAAGGCTAAAAACTAATAGAAGAGTTACTGCTACCACAAATAATTTCTGAATCTTTTTCATTTGATTTCCCCCTTTTTAATAAATAGCTTGATACAAATTTATATATTTCTGTATGGTCTGCATCCTGATCAAGTTTATGAGAGGCATTATCGAATCTGTCAAAAACAAGCTGTGGTAGGTTTGTCATGGCCCCAGCGTGAGAAAAAAGATGCTTAGCCATCTCTAAATCTTTCCTTATCAGCTCTAGACTAAAACCTGAATCAAAACTTTCAGTTAGGATGAAGGATGGAAACTTATACTCGGTTGAACCACTGCGTCCTGTACTTTGGTTAAATACATGAATAGCTGACTCCGGTTCCACCTCAAAACTTTGTAGCAATTGGACTGCCTCACAACTAGCTAATAGATGTGTGGCAGAGAGATAGTTATTAATCGCCTTTATTAAGTGACCGCTTCCAATCGGGCCTACATGAAAGAGGTTACTGCCAATTGAACCTAGCAAACGCTTACATTTGGTGAATGTCTCAATCTTGCCGCCAATCATAATTGTTAATGTTGCAGAAACAGCTTTCTTGACTCCTCCGCTAACAGGTGCGTCTAAAAAGTCAATGTTCTTTTTTTCAAGCTTGTTAAAATTCCTTCTCGTTTCATCAGGGTAAGAGCTACTCATATCAATGATGACTAAATGATCTTGGTGAGAGTGTTGGTCCGAGGCGTAAAGGTCAATAATTTCGTAAATAACTTGATTTACGATCTTTGATGAGGGAAGCATGAGAATAATAGTTTGTACGTTGTGAATCCAATCCAACAGTTTACCTGATTTCCCACCGAGGCTCTGGAATTCATTGATAGCGGATTCATTTACGTCGCTGCCAAAAACATTATATCCGCTTTTTAATAGGTTTTTTGCCATAGGCATTCCCATCTTACCAAGCCCAATAAAACCTATATTATCAATCATGAAGGGAAAATTCCTTCAAGCTCTTTATGTAAAGAGCCAATTCGTGGGTGCGCCCGACCGCTCGTGGTGACGACGGCCGCGATGACGATCTCATCATTTCTGGGTGCATCAGGAATCCTAGTCTCAAACGTCATGTGGTGGCTGCGAATCTTTGGATCCATCTTGTGTTTAATTGCTAAATCCAGACTACTGCCAGCAGCACCTCTTTTCTCGGCAGAAGGGAGGAGTGTTTCCGCCTCACCGCAAAGTGATCGGAACGGATTTCCAAAGGTTAGGGTATGAATAATGGCAGATCCATGTTCTATTTCTCCGTCAAGTCCTACCAGTGCTCCTTTCCCATAACCTTCTACTTCATCTCCTGAAGCGCCTAAAGCTTCCATAGCCTTCTTTGGCAAAAGCTCACCGAGTTGTTCGGAACAGGCTTTAATGAGCGGAAGAAGATCTTCTACATATTTGCCTGCATAAGGATTCTTAATGACGGCTAAGGCAGCAGCTACCCGAACAGGCTTATCTGCCTTTTTGAAACCTTCAATAAAGGTTTCATCAGAGATGGTCACAATTTTTCTTATTTCTAATTCCATCTTTTACCTCCTCATTATTATGGATTTTGGATACAATCTACTGCCGAGTTGTCTTCACTAAATGTTGATAGTACCACTATAACAAAAACGGTAAATATTGTGAATACACAAAAAATATAAAATAAATAAAATTTTCTGTTTATTTTCTTTGTACTATCTTGTATATTTTAAATTAGGTCCAGTTGTAGATTGGATACAATCCACAGTATAAGGAGTTGATTTTTATGAAGAAACTCTTTAAATGGCTTGATCACATCGAAGAAGGATTAGCAGGAGTGCTATTTATTGGAGGAGTAGTCGTAAGTTTGTACGGAGTTTTTACAAGGTATATTCTCAATGCACCAGAAACATGGATTACAGAGATTTTTGAGTTTCTCCTTACTTGGTCCATTTTTATTGGTTTTGGACTAGCACTGAAGGACAACCGACACATCCAAGTAGAAATTCTATTTGACATGTTACCAAAAAGTTTAAAAAGAATTGTCGCTACGATTAGTAATTTAATCGGAGGAGGCTTTTCCTTTTACCTTGCTTATTCTTCAATAGAATTAATAACGATTTCAAAAGAACAAGGAATTAAAACGATTGATGTAGGCATTCCAATTTGGATCTCATATCTGGTACTCCCAATCGGAATGGGGCTGTTAGGGCTTTACTTTTTTGTAAAGGCTTACAAAGCAATGAAGGGCGATCAAAGTGAGCTTGTTGGCGAGATTGAACAGTTATATGATTCGATGCAAAATACGGAAGGAAGCTCAGATGGGAAAGGGGTAGGAGCATGAATCCAGTTTTAATGCTGTTTTTAATTTTTGCGGTACTATGTTTAATTCGTGTACCGATCGCTGTTAGTTTGGGATTATCTAGTGTAATCGCTTTATCAATGGCGGATTTTACCCTTTATACAGTTATTCAGAAAATGTTTAATTCCTTAAATTCTGCGACATTAATGGCCATCCCGGGTTTTGTATTTGCTGGAATTATAATGTCAAAAGGCGGTATCTCTTACTATTTAATTGAGGCTTTAAAATCATGGGTAGGGCATATACGTGGAGGGCTGGCTGTCATCACTATCCTAGCTTGTATGATATTTGCTGCTATTTCAGGTTCAAGCCCAGCAACTGCAGCTGCTGTCGGAAGTATTATGATCCCTGGGATGGTGAAGGCAGGATACAGTAAAAGATATGCAATGGGTCTTGTAGCCGCATCAGGTACACTAGGAATTTTGATCCCACCTTCGATTCCATTGATCATTTATGGAACGGTTGCTGAAGAATCGATAGGAAAACTTTTCTCAGCTGGAATTATTCCTGGTTTATTGTTAGGAGGAATTCTTTTAGTCTCTGCCATTATTCATGCCAGAATCCATAACTATGGTAAATTGCCAAAACAGTCGATGGAGGAAAGATGGAAAAAGACAGCAAAGGCTCTTTGGGGATTTTTGCTCCCAGTCCTTATTCTCGGTGGAATTTATTCTGGTGCGGTTACCCCAACAGAGGCTGCATTTGTATCATGTTTTTACGGTTTAATCGTTTCTGTCTTTATATACAAAGAAATGTCCTTTTCTAAATTTAGAGAAGTTATGAAGGAGTCCATCAATATTACTTCGATGATTTTTCTAGTTATTGCATCGGCTATGATATTCGGTATGTTCCTGACAACAGAACAGGTACCGCAGGAATTTGCGACATGGATTGAAACCAGTACAACAAATAAATGGATCTTTATGATTGGCGTCAACATTATGTTCTTTATTTTAGGGATGTTCCTTGACTCTGTAGCCATCATTCTAATCACTTTGCCAATTTTATTACCTGTTCTAGCAATTTTTGATATTAATGTGATTCATTTTGCCATCATTATGACCATTAATATGGAGTTGGCAATGATCTCACCTCCAGTTGGGCTGAATCTTTTTGTTGTCAGTGGAATCACGCGGGAAAAAGTAGGAGAAGTAGTAAAAGGAGTTTTGCCTTTTTTTGCTCTCATGATTCTCGCTCTAGTTATCGTTGTCATTTTCCCACAGGTATCATTATTTTTAGCGAAATAATCTGACCAGTATTCGCTTACTCGCTTACTAGAGTAAGCTGTTCTTTTTCAGCAAGTGGATCCAATATCCTAATTGGAGGAGTTCTATGAATTTGAAACGATCTTATTTATTTGTTCCAGCAACATCCACCAGGATGTTTGAAAAAGCTCTATCAAGTGAGGCAGATTGTATCATCTTTGATTTGGAAGATGCCGTTGCCATCTCTGAAAAACAAGAGGCAAGAGAACGTGCTAAGAATTTTCTTGTAAACAATCAACCTAGTAAAGATATACTAATCAGAATTAACGATGTGAGTACTACCTTTTGGCGTGAGGATTTGGAGGCTGCTATTAGGGCAGGAGCTAGTGGCGTAATTGTTCCAAAGGCTGAAAGTGCCATTAGTATGAAGATTTTATGCGAAACAACGCTTATAAGTTTAGAAAGAATGAATAGAGGTCTTAATTCTTTTGTTGTTCTTCCTCTAATTGAAACAGCAAGAGGGGTACAATTTGCTTATGAAATTGCATCAGCTCATTATTTGATTAAAAGATTAGTATTTGGATCGATTGATTACTCATTGGATGTCAATTGTGAATTAACGGAGGAAGGGACAGAACTTCTCTATGCAAGGTCACAAGTGGTCAATGCCTCGAAAGCAGCGGGGATTGGCAGCCCAATTGACTCTGTATACCCAGACCTTGGAAATGAGCCGGGGTTAATCAATGAGTCACATAGAGCCAGGAGGCTAGGTTTCAATGCAAAACTCGCTATCCATCCTAAGCAATTACACCCGATTCACGAAATTTTCTCGCCAAATCAAAAAGAAATGGACGCTGCGTTAGAAATTGTTCTTGCATTTGAAGCAGCAGAGCAGGAAGGAATTGCCTCAATTGCAGTAGGTAACAAACTAGTAGATTATCCGGTTTATAAAAAAGCAAAGGCACTTTTACAGTCAGCTGGACTTTAATGAATAGAAAAATAGAATAATGGAGGGAATTCGAATGGTAACAGATAAACTAGCATTACATATTACCAATACTTCTTATGAGCATTTTAATCAAAATGCTGTTAGAGAAGCGAAACGAAGTCTTTTAAATTGGCTTGGGGTAGCAATTGGCGCTGCTAACCATGAATCTATGGATATGGTGTTAAACGTAGCAAAACTAACAGCAAGCCAACCACAGGCAACCGTGCTAGGAAGAAATGAAAAAGTAGATATGCTGTTTGCGAGCCTTTTAAATGGAATGTCTTCTCATATCTATGATTTTGACGATACCTTATTAGAAACTGTCTTGCACCCCTCGGCACCTGTTTTTCCAGCCATTTTGGCTTATGCAGAGAATCAAAGGAAAACTGGTAGGGATGTCCTTGAAGCGTTTATCATTGGCTGCGAGGTTGAAGCTAGGCTTGCGTTAAGTGTTTATCCGTCTCATTACTGGCGGGGCTGGCATATTACAGGAAGTGTGGGTGGAATTGGAGCAGCTGCTGCGATTAGTAAGCTGATGGGCCTTGATGTGGAGAATACCATCTATGCCCTTGGGATTGCGGCAACCGATCCGACGGGATTACGTGAAATGTTCGGCACAATGACAAAGCCTTATCACCCAGGGAAAGCGGCGATGAACGGTCTATTAGCTGCACTGGTCGGCGCGCAAGGGTTCACATCTTCCAAAAAGCCTCTTGAAGCTAAGCGAGGATTCCTAAACGTGTTATCAGAAGAAAATAAGGTTGAACTTGTTACTGAAAAGTGGGGCGAAAAGTGGGAAGTGGAGAAGAACAGCTACAAGCCGTTTGCAAGCGGAATTGTTACCCATCCTGCCATCGATGCAATAATTTCGATTCAAAAGGAGCACATGCTTAAAGCGGAACAAGTAGAATCCATCATCATCACTGCTCATCCGCTAGTTAAAGAGCTTACTGGGAAAACCGATATTACTACAGGCCTCGAAGGAAAATTCAGTGTTTATCATTGTGTCGCTGCCGGGTTCTTTAATCTTAAGGCTGGTGTTTACGAATTCACAGATGAATATGTGAATGAACCTGCTGTACAAAAACTTCGCGACAAAATTTCACTAGTGATTGATGAGAAGATTAAAGAAGACCAAGTTTATCTAATTGTAAAATTAACGGATGGCAGTGAGGTTTCTTACTTTGTGGAACATGCGATTGGTAGTGCTGATACTCCGATGACAGATGAGCAGATTAAAGAGAAATTCATCGATGTAACAGGAGACATCATCAGCATGGAGGCAAAAAATGAATTGATTAATCTGGTCAAGCGCATCGAAGAAGTGGAAGATCTAACTGCGTTCTTTCAGCTATGCCAGCCAAAGAAAACAGCCAATCAACTTTAAGGTTCCTAAAGTGAACATACTATTTCATCGGAAAAAAGGAGAGAAATATGGCTTTCCCAAATACAAGGGTGAAAGTAAATGTAGTATCAAAACCTAAGGAACGGTCTTTTTTGGAATTAAAAAGAATCATCACCTTGATCGTTGGCATTGCGTTAATGGCGGGTGTCTATTTTATATTACCTGCAAACCAAACGGATTCAGCAAGAATCATGCTGGCATTCTTAGTTCTTAGTGTCTTTTATTGGACATTTGAGCCCATTCCTATTGGTTTAACTGCCGTAATTTTACTTGTATTAATGTTGGTGTTCCATGTGGTGACAACAGACGTGGTATATAGTGGATTTGCTTCACCAGCGGTGTTTCTCATTATCGGCGGCATGATGCTTGCAAAAGGGGTTAATGATACGACCCTTACTAAAAGAATTGCCTATCTTTTCTTATCGAAATGGGGAGGAAATGCAAAAGGGCTGCTCGCGAGCATATTAATCATTCCGCAAATTCAGTCGTTTTTTATTCCAGCGGCGGCTGTCCGGGCAACCTTAATGCTTCCGATTGCAACAATGTCACTTGATACCATTGGGGAAAAAGCAAAAGGAAATCTGGAAAAAATGATTTTGTTAGCTGTTGCTTTTGGTGGAACGGTAAGTGGGACTGCAGTAATGACAGCTGCTATTGGGAATATATTAACGGTTGAATTACTAAAAGAATTTGTAGGGATAAAAATAACGTATATTCAGTGGTTTACCTATACTTTCCCGATATGGCTCATCTTAATTCCGGTTGTCTGGTTTACGTTATTAAAAAGGTTTCCCTTAACAGAGGAAGAGAAACATTTTCCCCATGTAAAAGAAGAACTGGAACATAAATTAGAGGAATTAGGTAAATTAAATATCCAGGAGAAAAAGTGTTTAGCGATTCTATTGATGATCGTAGCTTTATGGTTTACAGAGTCCTTGCACGGACTGCATCCAAGTGTTCCGGCTTTAATAGGTGTTGTATTAATGGCCTTACCGGGGATTGGCTGTACCAAATGGGATAATTTAGTGAAAATCAATTTTGATACGGTTATGCTAATGGGTGTCACGCTTTCACTCGGTTATGCCTTTAATAAGTCTGGAGCCGCCAAGCTGGTTGGCGATAGTTTAAGTGCGGACTGGATTCTTTATTTTTTTCACTCACCTGTTGTAGCAGTTATTGCAGTACTTTTGATTACTCATATTCTACATCTAGCAGTAGCAAATGTGTCGACTGCAGTCGTGACTCTTATCCCCATTTTTATTGGATTATCTACGAAAGCCGGTGCAGACCCTGTGCTTATTTGTCTAACAGCTTCGATAGCATGTTTACATGGGTATATTCTTGTTGTAGAGGCCACTCCGAATATTATTGTTCATAGTTCTGGTCGGATTAAGCAAAAGGAGTTTTTAATGCCAGGTCTGTTGTTAACATTTCTGATGAGTGCCGTAGTACTTTTGACAGCAGTTACGTGGTGGAATTGGATTGGGCTACTTTAAGAAATATTTTCGATAAGTTGCCAGTATCTATAGACAATTTAAATTGGATTTTGTATCCTATCCAAAATGGGATAATGTGAGGTAGTTAAATTTATGGAAAAGAATGGACTCATGATTGAAAATAGAGACACATTACATCTAAGAGTATGCAATTTAATACGACAAGCGATTTTAAAAGGAGATTTTAAACCGGGTGAACGGCTTAAACAAGCGGATCTTGCCGATGCGATGGGTGTAAGCCGCATGCCTATTCGTGAAGCGTTTCAAAAGCTTGAAGCGGAGGGACTCATCAAGCTGGAACCGCATAAAGGTGCAGTAGTAAAGTCAATACATGTAGGGGATATTGAGGAGATATATGCACTCCGGGCGGAACTAGAAAAAATGGCTGTATACCAAAGTATCGAGCATTTAACAGATGAGGACATAAAGCAATTAACTGCTTTGGTGGAGCAGATGGAATTAAGCGAAGATGTGGATGAGTTTATCAACTATAATATCGAATTTCACCGTCTGTTAATTAAACGATGTACCTGGGAGCGCCTCAATTCGTTTATCAGTACATTATGGAATGGCCTCCCTCAACAAACACCTCATATTTTAAATGGCCAAAAAGACACTTCGAATATCGAGCATCGAAGTATCTTAAATGCAGTAATAAATAAGGATAAAGAAACAGCTGCTAACCTGGTTTCTAACCATATTTCTCGCACGGGTAATATGCTAGTTAAGAGTTTAAAAAAAGAGGGGAAATAGTCCCCCTCTTTTTTAATAAAATTTGTATCCAATATCCAAAAAAGGCGGTGCTCAGATGGGTAGAATGTTGGAAGACGCCAGTAAAACCATTTTAAAACAAAATGGAGTTCCCGCTCCAAACCACTGGGTTATATCTTCTTCAGATCAAATAACTGAACAATATCTCGAGAATCCCTGTGTACTTAAAGCACTTGTGCCGGTAGGAAAAAGAGGTAAAGCGGGAGCGATTCAGTTTGCAGAAACCGTTGAGGAGGCAAAGGTGAAGGCAGAGAAGCTACTTAAGATGACTGTCAAAAAATATCCAGTCGAAAAGCTTCTAGTAGAAGAGAAGATTGATATAAATCAAGAATGGTATGTCTCGATATCCATTGATCGTCAAAAACAACTTCCCGTTATTATCGCCACAACCATAGGTGGAGTTGAGGTGGAAGAGCTGGTGAAAGAAGCACCGAATAAAGTGGTGGTTCACCATATGGACCCCTTTCATCCGTTATATCCTTTTCAAGCAAAGGAAATTTGGAGCAAGCTGGGAGTAACGGGGAAGCCTTTAGTAAAAGCAACTACGGTATTATGTAAGCTCTATGATATTTTTACAAAATATGATTGTTATATTTTAGAGATTAACCCGCTTGTTCTGACAAAGGATGATAACGTAGTGGCTGCTGCTTCGGTTATGGGGATAGATGACTCGGCGCTCTATCGTCAGCCTGAGCTTACTGGGAAAGTAGAGTCTGGAAGTGAACGGTCATGGAGACCGCTAACAATGTTAGAGAAAGAAATGGTAAAGGTAAATGATTCCGATTACCGAGGTACAGCACGCTATACGGAAATGGAGGGAGGAAATATTGGATTTATGTGCGGAGGCGGGGGCGGGAGTCTGTTGAGTTTTGACGCATTGACTCGATTAGGTGTAGAACCCGCCAATTATACAGAAACAGGTGGAAACCCATCGGAAGAAAAAGTTTATCGCCTGACAAAAGGAATTCTCTCCAAAGAGGGTATCGAGGGGCTTTTTGTCTCACAAAACATCACTAACAATACACAAATAGATGTAATGGCTAAAGGAATCGTCAGGGCTTTAAAGGAATTAGAAATCGACCTAACTAGTTTTCCAATCGTCGTTCGGCAGGCAGGGGTGAATGATGAGGAAGGAAAGCGGATTTTTGTAGAGGCAGGTATTACTTATTTTGGAGAAGATCGGACCATTGAAGAAGCAGCGGCCGAGATGGTTAAAAAAATGAAGGAGGTTTGCTAAGATGGCTATTCTTATAGATCAAGATACTCGTTTGGTCGTTCAGGGTATTACCGGAAGAGAAGCCTCAATGGTAGTCAGTCATACGCTTGCATATGGGACAAAAATTTATGCAGGCGTCACACCTGGAAAGGGCGGCCAGTTTGTCCAAGGAATACCTGTTTACGATACGGTGGCAGAGGCCGTTCAGAAACATCAGATAAATGCAAGTCTTATCATCGTGCCACCAGGGTTTGCACTTGATGCAGTACTCGAATCCATTCAGCAAGGGATTAAATTAATCGTTGTGACCACCGAAAACATTCCACAGCACGATGCTATTAAGTTATTGCATGTGGCACGGAAAGAAGGAGTGACCATTATTGGTCCAAACACAGTCGGGATGATTAACCCCAAGGATAGAATTAAAATGGGATCTATTGGAGGTGACCGGCCTGATCGCTGTTTTGTTCCAGGAAATGTAGGTGTCATTTCCAGAAGCGGGGGCATGACGGCTGAAACTTCCTGGATGATAAAACGGGCAGGATTTGGTGTCACTACCAGTATTGGAATTGGCGGAGATAGTTTAATAGGAACAACCATTAAAGATTTATTAGCACTTTTTGAAAAGGATGAAGAAACAGAAGCCGTGGTTACTTTCTCTGAACCTGGAACAACCTTTGAGGAAGAGGCAGCAGAATTTATGAAAGACGGAGGATTTTCCAAGCCGCTTATTTCATTTGTATCTGGAAAATTTACGGAAATTCTACCTGAAGGAACTGTTTTTGGTCATGCAGGTGCAATGATTTCCGGCGATGTGGGGCGCCCATCCCTAAAAATGAAAGCGCTTAGTCATGCAGGAGCCATTGTAGTCGAACAGTACGATGACATTATTGATGTTTTTAAAACCGTAGTAGGAAAGAAAGTGGGGGAAGTAAAATGACATTATCAAAAAGGTTGGCTGAATATGTTTACCAAACGAGTTTTCAAGATTTACCTGAACATGTTGTGGAGTTTACGAAAATTTGTATCTTAGATTGGTATGGTTCTGCCTTAGCTGGAAAAGATCTGCCGCCCATCCAAGCAATCAAAGAGCTTGTGGAAGAATGGGGTGGTCATGAACAGGCGAGTCTTGTTACGGGAGGAAAATCATCCCTCAGCAATGCGGTCTTGGTCAATGCCGCCTCTAGTCATATCGTTGAACTGGACGATATTCATAAATCTTCTATTATACATGCTGGTACAGTAGTCATTCCTGCAGCAGTGGCAGCTGCAGAAGCATATGACCTTAGCGGGAAAGAATTAATTACTGCAGTTGCTGTCGGTTATGAAGTCTGTTACCGAATCGGGGAGGCTGTTTCACCGTCTCACTATTATTTTTGGCATAATACAGCTACTTGCGGTACATTTGGTTCAGCAGCAGCCGTTGCAAAACTATTAAACTTAAATGTGGAGCAAACTATGTACGCATTAGGAAATGCAGGCAGCCAGGCGGCAGGCTTGTGGGAGTTTATCGAAGATGGAGGCAACACCAAACAATTACACACTGCAAAAGCAGCCTATAACGGGACTCTCGCTGCCCTGCTCGCAAAAAAGAACTTCACGTCTGCAACCAAAATATTAGAAGGAAAAAGAGGGTTCTTTGAAGCAATGGCTGAAACAGCTGACCCTTTAAAAATCACCAATAATCTTGGGAATGAGTGGAAGATAACAGAAAATAGCTTTAAAATCCATGCCTCATGCCGCCATACGCATCCAGCCATCGATTGTATCCTCGACATCATGAATGAACACTCCATATCGTTTCAACAAATTAAGCGAATGACAATTAGGACGTATCAAACCGTTTTAAATATTACCGACAAACCAAATCCAGACAGTGTCTATGCTTGTAAGTTTAGCAGTCAGTTTTGTGCCAGCTTGGCTGCTGTAAAGGGCTCTGCTTCAATACGAGATTTTACTAATGAAAGCTTACGAAACCCTGAGATAGAGAATTTAATGAAAAAAGTAGATGTAATCGTTGATTCCTATTATGAAAAAGCATACCCGGAAAAATGGGGAGCAAAAGTGGAGATTACCCTTGAAAACGGGAAGATATTTGAAAAAGGAACCGACTATCCAAAGGGAGACCCAGAAAAAATGGCTAGTAAAGACGAACTCATTCAGAAGTTTATCTCGCTGACCATAGACAAACTTGCCGACCCTGAAGAAGAGGTAGAAGCGATATTTAAATTAGATAAAATCAAAACGAGAGAATGGCTTAGAAAACAACATATTGGCCAATTACATTATTAATAAGAAACAAGAATTCTCTGATTCTTATCGAACAAATAAAATGGGGAGTTGGAAAAAAATAATGCCCATGAATTATGACGTCATAGTCGTTGGCGGGGGTCAAGCAGCCCTTGCTGCAGCGATTTCAGCAAGAGAAGAAGGGGGACATGTTGCCTTAATTACAAAAGGGAAAGCAGGATTTGGCGGTTCATCCGTTATTTCAGATGGTGTTCAATCGGCAATTTTTTCAGCTGGAGACTCGACTGAAAATTTCTATCAAGATATTCTACGAGGCGGCAGGTATCTCTCTAATCTTAAATTAGCTCAAATCCTAGCCGAGGAATGTTCCATGAGGGTCAATGAATTGGAAAGTAAATATGGAATTGAACTGGAACGTGAGCGGAAAATATGTACCCCAGGACACTCGTTCCCACGGAGGGTGTATGCCGCAAACGGTCTCGGAAAAAACACAACGAAGGTCCTAAGGCAAAATGCTGTTGAGATCGGAGTTGAATTGTATGAACAATCTACCCTGATTGATTTAATTAAGGTAGATCAAGTCATTGCAGGTGTAATCGTTGAAAGGTCAGCTGAATTAATTGCTATTTATGCACCTTCTACCATCCTAGCTACAGGTGGATTCGGGGGGCTCTATGATTCTACTGATAATCCGAGGGATGTATCCGGAGAAGGCATTGGCATGGCTTGGAGGCATGGAGCCGAGCTTGTGGATATGGAATTTGTCCAGTTTTATCCGTATCGTTTACAGCATCCTGCTAATATCGATGTCATGACAAGAATATTTGGAAAAGGGGCCATATTGTTAAACGAGGCTTCCCAACGCTTTATGGACAATTTTCCAAGAAAAGAACTGGAAACGAGAGACATTCTAAGCTATGAAATGTTTAATCAAACGAATGTATACCTGGACTTTTCGGACGTTATCGAAGATGATTTGGCGAAGGACAGTCCGTATGTATATCGACTGGTCAAAAAAGGATATCAAGGTGAATGGAAGATGTACCCTGTTCAGCATTATTGTATGGGCGGGGTTAAAGTAGATGAATGGGGTAGAACGAATATACAAGGGTTGTACGCGTGCGGGGAAACAACCGGCGGCCTCCACGGTGCAAACCGGCTGGGAGGCGGTTCCTTAACAGAAGCACTCGTTTTTGGACAACGCACAGGTAAAATGGCTGCACTAGAAGGAGCGTCGGTTTCAAAACTAATCGAGGTTCCACCTTTTGGCGTAAATACCATACAGCAAGAAAAAGCACTGGAAGTGTCTCAGCGAATAAAAGAAATTATGTGGAACCATGTCGGTATTGAAAGAACATCCGATTCTTTGGAACAGGCAGCAAAAGAATTAAACCTCTTGGGGATTCAGTTAAAGGAAGAAAAAGGAGTCCTTGCATTACAGCTGCAGGATAAAGTCCGTACAGCATGGGCAGCAGCTTTCGCCGGAGCCATGAGGAGGGAAAGCAGAGGAGCCCATATCCTGCAAAATGTAAAGACGGAAAAGAAGGAATGGCAAGGTAACCTTACCATTCACAGGAAAACCATTCAATTCACGAAACAAACAATCAGTGAAATTCAAGCTTAAAGGAGAAGATGGCTTTGCGAACAATTTTCTATGAAGAGATTGTGAACCGGGTGGCAGAAATGTGTCAAGAGGCAAATTTTGAACTGGGGCAAGATGTGATTCAAGCCTTTCAATCTGCGTTAAAAAAAGAAACCTCGGAAACGGGTAGAGACATTTTAGAACAATTGTTACTAAATGCTGATATCGCCCGTTCAGAGCGTGTTCCTATGTGCCAGGATACAGGAGTCTCTGTTTTTATCGTAAAGGTCGGTCAAGATTGCCATATTTCCGGCGGCAGTCTTTACGATGCGATAAATGAAGGAGTCAAGAAAGGGTACGAAGAGGGGTATTTAAGGCATTCCATTGTCGACCATCCGATAACAAGAGAAAAAAGTAAGGGTTATAACACCCCTTCGATTATTCATATTGAGCTCGTACCCGGAAATGAGTTAGTGATCCATATGTCAGCTAAAGGCGGCGGCAGTGAAAATATGAGCGCCTTAAAGATGTTAAAACCTGCTGACGGATTATACGGGATTAAAGATTTTATCTTAAGTATCGTAGCTCAAGCGGGACCGAATGCATGTCCACCGTTAGTTGTTGGTGTTGGAATCGGCGGGAATTTTGAACGGTGCGCTTATTTGGCAAAGAAATCGTTATTTCGGCCAATTGGACATCGCAGTGACTTGCGCGAAATCGCGGAGCTCGAACAGGATCTTATGGAAAAAATCAATGAGCTAGGCATTGGACCACAGGGAATGGGTGGGAATACAACGGCACTGGATGTAAAAGTCGAGATTGAACCTTGTCATATCGCAGCTCTGCCTGTAGCCGTGAATTTGAACTGCCATGCAAGCAGACATAAAGAAGTCAGAATATAGGAGGCAGCATCGATGTCAGTAGCTCATATAACGAATCCAATAACCGAAGACGAAATAGCAAAATTAAAAGCGGGTGATAGAGTTTTATTAAGTGGAACAATCTATACGGCTAGAGATGCGGCCCATAAAAGAATGATAGAAACGCTGGAAAAAGGAGAAAAACTTCCTTTTAATGTGGATGGACAAACAATTTACTATGTCGGGCCCACTCCGGCAAAGCCTGGACATGTTATTGGTTCAGCTGGTCCCACTACAAGTGGTCGGATGGATAAGTATACTCCGGCTTTATTGGAACTCGGTCTGAAAGGTATGATCGGGAAAGGGTTCCGTAGCGGCGAAGTCATTGAATCGATAAAGAAAAATAAAGCGATCTATTTTGCTGCAATTGGCGGTTCGGGAGCGCTTCTAGCACGAACGATTCAATCTGTTGAGGTCATCGCCTATGGAGACTTAGGCCCAGAAGCCATCTATAAGTTAACGATTAAAGACTTTCCAGCCGTGGTCATCATCGATGGCGAGGGAAATGATTGGTACCAACTTGGAAAGCAACAATTTCAGGATCAATATTATGGGCAAGGTGCCGATTGAGATATCGGAAAGCCTTATTTTTTTAAGTTCGGTGGTCTTTTATTTAAATAGTAATAAATTTATGAAAATTCAAAAATCTATTGAATTTGTATTTTGGATACAGTATCCTAATTATAAAGAAAATCATTTTTCAGATGGAGGAATCATATACGATGAATTTAGCTGATACAGTTACAATTTATGAAGTCGGTTTGCGGGATGGTCTTCAGTTAGAATCAAAAATACTAACGGTAGACGAGAAGATAGAGATCTTTTCTATGTTGCAAAAGGCAAATGTGTCAGAAATTGAATTTGGCTCCTTTGTCCATCCAAAACTCGTTCCGCAAATGGCGAATACCGCATCGTTTTATTCCCATCTCATGAGATACGATAAGATGCGGCTTGTTGCCCTTGTTCCTAATTTAAAAGGTCTTGAATTGGCAAAACAAATTGGAGTAAAGTCTGTCAATTATGTTTTTTCAGCAAGCGATACACATAACGAACAAAATGTTCGACAAACTACTGAACAGTCATTGGAAAACTTTAAGTATCTATCTCAATTTGCATCAGCTAACGACATAATTTTAAACGTTACAGTTGCTACCTCATTTGGCTGTCCCTTTGAGGGGACGGTCCCACCACAACGCATCATGATTCTCATTGAAAAACTTCTCTTACATAACATCAAACGAATTACTCTCGCAGATACAACAGGGATGGCCAATCCTAAGCAAGTCTACAATTTAACGAAAAAAGTCGTAAATGAATGGCATAATATTGAATTTGGCTGCCATTTTCATAATACAAGAGGCATGGGGCTTACCAATATTTTGGCTGGTTTAGAGGCAGGAATCACGATTTTCGATGCTTCCCTAGGCGGGATTGGAGGCTGTCCATTTGCTCCAGGAGCAACAGGCAATGTTTGTACGGAGGATGTGGTTCACATGTTAGAAGAAATGGGTGTCGATACGTCTATTAATCTAGATGATCTTATTGCAGCCTCCCACAGGCTGAAAGAATTATTAGAACATGAATTGCCAGGCCAAGTAGCAAAAGCAGGGAAAAGCTCTCGCTTGTATCCTGTACCAAATAAAATAAGTTAGGGGATGAGAAAGCGTGATTGTCAAAACCTATGAAACCATTAAAGTTGAAAGTGCCGTCGGCCATAAAGGAATTGTTTTGGTAACATTAAACCGACCTGAATCGATGAATGCCATGAATACAAAAATGGCGTTGGAATTAATCGAAGCCTTTGAGGAATTAAAATATGACGAAACGGTCCGTGTTCTGGTTATTACCAGCTCAGGAGAGAAGAGCTTCTGTGTGGGAGCGGATTTAAAAGAGCGGAATGGTATGTCTCAAAAAGATTGGAAGAAGCAGCATGATGCTTTTGAAAAGGTAACAGAGAGTATCCGAGAATTCCCTTATCCTGTGATTGCAGCTATTAACGGTTATGCACTAGGAGGGGGGCTGGAGATCGCGCTTAGTTGTGACATTCGAACCGCTGCGGAACGTGTTGGATTAGGTCTTCCAGAAGCAAAACTGGGGTTAATTCCTGGAATCGGAGGTTCTCAATTACTTTCTCGTATTCTACCAATTGGGCTGGCGAAGGAAATGTTATACACCGGAAAACGAATTACCGCAGAAGAAGGAAAGCAGTGGGGGCTCATTAATCATCTGTTTAAAAGAGAGGCATTATTAGATGAAACAATGATCTTGGCTGAAACTATCGCAAATAATGCACCGCTTTCATTAAAAGCGTTAAAGAAGGCTGTTAATAAAGGAACGGAGACAGACTTATCTACGGGGCTTGTCTTAGAATTAGAAGCTTACTATACATGCGCCATTTCAGAAGATCGGCTTGAAGGCATTTATGCGTTTAACGAAAAGCGCTTGCCGGAGTGGAAAGGACGATAAGGGTTAAAGAGTCAAATTTAACTTTTTGCATAGAAACATATTTGGAGGGAAGATGAAAATGGCTAATACAAAAATGATGGAAAACACTGAACATGAAATGATTCGGAAAAGCGTTGGATCTTTATGTGAGCGTTTTCCTGAAGATTACTGGCGCGAATTAGATGACAAAAACGCCTATCCAACGGCATTTGTTCAAGCATTAACAGAAGAAGGATGGCTGTCTGTCCTAATTCCTGAAGAATACGGCGGCGCAGGACTAGGCATGAAGGAAGCCTGTATCATTCTAGAGGAAATTAACCGTTCAGGCGGCAACGCTGGTGCATGTCATGCTCAAATGTATACAATGGGTGCCCTGCTTCGCTATGGAAATGAGGATCAAAAACAAAGATTTCTACCGAAAATTGCAAGCGGCGAACTTCGTCTCCAAGCCTTTGGTATCACAGAACCTACTGCAGGAAGTGATACAACTAGCATACAAACGTATGCCGAAAGAGTTGGAGACAAGTATGTTGTGCATGGGCAAAAGATTTGGACCTCAAGAGCAGAGCATTCCGATTTAATGATGTTATTGGCGAGAACGACACCGAAAGAACAGGTAGCGAAGAAAACAGACGGCTTGAGTTTGTTTATTTTAGACATGAAAGAGCAAGCGGATAAAATTGATATTCGCCCGATTGATACAATGATCAATCATGCAACAACTGAAGTGTTTTTTGAAGGGGCTGAAATCCCGATTGAAAACTTGATCGGGGAAGAAGGAAAAGGTTTCCGTTATGTCTTAGGCGGGATGAATGCTGAGAGAATTCTCATCTCCTCTGAATCCATCGGGGACGGTATGTACTTTGTCGATAAGTCCGTCCAATATGCAAATGAACGGGTCGTATTTGGGCGTTCTATAGGGCAGAACCAAGGGGTTCAATTCCCAATTGCCAGAGGCTATATGGATATTCAAGCGGCCAAGTTGATGAGAGATAAGGCGGCTGAGATGTTTGATGTAGGAATAGAATGCGGTGCAGAAGCGAACATGGCAAAATACCTTGCATCAGAAGCTACCTGGCGTGCAGCAAATGCAGCGATGGACACATACGGTGGCTATGGTTTTGCAAAAGAATACAATATCGAAAGAAAATTTAGGGAAGCCCGCTTGTTTATTGTAGCACCGATTACCAATAACCTGGTTGTAAGCTATGTTGGACAACATGTCCTTGGATTACCACGGTCATTCTAATATCGACAATCTGAAGGGCCTAGAGAAATAGGTCCTTTCTTGGAAAAGGGGGAGCCAAAATGCCAGGACCATTAAACGGAATCCGAGTAGTGGATGTGACGACAAATATTTCAGGTCCCAGTTTAACGATGATTCTAGCTGATTTAGGGGCAGAAATCATTAAAATTGAAAGGCCTGATATTGGTGATGATTCACGAGGGATGGGCCCATTTTGGGAAGGGGAAGGGGTCTATTTCCTTCATATTAACCGGAATAAACAATCAATTGTTATAGATTTAAAAAAAGAAAGCGGCCGTGAGATTGTCTATGATCTCGTCAAGAAGGCAGATGTATTTGTAGAAAACTTCCGCTATCAAAAAGCGGAAAAAATGGGGCTTGGGTATGAGAGGTTAAAACAACTCAATCCCTCCCTGGTGTATTGCTCCTTATCTGCTTATGGCCAAAATGGTCCGCTTTGTGATCGACCCGGATATGATGCTATTGCCCAGGCAGATTCTGGGATTATTGGGATTAATGGAGCGGAAGGAGCGGAAGGAGCGGAAATTGCCCGTGTGCCAGTATCTGTATTAGATCAAGGCAGTGCAATGTGGGGAGCGATTGGAGTCATTTCCGCCTTGTTCCATCAACAAAAGACCGGTGAAGGACAATTAGTCACCACGTCCCTATATGAAACAGGCGTCTTCTGGGTTGGCTATCATATGTTATCATGGTTGGCGACTGGGGTCGAGCCCAAGAAAAACGGTGCAGGTCATACAGCCTTTGCGCCATATGGAGCCTTCCAGGCAAATGATGCACCCGTCATCATTGGTATTTCAAATAATTCATTATTTAAGCGACTATGTAAAGTGCTGGGTAAGGAAGGATGGGTAGAGGATCCGCGCTACAAAAATAACCCTGAGCGAGTTCAGAATAGAGAAGTTTTACGTGTGGCTATTGAAAACATTCTTCAAGCAAAGACAGCTGACGAATGGGTTCAGCTTTTAGCAGATGCGGGAGTTCCAAGTTCGAAAGTGAAAAAAATATCAGAGGTAGTCCAGGATCAACAGTCAGAAGCTATCGAGATGTGGACCGATGTCCCACATGCCACTATTCAAGACTTTAAACTGCCAAGACTACCGTTTGAACTCAGCAACTCACCTGTAGCGATTCACCAGGCTCCGCCTAAACTTGGAGAGAATTCGAAAGAAATATTAGAAAAACTTGGTTACCAACAAGAAAAAATAGAACAATTTCTACATGATGGTACGATTCAAATGGACAATAGAAAAATTGAATCACCTAATTAATATTGCAATAAGAAAATGCTTGGATTGTCGATCAATCCAAGCATTTTTTTTAATTAGAGTGGATTGGGCTACTGCCGTTATGCCGTCTAAAATATAAATATTATTGCATTTTATTGTATATTTATTAATTTTCAAATTTAGTATAGTTATTAATATCTAACAAAAAAATATGAAAACGCTTACTGAAATTTCCGTATAAATATTCAAAAAATATAGTTAAAAAAGATTGTCAAACTATCTTTTTTTAACTATAATCATAGTATTAATTAATGATGTCATAAAATCTAACATGAAAATGAGAGGTAATTTAACGTGGCTAAAACACTTATTTCAAAGGCACCTGTAGATGCAACAACTTTAGAACAAATTAAAGAAACGATCAAAGAAAAAAGCGTTGAACTACTACATTTGCAATTCGTCGATATCGAAGGGATTCTAAAGCACATCACAGTTACAAGTGAACAATTAGAGGATGTAGTGGAAGGTAAAATGATGTTTGATGGTTCCTCAATTAAAGGTTTTTCACCTATAAATAAATCAGACCTTTACCTTCAACCAGATCTAGCCACGTTTGCTGTTCTACCTTGGACAGTTGAATCGGGTTATGCGGAAGGTCGATTCTTATGCTCTATTAACAATCCAGACGGAACACCTTTTGATGGGGATACAAGAAATGTTCTAAAGAAAACGGTTGATCGTGCGGCTGATCATGGGTATACCATCTCAGTTGGCCCTGAATTAGAGTTTTTTCTTTTTAAAACTGATGAAAATGGGTATGCAACGCAAGAAATCAGTGATAAGGCAGGCTATTTCGAACCTTCACCACATGATCTGGGCGAACGCGTCCGTTTAGAAATTTACCGTGCGCTAAAAGCAATGGGCTTTACCATTGAGGCATCTCACCACGAAGTAGCGGAAGGGCAGCATGAAATTAACTTTAAATATGCAGATGTACTTACGGCAGCAGACCTTGCAACGACATATAAGTGGGTTGTAAAGACCGTTGCTAAGAAATTTGGATTACACGCTACGTTTATGCCGAAACCAGTTTTTGGAATTAACGGTTCAGGTATGCATGTTAATATGTCTTTCTTTGAAGGAAGCGAAAATGCATTCTATGATCCTTCAGATGAGTTACAATTATCGGAAAAAGCGTATCAGTTTATTGCAGGTGTACTAGAAAATGTAAAGAGCTTTACAGCAGTAACAAATCCGCTAGTAAACTCCTATAAGCGATTAGTACCGGGCTATGAAGCGCCTTGTTATATTGCATGGTCTGCTTCAAATCGTTCAGCACTTATTCGTATTCCAGCAAAGAAAGGTCTTGCTACACGTGTAGAATTACGCTGTCCAGATCCTTCATCAAATCCTTACTTAACATTTGCAGTCATTGCTTCTGCAGGATTGGATGGAATTGAAAAAGGATTACAAGTGTCAGCTCCAATTAATGAAGATATCTTCCACATGACAGAAGAAGAAAGAGCTTTCTTAGGCATTGATAACCTGCCAGGAAGTTTAGCTGATGCATTAAAAGCATTAGAATCAGGAGAGATTGCTTCAAAAACATTAGGTCAGCACGTATATAGTGAGTATGTTTCTATGAAGAAAGCTGAATGGGATAGCTACCGTACGGCAGTTCATGCGTGGGAAATCGATAACTATCATACTAAATTTTAAATTAAAAAGCAGGACAGGCTGACGATAAACCTTTTGTCTACAGCCTGCCCCGCTTTTTTTACTTAATTGACTATGCTAAAGGCCAATGTTGATTTTATAGGTTGTTTGGATTAGAAATCAACATCCCAGTTAAAAAGGTTTACTTTTAATAAGTCGAATTTTCGGAAAAAGATTGACTCTGGTAAACAACCGTGATATAAACACAATAAGATATTTTAGTACTTAAAAGCGTAAAAGATAATATTGATAAAAATGGGACAAACAGGGGGATTTATTATCATGGACAATCATACCAAAATTTTAGACTGTACCATTCGTGACGGAGGCTTAGTTAACAATTGGGATTTCAGCATTGAATTTGTTCAAGATTTGTATAATGGTCTAAGTGAATCGGGTGTGGAATACATGGAGATTGGCTACAAGAATTCTCCTAAGCTTCTTAAAGCAACTGAACCCAATCCATGGAGATTTCTTGATGATAACTTTCTTAAAGAAATTATCCCTGTGAAAAAGTTCACGAAGCTATCGGCACTTGTAGATATTGGGCGAGTTGATCCCAATGACATATTACCTCGTGAGCATAGTGTTTTAGACATGATTCGAGTTGCTTGCTATATTCGAGAAGTAGATAAGGGCTTAGAACTTGTACAAATGTTTCATGATTTGGGATATGAAACTTCACTAAACATTATGGCTTTATCAAGTGTCCCTGAACAACAGCTTATTAAAGCGTTTGAATTAGTGAAGGAAAGTCCTGTTGATGTTGTATATATCGTTGATTCTTTTGGAAGCCTAGACCCTGTAGATATTGAACACCAAGTGAAAAAGTTCAAAACGATGCTACCAAACAAACAACTTGGAATTCATACACATAATAACATGCAGTTAGCGTTCGCTAATACATTAACTGCGATCCGAAATGGGGTTACATTTCTTGATTCTTCTGTTTATGGCATGGGTCGTGCGGCTGGTAACTGTAACACTGAGCTGCTCGTTAGCTACATACAGAAATCAAGTTATGAGATAAAACCTGTTCTTGGCGTAATTGAAAAGCACATGCTTGAAATGCGTCAAAAGTGGGAATGGGGATATATCATTCCTTATATGATTTCTGGTGTACTTAATGAACATCCACGTGTTGCCATGGCTTACCGCGATAGCGTTGATCGTGATAAATTCGTAGATTTTTATGATAAGGTAACATCACCCGAAGTCTCTGTTGCTACAGCTTTGAAATAGGCCAGCTTGCTAAAAATACCTCTATCAATGAGGGCACAGCAAAACTCCTAGATTTATTACAAGAACGTCCTTCGGGGCGTTTTTTTTGTAAAGTAAAGATATAATTTATGATTGGAGTTATCTCTTAAAGAGAATGATAATTCTATCAATCAACTTCATCTTCAAAAACCAAACACGATAATACTTCATGTGAATAATTTCACAAAACGTTCAATAATAGGCTAGATATGAAACTGATTTATCCTGTATATTAACACTATAGTCACATTGTTTATATAACTAGGGGGATTACTGATGAAAAAGATATTTCAGATATTATTGGTAGCAGGACTTATTATGACACCTTTTTTTGCACAAGCTCATGTGAAGTGGTTCACAAATGTTGCTCCGCATAAAGAGTCTATTGAACATATACTTTCACCGATGTTTTTATTTTTAACATTACTTGCAGCTGTTGTTTTGGCCACATTAACATTGATTATTCCAAAAATGGGTGAATGGGGCCCAGTGAAAAAAATGGAGGATCGTCTTTCTAGTTTAAGAAAGTATTCTCGATATTTATTAAAATACGGAACTGCCATTGCGCTAATGATTCAAATGATAAATGGAACACTATTTGCTCCTGAGTTCCATGTCAGTAATACATTCATTACCGTTATAACGTGGGTGACCATTGGATTTTTATTGATTCCGCATCATATCTCAACTAAAATTGGTGCTTCTATTCTCTTAGGTTTATTTATTTATGTAACCATCCATCATGGAATTTTCTATATGCTAGACTACGGATTTTATGTAGCAATCATTGGTGTTCTATTAGTGGGAAGTACAAGGCTCGAGAAAGCGGGGTTCCCATTTCTCTATCTAGGTACAGGATTATCGCTTAGCTGGGTTGCCGTTGAAAAATGGGTATATCCAGGTATGGCATTAGATATTGTCGCTAACCATCATGTGCCTACATTTGGCTTTGAACCAGGGTTATTTGTTGTTATGGCAGCTTTTATCGAATTTGTCGTAGGTTATTTATTAGTTGTCGGTATTTTAAATCGTGTGCTAGGTTTTGTGGTAACAGGGATTTTTATTTCAACAACGATGCTCTTTGGAATGACAGAAGTGATCGGCCATTTTATGATTCATATTGTTTTAGTCATCTTCATTATTGAGGGTGTTTCATTCTATAACCCGCCAATTAAAATGCATAAAACAAAAACAGATCAATTTATCTTTGTATTTTTAAACTTCATTTTTGTTCTAGCGACCTTTTTATTGATTTACTACCGTTTTGCTTAAATATCTTTAGTTAAGAATTTTCAAATAATTATTTAACTATTAAGGGCAACTAATGTATAATGTTTTAAACAATGATAGAGAGGTACAAGCCCATGAACTCATATATTAAAAATCAAATCGAATTATTTCAAGAAAAGAATCAGAATCGTGGTTGTCTATTAGTTAGTTGCCCCGATCAACCAGGTATTGTTTCAGCTATATCAAAATTCTTGTTTTCATATAATGCAAATATTATTGAATCCAGTCAGTATTCAACCAATCCTGAGGGAGGCACATTTTTCATCCGAATTGAATTTGAATGCCCGGGTCTAAATGGAAAAGCGAAAGAAATGGAAAAACAGTTTGCTGAAATTGTTGATAAATTCTCAATGGAATGGAATTTTACTCATGTATATCATGTGAAAAAAGCCGCAATCTTTGTTTCAAAAGAACTGCATTGTTTGCTTGAGCTTTTATGGGAATGGCAAAGTGGAGATTTAATGGCTGACATCGCACTTGTCATAAGCAATCATGAAGATGCAAGAGAGGTTGTCGAGGGGTTGAATATCCCGTTTTATTATGTTCCAGCAAATAAAGAAATTCGTGGGGAAGCCGAAGAAAGACAACTTCAACTACTAAGAGAGTATGAAATTGATTTCGTTGTATTAGCACGTTATATGCAGATCTTATCACCGAAATTTGTAGAGGAAAATCCAAATAAAATTATTAATATTCACCACTCTTTTTTACCGGCCTTTGTTGGTGCAAGGCCTTATGAGAGAGCATTTAATCGCGGTGTAAAATTAATAGGAGCGACTTCTCATTATGTTACCAATGACCTTGATGAAGGACCGATTATTGAACAGGATATTAGTCGTGTCGATCACCACGATAATGTTGAAAGCCTTAAAAAAATTGGTAGGAAAATTGAAAGAAGCGTATTAGCTCGAGCGGTAAAATGGCATATAGAAGACCGTATTATTGTTCATCAAAATAAAACGATTGTTTTCTAAGAATCCCTTTTTATAGGGATTTTTTAATTTGGTATAATATTTGTGCCCTGTTAGTTAATAATTCCATAACATTTATTTACAAAACCTTTACGCTCCATTTAAACTGAGTTAATACTTTCGTCCTATAGTTATATCTGTAAGGAAAATTAAAAATTAACTCTTTAGGGGGAAACAAGGTACATGAAAAGCTTGAAGAAACTTAGCCTACTTACATTATTTGCAGCATTAATGGTATTCATGGCTGCTTGTGGAGGCGGCACTTCTACAGACAAAACAGCAGGAAACACAGAAAAAGAAACAGCAAAAACTGAAGATAAGAAAGAACTTTCTGGTTCATTAGTTATTTCTGGTTCGTCTGCGATGCAGCCATTAGTTGCAGCAGCCGCTGAAGAATTTATGTCAGAAAATCCAAAGGTAGATATTCAAGTAAATGCTGGTGGTTCAGGTACTGGTTTATCTCAAGTGGCTGAAGGATCTGTTCAAATTGGGAACTCGGACGTTTTTGCTGAAGAAAAAGAAGGAATCCCAGCTAATCAGCTTGTTGACCATAAAGTAGCCGTAGTTGGCATGACTGCTGCTGTTAATCCTAAAGTTGGAATCAAAGATATTAAAAAAGAAGATTTAATTAAAGTATTCACTGGAAAAATCACCAACTGGAAAGATCTTGGCGGAAAAGATCAAAAAATTGTTCTTGTTAACCGTCCAGACTCTTCTGGTACACGTGCAATATTCAATAAGTTCGCTCTTGATGGTGCAACACCTGCAGAAGGAATCACCGAAGATTCTTCTAACACAGTGAAGAAGATTATTAACGAAACTGATGGTGCCATTGGTTATCTAGCATTCTCATACTTTACTGATGATTCTGTCACCCCTCTTGCCATTGATGGTGTAGAACCAACTGCAGAAAACGTGCAATCTGGTAAATTCCCAGTGTGGGCGTACCAACATTCTTATACAAAAGGTGAAGCTACCGATCTTGCAAAATCATTTCTGGATTACATGATGTCAGATGATATCCAAAACAATCTATTAAAAGATCAAGGATATTTACCTGTAACAAAGATGAAGGTAGAACGTGATGCAGAAGGTAAGCAAACAAATAAATAGATTGAAAGAAAAGGGTAAGTGCAAATCGCACTTACCCTTTTCAATGCAGTACTTATCTATGAATACAGAAGTTTCTTTTAACACAAATTAAATTTGATTAAAACTAGATTTAAGATAAGGAGATACTTGATGCAAAACTTTTTAAAACCACCAGCACTTTTAGTTCTGGATGTTCAAGTAGGTTTTGATGAACCCTATTGGGGGAAACGCAATAATTTGCAGGCGGAGGACAATATCCAAAGGTTGCTAACAGAATGGCGAATGCAGAAATGGCCGGTCATCTATTCACAACATTTATCTCTTTTGCCTGATTCACCACTTAACTATAAGAATAAGAGTGGAACGGAGTTTAAAGCGAATATTCGACCAATAGCAGGAGAAATGGTTTTACAAAAAAATGTTAATAGTGCATTTATTGGAACTCAACTGGAAACCTATTTACATAACCAACAAATAAAATCAGTTGTGATCACAGGACTTTCTACGCAACATTGTGTTTCAACTACTACTCGAATGAGTGCGAACTTAGGTTTTGATACTTTCTTGATTGAAGACGCTATTGCTGCATTTGAGATTACAGATCACAAAGGGGTTAAACATTCCGCAGATGAAATACACAAAATAGAATTAGCTACACTAAATAAAGAGTTTGCTACTATATTGGCCACAGATGAATTTATTACACAACTTTTTAATTAAGCGCAAGATTGATACTTGCGCTTTTCACATGTAGTTGGCTATTCAACACTTTTTTTTATAAATTGATGAAAAGGACATTTTGATAAAGAGGAGTCATCATCGCGTAAAAAATATTGCCTCCACTCATAATTGTCTTCCTGTCCATAACTGTTTAAATCAGGGTGGATATGGATGGTATCATAGTTTTTCAGTCTTTTTCGAATCTGAGATTTTATACTATTTGCAAAAGTTTCGTTCTTATTAAATTCCTGCAATACCCATCTTGGGGTGATAGCTAACATGAAGTAGTCAAAATGTCTGCTCCTTCTATTTACATGGGCAGGTGTTGCACAATACATAAAATACTGTTCTCCGTTGTAACAAAACTCCCAAATAGGATTATGCGGTTCACGAGGAATTTGATTGGGCCAATTTATATCGTCTTTGTCACTTAAACCACTCAACTGTTCCCAGAACAATTGTTCAAACTTTTCTACATTATGTGTTTCCTTTAAATCGTTCGGCGTCTCATAAAAAATGATAAGAGATGTAAAATCACCATACTCTTTAGAAGATTTCGTGTAGTCGCTTAATAACAAAGCAACCTCATAAATCGTAGGTGAACGCCTTGGGTCACCGACAAATCCGTATCGTAATTGGTTTGTTGAATACCCAATGGTCGCAGGTATGCATGGAAATAGACATTCTTTATCTTTCATTTTCTCTTCGAATTTCTCTAATGCAGTTTTTTTCCATTGTTGGAGTTGGTTTCGTGATGCGGGGGCATCTTTGAATAGTTTGCTTATAATAATCACCTCCTAATGGCTTATACAGTATATTCATGTTGAGATAAGGGGGGTGAATGTCCAATACAATATGGGCTGTGGCAGAAATTTTAAAAAGGATATACAATGGATAGGAGTATTGAAAGAATGGTTTTCGTGCATTTATGATTTATAGATGGAACAACTGTATGGGGGAACGGTTTATGGTAGTGGTAAAATCGGTGAAAATTGATGGTGAGAGCATCCATGTATTTAATAGTGCAATCTATATTTTTGAAGCAGGTACGAGCTTTACCTTGGAGCTGAATTTAATTGTAAGTGAGGTTGTTGTAAAAAAATATAAAAAAGTAGAGACCCTCATTATTGAGATAGAACTAGAAGATGGTAGAGTCATACAGTCTATCATGCAGGTGAAAATCCTATCAGGTGGATTGCCACAGCTTAATTTATTCTGCGAACTGGATGACATTGAGGAGTATAGGGATTTTGATCGGGTGAGCGAAAATGATTCATGGTTTCCTAATATTGAAGAAGGTATCACAATAGAGGATATAAGAAAAGTGGAAATGCCTGATGAAGAATTTAGTATAAAATTAAAGCTCCCCATTGACCAGGTTGAATGGCTAAAGAATCAAAAAAGGGCAAGATTGAATGAACTTTTTAAAGAGGTTATTTATGATTTGTGGAAAAAAGGATATAGAGATGGAGTATGAAAATGAATTCAAGGATAAAATGGAACTCAAAACATAAAGAGCGCCTGAATCAACAGAGGCCACCTGAACCAAATCCTAGATTAAAGAATCTGTCTGCCTATTTAACTGGTGGCAGGGCCCTTGATCTTGCTTGTGGTCTTGGGGGTAACAGTTTTTTTCTTACAAGATTGAACTATGAGGTTGAAGCTATTGATATTTCGGAGGTCGCTATCCACTATATTCAAGAACAGGTTTCAAGAGATAATCTCACAATTCACCCAAAAGTTTGTGACCTTACGGAATTAAACAATCAACATTGGCGTAACCAATCTTTTGATTTAGTAGTCATCACATATTTCCTTGATCGCTCGTTATTTCCCTTAGTTAAGAACCTCGTAAAAGAGGGAGGTTATTTTTTTATGGAAACCTTTTACCAGTCCCCACAAACCGAGAATCAGGGAGTGTCGAATCAGTATAAGCTGCATCCTAAAGAGTTGTTAACTGAATTTGGAGATTGGAAGGTTCACTTTTTTGAAGAAGTTGACAACGAGAGTATACAGACGATATTTTGTAAGAAGCAATAAGGGGACAGAATTCCTTTAGTAGAATAAGAAATTTTTTACTGGAATTATATATATTTATAAATTTTAAGGTGGAAAGCTCTAATGAGTTTTCTACCTTTTTTATTTATGTAAAACATTAATTACTCCAGTGGTGAAATAAATAAAAAAATTGGTCTTTTCACCTATAAGTCCCACTATATTTTAATTAAATATACATTCTTTATTAATTCCACTGGAAAAATGGGGACTGAAGATGAAACAAGATCAAGATACAATCAAACAGCATAACAAGAAAATGATCTTAGATATTATTAGGACGCAGAGGCCAATTTCAAGGTCAGATATTTCTCGAATTACCAAAATGAGTCCAACATCAATTAGTAGAATTGTAGGGGAACTGTGTGAAGACGGTTATATTCAAGAAACCAACACATCTTCAAGTGGGGTAGGAAGGAAAGCAGTTATTCTAGATGTTAATCCTGTATCGGTGTATAGCATCGGAGTGGAGATTGATAAAAATTTTATTAAGATTGGCTTAATGGATTTTTGTTCGAATGTAGTAAAGAGTGAAAAGGTGGGATATTTCGAATCAGATTATGACCCCGTAGTAACGGCGAATATGGTTTGTAAATTGATTGAAAAGATTGTTGATGATATCAGAATTGATCGGGAGAAGATTATATCAATCGGTGTCTCTGTACCAGGGGTAATTGATTCAGAGAATGGAATCGTCGTATTTTCCTCACAGCTTGCTTGGAGAAATATTGAATTTGCATCAATGATTGAAAAAAGGGTTCTAATCCCAACTGTGGTAGAAAATGATTTAAAAGTGATGGCATTGGCTGAATATTTCTATGGTTCCGCTAAGGACTCTAAATGGACTGCAATGATTAATTTTGGTAGTGGAGTTGGTTCCGTTTTAGTGAAAAATGGGGAGATTTTTCAAGGAGGTAGCAACCGTGCAGGTGAAATTGGCCATACAACGATCGATCCTTTTGGGATTCTTTGTGAATGTGGAAGACGGGGATGCCTCCAAACATATACAGCTGATTGGGCTCTAATTCAAGAGGCACAAAAGGTAGCAAAAATTAATGGAATACAAGATATTTTGACAAGTTCAAAAAGGCAAGAATTATGGGCACAAAATATAATTCAACGGGCGACGATTTATATGGGGATTACGATTAGTAATATTTTATGTATGTATAATCCTGACACAGTCATCTTATGTGGAAGTTTATTCGATAATCATCCAGAGCTATTTCCTCTTGTAGAGGAACATTTAACAAAGATTATTTGGGAACCGTATGAGCATACATTTCGACTATGTTTATCTGAACTGAAAGGGGTCTCAAGGGTATTAGGCTCAGCAATTATGGCATTAAACAAGAGTTTTCAAATCCAATAAAAAAAGATAGCAGGGGGGAAAAGACATGTCTGACATTCTAGTAAAAGAGTACCGCGGGGATGTATTAGAAAATATTCATAGAGGTTCGATTTGTATTGTAGATGATCAGGGCAGGGTTCGCTATAGTCACGGTAATCCAGATGCTATTACGTTTTATCGCTCAGCAGCCAAGCCAATTCAAGCCATCCCGGCTTTTCGTAGAGGAGTGGATGTTGCTTTTCATTTAACTCCCATTGAAAGTACATTATTAGCTGCATCCCATCGTGGGGAACATTTCCACGTGGAAGCCCTTCAAACCTTAGCGAAAAAGATTGAATGTACTGAACAGGATTTGCTTTGTATGCCTACATACCCATTAAATCCTGATGCAAAAACGGAATTAATTTGGATGAATCAACCGGCTCGTCGATTGTACCACAATTGTTCTGGAAAACATTTTGGCATGATGGCTTTGGCCAAACTCTTAGCTGTTTCAACTGAAAATTATTGGGAAAGATCACATCCCGTCCAAAAAGAAATTCTTCAATACCTATCATTATTATCCGATTATCCAATGGACAAAATTAACTGTGGAGTGGACGGCTGTGGAGTGCCTGTTTATGCTTTACCACTTAAACATATGGCTATTTCTTATGTTCGCTTGGCCTGCCCCGACTTAATGGAAGATGCAGAACTAGAAGCTGCCATTCGAAAAGTTTGTCAGCTGATGAATGACCACCATCTTATGATTGGTGGAAGTAAGCAGATTTGCTCTACATTGCTTCAGGATCGAAACATTGTGGCAAAGGGTGGGGCGAAAGGAGTCTACTGCATCGGTCTCAAAGAAGAACGGTTGGGGATATCTCTTAAGATAGAAGATGGCTCAGAGGAAAGCTGGCCCTTAATTGTGGCTGGTATTTTGGAACAAATACACTACGAAAATAAAGAAACTATTGAACGTATGTATGATTTAGCGACACGGTTTGTCGTTAATGATAATCAAAAAATTGTTGGAGAAAACAAATTGTCATTTACGCTTAAACAAGTTTTTTAGGGAGGTGACCAACTGGGAATAATAATTTCTTCAACTTCAAAGAAAAGAAAATACGAGGAGGGAATAAGAGTGAAAAGGCTGAGTGGTTGGTTTTTTACGATATCTTTAATCCTTTGTTTGATGGTAACAGGTTGTTCGAAAGATTCGGGTAATGGTGGGAAGGGGACAAAAGATGATCCTGTGAAAATCACCTACTTGGACAATATCCCAAGCCCAGAGCGAACAGCTCTACTAAAGGAAATGATTGCTAAATTCGAAGAAAAAAATCCAGGAATTAAAGTTGAATATAGTTCGGTTGGTTTTGAAGAATCATATAAGAAGTTAATGGCTATGGGAGCATCCGGTACACTTCCAGATGTTTTTAATGTGGATGAATCCATGTTTACCTCAATGGCTTCTGCAGGATATTTACAGGATTTACAATCAAACTACGATAAGTGGGATCAGAAGGATAAACTGATAAAAGCTGTTGAAAAATGGCCATCTAAATACAAAGGTCATTTCTATGCCATCCCAGATGCTTTTATGTTACAGGCATTGTTCATTCGATCTGACTGGTTCCAGGAGAAAGGTCTTACACCAAGGATTGACACTTGGGATCAATATTTTGAATATGGGAAAATGCTAACCGATCCATCTAAAGGACAATATGGAATTTCCTTCCGTGGTGGACCAAATGGAGTTGTTCGGTTTATGGAGTATCTCGCATCGCTAACTGAAACACCAGGATGGTTTGATGAGAACGGAAAACCGATCACTAGCAAGCCAGAAGCACTTGAAGCATTTAAAAAGTTTTATGGAGTCTATAAAAATGGATATGCTCCAAAGGAATCTATTAACTGGGGTTATAAAGAAATGGTGCAGGGATTCCTAAATGGGCAAGCTGGTATTTTAAATCAAACTGCAGAAGTTATTATTCCAGTGGAAAAAGATATGAAAAAAGGAACCTATGAAATAATCCCTATTCCGAAATCACCAAGTGGAAAAAATTTCAATCACTTTGGTTCTACTGCTGCTTATGCTATTTCGTCAAAGTCCAAACAGAATGAAGCCGCATGGAAGTTTATTGAATTTATGAGTTCACCTGAAATGAACCTTGAATATTCCAAACGAAATGGTATGCTGCCAATCTATACTGAATCTTATAAGGATCCTTTCTTTAGTGAAGGTGCAATAAAAGGATTTGCTGAGCAAATGGCAGACCCAGAGATTGTTTATGTGAATTGGGCTGATTACTTAAAGGAACAATCTCAATTTATAGGAACATATGCTGTAGAACAGGTTCAAAATTACCTACTTAATAAGCAGTCCGCAGAAGAAACTTTGAAAAATTTAAATGACTTCTTGGAAAAAGCACAACAAAGATATGAAAAAGAAGAAGGGAAGTAACCAGTAGAAACATGAGACTGACTTAACTCCAAGGGTCAGTCTCATGATATTTCAAAGATTAGTAGGTGAAGTCATGAGTCGCAATCAAAAAGAAAACACAGACCAAAAAGTACAGAAGCAAAGGATGAAGGGAAAGGAGCCATACCTTTTACTTTTTCCCGCTTTCTTATTGATTCTATTATTCTTCGGGTATCCCATTATCGACGGACTGCGCCTCGCTTTCTATCATTATGTTTTGACGGAGCCTGGAAATATTTTTTTTAGCGGGTTGGAGAATTTTAAAGAGTTACTAAAGGATGGAAACTTCCTACTTGTTCTTAAAAATTCAATCATCTGGGTAGTAGCTAGTGTTGGGCTCCAATTAGTCTTAGGATTTGCACTTGCATTGGCTCTTTCGAAAAACTTTAGAGGGAAAAATCTGTATCAAGCAATTGTGTTTCTGCCTTGGGCTGTTTCAGGTTTCCTGATTGGGATGATCTTTAAATGGATGTTTAATGAACATAATGGCTTAATTAATTATGTACTAAAATCCCTTGGCATCATTGATCATAGCATTCCATTCCTTGCTCTTCCCAATGTTTCTATTTTTACTGCTGTTGTTGCGATGATTTGGTATGGTGTACCGTTTTTCGCCATTATGGTTTTAGCTGCGCTTCAATCGATTCCGCAGGAGGTTCATGAGGCTGCTGCTCTTGATGGTGCTGGAGGTTTTAAAAAGTTAACTAAAATTACTATTCCGTACATCAAAAAGACACTTATTATTACTACTTTATTACGGGTCATTTGGGTATTCAATTCTGCCGATATTATTTACATTATGACAAATGGAGGTCCTGCGAATACCTCACATAACCTCCCATCTTATATATTTAGCACAGTTTTTTATACAATGGACTTTGGGCAAGCTTCAGCAGCTGGTGTGATCATGATTGTTTTACTGGTTATTTATTCGGTCATATTTTTAAAGGTTACAAAGTTTGATAAGGCTGGTGATTTCTGATGAGGGAAAGTTTTTTTGCTGGGCTTTCTCGGCGATTTATCCTATTTATGTTTTTGCTAATGGTTCTAGTCCCATTTCTTTGGATGGTTGTCACCTCATTAAAGACCAGGCAAGAAATTTACGGAAGTGAATTGACTCTCTGGCCTAAGGATTTAACTTTTGATAACTACTTGTCGGCATTTACAGATGCGGACTTTAGCCTTTATTTCCTTAATAGTTTAATAGTGACGCTGGTTAGCTCAGTTATTGTATTAATCATTTCTGTAATGGGCGGCTATAGCCTGGCGAGATTCCAGTTCAAGGGGAAAAAAGTAACACTGATTGCTTTTTTGGTTACTCAAATGGTTCCCACAATGATTATGCTCGTTCCTCTGTTTATTTTATTTAGTAAGATAGGCCTCATTAACAATTTAGCTTCGTTAATTATCCTTTATACTGTTATAAATATTCCATTTTGTTTGCTAACTATGTCGAGCTTCTTTCAACGAATTCCTGTGACACTAGAGGAAGCTGCAATTATGGATGGATGCAATCGATTCCAAGCCGTTTATAAAGTCATCCTGCCTGTCATGCTGCCGGGAGTTATCGCTACCTTCGTGTTTGCTTTTACAGGTGCATGGAATGAATTGTTCTTTGGAATTATGTTCTTGAACGGTGGAAATTCTGCAACTATCCCAGTTGGATTAAATAA
This sequence comes from Neobacillus rhizosphaerae, assembly GCF_050477885.1. Lineage (GTDB taxonomy): Bacteria > Bacillota > Bacilli > Bacillales > Cytobacillaceae > Neobacillus > Neobacillus rhizosphaerae_A. Next base: position 62,274 of record NZ_JBCNAC010000148.1, read on the forward strand.
TTTTGTTCAGAAATTTGACGTCAATTGGGGTCAAATGACCGCTTGGGGTATTATCTCACTCATACCTGTTGCGATTATGTTTATGTTTATACAGAAGTATATTGTGGCGGGGCTAACTGCAGGGTCAGTAAAAGAATAAGGTTGGATGGGAGAGAAATTGATTTGAGAAATGTACACATAGAAACTATTAACCCCTATGATGGGTTAGATTTAAATCAGGATGTTCCGATACCTGAAATAACAAAGGAAGAATATGAACAAAGAATTCGGCTACTGGTCGAAAAAATGGAACAGGACGATATGACGTATTGCCTAGTTTTTGCTGATAGAGAGCACTTTGCGAATATGCAATATCTTACCGGTTTTGAACCTCGTTTTGAGGAATCCCTTCTTATTGTATCTCATGTAGGTAAATTGACACTTATTGTTGGTAATGAATGCATAGCTTATTCAGAAATTAGTCCTTTGCCATTGCGCCAAGTTCTCTATCAAAATTTTAGCTTGCAGGGTCAACCGAGAGAAAAGCTTGTCTCTCTTTGTGAAATTTTTCAGGATGCAGGCATAAACCATTTGTCAAAAGTGGGTATTATTGGTCATAAGTATTTTGAAAAAGAGCATATCGGTGCTCATTTACACAAAGTGGACATTCCGGCATATATTCTAGAGGAACTATTGAAAATTGCCGAGTGGCAAAACGTCATCAATTATACAGATCGTATGACCCATCCTACTGAAGGAATACGCATGAAGTTAAGGACAGCGACAGAAATTGCTTATTATGAAGCAGTTTCTCATCGAGCTTCAAATGGAATTATTCGTTTATTAAAAGAATTAAAACCTGGAATGGGTGAATTAGAGGCTTCCCGTTTAGTTGGATATGATGCATTCCCAATCAGCATGTTCCCGATAATAAACTTTGGAGAAAAACATGTTCAGTTAGGATTGAGGAGCCCAAACAATCGAAAGCTTGAAAAAGGAGAAATGATAACCATATGTTATGGGTTACGCGGCTCTTTAATTGCCAGGTCCGGATTTGCAACCTTAACTAAAAACGGTGTTGATACATTCATAGAGAATTTCTACAAACCTTATTTTCGGGCAATTGTGGATTGGTATGAAAGCCTAGCTATCGGAAGAATGTATGGAGAGACCTTTAACAAGGTAATGGGGATTTTAGGTGATTCTGAAAAGTTTGGAATCTATCTAAATCCAGGACATCTCATTTCCTTAGATGAGTGGCCCCAATCACCTGTTTATGAGAATTCTGATATCCCCATGGTTTCAGGGCATTATTTACAATGCGATATCATTGCTTCAACTCAAAATCCCTTTTGTCAGGCAATTCTAGAGGACGGTGTTATTTTAGCGGATAGGACATTAAGGGAACAACTCCAGGTAAACTACCCCGAGACCTATTCAAGGATTAAGCAAAGAAGAAGATTCATGATTGAAACGTTAGGGATCCGTATATCAGACGAAGTCCTTCCTCTATCCAATTGCCAAGCTATTCTGCATCCCTATCTATTAGATCAAAGCCGATGCTTTGTTATGAAGGACTAATTTGTTAATAGAACTGATTGCTTACACTGTTCAGGATGCATTGAATGCGGAGGTAGGTGGAGTAAATCGAATTGAATTTGTTCCAGGAATTGGAGGGCGGTTTGACCCCCAGTTAGGGATTTTTCGCTCAAGGAGTTCACGATAATGGCATACTGTCTCCTATCTCTCCTTGTAAAATCACAATAATTTAAATGGAATTAAGTGAAGGGGGATCTTAATGAAGATAATTGTTTTGGCAGCGCAACAAATAGCTGGCTTTATTACTGATGCGTTAAAGCGACAGTTATACAAAAAACCTACTTCGGTGCTAGGTATGACAACAGGATCCACTCCGTTAACATTAGGAATCTATCAGGAATGGGTAAAGCGGGCAAACAATGGAGAAATAGACTTTTCAAAAGCTACATTTGTGAATCCTGATGAGTTGGTGGGCTTGCCTAAGAATCACCCTGAAACGTACCGAATGTACATGAGAAAGCATTTATTCTCACAAATTGGGGTTTCCAACGAACGAGCTTTCATCCCCAATGGGGGGACTATGGATCCTGAAGAAGAGTGTTGCCTATTTGAGTTTCAATTGAAAGAACTAGGAGGAATTGATTGGCAACTAATGGGGTTAGGATTGAATGGTCATATCGCCTTTATTGAACCAGCGGATTCTATTCCCGCTACAACCTATGTTGTTAAATTGGAGGAAGTGAATTGTCCTCGACTGATAGACTTGGGTTCTGAAAAAATCATTACTCATGCAATTACAGTCGGTCTAGGCACTGTTATTGGGGCTGGGTCTGTTTTGCTTGCAGCGGTAGGAGAAAAAAAGGCAGACATCGTTGCACAAGCATTGCTTGGGCCAGTTACCACTCGAGTTCCAGCCTCGTTTCTTCAACTACATAGCAATGCTACCATTGTATTAGATGAAGGTGCTGCCAGTAAGTTGCCTGAAAATCTAATGGTAAGACTGAATTGAGGTGAGAATATGTATTTATCACCCTGCATTGACGCTATTTTCTTTAACCGTTCTGTTAATCTAAATGACCAAATCCTAGCAGTGAAGAATACTGGATATAAACATTTTGAATTTTGGAGCTGGTGGGATAAGGATCTTGATTTATTAGAGAGAGTGGTGAAAGAGGAAGGTCTTATAATATCAGCCATGTGTACGCGTTTTATTTCTTTAGTAGATAAAAAGGAACGAACGCACTATCAGCAAGGCTTAATGGAAAGTATAGAAGCTGCTAAACGTCTAGGAGTGAAAACATTAATCTCTCAAACGGGAAATGAGCTTGACTTTTCTAGAAGTAAACAGCTGAAGAATTTGAAAGATGGATTAATGGCCTGTATTTCTATACTGGAAAGGGCAGATATGATGCTTGTAATAGAGCCCTTAAATATAACAATAGACCACCCTGGGTATTTTCTTTCTTCGTCGGATGAGGCTGCTGAACTGATTGCCCAGATTAATAACCCGCATATTAAAATGTTATTTGATGTGTACCATCAACAAATAACTGAAGGTAATATCACAAGACGGTTAGAACAATATAATAACTATATTGGCCATATTCATATAGCTGACAATCCAGGAAGAAAAGAACCTGGTACTGGCGAATTAAATTATCATTATATATTCGATTCACTTAAGCATACCGGATATCTTGGTGGACTAGGCCTCGAGTTTTTTCCAGACCATTCTCCTGAAGAAAAACTTAGGTTTGTAAAAGTAAACTTTCCAATATAGGGGGAGGGATCAAATAGTGAAAAAGCTTAGATACGGTGTTATTGGGGCAGGATGGGTAGCAGATCGAAAACATTTAAAGACTTATGCTCAATTTCCCAATATTGAATTGGTTGCTATCTGTAACCATCAAATCGAACGGGCACAATTACTTGCGGAGAAGTATCAAATTCCATTTGTATTTGATAACTATGAAAAAATGTTTAGGCAATGCCAATTAGACATTGTCAGTATCTGTAGCCCTAATGCGCTCCATCTCCCGATGATTGAAGCTGCTATCAAAAATCATGTCCACATTCATTGTGAAAAACCATTAGTCTTAAATGAACAAGAGGCAGAGCGTATCCTATTGTTAAACCAAGACCATGGTGTAAAGATCTTCGTAGGCATGAATTATAGGTTTAATACTGCGATAAAATACTTAAAAGAATTACTGACTAAGGGTCAAATGGGTGAAGTTTATCATATTAAGGCGATTTGGAATCGAAGAAGAGGAATACCAGGATTAGGTGGATGGTTTACCAACCGTAAATTAGCAGGTGGGGGCCCCCTCATTGACTTGGGAGTTCACTTGATTGATCTTTCAATGTATTTACTAGAATTTCCTAATCCGATTCATATTACCGGGCAAACTTATGCCCATTTTTCTCATTTGGATGAACAGCAAAATCGTGGGGCATGGGCAATTGACTCAATTCCAAAATCTAAATCTGATCGAATTGTTGATGTAGAGGATATGGCAATCGCGTTAATTAAATTTGATAATAATTCTACCCTTTATATAGAAACTTCTTGGGCAGCGAATATAAAGGAAGATCAGCTTCAAATTGAACTCTTTGGTACAAATGCTGGAGTGAAAACAGACGGGAAATCTATCGAAGTTTATGGTGAACTTAATGGAAAATTGGTCGATATAAAACCAATTATCTATGATGATGACTCACATATAATAGAAGTACAATCTTTTCTTGATAGCATTCTACATGATACAGTCGAGGAGTGTACCGTCGAACAAGCTAAGAAGGTTATGCATATTATTGATAAAATTTATAAGAGCGGAATTCGATTGGAATGAAGAATGATGAAGGAGGGGAGGAGGCCGCCCCTCTATTTTTATTGTTCCGCTTAAAGATTGATATTAGATAGGCTTCAATTTTAGAAGCACCATTGCCTGTGTTTTACATACAATAATGAAAAATTTAGCTCCGGGGTTGATATTTATGGATATGCTAAAACAACAAAGCAAAGGCTTTAGTGATGAAAAAAGCAAGAAAATCTTAGCTCTAGAAAAAGAGGTTGCATTCGGCCTTTGGATTCAAGTGGTTGGTCAAATTATTGAATTAATAGCCTTATCAGAAATTTTGCAGGTGAGGGAGGATGAAAATACAGTTGGTGAAGAACAAATTCTAACGGGTGTTTGGTTGAGAACGATTGGCCAAATAATGGAAGCTGTGTCTGTTTCAAAACAAATAAATGAAACTGACTTATTAAAATTGTCCCAACAACAAAAACTGGCAATAACAGGGGATTTACTTGTATCTATAGGTTCAGGTTATGAAGTATTCGGAGGAATTCATGTGCTTGAAGAGGAGACGGTCACCCCACCACGGATTGTTCCATAAAAGTCGGAGTAGGAGGAGTGGTTCCCAAAAAAATTCACTGTAAATCCTCCATGCCCTCCCTTTGACATTCCCCAGCTAAAAGCTTATTACATATCTTAAAATAAAGAGTACATTTGTATTAAATCTTTCAGTCTTCTTTTTAAATATCGAGTAAATTGGATAAAACATTAAGAGATGGGGCGATTAATAAGGAGGAAATGATGATGGATCAACCATTTAATTATCCAGAAATTTTCTATAATGAAGTAATCTACTATTTAGAATCAAAATGGAATCGTCGTTTAAGCGAACACGAACGTCATGTCCTGATAGAAGGATATCGATTTGGAAGGATGATTGAGGCAGAGGCTGAAATCAAAATCCTTTTTACAAATTAATAGGATGATTATAACCCTCAAGGATTATTAAGAACAAATCCAAATGGATAAATGCAAAGGCTGACTCAATTGATATGAGGTCAGCCTTTTTCTTACAAAATCTAATCCTTGAATTCCACCTGGCCATTCTCATCAATTTCTATGGTGGTATAACTTTTAAAAACATCCATATTCGTGATCTCATGCTTAACCGAGCTTGCAAAGCTTTCCATATAAGGCTGATAAACTTCAGGATTTTTAACGAGATGATAAAAGTTCACTCTTTTTCCATCTTTCATATCAGTCATTCTTAGTAAAAAACGATCTCCAAACTGTGCTTTAAACCACTCTCTAGCTTCTTCATGGCTTTTAAAAGAAGGCATTTGACTATGCTCGACCGTGAAATCTTGATCCATTGACACGTTCACCTCTTTACTAAAATATGCATTTTTTCATGTTTAATATTCCCAATAATAGATACATTATAAGGAATATTTCCCCTTTTGGTATAAAAAGGATGATACTATAGTAATATGGACTGAATTTAAATTTTTAATCAATAGTAGTTTTTATGGGGAGATGATTATTTGAATAAGGAGTGGTGGGGGGATTTAAGTAGAATTTTAAAAAGAAATGGACTAATTGTTGTTGACAATGTCATTTCACATTCTGTGGAATTACAAGATTTCTATGAATTGGTGTCAAAGAATGCAAACTTTAAAACAATGAAATTGCCTATTGAAAGTGGGTTATTATTACTAACAAAAATATAAAGATAGGTAATAAAAGGATGAGATAGTGATGCAAGTAAAAAATTTGGATCATTTCGTTTTAACTGTGCATGACATAGAGGCAACATGTAAGTTTTATACAACAGTCATGGGAATGAAGCTGCAAACCTTTGGTGAGGGTAGAAAGGCGCTTCAATTTGGTCAGCAGAAAATAAATCTCCATGTTTTTGGAAAGGAGTTTGAGCCGAAAGCTCTTAAACCTACACCAGGTTCAGGGGATCTATGCTTTATAACAGATACTCCTTTAGAAAAAGTAATGGAACACTTGGAAAAAACTAATGTTTCTGTTTTAGAAGGCCCTGTTTTTCGAACAGGTGCTGTAGGGAAAATATTATCAGTTTACTTTCGAGATCCTGAAGGAAATCTAATTGAAGTCTCAAATTATATATAGCAATAAGACCATTTACATACGTTAATTAATGAAAGTCGGCAAAAATGCCGACTTTTTATAATTTTTAAAAAATATTGACTATTAATTTTTCCTAATAATATAATGGTTTTATAAATGAAAACAATATTTCCACTAGGTGAAAGTTTAAACGTGATATAAAAATTAGGGAGGTATCAAAAATAGAAAAAGAAAAAAATCAAAATATCCGTGCATTGGATAGAGCATTCGATATTATTGAAGCATTTACACTGGAATATTCGGAATTAACTCTAACAGAGATTTCGGCAAAAACCTCTTTATCATTAGCCACTATCCATCGATTTATTCAAACGATGATGGCGAGAGGGTATATTGAACAAGATCCTATTTCTAGTAGGTACAAACTAAGTAAGCAATTTGTTCGATTAGGCGGAATAGTTGTAAGAGGACTAGATCTCGTTCATATAGCGATGCCCTATCTTCAAGAACTCTCCAATAAAACCTCACAGAATTGCAACCTAAGTATATATGATCAAGGAAAGATCCTATGTCTAATCAATATAGAATCCTTTAAAAGTTATTTTATGGGAATTAAAGTGGGACAGAGCCTTCCCGTATACGGAGGGGCATTATCAAAAGTCATCTTAGCTCATCTACCTACAGACTTAATTTCATCCCTCATCTCACATGATTTACCATCCTTTACACCACAAACGATATCACACCGAGACTTATTAATAAAAGAACTTGAAAAAATCCGACACCAAGGTTATGCAGAATCTTGGGGAGAACTAACCATAGGGGAAGCTGCAATTGCTGCACCTATCTACGATTATTCGAACGAAGTCGTTGCTGGTATATCTCTTTCAGGCCCTGAACATCATTATGTTGAGGAAAAACAAATAGAATTCAAACGTTTTCTACTCGAGACAGCTAGTCGTATTTCAGAACAGCTTGGTTCAGATAGATGCTTTAAGTTTGAAGGGTTTATAGAATAATTTTATAAAGGCATAAAAAATTGGTGGTGGAAGGATCATGAGAGAGCAAATAGAAGAAGACTATGTGTTCCATAGGGACTTTTCAAAAACGTATCCTATTATCACGCATGGTAAGGGGATCTTTCTATATGATGAGACTGGAAAAAGGTACATGGATGCCTGCTCAGGAGCAGTCGCCGCAAACTTAGGCCATGGTGTGGAAGAAATAGCTGAGGCCATGGCTTTTCAAGCAAAGAAGGCAGCCTTCGTACACACGATGAGATTTGAAACCGAGGTTTTGTTCCAACTTGCTGAAAAAATTGCAAAGCTAGCACCTCATTCTTTGAATAAGGTTTATTTTACAAGTGGTGGGTCGGAAGCAAATGAAAGTGCTATCAAGCTAGCTAGGCAATTTCATAAGGATGCAGGAAGACCTGAAAAACACATTGTAATTGGCAGATGGCAATCCTATCACGGAAACACGTTTGGTTCACTTTCAGCAGGTGGAGATATTAAACGTCGTCAGGTTTATACACCAAACCTAATAAATTTCAGCCATGTTCATTCCCCTAATTGTAAGAGATGTCCATATCAAAGAGAGAAAGAGGACTGTGATTTTAAGAAAAATTGGTCCTGTGTTCGCGCTGTTGAAAGCGTTATCTTGGAACTTGGGCCAGAAAATATTTCTGCCTTTATTGCTGAACCCATTGTAGGGAGTCAGCTAGGGGCTGTCAGTCCCCCTGAGGTCTATTTTAAAGAGATTCGAAAGATTTGCGATCAGTACAATATTGTCCTCATAGTGGATGAAGTAATGACAGGCTTTGGACGAACGGGGAAAGATTTTGGTATTCAACACTTCGGAATATCTCCTGACATTATGACGTTTGGAAAGGGAGTTTCTGCTGGTTATGCTCCCTTAGCGGGTATGGTTGTACATGATCGAATGGTTGAGAGTCTAATAGAAAACAGTAAGGGAAAGTTTGTTCATGGCTATACATACAGCGGCCATCCCGTTTCTGTTGCAGCTGGACTTTCTGCATTAACTATTTATGAACGTGAAGGGATTGTAAACAACGTTCAAGTTACTGGAGATTATCTAAAAGAACAATTGCTGGCTCTGAAAAAACACTATCCAATAATATTTGATGTTCGTGGAGAGGGTCTTTTAGTTGGAATTGAATTAGCTTTTGATGGAGAGAAGGGTAGTCCTTTCCCAGAAAAACTACATGCTTCCGAACGGATTAATAGTATCGCAATGGGGCTAGGTGCTGTGTTTTATCCAGGAAGTGGATCGATTAACGGTTATCTAGGAGACCATTTATTAATTTCTCCACCACTGACTGTTACAACGGATGAGGTCGACGAAATGGTAAGAATTCTTGAAAATTCGTTGAAGATTTTTATAGAAGAATTAAAGGAGGAAGAAACGTATGAAATTACAAAATAAATCAGATGAAATTAAAGAAAAAGCAAAAAAACATTTATCTCCAGTTTTAACGAGGGTAACAGATCTAGTTGTAGATAAAGCAAAAGGAGCAAGATTTTGGACTGTAGATGGAGAGGAATACATTGACTTTGTATCCGGTGTGGCTGTAAATGCTGTTGGTCACGCCAATAATGCAATGGTTCAAGCCATTAAGAAACAGGCAGAGTCATTTATTCACTTCGGTCTGAACTATGGTTACTATGAATCAGCTGCTAACCTTGCAGAAAAACTTGCTGAAATTACACCAGGCAATTTAGATACTGTGTTCTTTGCGAATTCTGGTGGTGAAGCTATTGATGGAGCGTTAAAACTGGCTCGGGCAGCTACTGGAAGACCAGGGATTATTGCCTTTGAAGGGTCGTTCCATGGAAGAACACTAGGAGCAACCGCTATTACTGCTTCTAGCTCTAAATATCGGAAATACTATGAACCTATTTTAGGAGAGGTGTATCATGCTCCCTATCCCTATCCATCACAAATAAAGGGTGTGAACGAAGAAGAGATTATTCCTTATTGTTTACATCAGCTTCAAAAAATCTTTGAATTACGGATTGATCCATCCCGAGTGGCAGCTATTGTGATTGAACCTGTGATTGGTGAAGGAGGATACTACCCAGCCCCGGCTGAATTTCTCCAAGAACTGAGAAAAATGACAGAAAAACATGGCATTCTCTTAATCTTTGACGAGGTGCAAACTGGTTTTGGACGAACAGGAAAAATGTTTGCTGCTGAGCATTCTAGTGTAACTCCTGACATTATGGTTTTAGCAAAAGCGCTTTCAGGCGGAATGCCTCTTGGTGCGATTGTAGCGGGTAGAGAGCTTCACGAAAAATGGCCAGTTGGAGGACATGGGTCGACTTTTGGAGGTAATCCAATTTCCTGTGCAGCAGCATTGGCGAATATTACTGTGATTGAAGAGGAAAAACTAGTCGACCGAAGCAGGGATTTAGGAGCAAACATTGTAGTCCGATTAAAGGAATCTCTAGGTGGATTACCTGGAATTAAGGAAGTTCGCGGAATAGGAATGATGATTGGTATCGAATTTCATGAAGATTTTGCTAGCCACGCTGTTCCCATTATTAAGCAAAAGTGTTTAGAACAAAAACTTCTAATTATGAATTGCGGTGTACAGGGACAAACAATTAGGTTAATGCTTCCGCTCAATATAAATGAAGAAGATTTAAATCAGGGATTGTCTATTTTGGAAGAGGTTATTAAAGAAACGCTTTAAGGAGGGAAAGGTATGATCCAACAAGCTGAAAAAAAAGGATTGTATATAAATGGTTCTTGGGTTCAACAAGAAGAACAGGAATTTTTTAAAAGTATCAATCCTGCGACAGAGGAAGTAGTTGGCTACTGTGCGGCTGCTACTACATCACAAGTTGATGATGCGGTAGAAAGTGCTAGATTGGCTTTTAAAAAGTGGAAGAACACTACACTCCCAGAAAGGGCGCAATTTCTTTGGAAAGCAGCTAAGGCTTTTGAAGAGAAAAAGGAATTTTTAGCTCAAATGATGACACAGGAAATGGGTAAGGTAGTAACTGAATCACTTGGAGAAGTTGGAGTCGTCATTGAAACCTGCAAATATATGGCGGGAGAAGGAAGAAGACTATTCGGTGAAACAGTCGGTGCGGGTGCTGAAAACCGTCATATAATGATGGTTCGTGAACCGGTAGGGGTTGTCGCTTGTATAACACCTTGGAATTTTCCAGTTTCATTGGCAGGTTATAAAATTTTGGCAGCCCTAATTAGTGGAAATACCGTTGTATGGAAGCCGGCCTCAGAAGTTGCTCTTTCGGCCCAGATTTTTACAGATATTTTCCATGAGATTGGACTTCCAAAAGGTGTATTAAACTTAATTACGGGTTCAGGAAGTAAGGTTGGAGCTAAGCTCGCTGAACATAAGGATGTAAAAGTCATCTCATTTACTGGCTCAACGGAAGTGGGAATTAAGTTATCCGAAACAGCCGCCAAGACATTAAAAAGAGTAGCTTTAGAGCTTGGCGGAAAAAATGCTGTTATCGTATTGAAGGATGCAGATCTGAAACTAGCAGCAGAAGCCATTGTAAAGGCTGCGTTTACAACAACGGGGCAAAGATGTACAGCGGCGAGCAGGGTTATTGTTGAATCAGAAGTAAAGGAAGAATTACTAAACCGGGTTGTTTCCCTTACCAAACAACTAAAAGCAGGTAATGGTCTCGAACCAGATATAGATATTGGGCCTCTAACCAATAAACAGCAACTTGAAACTGTTGAAAAATATGTAGCCTTAGCTGTTGAACAAGGGGCAGTAATTGAATGTGGCGGTAAACGATTCGCATGTGAGAGAGGTTTCTTTTATGAGCCTACGATCTTAAGTAATGTAAAAAAAGGGGCTGCGGTTGCTCAGGAAGAAATCTTTGGGCCAGTTTTAGCTTTTATCGAAGTGAATAGCTTTGAAGAAGCGATTGAAGTAAATAATGACACCATTTATGGGCTTTCGACTTCATTATTTACAAACAGCCTTTACTATGCGAATCGGGGAGCAAAAGAAATTGAAAGCGGGTTAGTTTATATCAATAATGGTACTTCCAATGCGGAACTTGGAGTTGCCTTCGGTGGAACTAAACAATCTGGAAACGGACATCGAGAGGTATCCCATCATGCTTTTGATGTGATGACAGAGTGGAAATCAATTTATACGACCTATTAGATTGTATGAACAATTGAGGTCTTCAAAAATAGTTTCATATATTTAGTGCATTACTTATTATTATAAGGGAGATGTCTAATGAAAAAGCTTCGAATTGGAATTGCTTTTTTCTATCATGAATCTCACAGTTTCGCTCCTCTTAAAACGGATATCGAAGCATTTTATAATGAAGGATTTTTTAAAGGAGACGAAATCTTTTCAGCCTATACAGCAACGAAAACAGAAGTAGGCGGTTTTTTGGATGTACTTAGAAAGGAAGAGCAAATTGAAGTGGTTCCACTTCTATGTGCAGCGGCAACACCTGCAGGACCGGTAACGAATGAAGCCTATCAGCTAATAGAAAAAGAAATGCTTACGGAATTAGAGAAGGCCGACAATTTAGACGGTTTGTTAATAGCTCTACATGGCGCAATGGTCGTAGAAGACCTCTTTGACCCTGAAGAGAAGCTGTTAAGGGAAATCAGAAAAGTCATAGGGAAGGATATTCCGATTGCAACGACTTTAGATATGCATGCAAATGTAAGTGCGATTATGTTAGAGCATACACCTTATCATTTTGGATTTAAAACCTATCCCCACGTTGATATGTATAATCAAGGAGTTAATGCAGCTAAATTACTCATCGAGGTCTTATTAGAACAAAAAAAATATGTCGCTTCTTTCATCAAGCTACCAATGATGCCACCTTCTATTAACATGCGAACAGAAGAAGGGCCCATGCATCATTTGATTGAACTAGCTTTAAAACTTGAAGGAGAACCTTCTATTATAAATGCTTCAGTATTTGGCGGATTTCCGTATTCCGATATTCCAATGGTGGGGGCTAGTGTTCTTGTTATTGGAAGGGATCAAATCAATGCAGATAGAGTAGCAAAAATGTTAGCCAATCAATTTTGGGAGCTTCGTAATGATTTCATAATGCAGCTCCCGACAGTTAAAGAGGGAATCAAGCAAGCTTTGTCATTAAAGGAAGATAAACCTATTGTTTTGGCTGATATCTCTGATAATCCTTTAAGCTGTGGAAGCGGAGATACGACCCTTTTATTAGAAGAGTTTATTTGCACGAATCAACCGAACACGTTATTTGGCGGATTGACTGATCCGGAATCGATTGAAAGATGTAGGAAGGCTGGAGTTGGAAATATGGTCATGCTTGAACTAGGAGGTAAAATTTCTCCTGAGTTTGGAAGACCTGTTCATGTAAATGCAAAGGTGAAGGCTCTTTCAGATGGAGTTTTTTACAATAGCGGTCCTTTTAACCAGCATTTACGAGTGGATGTGAAGGCTGCAGCTTATATAACAGCAGGAGAAGTTGATATTCTTCTCATCGGCCGTCCTATGTCAGCCAATGACCCAGAAATGTTTCGACATATTGGTATTGAGCCAACCTCCTATTCTATTTTAGGGTTAAAAGTAAAAAATCACTTTCGGGCCGCTTTTGATCCTTTAATTAGTAAGGTCATTTATGTAGATGCACCAGGAGTGGCATCAAATGATTTAAAGAATTTTTCTTATAAACATATCCCAGATGAAATCTGGCCGCTTAAAGATATAGATTATACTGAATTTATGGAGGTATAAGATATGACAGTTATTGAAAAGAATTTTTATATTAATATTCCCAAGAAATTAACACCGGAAGAACAAAAAATGATGATGGAGCTAGAAGTTGATGCATTTCCTGGTACGGGTGCCGTTGATGAACAGACACTTGTGCCGTTAGCTCGATATGGAAAACTTATTTTATATAAACAACCGAGTGATGATCGCCCTGTGGCAGTTTGCGAGTGTATGAGAGATTATAATTATCCTAATAAAGCCTATATCTTTGGCTACTATGTTCGTTCCGATTATAAAGGCAAGGGAGTCGGAAAAATGTTCTTGCAGGAAGTAAGTTCTATTCTAAAAAATGACGGGATTGCTGTAGTTTGCCTAACGGTTAGTGTAAAAAACCTTCCTGCCGTAAAGCTATATGAAAGAGAAGGATTTGAAATTAAAGAAACAAGATACTCTGAATTTGGAATAGGGGAAGATCGCTATTATATGGAGAAAGTACTTTAGCTCCGGTATGGAAAAGTTAAAAGTGCTGCAGTCTGGTATCAGGCTGCAGCATTTACTATTTAAGAAAAGTCCGCTTCAAGACAGTTTTTAGTATTCTAGGGTGCATGAGTGTTGTCATTGAATGAATAAGGTTCATTACTTTAAATAACGAGTTATAAACATGTTGATCCTGCGATGATATAAGAAAGATATTTTTTGCGTACCATTGTTGGATGAAGAGTCCTAACGGCTTTTTTCCCGTTGTTTCTGGATAACGAAAATCCTCAATAATAACCATGTTCCAGATAGGAGAAATGATTTTCGCTGCCTTTTTATGAAACGTAGTTGTGATTTTTTTAATAGAATGGTCACTCTTCTGGAAAAGTCGTTGCAGTGCAAGAGCTTCTAAAACTGCAATACTCATGCCTTGTCCAAAAACAGGGTCAATTCTACAAATCGTATCACCAATCAGTAAAAGTCCATCTGGTAGATTAACCTTTTGAAATTGCCTCCAAGTAATTTGTGGTACCCGGTAAATGGAGGTACCAGTTAAGGGGGGTGCATCCTTAATTTCTTGATAGATGTCTAGTTTTGGCAATTTTTTTGCTAGCTCTAGAAAGCTTTTATCGTTAAGAAGTGCTTCTTTTTCATTTATTACATTATGGTACCCATTAATTGTAACAAGGTACCGATTTCCCTCTACCTTTGAGATGGTTCCTCCCATTTTCTCGACAGGCGGGTTTGGGTATACAATCTTTATCGCCCAGTCTCTGTCTTCATTTTTAGCAAGTTGAAAGGTTTTACTAATATAACTTAAGCCTATTTTGGCCTTTTTATCGGGTATATGTATTTCTCGTTTTTCAAGCCACTTCGATGTAATACTGCTGGCTCCACTTGCATCTACTACTAAGTCTGCTAAAATGTTTTCTGCATGACCACTCCCATCTACAACTTCAACACCAGCAATTATATTTTCTGTTTCCTTACAAATATAGTCGCGCACCACTTGGTTATACTGTACTGTTACATTAGGAATACTCTTAATATATTGATCTATATGCCATTCTAGGTGCGGACGTGTTTGAAGAATTGTGGAGAACTCCCCATCAAATCGGAGCTTCCAAACACCATGATGAAACCATGCAAGATCTTTAGTCGAATTTATTTTTATCGCACCACTGGAGTAAAATTTTTCAGTAATACCAGGAAATAGAGACTCGAGTCCAGCTTCACCAGCATGTAGTAGAGCGTGTATATGCTCTCCTTGAGGAGCACCTTTTCTTGGGAAAGGTCCCTCTGGTTCTTGATCACGTTCTATGATGAGTACCTCTTGGAAAAAATCAGACAATACACGTGCTGCTAATTTTCCAGATATCCCTCCACCAATTATTACTGCTTTTTCCTTGCGAAACAAAGGATGAACACCTCACATATCTATTTCATCTTACTAAAGATAGCATACTTATTGTCACAAGGGATATATTGTTAACTCGAGTCAGTTATTAAAACATTAAGTCAGTCATTTAAATATAAAAACAGTATAATAGAATTACATTTTACATTTTTGGAGTTGAGTTATTTGAGTCGTTTATTTGCTAAATGGTATGACTTTTTTATGAACCCACTAGAGAAAAAGAAGTTTAAACGGATTCGAAACGAACTTATTTCAAAGGCTAGAGGAAATGTCTTGGAATTAGGAGCAGGAACAGGAATTAATTTTCCATTATATAAGGACGTAGATAAGGTAACTGCTATCGAGCCAAGTCCGTATATGGTCAAACGTTCAGCAATGAAAATGATGCAGGCAGTTGTTCCTATTGAAATAGTCCAGGAAAGTGCAGAGGAATTGCCATTTGCAGATAATACTTTTGATACTGTTGTAGCAACGCTTGTCTTTTGTACGATTCCCAATCCAGAGAAAGCTCTGTTAGAACTGCAGCGAGTCTGCAAACCAGATGGGAGTATACTACTATTTGAACATGTGAAAATGAAAAATCAGTATTTAGGTGCTCTCCAGGAATGGTTAACTCCAGCCTGGAAAAAAGTCTGTGATGGCTGTTGTTTAAATCGGAATACCCTGGAGTTATTACAAGCGCAGGGTATTGTAATAAAAAAAATTGAATCATTTTATAGTGATTTATTTATATCTGTAGAGGCTTTCAATAAGAAATAGCAAGTGTCCAAATTAAGAGGTAGGCACATTTATTGAATATTCATTTTTTTCTTTCTATAATCGTAGTGTTACATAATATGATTTTATACAAAGGTGTGAGCAGATTATGAAATTAGTAGCGATTGTAGGAAGTTTGCGGAAAAGCTCATATAATAAGCAATTAGCAGCCACTATTAAGGAGCGAAACGGTCAAACATTTGATTTAGAAATTTTGGACGTTGGTTTGCTTCCACATTTTGATCAGGATATTGAAAATAATCCTCCTGAATCTGTAAGCAATTTTAAGAGGAAGGTAAAAGAGGCGGACGGGGTAATCATCATTACTCCAGAATACAATTGGTCTATTCCAGGCGTATTAAAAAATGCATTAGATTGGCTATCCCGAGTTGATAAGGTGCTAATTGGAAAACCAGTAATGACAGCGGGGGCTGCTACTGGACTTATGGGTACACTTCGTGCACAGCTCCATTTGCGTCAAATCTTGACTGCTTTACAGGTAAAACTTTTGTCGCCAGTTGGCAACGAGATTCTAATTAATCAAGCATCTGCAAAGTTTGATGAAGAAACAGGAAAGTTAGTAGATGAAGCAACACTTTCATTTCTTGATGTTGTCATTGAACGATTTGTCAATTTTATAAATGAATAAAGGACAGTACCTGCCCAAAGATTTTCAATTTTAAAAAGAGATGGGTAGTCATAGGTTCCACTCATACTATAATATATTGTAGTAAAAGTGAGGTGGAACCTATGTATTTTTTAAAATTAATTTCTGATGAGGTTACACCTAGCCAATTGACCTTCCATAAGCAATCAAAAACAAGACAGTTTGTTTTTGGTGCACTATTCGCCAGTTTGGCAGCTGTTCTCCAAGCAGCGGGCGGTCTTTTACCTGGAGTGGGATATTTTATAAGTCCATTTGCAACAGCACCCATCCTACTCTGCGCCATGCTTTCATTTCCACTTGGAGTTTTGTCCTATATTCTAACAAATCTATTATTACTCATCCTTCAAACAAGTGAATTAATGGTATTTCCTTTCACAACTGGCTTGTTAGGGCTTAGTGTCGGGGCTGCTTTTCATTTTTTTAAGATGAGACTGACCATCATTATAACTGGTGCTATTGTCCTAACGTTAGGAATTCTTAGCCTTTTATATGTTTTTCATTTCCCCGTTCTTGGTCCAATTGTATCTAAATCTTTTTCATTTTTTATAACAAGTGGTATTTTCTTATTTTCCTTCCTTTATAATTGGATTTGGGTAGAAGTTGGCTTATTTTGTTTTAAACGACTTAAGAAAACTAAAGCCTGGTAACCTTACATGACAATATCGATTAAGACAATTCCCTCTAAAGACTGTAATTCTTCTTTGAGTATCGTCTCAAATTCAATGAGGTTACTTGCTCTTCTTCCTTTTATTCCAAAGCTTTCTGCTAATTGGACAAAGTCTGGATTCTTGAAGGTTACTCCATAACTTTTTCCAAACATTTTTTCCATCTGTTGCACCTCAAGTTTTAACATCGAGTCATTTAAAACAATGATGATAAAGGAGAGACCAAGGCGTTTAGCCGTCTCAATTTCTGCAAAATTCATAAGCACACCACCATCGCCGGTAATACAGATTACGGGATCAGATGGACAAGCAAGTTTGGCTCCTATTGAACCTGGTAATGCAATTCCCATTGAAGCAAGACCGTTTGAGATGATACATCTATTTGGCTTTTTAGGTTGATAGGTACGAGCAATTGAAACTTTATGAGACCCGACATCTGAAATTACAATCGTGTTAACCAAAGTATGTCTTTCAATGATATGAAGAACATTTTCAATGGTTAAAGGCTCGGTAATAGGATTTTCAGGTTTATTACTTATTTGGTATGCTTTTTTAATTTCTTCCTTAAGATTGCCAGAAGGCACCCATGATTTAGCTGGAATTTCCATTTGATTCAGTAACTGAAGAGTTTTCTGTATATTTCCGACCAATTCACAATCTACTGGATAAAATTCATTTATTTCAGCAGGGAGGCTGTCGATATGTAAAACGGGAAGTTTGTTAGCATTCCAATCCTTGGGCAGCTTTTCTACAAAGTCAAAACCTATTACAATTAGGAGGTCAGCTTCATTAATGCCTTGTAAAACCTTATCGTTTTCTTTAAATCCAAATGTAAAAAAATTTAGTGGGTTTTCTTTATCTAACGCACCTTTTGCCATAAAGCTGTGAGAAACTGGGGATTGAAGGGTATTGATAAACGTTTGTAGCTCTGAGATTGCGTTTTGCCTAATTACTCCGTTGCCGATAATAATAAAGGGTTTTCTATGTTTTTGAATATAAGTTTTAGCTGATTTGATTGCTTCTAAAAAAGGGATACTTTCAGGTAGAGGCGTCACCGGCAAGGGAGTATTGTGAATCATTTGGGGAGAAAAGTTCTCAGGCAATATAATAGCTACCGAACCCGGTTTCTCCATTTTTGCGATTCTGAAAGCTTTCCGAATAACGACAGGTACAGACACAGCTTCCTTAATTTGAGTGCTCCACTTGGTTGTGGGCTCTACTATTTTTACTATATCTAAATATTGATGAGATTCATTATGATGACGTTCCACTCCAGCTTGTCCAATTAATGCCACCATAGGTGAATGATCAAGCTGTGCGCTAGCAATACCCGTCAATAAATTTGTAGCCCCTGGGCCCAATGTCGCTAAACAAACACCCACTTTTTTTGACAGTCGGCCATATACATCCGCCATAAATGCAGCACCTTGTTCGTGCCTGACATTTATGAACTTAATTTGTTTTGATTTTGATAACGAATCAGCTAGATCAAGCGATTCCTTACCAACGATGCCAAATACATATTCCACACCTTCATTTTCTAAGCAATGTACGAGTACGTCCGTTACTTTCATAGTTCCTCCTTTAAAACCTTTATTTCAATTGTTTGGCTTCGTTCCAGAAAATAAATATGAGCCATAATAATCCTAGTTTTAGCCAATTCCTAATAAATCATTAGTTAGGTACCTAATCTACTTTAATGAATCCGCATAGTTTACATTTTTTAAAAAAAGTAGGACATTTTACCTCTATTTTCAATATCTATATGTTAAAATTAGAAAATCAAAAGGAGGGAATAGGAGTTTTGTTATATAATATTGTATTATTTATACATATTTTAGGGGCTGTTATCATGTTTGTAGCCGTTGCTTTTACCTTATTGGCTATGATTTCGATGCTTTATTCTACAAAAACGGAAGGATTGCGAAATTGGGCTGCCTTAGCGGTTAAGTTGGATGGCTTACTTCCATTCAGCGTGATTTTGATTTTAGTCCCAGGTCTATACTTGGTATTTACTTCGTGGGGATGGGGGAATGCATGGGTAGACATTTCGTTAGCTTTGTTGCTTATTATGACATTTATGGGGCCAATAATTAATTTGCGCAAGTTAAAGTCAATTCTAAATGGTGCCATAGTTGAGACGGAGTTAATCCCGTCAGCGGGATTGTTGGAAAAAGTGAGAGATCGAATTCTATGGAATTCTGTTTTGATAATGACGATGCTAACGATCTCAATTCTGTTTTTAATGACAGTAAAATTAACTATGATTGGTTCTATTGTTACAATTGTAGTTGCAATTATTTTAGGGCTTCTTGCAGCTAACATCCTCATAAGTCGAGCAACAAAAACGTTTTCATCAACTAATCCCAATATGATTTCAATGAAATAAAAAAAGCTGAAGTCATTCAAAAAGAGGCCGACTCAGTCAGCCTCTTTTTATCTTTTAAAAATCAAAATTGTCCGGATTTGCTCCAAATCGCTTGTTCTCGTTAAGTGCATTAATTTTCTCCATGTCACTTTCATTTAACGTAAAGTCAAAAATATTAGCATTTTCAATAATTCTGCTTTCTTTTATTGACTTTGGAATGGTTACAATTCTATTTTGTAGATCCCAGCGCAAGATAACTTGCGCGATTGATTTATGGTGAGCTGAAGCAATTTCCTGTAATACAGGGTGATCAAGTAGACGTCCTTGTCCTAGAGGAGCCCAAGCCTCAATTTGTATCTCATGCTTCGTGCAAAATTCTCGCAATTCTGGCTGTGCTAATAGGGGATGTAATTCCACCTGATTGACCATTGGTTTGATCTCAGCAACAGACATTAAATCTTCAAGATGGTGGATATTAAAATTGCTGACACCAATCGCTCTCACACGGCCCTCTTTATATAATGTTTCTAGAACCTTCCAAGTTTCTTTATACTTTTCCTTTACAGGCCAGTGAACCAGATATAAATCAACATAATCAAGACCAAGTTTACTTAAGCTTGTTTCAAATGCTTCAAGGACGGTATCATTCCGCTGATCTGAATTCCACACTTTAGTAGTTATAAACAACTCTTCCCGTGGAATACCTGCCTCTTTAATGGCTTGTCCTACACTTTCTTCATTATCATAAAGTGCAGCAGTATCAATGTTTTTGTAGCCTGCCTTTAGAGCATGTTTTACTGCATGAAGTGCTTCTTCTCCTTGGCGGACTTTATAAACACCAAGTCCAAACCATGGCATTTTAACTCCATTATGTAATGTGGTTGTATCGTGTAAGCTTTTCATATCTGTTGCCTCCTTGTAATTATTAAAAATAAGTATAGTATTTACTAAAGTTGAAAATCAATGAAATGGGTTTAATGGAAAATCGATCCATGTAAAATAGGACCTTGAATAATGGGATACATATATCCTGCTCAAGGGTCCTATGTGATATTTGCTTAATAATCGGTTACTTCAAAACCTCTTTCAAGAAAAGCTTCGATGACTTCACTAATCTGAAAAGAAGCTTGTGGTAAGTCATAGTTTTCAAAGGCATGTTCACAACTAGATTTATAGGACATAATTTCATCATAATGGCTCATATGACGATTGATATCGGCTATATTATCTTGGCGTTCTTTTTGTCTTTCAACAACTGTATCTCGATCTGCATAAATGAAGAAACGCATGACTCGGTCTCCATATAACTTCTTCAATTTTTCTGTACCTTCAGGATTTAAAGTTAAATAAACAAGATTATGATTCTCGAATGCCTTTACAATGTCCTGTTCACAAATACCATAATAGAATCCATCTATTTCTACACTTTCTAGAAACTCATGGTTTTCTTGCATTTTTTTGAAATCTTCTTCATTTATAAAATGGTAGTCTTCACCATTTTGCTCATAATGACGGGGAGGACGAGTAGTGTAGGAGAGCACAGTTTCCATATCAAACGCAGTTGCCACCATTTTGGCGATGGTTTTTCTTCCAGAGCCATCTGGTCCAGTGTAAATAAATATTTTTTCTTTTTCTTTAATCTTGTACATAGCAAACCTCCTGCAATGAAATATAGATCTCATAAAAAAGAACATAGGGGGAACAAGAGCAAATAAGTATTTTCCCTACTTGATTTTTGGGGATACTAATAGTATAACAGATTCTTAAATAAAAATCTGACTTTTCTGCTTTTGGGACCAGTTAGTGAAGAGGTAGCTTGGCAAAATGGATTGTTCAGTTCAATATAAGACTATAAATGTTACAAAGCTGTGAACGAACAAGTGTTTTTAAGTGATTATTATTAACACGAATATAGCAGGTTTTGTCATACTTATCATAAAATAAAGAATATACAATACCGATGTAGTGAAAAATGTGCATTTGTTAAGGAAGAGAAAACAAAACTAGAACTGAGGTGGATGGGTATGTGGCCTTTTGATAGCAAGAAAAAGAAGTTTGTAAGGGATGAAAGGCCATATTATTATTCCCTTAAACAGACCACTGAAGGAATTGAGTTTCAAGAAATGGTTAATAAATTGAAAGAATTGTTATCTCACACCTCCAATCCCTTCATTATTTTGTGTGTGGGTTCCGATCGCTCAACAGGAGACTCACTCGGGCCACTTGTGGGTACGATGTTAAAAGATAGAAAAATTCCTTATCCTGTTTATGGAACATTAGAAGAACCAGTGCATGCATTAAATATAAAGAAAATAATGAAGGATATTTTTCAAACTCATCATGAGCCATTTATATTGGGTATTGATGCCTGTTTGGGTGATGAAAGGCAAATAGGATACATCTTGCTAAAAGAAGGTCCGTTTATACCGGGAATGGCTTTAAACAAATCATTACCTAATGTTGGGGATTATCATTTGAAAGCAATAGTTAATTACCTGGACCCGCTATCACCCGCCCAATCACTTAATAATACAAGGTTGTTTGTCGTTATGAGACTAGCTGAAATGATGACAAAGATGATTACGGATGCTGTCTTTGATGAATCTAGTGTGCCTAATTAAGCTATACTTAGGGCAAATGCAAGAAATTTAATCGTGGAAAATTCATCCATAGAAGTTGATGTTTACAAATAGATTACGATATAATTGGTACAATGTATACGGAGAAAGAAGGAGAAAAAGTGGGGAATAATTGGGTAGAGGAAGACCTAATATCTTTGCGCGAAAGGGTCTATATACACATAAAAGACTTGATTTTAGAAGGTGAATTTAAAACAGGAGATCGTTTAGTGGAGCGTGAACTGGCTGAACGGTTGAATATAAGTAGAACACCTATTCGTGAAGCGCTATTTAGATTAGAATCACAAGGGTTTGTAAAAACAGTTCCTAGGAAAGGTGTAATCGTTGCAGATATTTCTGAGAAGGAAATTATAGAAGTATTTACAATTCTTTCGTCCCTTGAAGTATTGGCAGCAAAATTAGCAGCTCAAAAGTTAGATGATGATACGAAAAGTAAATTTATTGAATACAGTAGAAAGATTGAAGACTGTCTCAAGGATGAAAATGACCCGGATTTCTCTCATCTACATGGTGAATTGAATCATCTCCTTTACAGCTCTGCTAAAAATAACAAGTTATATGAAATGCTGAGTGGATTGTCTGATTATATTAGGGCATTTGCAAAAACGGGATATAAAAATCCAGGCCGCCCAAAACAGTCTATGGAAGAACATTTAAGAATTATGGAAGCCATTGTAAATCAAGAAGTGGAGATGGCTGAATATTTAACCAAAATTCATATCGAAAATTCACGTAAAGCGTATATTGAAGCTGTTAATTTAGGAAAGAAAAACAAATAAAAAGTGAAACTTCATCACCGGATGGAGTTTCACTTTTTTGTTTTTTATACCCCAATGACAAGAGAAGAGGTAAGATTTTTTAAAACCTTTGCTACACTCATTGAAACAATGGGGCTAGATTTTGGGTTTTGAATATAGGGATTGTTTTGCACCGAAATTTCCACCTGACCAAAATAGCCTTTTGCTAGGATTGTATGTGTGTTTTTATTGATTGTTGGGTCTACATACACTTGAACTTTGGTTTCCTCAAACCCTATCCCAGCAAGACTTAATGCAGCGGAGACATTTACATTTTCTGGAAATAATTTAGCGGCGTCTCTAGCATTGCCATCAAAAATGCAATAGGGCTCCTGAATTGTTTCAAGATTTACTTTTTCCTCTGCTATTGTTCCATACCAACTTTTTGGTGGTTTCCTCGTAATTAGTCTTATTTCATCAATCTCACCTAAAATACCTGCAGCTATTCGGTCTAAGCCAGCAATAGCCGCAGAGGGGATTATCAGTTGTTTGTTTTGGGTAGTGGCTGTTTTCATCAATGACTCATAGAAGTCAATATTTGCAAGGGCACCGACGGAAAGTATAACTAGGTTACTCCCTGATGTAAGGGCTTTTTCACCGTAAAGCTGGAGGGCGTGATGGCCAGCCGCTTCAATAATGATATCTAAATTTTCTTTGAAAAAAACTTCTTCCTCCGTTGTAACAGTACAATGTACGGGGGGAGTATCAGTATGGGTTAATGGGGTTCTAACTAAAATGGCTTGAAGTTTTACATTTCCTGCCTGTCCGGAAGCAATTAATTCGCTAATACTTCTACCAAGTGTGCCAAAACCTATAATACCAGCTCTAAGCATATTTATTCTCCTCTTGTCTAAATTTTAACAAACTATAAATTTTTTAAACAATGAATCTTTATACGGTCGCATTTTGTATACCGTATACCAATAATTTTCTTTATTCTATCGAAAACATGTCTTGAAATCAAGGTTTAAATTATGAATATATATAAACTTCTAAATTTTCAAAATTGTTTTGCAAAATAAAAAGAATAATGTTATATTTATTTCAACCTTACAGTTAACAAGGTCTACATAGTGTAAAAAGGAGGGGAGAGTGGCCATTTTCCTGGGATCATACTACCAAAACATCTTTTACTATTAGTTTGTTGGTGGAAAGAATTCTTTAGGATGGTATGAATGATTGGTTATAAGTTATTTCATACAAAGTAGAATGAAATAGGGTATTATGTATTTTTCTTTATAAAACCATGGTATACAATCCACAAAATACAAAATATTTCTTTTGTAGTATCTCTAAATAATGAAAATAGCACTTGTTAAGCTCTAAGGTGACAAAAGATTTATAAAGTATAAAGTAGAGGAAAACACCAAGAGTAAAGAAGCATTATTAAACTAATTCCTCTCCTGCACTCCTTTCCATGAAATTATGGAAGACTTTCGTATTGTTTTAAATTATTTAAGATAACGGAGGGGAACTATGGAATTAACTGCAGCTCATTGGATTTATTTAATTGTAACTTTAGCTGTCATCGTCACCATGCTTTTTAGAAAAGGTGTTGTTTTACCTATTATCATTGGAACCTTTTTAGTGGCAGTCGTCTATAAAGGTAGTTTAATAGCTGGCTTTCAAGCAGTATTTAACGCGAACCTTGTAGCTGCTAAGGAACTATTTAGTATTTTCCTCATTATATCTATTATGATTGGTCTTCTTAACTCTTTAAAAGATATCGGCGCGGATAAAAAAATGGTTGTTCCTATACAAAAAATTATGGTGAATGGACATGTTTCTTATTTAGTGCTAATGGTTACTACGTATGTGATTTCACTCTTTTTCTGGCCAACCCCTGCTGTACCGCTCATTTGTGCTCTGCTAGTACCGGCTGCAGTAAGTGCAGGTCTACAACCAATGACGGCAGCAATGGTTATTGTTATTGCAGGTCAAGGTATGGCACTTTCTTCCGATTATATTATGCAGGTTGCACCTATGCTAAGTGCGAAGGCAGCAGGAATTGATAAAGCTGCAGTTGCAGATAAGGGATTAATCCTCTCAGTTATTACAGGGGTTAGTGCACTAACAATGGTGTATTTACAGCAGCGCAAAACGATTACAAAAAAATCTACATCAGAAACAGGAATTGGATTTAATCAAGGTGAAAAGGCATTTTTCGAGGTAGCAGATGAGCTTGCCGCTACAGCAGTAGATAGTGAAGAGATTCTCAAAAGAAAACAAACATGGGGCAAAGTATTTTCGATTATTGTTCCTCTATCTATGTTAGCTGTAATGGTATTTATGTTCCAGACCAAATTAGGTGGCGGATCCGGATTTGAAGGTACAGATGGAGCTGCATTTATAGGTGGTGTCGCAACCATTCTGTTACTATTAGCTACAATTGCATTTAACAGATTGCATTCTCTCGATAAAATAAGCGACCATATTACAGAAGGTTTTGTCTTTGCTTTTAAGGCAATGGCTCCCGTAATTCCGATTGCAGGGTTCTTCTTTATGGGTAGCAGTGATTTTACACCGGCGATTCTGTCGTTAGGGGAAGATGCCGCAAAGCCTGCTTTTTTATTTGATATGATTCAAGCTGGCCAAGATTTTATCCCGCATAACCCGTTTTTTGCAGGACTTGGTATCTTGATCGTAGGATTAGTTACTGGATTAGATGGCTCTGGATTCTCGGGGCTTCCTTTAACAGGAGCTTTATCTGGAGCGTTAGCTAGTGGTAGCGGACTAGATGCTTCTACTATGGCAGCTATTGGACAAATGGGTGCTATCTGGGGAGGTGGGGGCACAATTATTGCTTGGTCATCATTAGTAGCAGTAGCCGGCTTCCTACAAATCTCACCAATAGAGCTTGCCAGAAAGAACTTTATTCCAGTTATGACAGGTCTTATTCTTGCTACAATAATAGCGGTAATCATTTGGTAAAATAAATAATAAACCAGTATCTATAAATAGGGGGCTATCCTAAATGTCAGTAATACTGATTAATAGGAGGCCCTTATTTTCATGAAGGAAGATGCAGTAGTTATTTTAGTGGGACGGTTTTCATAGGATGATAGAAAAAAGAGGAGGTACAAAATGAATCGAAAAAAAGTCGGTTTAGTAGGACTTGGTAAGTTAGGCACTGCCATGCTAACTCATTGGCATCAACAAAGAATTTCAATAGGTCTCTACCACCCTAATCGAACGAAAGCAGAACAATGTGTTCAGCATTATCAAACTAGCTATCTTTTGAAGGAAGAAGATTTATCGGAATTAGATGTGTTAATCCTAGCCCTTCCTGCGATGGAGGTAATCCCATTCATATCAAGATTAAACATCCAAAGTAAGACGCAACATTTACCCTATATCATTAATATGGCTACAAACCTCTCTACGTTTGATATTAGGAACATGTATTCAACATTAAATGTGCATGGAATAAAATATATGGGGCATGCGAGAGATTTGTTAAAACATGGAAATGGCTTGTTTATTTCAGAAACCGTTTTACCCCCCATTGTAGAAGAATATTTTAATTTTCTTGGAAAGATAGTAGTGGACAGTGAAGATTGCTTAACGCAAGTAAATAAAATAGCAACTTTTTACGCACTTAAAACTGCAATAGATTTAGAAAATGAATTTGCAAAAAAGGGGCTACCAACAGAGTATCTACAAAGAGCATTAACATCCCTTGCTCCTGAAGTGATCCGTTCGTATGGTGAGGGGAGTCTTGGACATTTTGCCAAAGAAATTGTGAAAGAAATAAAAGAAGAGAATGAGAAGAATACGTAAAAAAAGGTGTCATTTGACTGACACCTTTTTTTGATGCTCTTACCCGAAGAACAATTGTAACACAATTAAATACAACATAACGCATGCAATATAAAGCCCAGTGAAGGATAAATTCCAATTGGACACTTTGTAGGAACTCTCCTTTACAATGTTTGACATGAGGCCTAACGTCGCGTTATATGGTCCAACAAGAAAGGATGAAACTGCTCCTGCTAACATAGCTACAGTTAATATATGAGGAGATATCCCAATGACTGTTGGATTTAAGCCTTCTAGCATTAATGCAAGAGAAACAGCAGGATGAAGTCCTAGGAAAGCAAAAACCAAAGGGATCAAGGGCAGTAAAAGTAAAAAGATTTCCACACCTGCAAAACTAATAAAATGATTGACTATCGCGTCCAACCAGACATTGGTATGTGAAACGTTGATAGTTGAAATAAAAAAACCTGCTGATAGATATATAAAGAATTGGTCCTTCATACTTACAGAAAAGGATTGAAAATGCTTAATTAAGTGTGAACAAAACTCTTTACCCTTTTTTAAGAATAAAGACCAAGTAAGAGCAAAAGGAATGACCATCAAGGATATTAGAATTAAAAACGGATAAGGAAACTTAGTTTCTACTAATGAAATAACAACATTAAAAATAATAATCGCTAGAAAAATTTGAATGACTCTACCAGAACGAGGGGGCTGACTAGACTCTATCGTAGCAGCAGTCTCATGGATGGCCGTGTTTTTTTGATTAGGGGCCATAATTTTTGCTTTACGAGAACCAATATACCAGTCCATCCCTATACCAAAGATACTTAAGGGAACAACATAAGGCAAAATTGATACCCAGCTTACGTCCGTCATTGTAATGACAATACCGACAATAGGGGTAACAGGGGCCCACAGTAAAGGCATTGCGAATCCACGCGTAATGGCTCTGCTCATGAAGCGTTCTTTATTTTTTACTGGAATGATATCTAATGCAGGTCTTATTGAATAGTAAGTCATTGGTAAGGTGGCAAGATTCATAAAGATACTAAAAAAATAGGAAATTCCTGATGTAATCATATAAAGTTGTCCAGAGGTTTTCACTTTCTTTTGAATAATCGTTTGTATACCTCCGCTGTATCCTCCTAATTTAATCGGTATTCCTAAAATTGGAATCAATGTGAACATAGTTAGCAAGTCCAGCATTGGACCGAAGGAAAGGATATAGTGCTGCCAAGAGGCTCCGCTTGACCACAATAATACAGAACCGAGTATCAAAAATGTACTTCCCAATAGTTGGACAAATCGTTTCGCTTGAAATAATGTCCATAGGACTATAACAAGACTTAAACAGGAAATTACTGGGCCAATATGGAACATAGGCAATAGAACATTGAATAAATACAATAATATAACAGAAAACAGCATAAATCTCAGCATATTTTCACCCTAACTTTTTAAAATTGTATACCAAGTGTGTTTTTTAAGTGGGTATTTGTCACGTTTTTGCCATATTTTAAATTATTTTTTTGGTATTTGGTATACAAAAATGTTGTTTTATTTTTAATCACATAATACAATTACAGTATCAAATAAATAATGTTACAGGGGGACTTAATATGTTTAACTTTCTATTTGGATCTAAAAAAGCTGCGGAGAAAGCTGAGAAGAAATTAGCATCACTTAAAAAAACATTAAAGTTCTAAAAACTTCTATTACAAATCGTCACATTATGTGGCGGTTTTTTCATTTATTATGAACAATATATAAAAAAAAGGAGAGACACCGCTTTTCTCTCCGGATTTTTCATATAAAGAAGTTCTTTTATGGCTATTTTGTTAAATGGCTACTTCATCTGATTTTACTAGCTTAGAATTTACAGAATCTTCACTGTTACCAGATGCTTTAACAATCTCGCTTAATTCTTCTCGAGCGGCTTCAATCGTATCAAATCGTTCAAAAAACTTTACAGCTATATGATTTACGTATTCTTTTCCTTCATAGTTTTCAAATAGTTGAATTTTCATATTCTCATCAAGTACTTTTGCAATTGTGTATTTCGCCTTTAACTTATCAAAGAAATAGAAATGATAGGTTTCAACTGGCTCTAAACCATCATTGTCGAGAATGGTTTGAAACGTTTCCTTATTCGTTAGTACAATATATTTCCCCATAAAAAACACCCCTTAAGTAAGTATTAATCCATTTGTAACTAAGTATAATGATTAAAAAAATGTTTTTACCACCCCTTTGTGGAACATTGTATACCAAAGTGCTTGTGTATATTTTATCTTAAACAGATAAATTGTTCAAGTTATATTCTAAATATTTAAATAATTGATAAAATTACAAAATCCAGTTTGCTTCTCTCACAAAAAGATTGTATACTTCAGAAAAGGTTTCGAAATTTTTAGAATAAATGGAAAGGGGAAATCTTATGCCTAAAGTAATTCTTCATGTAGATGGGACAACAATTGAACAAGAAGTAAAAGATAATGCCAATTTAGTGGTGCTAGCGGGAACACGCCAATTGCCAAAATTAAAATATGGATGTGGTATGGGACGATGTACCAAATGTACGTGTATTGTTATAAGCGGAGCAGAGTCATTAGCACCACCAAATTGGAAAGAAGAAAAAATGCTAGGTGAAAAAGTAAATGAGGGATACCGTCTAACATGTCAATTAACGATTCAACAAGATATTGAAATCTCTCAAGAAAATATTGCGATCCAAGCTCCAAAGAAAAAATCAGCATCCCAAGCATAATTTGCTTTTTTTTAAAGAAATAATGGTATACAAAATACAATCTATATAGGTAGGTGAATGATTGTTGAATAGTTATGATCTTACAGCCATGACATGGAAGGAAGTAGAAGAATCACTAAAGACTATTAAGTTTGCTATTATTCCAATTGGGGCACATGAACAGCATGGACCACATATGGTAGAAAGCTGTGATGCAGTTTTAGCAGAAAGAATGGCGAAGAAACTAGGTGAGCGAATGTTTCCTTATGCGCTAGTTACTCCTACAATTAATATGGGTGTTTCACCACATCATTTGAATTTTCCGGGAACCATATCGTTGCAGCCAACGACGTTAATAGCCATCTTGAAGGATGTCATTTCATCTTTAAAGCATCATGGTGTGAAAAAGTTTTTATTATTAAATTCTCACGGCGGAAACCAATCGACGCTTAATGTTGCTTCAATGATAATAACACAAGAATTGAATGTTGAAGTTTATTATGCCAAAACAACAGCTTCTGCAAAAGAGGCAATTAAAGAGCATGTGACATCCACACTATTTGGCCATAGTTGCGAAAGAGAAGTATCAGAAGCACTCTATTTAGCACCAGAACTTGTCCGTCCGGAACAATTAGAGAAAGGTGATATTCATGAAGGAGGAAGATGGAAGCAACTTAGACCTGGTAAAGCAATTCAAGGGTTTTATTTCTACGAAGAAATGACCAATAATGGTTGTATTGGCGATGGAACAAAAGCAAGCTGGGATATAGGACGCCAGATTGTGGAAGAGGCATTAGATCAACTTACAATAGAACTTTATAAATTAATCGATATTAAAGTAGATGTGCGAACGTAAATATAAATAATCTTTAAAAAATTCTAAAAATTATATTTACAAATAAACAACTTCTTGATAGTATTAAATCAAGGTATACCAAATGGATAGTTTCATAGATTAAAAGGCTGTTGGACAGTGAATAAATCAACAATCTTTTTATTTTTAAACTAATATGGTATACAAAATATCAAATACCAAGAAGAAACTTGGGTACCTACATAAAAAAGAGGAGGAGTTTCAGTTGACAGAATTATTATCAAAAGATGAATTTCGCAAGGAATTAGAAGATGCTATTAAAGGAAATCATAGCCAGAAGGCTCCATTTACAGTAGCTTGGGCCGAGGGAAGACTTGAAAGAAAACATTTTGCTAGATGGGCTGAAAATCATTACCATTATGTAGGACCGTTTGCAGATTACTTAGCCTATATTTATCACAATACTCCAAGCGATCCAAAATTCGAAGCGGCAAAAGACTTCACATTACAAAATATGTATGAAGAAGAAATTGCAGCAGATCGCCATACAGATTTATTAATTCGTTTTGCTGAAGCATGTGGTACAACAAGAGAACGCATTATCGATCCAGCCAATATGGCGCCAACTACTTTAGGGTTGCAAAGCTGGTGCTACGCGGTTGCCGCGAGGGAAAATTTCGTTGTAGCAACAGCAGCATTAGTTGTAGGGTTAGAATCTCAAGTTCCTGATATCTATAGAAAGCAGACTCCAGCATTACGTGAACAATATGGATTTACGGATGAAGAAATTGAGTTCTTCGACTTACACATCGTTTCTGATGAGATCCATGGTGAGCGTGGATACAAAATTGTTTTAGATCATGCAGATACTCCTGAATTGCAGCAACGCTGCCTAGAAGTTGTCCGGACTGGAGCAAAAATGCGCCGTATGTACATGGATGGGCTTTGGAGAGAGTATTTAGAACAAGATTTAGGAGCATTAGTAGAAGCGAAATAATAATCGTATATAACGGATTTAACTGAATCACTCTGAATCCGTCCCTATTTGACAGGCCGTCATTATAATCTTGTAGTTTAAAGGTTTAATTGACGGCCATTTTTATAAAATAACCCTTGTTTTATAGGATTAAATTAATTATGAAAAAGGTGATCGTAGTGCTTACAACAAAAGTAGCAACCTTCAATAATTATGTAAATGGAGAATGGAAAGAATCAGTAGGCAATAAAACGTTTAATAGTGTGAACCCAGCCAATAATGAAGATATTGTCGGTAGATTCCAAGCATCAAACGAACAAGATGTTCAATTAGCAATTGAATCTGCCCAAAAGGCATTTCCCGGCTGGTCTCAAACCGCACCATCAAAACGGGCGTCCATCTTAAATCAAGCGGCAAGCATTTTAGAACAAAATGTTCAAGCCCTTGCTGAAGAGTTAACTAGAGAAGAAGGTAAGCACGTCGATGATGCGAAGAATGAAGTGATACGTTCCGCGCAAACTCTTCGGTATTATGCAGTAGAAGGTCAAAGCTTTACAGGGGAAACCTATCCAAATGATGACTCAAATATGAAAGTTTCAACCGAAAGAGAACCGCTTGGAGTGGTGAGTGTAATTACTCCTTGGAATTTTCCACTTTCTATTCCTGCTAGAAAAATTGCTCCTGCTTTAATCACAGGAAATACGGTAGTATTTAAACCTTCTTCTGATACTCCACTGATTGCCTTACGTTTAGTCGAAGCTTTAGATAAGGCTGGTATTCCTAAGGGTGTAATTAACTTTGTAACAGGAAAAGCATCTGACGTGGGTGACTTGTTGGTGACTCATCCAGCTGTCCGTGCAGTTACTTTTACAGGTTCAACAGCTGCTGGGGAAGATATTCATAAAAAGGCAGGATTTACGACGCGTACACAAATGGAGCTTGGAGGGAAAAATCCATTAATTGTCATGGATGATGCCGACCTCAATTTAGCAGCTACGTTGGTTGTTAACGGAGGATTTTCCTTGACGGGGCAAGCATGTACAGGAACGAGCAGGGTCATTGTTTTAAGAGATGTTAAAGATGAATTTGTTCAAAAACTTGTAGAAAAAACAAGTGCCCTTAAAATAGGACATGGTTTCGAGCCTGGTGTTAAAATTGGGCCGCTTGCTAATGAAAAGCAATTGAAAAATGTCTTGAAATATGTGGAATATGGAAAACAAGATGGAGCGACATTGGAATACGGTGGTGACCATTTAACTTTTGGTGAATACCAAAAGGGATACTATGTGAAACCAGCAATTTTTACAAATGTTAACTCCAATTCCAGAATTGCGAAGGAAGAGATCTTTGGTCCGGTTGTGGCTGTGATAGAAGTAGATACATATGAAGAAGCTATCGCCATTGCTAATGATGTCGAGTATGGCTTGTCTGCCTCGATCGTGACGAATAATCTAAGAATTGCAAACCAATTTACAAAGGATATACAAGCAGGGACAGTAAAGGTGAATCGCACGACAACCGGAAATTTAATGAATGCACCTTTTGGAGGTCTAAAAAAATCAAGTACGTCCACCTTCCGGGAGTCAGGAAGAGTTGGTTTAGAATTCTTTACTCAATTAAAAACTGTCTATATGGGCTTTTAAATAATTATTATTGTGAGGAGATCATACATGAAATCAGTTCTAAAATTAGAATTAGAAGAAGCTAAAGTAATGATTGAGGCAGCGAAAAAGAGGTCAGAAGAAATCAATGTCCTCGAAACAATTGCTATTTGTGATGACGGGGGGAATCTACTTGCTCTTGAACGAATGAATGGAGCACGAATTACAGGACCAGAAATTGCAATTGCTAAAGCCTACACTGCTGCAGGACATAAACGCTCCACTCATTTATTTAACAAAGAACCTAATGGCCCTGCACTACCAGGAAATGAAGCATTTGGAATTCAAATGATGCTCCCTGGAAAATTCGCTATTTTTGTAGGTGGGTTTCCTATTGTTGTAAATGGAGAAGTAGTAGGTGGAATTGGTGTAAGTGGTGGAAACGGTGAGCAAGATACGGCTGTAGGAACGGCTGCATTACAAGCCTTACAAAGCTATGTAGCTAGTGCTGGACTCGAGGTAATCACGTCGGCGGATATAAAAAAATAATAGTATTAGGACCTCATTCAGGGGATGTGTGATGTCTGAATGGGGTCTTCAAACTACTACTCTCTATTTAATGAAATGAATAGGTATAAAAAGGGGGAGAGTAAACTGAAAGCCTATCTGGAGTTAGCAATTGGATTTGCCCGCACTGGTGTTACCGGTTACGGAGGCGGCCCCTCGACCATACCGTTAATTGAGTTTGAGGCTGTCAAAAAGTATAAATGGATGACAGAAGAAGAGTTTGTTGAGATTTTAGCCTTAGCCAATACCATGCCAGGCCCGATCGCCACTAAAATGGCGGCGTATATCGGATATAAAGTTAAAGGAGCTGTTGGGGCAGTAGTAGCCATCCTAACTCACATTCTCCCTTCTATTATTGCAATGATCGCTTTATTAAGTGTTCTTTATTCTTACAAGGAATCGCCAATTGTCAGCGGAATGGTCCAAGGAGTTACTCCTGTTATCGGCTTTATGTTAGTCGAGATGGCATATCGATTTTTCCAAAATGGTCGTAAAGGGTTAGGGTTACAAAAAATGGCTACTCTTTCAGTAGTATCTTTGGTTTTTGTTCAGTTCCTTGGGTTACATCCTGGAATCTTAATAGCTATTTTTCTAATGGTTGCTTACTTGATAGCTGATCGAAAAGAAAAAGCTGCTGCAGGCACCACTGAGGTACTTATTCAGAGAAAGGAAAAAAGCTCATGATTTATTGGCACATCTTTTGGTCTTTTTTTATTGCTAATTTACTAGGTTACGGAGGGGGGCCTGCGACCATTCCTCTAATTCAAAATGAAGTGGTTAATCATTACCATTGGATGACCTTATCAGAGTTTGGCGATGTTTTAGCAATAGCGAATGCCTTGCCTGGTCCAATTGCAACGAAGATGGGGGGATATATTGGTTTTCAGTTAGGAGGATTTTTTGGGGCCATTATTGCACTGATTGCTACCATACTACCTTCTGCAATTGCTGTCATCTTATTATTTAAATTTGTAAATCTATTTAAAGGATCTCCAAAGGTAACCTTAATGACAAGAGCAGTACAGCCTATAATTGCCATCTTACTTGCCATTATGGCTTATCAGTTCTTTTTAACAGCATTTGAAAATAGTGGGATTTTCCATTTACTCTTCTTGGCTGGGGTCAGTTATTTTGCTTTAATGAGATTCAAAATTCATCCCTCTTTATTAATTCTTTGTGCACTAATATATGGCGGAGTATTTCTCTCGTAAGTTAGCCTTTTTAAAAAACTATGGCTTATTAAAGAACAGTTTAATTTTTACACCCTGTTGATT
>NZ_JBCNAC010000149.1:0-1402 GCF_050477885.1 Neobacillus rhizosphaerae
CAAGTTTAACAGAGCCAAAACTATAAAAATAAGCAGGTGGAAAAGATGGACTTAAGATGGGAGGAAAATAATCTTTTATCAATTCGTGAACATGCCTATTTGTTTCTAAAGGAAATGATTCTTGAAGGAGAATTGAAGGCAGGTGACCGTTTAATTGAAAGAGAACTTGCAGGCAAATTAAATATAAGTCGAACGCCTATAAGGGAGGCATTATTCCGGCTTGAGTCTCAGGGCTTTGTTAAAACGGTTCCCAGGAAAGGGGTCGTCGTTTCGAATATTTCTGAAAGTGAAGTAATTGAGGTCTTTACGATCCTAGCTTCGTTAGAAGTTTTGGCTGTAAAGTTAGCCGCACAACGAATGGATCTTGAAACTCAACAAGAACTAGATCAAAAGATTCAAGAACTGTTAGCATTAGAAGAGCAAGCGGAAGAGGATTTTAATCTTGAACATATTCAGATGAACCGGTTGATTAATAAAGCATCTAAAAGCCCAAAATTATTCGAAATTTTATCTGGCCTTATAGATTATATACACATGGCAGCTAATATGGGCTATGAGACTCCGGGTAGAAGGAAAGAATCATTAAAGGAACATATTGATATCATGAAAGCGTTAAGGGATAAAGAAGCGGAATTGGCAGAGTATTTAATGAGAATCCATATTGAAAACTCTAAAAAAGCATATATCAACTATATCAGAAATATTAAAGAGAAAATGAATAGAAAAGATAAAGTGAAAATCACTTGAAATAAATCAGATAAATATAAGGGAGGAAATGATGATATGCCGAATATTCATTTCAAAAATAGTAATAAGCAATTAGAAGTTCCAGAGAATTCAAATATTTTGAGGATGTCACTCCGTTATGATGGGGAGTTGCCTAATCGTTGCGGTGGAGGCATTTGTGGTACCTGTGTTTTTAAAGCTGAAGAAGGTTCTGAATACCTTGACAAGGTAAAGGTACAGGAACGAAGAAAATTAGGTGAAGAGTGGTTAGGAAACGGATATCGTCTTGGGTGTCAAACCTTTGTGACAAATGGGGATATTACGATTTCTTGGGATGAGGAAATTACCAAACAAGTAATAAAGAAAAAGCCAGAAAAGATTCAAAAAGAAGTAACATCCGTAAAATAATCCTAGTAAAAATTAGTAATATATAAAACTATTTATTCGGGGTGAGATCATGTGGGCATGTGACAGGCATATGAAACAAATATTACCATTCTTAGAAACCCCCCATATTAGTAAAGCTTCCTACCATATTAAATGTTCACTTTGTGATAGTCGTGCACTTGTAAAAATTTATTATACTCATCAGCCACTACAAATAAAAAAGAATGAAAAATTACGATCATTAGCCTAACCCCTGTATCGGGTGCAATAAATAAATCCCCAAACCTTC
>NZ_JBCNAC010000150.1:0-25518 GCF_050477885.1 Neobacillus rhizosphaerae
CGGTAGGTATAAAAAAAGTGGAAAATTAGGCTTTGATTAAAATGATAGTTTTTTGCCCTGTTGATTGGAGCGGAAGGCGCGAAGACTCCTGTGGGAGTACGGTTCAGGGGAGACCCCGCAGGCGTGAGCGCCGAGGAGGCTCGCCGAAACGCCCACGGAAAGCGAAGTGCCTGGAGCGGAAATCAACAGGCAAGTTTAACAAAGCCAAAAATAAAAAAAATTACCCGGCACAAATGCCGGGCATTTCCATCTATATATTAAGGGGGGCGGAGGTTAAAGGTTCTTCCGTGAACCTATTACTATCTTAATAAATAAATATGAACAAAATATGAAGAAAAGTTTAATAGTTTAAGAAAGGTGAAAAGGATGAAGGATTATCATTGTTGTGCCACCTGTAAGCACTTAAAAATAGAAAAGAAGGGCAGTAGTATATCCAATTTGTGCATCCGTTTAGGTTACCACACCCAAACCCATTTTAAATTTAACTGTTGGGACCCTAAAGATCATATTAAAAAATTAATGGCGACAAGAAATGAAAAAAATTAGAAGGGAAGGATTCTAATTTATATGACAAGTGTCCATTGATTCTAATCTTCTAACGTGTTATTTTCTTGAATATCCCATTTACCTCTTGGGATGATTTGAAAGGAGAGATAAATCGTGGCAACAACACATACATTTTCCAAACAGGAGGAAATAGCTAACTCAATTACACATGGCATTGGGGTATTACTAAGCATTTCCGCCTTAGTCATTTTAATTATTTATGCGTCACTTTACGGAACTGCCTGGCATATTGTCAGTTTTACGATTTTTGGAGTAACGATGTTCCTCCTATATATGTCTTCAACCCTGCTACATAGCTTACCAGAGGGAAAAGCCAAGGATATTTTTGAAATATTTGACCATTCCTCTATTTACTTTTTTATCGCCGGAACCTATACCCCTTTTTTACTAATTGTAATCAAAGGCGCAATGGGGTGGGCACTATTTGGGGTAGTGTGGGGACTTGCCATTGCCGGAACTATTTTTAAATGTTTTTTTGTTAAAAAGTATCTGTTTACATCGACCTTGCTTTATGTGGTTATGGGTTGGTTAATTATTTTTGCATGGAAATCACTTGCTGCTAATTTGTCGCCAGAGGGCATGACGTACTTAATAATAGGCGGCGCACTGTATACGCTAGGAGCCATTTTTTACGTTTGGCGGGGATTTAAATATCATCATGCCGTTTGGCATTTGTTTGTAATGGCTGGAAGTACAGCCCACTTTTTCTGTGTGTTATTCTATGTTTTGCCAATAAAATGAAAAACAGCATCCAAGAGGGTGCTGTTTTTGTTTTAGAATGTAATTGAAATAGCCTATTACACATGTTTCATTTTTTTAAAATGCATGGTTTCCTTTGAAAACCATAAGCTCATTAAAAAACTGCCGATCCCCGTAATAATTAATACGGTTCCAATTATTTTCATGCTTTCAGCTGATATTTCCTCCCCAAAAATTAATCCTAGTATGATGGAGGATAAAATGGAGCCTAAGTACCTGCAGGTTTGAAAAAGTCCTGATGTGGTACCGACAATTTCTTTAGGACTCTCCTTTACCATTGCCACTTGTAAAACCACATTTCCAATACCATAGCTTAAGCCCATAATCGATAAAATGATTCCAATCCCCCAATAAGAAGACCCAACAAAAAACATGGTAAAGCTTAATCCTCCAACAATCGATAGAAAAGATCCGATAACAATTGGCTGGTATACTCCTTTTCTGTCAATCCATTTCCCGGTTACTGATGAGATCACAATGCTGATGCCTGACATAAACAGCATTAACAATCCACTCTTTTCGACACTTAATCCTAGCACTTCTTGAAAGTAGCTAGGAAGTCCAAAGAATAAACAATAAAAAAAGATATTTAATAGAATGAACTGAATATACACCATAGAAAGCTTAGGGTGTGATTTGAAAATTCGAATGTCGATAAATGGTTCCTTTACATTTAATTCTCTCCAGAAAAAAAGACAAAAGAAAAGGATACCTGCAATTCCTGAAAAATAATGAATCTTGGTTTCAAAAGATAACAAAAACCATAAAAAGAACACCATACCTGCTGCAAAGAAAATCATCCCCATAAAATCCATATGAGAAAATAACTTTTTTAAATGTGCCTTATCCTTTTTTACATCCTTAGGAAACATGTACCAGCCGAGTAGAAAACTAATGATAATAAACGGGAAGTTTACCCAAAAAATGGCCGGCCAGCCTCCCCAAACAATTAAGAATCCTCCAATTGTTGGACCAAGCGCTACCATCGCTGAAGCAAAAATAGAAAGAACAGCAAGCGCGGATGCTTGTTTTTCTTTTATATTATCTCTAATTAATGCCATACCGGAAGGATAGATGGCACTACTGCCAATGGATTGAACAAGTCTCATACTGAGCAATAAGAGAAAGGAAGATGACAAAGGTGCTCCAATGGCAGAGAGTGCAACCAGCACTAATCCGATTAAAAAGGTCTTTTTCCTTCCGAATAAATCCCCAATTTTTCCTGTAACAGGTTGAGCAACAGCACTTGCTAAGTAGAAGCTAGAAATTAGCCAGGATACGGTAGCAAAGGAAAGCTGGAAATCCTTTTGAATACTATGTAAGGCTAAAGCAATCATGGAAGAGTTAAGGGGATTTAACATCGTTCCAGATGCTACAGCTGATAAAAAAAGAGTACGATTTTTCTTCATGACTTCATCCTTCACTGATTTCAAGTTATGCCCTTCCTTAATATACCAAAATAAAGTTAAAATAGTGATAAAATATGAAAATAATGAAGAAAAAAAGGAGGTAACTATGGAAAAAGATAAAACGCTACTAGAGTTAGCTGGCATGAAACTAAAAGAGGATGGATTTCACAGGCCTTATTTTGATCTAGAAGAAAATGATGGGGTTGTTATTCTAGCAAAGGAAGGAGATTCATTCCTATTAATTGAGCAATATAGAAAACCGGTAGGAACGACTGTACAGCAATTGCCGGGTGGTGGTGTGAAAGAGGGAGAGGAGCTGGAGCAGGCAGCAAGACGTGAATTTTTTGAAGAAACTGGTTATCAATGTGGTACAGTCCATTATCTTGGATTTTTACAGCCTGCATCCTGGAGAACAAATGAAATCACCCATGCTTTTTTTAAAGAGGAAATCGGACCAAAGTACCACCAACAGCTTGAAGAACACGAGAATATTAAGGTGATAAAAGTAAAAATAAATGAGTGTCTTAATAAAGTGAAAGAAAATAAGATGAACGATTCAGAGTTATGTTATGCATTATTGCAGTCCATTTTAAAAGGATATATTACTGTCCAGTCATCAATTAATAGTAAAAGCTAGTAAAAAGGGAAGACTATCTCCGATTATTCACTTTAGGTAATGTGGGAGATTGTTCCGGATGAAAAATAATAAACAAGTAATGAAGCAATTAGAAAATAAAACCTTTTTGATATGGAAAATGGCTCTAGCATCTGCACTCTCATGGGAGATTGCCAAACTTTTAGGCTCGATTCACCCCTATTTAGCACCTATTTCGGTCATTCTTTGTATGCAATCTACAGTAAATCAATCCATTCAATTTTCATATCACCGAATGGTTGGAACCATTATTGGAATAGGTATAACCGTCCTCTTATCACCTTATTTACAAGTTAATGGATGGACATTAGGATTATTAATATTAATAGGCTGCTTTATTGTCAAATGGATGAAGAGCGATGAAACAGTGATTCACCAACTTGCCTTAACAGTGCTACTAGTCTTCGTGATGGAACATAAATCACATGACTATCCGATTGACCGATTTCGAGACACGCTGATAGGGGCAATTGTTGCCGTTTTGGTCCATATGCTTGTAAAACCTCCTAATTATACTAAGCAGGCTATTAAAGGAATCCATCATTTTTCAAATCATCTGTCAATGAAAATGAACAGAGTTGCAAAATGGATCGAGCAAGGATTAGAGCAAAAGGAAGGTTATGCGCTGCAACTAGAAGTAAAACAATTACTTCAGGAGTTACATCAAATGAAAAATGTAGTACAAGATGCTGAGGAAAGTCTTAAATACAATCCTTTTGCAAATAAGACGAAAAAGGAACTTCAAGGATATAAAGAGAAAATGACCTTACTAACGCACGG
Source organism: Neobacillus rhizosphaerae (assembly GCF_050477885.1). Taxonomy (GTDB): domain Bacteria; phylum Bacillota; class Bacilli; order Bacillales; family Cytobacillaceae; genus Neobacillus; species Neobacillus rhizosphaerae_A. The sequence goes on from NZ_JBCNAC010000150.1 coordinate 4,171, forward strand.
ATATACATATAGCTCTAGTGTTATTCGATTATTCCTGGAGTGGGCTGAAGCTGGAACGATTACTCCCACTCATCAACTGGTTTGGGCGGAACAACTACTTGCGTTAAAACCAATCTTTTTTGTCAACGATAGCTTAAAGCTTTCGGGAGAGGCAATTAAGGTCAAAATTTCTCCAGATCTTGAACCACACCGGTATCACATAACGTTATACACCGAGACCTTGTCACTATTAACTCAAACTAAGGTTTTGTTAGAAAGTAAGAATTAATTTGACGGGAGAATGAAGTACGGCCGCATCATTTCGTAATCTTCATGCTCAAGCATGTGACAATGCCAAACATACCGACCAGTGTAGGGGGAAAACGGGATAATTATTCGAGTGATATGCCCAGGTGGACATTTTACGGTGTCCTTCCAGCTGCGTTCTCCTAAATCAGGAAGCATCGGAGCACCTGTGAATTTAATTTGTTGAGTTCGTTTAAAATGTTTCACGTCAAAAGGCTGTCGGTCAAGAATTTGAAATTGAACTAAATGGATATGAATCGGATGGTCATCCCCAGTGGTATTAACAAAATTCCATAATTCAACAGACCCAACCTGTGGATTTTCAGTTATCGGAAAGTCCCATTTTTTCTTATCTAGGAGAAAAAGAGATCTGCCGTATGAGTCTTTTTCTTCACTCAACTCTAACCATCTAGTTCTTTTTGCCATAGATTCCTGGAGTCTAGAAATGGAACCAATATAGGCAGGGATTACACTAGTATCAATACTCGAAAGAGGTTTAGTAACCCGAAACTGCATAACAATTCCTGTTGTATTCGGGTCTACTGGGTCCCCTGAAGGAAAGTGTGTTGGAGCATTATTTTTCAAAAGAATCGATTGGCCCCCCATATTACTAAAGTCGAGAATAATATCCATGCGTTCGGCTGGAGCAATCAGTAAGGTATTTACCCCCAGTGGTTGTTCAAGGAATCCGCTATCTGTTCCAATTTGATAAAACAGTTGATTGGAGTCAAGGCTTAGTTCGAAAAAACGGGCATTGGCTGCGTTTAACAGGCGGAACCGATATTTTCTCGGCTCTACTTCTAAATAAGGCCACGCAGTTCCATTAACAACGATTGTATCTCCAAAGAAAGATGGAATAATTGATGGCTTTATACCTGAAGGATTGTTATCCGGCTGAAAGGGGTAGGATAATGAGCCATCCTCGTTAAAAGAACGGTCTTGAAGAAGTAATGGGATTTCAAATTTACCTAATGGTAGATTTAATGAACGTTCATGCTTGTCTCGGATAATATAATACCCAGCAAGCCCCGCATAGATATTCAGGCGCGTTAATCCTATGGCATGATCATGATACCAGAGGGCCCTTGAACTTTGGTGGTTTCCATATTCAGAAATCCCTTTCTCAAAAAATGGACCCTTCATACGAAAATCTTTGGTAAACCAAGCATCCGGAAAGCCATCACTGGCAGGTTCTGTTCTGCCTCCATGAAGGTGGACAACTGTCCGAACATCAGGTTTCACACTCTCTGCCCCATGAACTGTATGATCAATGGGAAAAAGGTGATGATCGGGAAGTTTATTCTGCCATTTTACATACACCTTTTCACCCGCTTCAACTTCAAAAGTTGGTCCTGGAAAGATCCCTTCATAACCCCACACCTTTGTTTTAGGTAAATCACTATGTAGTGACTGCATTGCTTCAATCATACTCACTTCATAATACGTATATTTTGCTGTTTTCCATTTAGGTTTTAATACTGGCGGGATGGGTAAAGGATCTTTGAATTTTGTTAGTTTCATTGAAATGCTCCTTTCAGCTAGTGATTAATAATGATTATGTTGGGATTAAAGGAAAAATTAATCATTCTAGGAATAGCTTCCTGATTAATATAAATAAGGTAGAAATTTAGTGGTGAAGTGGGGGGCTTCCATGGATGATATTTATCCAATATTCGAAGTGATGGAAAAGAAGGGAAAAAAAGCATTAGCTACAATAATTAGTGTGAAAGGTTCAGCTTATAAAAAAGAAGGGGCAACAATGATTTTTTTTGAAGACGGCTCTTATATTGGGATGTTGAGTGCAGGCTGTTTGGAAACGGATTTAGCCATACGAGCAAAGAAAGTAATGAGAGAACAGGAGGCGGTAATCCTTCAGTATGATTTAAGTGAAGAAAACGATTTTGGATGGGGTCAGGGATCAGGCTGTAATGGGACGATAGATATCCTACTTGAGCCTGTGACTTCACAATTAATAGAGGATCTTATGCTTGTAAAAAGTCTATTGAACAGTCATAAGCCAGTGATTGCCTTAAAACGATTAGATGAACTTGGAGAGTATGTGTTTATTGAGGAGGAGGGTGCGTCTTTCGGGAACTGGACCGGGAAAATACCGGTACTTGAGTTTACCTCAAAAAGTGGCGTTATGGCAGAGAAATCTATTTTTCAGCATACGTATCAGCCTAAGCCCCGTTTAATTGTGTTTGGTGCAGGACCTGATGCCATCCCGCTTGTCACACTGGCAGCGGAAACTGGTTTCTCCGTGTTTGTTTGTGACTGGCGGAGCGAGCTCTGCCAGAAGAATAACTTTCCTTCTGCGGAACATGTTTTAGTTGATTTTCCTAAAAAATTAGTAGATCAGTTATCTTTTACTTCTTATGATTTTGTGGTTATTATGTCTCATCATTTTCAGAGGGATCAGGAATTTCTCCTCCATTTACTACATGAAAATGTTAGATACTTAGGAGTCTTAGGACCAAGAGCAAGAACAAAGCGGTTGCTAAAGGGTGAAGATATTCCAACATGGATATATTCGCCAATTGGTGCACCCATTCAAGCAGTAGGGCCTGAAGAAATAGCCGTAAGTATTATTGCAGAAATGATTGAGGTTTGGAGAAAGCCAAGATATGAACGGGTGGAGCTGCTATGGACGATACCCGACTAGTAGGCATTTATCTTGCAGCCGGTAGGAGCAGGAGAATGGGCTGTTCTAAACTGAATTTACCACTTGGAGATAAGTTTGTAGGGAGCATGGCGTTTCAGGCTGCTTTGGATTCCAAGCTCGATGTTGTCATCGCTGTCACTCGAAAGGAAGATTCGCTACGTTGGTTAGCTCCTTTTTCCGAAAGGAAGGGTTGGAGGTTAGTAGAAAGTGATTATGCAGACCAAGGATTAAGTGCTTCGCTGAAAGCAGGAGTGAGTGCAGCCTCAAAGTTGGATGCTTCCGGGGTGGTGGTGCTTTTAGCAGACCAACCTAATATCACTTATGGGATGATTAATCGGTTAGTAGAGAAATACTCGTTGTTCCCGGACTATTCCTATATTTCGTACTCTCACACTGGGGTTTCGAAACCACCAATTTTAATTACAAAGCGCTTTTTTTCGCTTATCGAAAAATTAGAAGGTGATCAAGGAGCACGGGGAATCATTCGAGGAACGGAGAGTGAAAGCGGAAAACAAATAATACTCGAAAGTAATGAGTGCTTTTTTGATGTCGATACCATGGATGATTATCAGTTTGTCAAGAAAATGTGGAAAAACCTAAGGTGATGGGAGGGGTGACGTTGGATATTCTTGGGAAGAGTGTGATTCGCAAAGAAGCGCGGGATAAGGTAACGGGTCGGGCAAAATATACTCATGACTATCGAACATTTCCAATGCTTTCTGCAAAAATGGTCATTAGTCCATATGGTCATGCAAAAATTGTAAATATAGATACAACCGATGCAGGGGCAGTACCTGGTGTCTTAGCTATTCTTGCCGGGCAACAGTTCCCGCTAACAGGAGAAGCCATTCGTGACAGGCCGCCAATTGCTGTTGACAAGGTGCGATATCACGGTGAACCGGTTGCACTCATAGTGGCTGAAACACCTGCACAAGCCAAGAAGGCCGCAGACTTAATTAACGTCCAATATGAATTACTGCCTGTTGTCAATTCACCAACACAAGCATTCCAAAAGGACGCCCCATTGGTACATGAACGTTTGGGGGAATATAAAAAAGAGAAAGATGTCTACCCGGTGCCTGACACCAATATTGCTACACATATTAAAATTCGGAAAGGCAATATGGAAAGGGGCTGGAATGAAAGTGAAGTGGTGATGGAAGCGAGTTTCTCCTTCTCTCCTTCTGACCACGCTGCCATAGAGACTAGGTGTGCAACGGCAGAGATTCTCCCAGATGGAAATATACTCATCACTACCTCTTCTCAGGCACCGTTTATGGTAAAAAGGCTTATTTCCCACTATTTCGGTGAAGATATTGGAAAGATAATTGTTCACACGCCGCTTGTGGGAGGAGCATATGGTGGGAAGGCTTCCGTCCAGCTTGAGGTGCTGGCCTACTTGGCATCAAAGGCAGTAGGCGGGAAAGCCGTGAAAATACTTAATACAAGAGAAGAAGATTTAATCACCTCTCCGTGCCATATCGGTTTAGATGCAACGGTTAAATTAGGGGCCGATCGAACAGGGAAAATCAAGGCTGCTGAAATTCAATATTTATGGGACGGAGGAGCGTATTCCGATAAGGCAACCGATTTAACGAGGGCTGGAGCAGCCGATTGTACGGGACCGTATCATATTGAGAATGTCTGGTGCGATTCCTATTGCATGTATACCAATCATCCCTATGCAGCACCATTTAGAGGCTTTAGTCATTCTGAGCTTTCTTTTGCCATTGAAAGAACAATGGATTTGCTGGCTCAAAAATTAAATATTAATCCCCTTGACTTAAGAAGGATGAATGCAATTCTTCCTGGGCATACCACACCAACAAGAGTCAGATTGAATAAGAGTAATGTAGGAAATCTGCCAAAATGTATTGATAGAGTAAGAGAGTTAATTAATTGGGATGAGGGGCCAATTAAAGAGGTGAATGATAGATTAATTCGCGTCAAGGGTGTCAGTTGCAGTTGGAAAACCTCAACAATTGATCCAAATGCACCTTCAGGAGTTATTCTAACGTTTAATCCGGATGGTAGTATCAATTTAATGTCCGGTGTAATTGAAATTGGTACAGGAACAAAAACCGTCCTCGCTCAAATTCTTGCTGAGCGGCTGAAAATGGATGTGAACAAGGTCCATGTTCGAATGGAAGTGGATACCCAGACGACTCCTGAACACTGGAAGACGGTCGCAAGCAGAGGAACGTTCATGGCTGGTAGAGCCCTTTTAGAAGCAGCAGATGATGTTATTAGACAGTTAAAAGACATCGCTGCTACCGTTCTAAGGGCGCCTAAGGAAGACTTAGAAGTAGGGAACAGTCGAGTTTATTTGCGTGACGATCCAGCTATTGGTCTTGATTTTAAGGATATAGGATATGGCTATGAATACCCCAATGGAAACTCTATTGGCGGACAAATTATCGGCAAGGGGAATTATATTTTACGACATCTTACACATCTAGATCGTGAAACAGGTGCAGGAAAACCGGGTCCGGAGTGGACAGTTGCAGCGTATGGTGTGGAGGTTGAGTTTGACAAGCGTGATTTTACGTATCGATTAATTAAAGCTGCGACTGTTGTTGATATTGGTAAAGTGTTAAATGAAAAAGCAGCTCTCGGGCAGGTCATGGGAGCGATGAGTATGGGTCTCGCCTTTGCGGGGAGAGAAACCTTTTACTTTGATGACCTAGGCAGAGTATTGAATCCACAGCTAAGGACGTATCGACCATTAAGGTATGGTGAAAATCCAGAGTATTTGGTGGGATTTGTTGAAACTCCTCAGCTAGACGGGCCATACGGAGCAAGGGGTGTTGGAGAACATGGACTTATGGGGATGCCGGGAGCGCTGGGGAATGCATTATCTACAGCAGCTGGTGTATCCCTACATCATCTACCGTTACTACCAGAATTAATCTGGAGAGCAAAGGGGGCGTCCAAGTAAATGCTTTCTTTTGATTTCGAATTTTATCAACCAGAAACATTAGAAGAAGCCGTCCATTTACACCAATACTTAGATCAACAGGGTAAAAAGCCAATGTTTTTCTCTGGGGGAACAGAGTTGATTACCCTCGGTCGTATTGATATGGCGTATACAGAAGCTGTTATTGATATAAAGGGTATTGCCGAATGTAATGTAATGCAGGTAAGTGGAGATCATTTATTGCTTGGAAGCACGCTATCTTTAAAAAAAATAGAAGAAGCTAATCTTTTTCCACTGCTAACTAAAACAGCTAGTGAGGTAGCAGACCATACGGCGAGGGGAAAGATTACGTTAGGCGGTAATATTTGTGCAAGAATCTTTTATAGAGAAGCGGTTCTTCCATTCTTACTTGCAGACAGTCAATTATTCATTGCAGGCCCTGAAGGAAAAAAAGTAGTGGCAATAAATGATGTGTTTCAAGGTAAGTTAAAATTAAAAAATGGTGAATTATTAGTTCAATTAGTAACAGAAAACCGTTTTGTGAACGCACCTTTTTTTAGTGTGAAACGCCGCCAGCAATGGGAGACTGGCTATCCGTTAATTACAGTGGCAGCTTTAAAAATATCTGAAAAGATACGGGTAGCAGTAAGTGGGTTATGTCCGTTTCCTTTTCGGTCATTGGAAATGGAGGAAACTCTGAATAATAGGCTCCAATCAGTAGAGGACAGAGTGGATCGAGCGCTATCTGTGCTGCCAAATCCAATCTTGGACGATATCGAGGGTTCTGCAGATTATCGGTTATTTGTGTTACGCCATTTAATGATGGATGTGCTGGATGCATTAGATAAGGGAATGGTTGAAAGCGGTAATAGGGGGAGATGACAGCTTGAAATCAAACACAATAACCTTACGTGTTAATGGTGAAAGTCGAGTAACCACAGTGCGCTATGCTGATACTCTTTTATATACATTAAGGGGCAAATTGGGGCTTACTGGAGCTAAGCCTGGCTGTTTAAATGGAGACTGTGGGGCCTGTACGGTTAACATTGACGGTTGGCCAATGAAATCCTGTTTAATGCTAGCTGTGGAGGCTGTTGGGAAAAAGGTGACAACTATAGAAGGGCTTCAGGAGACACCCATTCAACAAGCTTTTATAGACAATTTTGCTTTTCAATGCGGATACTGCACTCCGGGATTCATCATGAACTGTCATTCATTAATTGAAAATCATCCGAATGCTAATGACTCAACTATTAAAGAGTGGCTGGAGTCGAATATTTGCCGCTGTACGAGCTATTTAGAAATTGAGAAGGCGGTAAAATCAGTACTATCCAAAAAATAAGGTGCCATATTGGGCACCCTATGATTGAACGACTATTTATTCTTCAGTTGAAAATACGTATCTAGAACCTTGCGGCCAATTTTTAAATTGGCTCTGTTATCAACCTTGCCTTGATAGGCCCAAGGAACAATCACGGCCATCGCGACTTCAGGATTAGTGCTTGGGGCATAACTTACAAGGCTTAGATTCATGACTGGGGGCGGCTCTTTTCCAAATTGACTCCTTAATGGTCCGTCATAGAAGGCTTCCGCCGTTCCTGTTTTCCCTGCTGGAGAGTACTTGACATCGCTGAAAAACTTATACGCTGTTCCACCAGGCTCCTGCATCACTTTCTTAAATCCTGTTTGTACTCGATTCATCCATTGTTTCTTGACATCTATGGTATTGAGAACAGTTGGTGTAATTTCCTGTGAGACAGGTCCGAGTTCTTCGTCATCCTCTGCCGAATGTCTAATTTGTTTCACTACATGTGGCTGCATACGGTTACCTCCATTGGCGATCGTTGAAACGTATTGAGCAAGTTGCATCGCTGAGTAGGTATCATATTGACCAATAACAAGGTCAAGTAAATAACCAGGTAGTTTACTCTGCCCTTTAAATCCTGTCTGCTCATTCGGTAAATCTAAGCCTGTTCTTGTGCCCAAACCAAAAGAGGCGAAAGAATTTCTAATTGTTTCAAATGCTTTCGGATTATTAAAATTTAAGGGTTTTTCATATTCATAATGTCCCTTTCCGATCCGGATCGCTGTATGGAACATATAAACGTTAGATGATTTTTTCAAGGCGTCGATTTCATTTAATCTTCCCAAATACGCATATGACTTCTTTATAGGGGTGTCTTTAATTTTTAAACCCGTATCATCAAATACCGTTCCAGGAGAAATCGCTCCAGTTTTAAATCCAGTTAGAATGGTTGCCCCTTTAACAGCGGAACCGACATTGTATGTAGTAGTGAAAGTACCTAATGCATCATCCATCATTTCAACTTTTCCGGTGTCTGGATCTTTTACAATCTTTTTACCAGACATCGCTAATACTTCACCAGTATTCGGGTCCATTAAAACTACGTAAGCCCGATCTGTTAGCGTAGTTCCTGGTGATTTCTTTGCTGCCCAAAGTTCATCTTCAATTATTTTATCTACTGCCATTTGCAAGTCCATATCTATTGTAAGGACAAGATCTTTTCCTTTTTTTCCATCAGTCACAGGTTGTGTCTCAATGACGCTTCCCGTCTTATCGGTAATATTTTTTACTTTGGATTTAAAACCGTGTAGAACATCTTCATATTGCATTTCGAGTTGGCTCTTTCCTACGCGGTCGTTACGACTGTATCCTCTCGCCAAAAAATAATCTAATTGTTCTGCAGGCAAACCTTCATCAGATTTAGTTACTTTTCCTAATACTGATCTCAATGTATCTTTAAATGCGTAAGCCCGGTCCCAATCTGTTGTTGTTTCTACCCCAGGAAGAGATTGGAGATTTTCACTTACAACTGCAAATTCCCTATCGGTCACGTTTTCATTTTTTACAATTTGTGGTGTGAATTTGTACCCGCTAATGAATTCTCGGTAAATGGCCATTACCTCGAGATCATTTGCTGTTAAAGTCTGTAAATCAGCATCGGTCACTCGATCTACTTTTAACTTATATAGTTCTTTATCTGTTATTTTTTTTGCTTCTAATAAGGCTTTGTCTTCTTGTGTAATTTTCTTATCCGCAAGCCTCGGGTGTTTCATTATCCAGAAATCTTTCTTTTCCCTTAGAGTGACTTTATTGGTATTCTTGTCAATCAACTGTGCTAGTTTTTCGGCAGTTTCAAGCATTTCCTTCTGGGTAAACCCCTCATTTGTGAAGGTAATGGCACTTTTAGGGATATTATCAACAACCACTTTAAAATCTCTATCAAACATTTTCCCTCTAGGGACAGGATTACTAACTGTAATATCTTCTTTTCTTTCTAAGTCTCGTTTAAAGTTTTCACCATAAACAATTTGAACAAAGCCTAGGCGTAATATTAGTATTGAAAATAATAAAAAGACACTAAAAAAAAGGATATTTAATCGAAAAGGGAAATGGGACTTTTTCTTTTTGGGTTTCTCCAAAATGTAACACATCCTTTTACACTCTAGCTTGTGGTCAGTATTTATTATGCCTTATCCATTCAGAACGAACAACAGGAAATGGAAAATAAGTGCTAAAAATAGAAAATATTATGAGTCTGTGTTAAAGAACATTGTTGATATTTATACTCTGTTGATTGGAGTGGAAGCGCGAAGACTCCTGCGGGAGTAGCGGTCTCAGGAGACCCCGCAGGAGGAACGACGAGGAGGCTCCCGGAACGCCCCGCGGAAAGCGAAGCCGCCTGGAACGGAAATCAACAGACAACTTTAACAAAGCCTAAAATAAAAAAATACCCTTAATTAGCACATCTGTAAGAATCATATTTTTCCCTTTAATAGGTAAAAAATATGCCTGATTTGGTCGAGTAACTTAAATTAATTGTCAATGAAACTGTTTTTTAATTTTTTCCCTAATTTGAATTTTTAATTTATAATAAAAGTTGATGCTATTGCATCAACAGCCCACTGAATAGACATAGAAAAGAGCGATGAGGAGGTCTACATAATGGAACAAAAAGTAATGGATCCAACAGTAGAAAAAGCGTTGGAGCAGTTCAAAGCGTTAGATGAAAAGATTACTCATTTTTCAAGTATTATAGGATTGGCAGATTGGGATCAAAAGGTGATGGCTCCGAAAAAAGGGAGAAGTGTGTTTGCTAAAGCAGCAGGAACACTTAGAACGGAAGTGTTTAAGCTTTCGGTCTCAAAGGAAATGGGTGACCTGTTAGATACATTATCGTCTAATGAAAACACTGAGGGATTAGACGAATTGACAAAAGCGAAAGTACGAGAATACAAAGAGTATTATCAAAAATCCAAAAGTATACCGGCTGACCTATTTCAGGAATATAGCATACTTACAGCCCAAGCGAATGATGCCTGGGAAGAAGCAAGGGAAAACAATGATTTTGCCCGTTACCTTCCTTCCTTACAGAAAATAGTAGAATATAAGCGAAAGTTTGCTGAAATTTATGGCTATGAGGAGCACCCATACGATGCATTGTTGGATGAGTTTGAGCCAGGATTAACTGTGAAAAAACTGGATCCATTATTTGCTAAGCTAAGAGAATCTAGTGTAAAGCTATTAGAACGCATTAATAAAAATGGAAAACCAACCAAAGTGGAAATTTTCGATCAATCATTCGAAATTGAAAAACAAAAAGAATTTAATAGGTTTATTTTACCGATTATTGGTTTTGATATGAACGCAGGAAGACTGGATGAAACTGTTCATCCATTTGCACAAACAGTTAATACGGGGGATGTACGTTTAACCACCCGCTATTTAGAAAAGAACGTCCGTTCAGCTTTATTTGGGACGATTCACGAGGCGGGTCATGGAATTTATGAACAACATGTTAATCCAGCTTTCGAGGAGTCGGTCCTCCAAAGCGGCGCATCCTTTGGTATTCATGAATCACAATCACGATTCCTAGAAAATATGGTTGGACGCAGTAAGGAATTCTGGAAGTATTTCTATCCAAAGCTTCAGGAGTATTTTCCAAACCAATTGGAAAATGTTTCGGTTGAAGATTTCTATCGTGCAGTTAATACAGTGCAGCCATCATTTATCCGTGTTGAAGCAGATGAATTAACCTATAATCTTCACATCATGCTTCGTTATGAAATCGAAAAAGCCTTAATTGGCGGTGAGATTGAAGTAAAAGATCTTCCGGCCATTTGGAACCAAAAAATGCAGGATTACCTGGGTGTTACACCTAATACGGATACAGAGGGTGTTCTTCAGGATGTCCATTGGTCCTTTGGTGGAATTGGTTACTTCCCGTCCTATTCATTAGGTAATCTCTATGCTGCCCAAATCCTTCGTACCATTCAAAACGAACTACCTGAGTTCAATAACCATATTGTAAACGGACGGTTTGATTTAATTCAGGAATGGTTAAAGGAAAAGATTCATCAGTACGGTAAACTTTATACACCAAATGAGTTAATTGTAAGAGTAACAGGTGAAGAATTAAACGCAGATTATCTTGTGGAGTATTTAGAGAAGAAATATACAGAAGTATACGAATTATAGAGGATGAAATGTGGATGCAGGAAACTTTAAGCTTTAAAAAGAAAATCACAACAAAAGACGAACTTCGAAATTTGATGGGGACTCCTAGTGAAAGAGCACAAAAAAAGGTGATTAATCATTTAGATACTCATTGCAAAAATTTTATTAGCATGTCGCCATTTTTGGTTATGTCCACTGCTAATAAAAGTGGACATTGTGATGTTTCACCGCGAGGAGACCAGCCAGGTTTTGTATTGGTTTTAAATGATAAGCAGCTTATCATACCTGAAAGACCGGGAAACAAACGAGTTGATTCAATGAATAATATTCTTGAAAATCCTTTTATCGGAATGCAATTTTTGATCCCAGGTCTTGGTGAAACTCTTCGTGTAAATGGGAAAGCATGTTTAGTAACAGATGAGGATTTATTAGAGAAGATGGCGGTTAACGGGAAGGTGCCTTTAGTAGGTATTGGGGTAGAGGTAGAGGAATGCTTTATTCACTGTGCGAAAGCCCTCATACGTTCTGGCCTTTGGAAGCCTGAGAGTTGGCTGGATAAGAAATCTTTACCAAGAGCTGCAAAAATTTTAGCCGATCACACCAATATTAAGGATATAACCGTGGATGAAGTGGAAGCAAGCCTTCATGAGGGGTATGAGCAAAGACTGTATTAACCTTTGAAGTGGCATTGACATTTTATTAAAAGTTTAATATATTATTATTAATAAAATATTTCCTTTTAAAGGGGAGTAGCTGCTACAATAAAGTCGTCATTTCGAGAAACCTGTTTCTCCGGCTTTATTGGCAACATGGACGTTGTTAGCAAGACCTTTACTTTACTGTAAAGGTCTTTTTCTGTATTTTCAGGCCTTTACTGGTAATCAGTAAAGGCCTTTTTATTTGGCGCTAGGGAGTATTTTAGAAAAAATATACCTTTAGGGGAGGAATTTTTATGGATGTATCTCTATTACTCGAGTATGGTTGGGTATTGCTTATTCTCATTGCGCTTGAAGGCCTTTTAGCAGCAGACAATGCGTTAGTACTGGCAATTATGGTTAAGCATCTTCCTGAAGAAGAACGGAAAAAGGCTTTATTTTATGGTTTAGCTGGAGCATTTATATTCCGCTTTGCATCATTATTTGTCATTTCCTTTTTGGTCGATGTGTGGCAGGTTCAAGCAATTGGCGCCATTTATTTATTATTTATGGCAGGTAATCATGTTTTCCGAAAGATCATTAAGGGAAAAGCAGAAGAAACGAAGGAGAAGAATGAGACTAAAAAAGCGGGTGGTTTTTGGAGTACGGTGTTGAAGGTGGAAATAGCTGATATCGCTTTTGCTGTGGACTCCATCCTTGCAGCGGTAGCAATGGCTGTTGTTCTCCCAGATACCCCTCTTCCTACTATTGGCGGATTAGATGGTGGTAAGTTCTTAGTTATTTTTGCAGGTGGAATTATTGGCCTTATCATTATGCGTTTTGCAGCCAATCTCTTTGTGAAGCTTTTAGAGAAAAAGCCTGGGTTAGAAATCGCGGCCTTTACGATTGTAGGGTGGGTAGGGGTAAAACTAGCTGTCTACACACTTTCGCACCCGTCGTTAGCTATATTAAATGAGGAATTTGCTCATTCGACGGAATGGAAAGTAACGTTTTATGTTGTATTAGTTGGTATTGCTGTGGCAGGTTTTCTGTTTTCTAAAGATAAAGTTGAAGAGACCGTGCATAACGCTAAGATGTTATAATGGAGACTCGCCAATTGGCGAGTTTTCATTTTACTATGATTATTTGACATACTAATCTTGATGGAAAAAATATTAATGGAAGGTCCCTAAGGTAAAAAATCTATATGCCTAATCTCATTTCAGGATGACCCTTTTTGTCCCGTAGAGGGTTTCTACGAGCCCGAAATGTTTGATGGAGAAGAGTTTTTGTCCCGTAGAGGGTTTCTACGAGCCCGAAATGTTTGATGGAGAAGAGTTTTTGTCCCGTAGAGGGTTTCTAAGAGCCCGAATTGCCTGAAGGAGAAGAGTTTAGGTCACGTAGCTGGGTTCTATGAGCCCGTATTGTCTGCTGAAGAAGAGTTTAGGTCCCGTAAACTACCTCTACCCATGTTCTCCGTCATTTTCTACTTCGTGTCATGCTATACATAGTTTACTATGGAATAAAAATTGAAAGGATTATCATAATGAGTTTAAAAATAAGACTTGTCATCGCATTTTTCATAAGCGTCATTTCCATATTTGGCTTTAGTTTGATATCATTGTTAATTAGTGACCGAAAAATTAACCAATTTGATCTTGATGTTATCCAATATATACAAGGTTTGGAGTCAATAGGACTAACACACACAATGAAGTTTTTTACCACAATTGGATCTGCTCCTGTTGTCACTGGACTTAGCTTAGTGCTTTTATTTTTCCTGTACAAAGTATTGCATCATCGTTTAGAACTAATCTTATTTGTCGCAGCTATCACGGGTTCTGCGGTACTTAATGAGCTCTTGAAACAATTTTTCCACAGAACCCGACCAGAATTACATCGTTTAATAGAAGTTGGGGGATACAGCTTTCCTAGTGGACATGCGATGAATGCTTTTACAGTATATGGAATCATATCCTTTCTGCTTTGGCGCCATATATCCAGTAAATGGGGGAGAATGCTGTTGATTTTTGGGAGTGTGGTGATGATTTTATCCATTGGGATTAGCCGCATCTATTTGGGAGTCCATTATCCAAGTGATGTTATTGGCGGGTACTTTGCAAGCGGTTTTTGGTTAACAACGGCGATTTTGTTTTTTCAATTTTATATGGAAAAGAAGTATAATAAGAAACATAAGCGAGAAAAAGAAGTGGCGTAATTATATTAATTTTTTTTGGAGTGATACATATTATTAGAAACAGTATTCCTAATCTATTTACCCTTGCAAATTTATTTTTTGGCTTTTTATCGGTGATGTATTCAGCACAAGGGGATTACAAAAATGCAGCCATATTAATTTTGATTGGCATGATGCTCGATAGTATGGATGGACGAATTGCACGGATGCTACGTGTAGAAAGTGATTTAGGAAAAGAGCTCGACTCTTTGGCGGATATTGTAACCTTTGGGGTAGCACCTGCCATGATGGCCTATTATTCGTATTTCAGTAATTTTGGAGTGGCTGGAATGGCCATTGCGGGCCTGTTCCCATTGTTCGGAGCCTATCGACTTGCCCGTTTTAATATTAACGCAGTAAAATCCTCGCTTAAGTATTTTACGGGTGTTCCCATTACTGCAGCAGGAGGATTGTTAACACTCTTAACTTTATTTCATGGAAAAATGCCTGCAATTATTCTACCGATTGCTTTTTTCGTTCTCTGCTATTTAATGGTGAGTACGATAAAAATTCCTAGTCTAAAGGATATTCCGCTTCCTAAATACGGAATTATCATTACACTTTTTCTTGGGTATGCTATTTACCTCGTATTTAAAAAAGAACAGCATCGTTTCCCATACTTTATCTATGTGGCCATTCCACTATATGTTGCATTTATCGGGTATCAATTGGTACGTACCAAAAGAAAAAATAATACAAAATAAAAAAGGGTGTCAGGCACCATGTGAATATTTCACATGGGGTGCCTAACACCCTTTTATTTTACATTCCGAATGACATAACCCAGATAGAACCTCCAACAGTTACGACTGCAATGAAAAAGGCATACCCGATGTTAACCAAATTGGACTTACCATCTTCTCCTTCGTTCATATGCATAAACATGAACAGCTGTAGACCAGCTTGAATGACAGCAAGTGAGCCAATAATCCAAAGGATAGTTTTAAATGGTAATGATGTCTTCAGTGCTACACCAAGTGCTGCGAAGGTGAGTACAAGTGACATAATAAATCCTAAAACATGCGTAACGGGAAACCCTTTTGTATTTTTAGCCATTTAACCCACCATCCTTGCTAAATACACAAATGTAAAGATAAAGATCCATACTACATCCAAGAAGTGCCAGTATAAGCCAATAATAAATGTTTTTCTAGCTGTCACTGGAGTTAATCCTCTTTGGAAGATTTGAATGATAACCATAGTAGCCCATCCAATACCCATGGATACGTGTAGACCGTGAGTACCTAACAAAACAAAGAAGCTTGATAGGAAAGCACTAGTCTGCATGGTTGCTCCCTCATGGACATAATGAATAAATTCCGTGATTTCCATAAAGACAAACCCAGCACCGAGCAATAGGGTAATGATGAACCATAAAAGTAGACCATTACGGTTGTGACGGCGCATCTCAAAAATCGCTAGTCCCATGGTAAAACTACTAGTTAACAAAAGGATGGTTTCAACCATGACATCTTTTATCTCAAAGAGGTCCTTAGGAGTTGGACCTCCAGCATATCTTGTATTTAATACGGAAAAAACCGCAAAGAGTGTTCCGAAGAGGACAATTTCCGCTCCAAGGAAAATCCAAAAACCAAGAATATTCATTCTGTTTTGCTCTGTTTGATATTCGAGAGGCAATGCTGTATTCACATTAGCTGACATGGTTGTTCACCCCTTTTTCGATGTTCCGCCATGCTTTTTCAGTTGCTTTAATTTCATCGACTGGAACATGGAACCCATCATTATAATCAAAGGATCGTATGATTAATCCTGCTAAAATCCCTACTGTTGCGACAAGAGCAGCAATCTTCCATTCGAAAACTAAGAAGAAACCTGTAACACCAAAAACAACGCCCATATAGAATGGCAGGCCTGAATTACTTGGCATGTGAATTTCTTTGATTTCATCATCCTTAAGTGTTAAGCCTTCATTGTTTTTCTTCATATCCCAGAAGGCATCAAGTGATTTAACTACTGGAAGCTTTGCAAAGTTATAGAATGGAGCAGGTGAGGCAGTCGCCCATTCCAGTGTTCTTGCGTCCCATGGATCGTTAGAGATATTGCGGTCTGCATAACGAGCACTCCAATAAATGTTATAGCAAAGGGCACCAAAGCCAATGGCTAAAATCACTGCACCGATCGCTGATAATAGGAATAAAGGAGCATACCCTGATTCAACAGAATAGGTATATGAGCGTCGAACTGCTCCATTTAGACCAAGGAAGAACATTGGCATAAATGTTAAGTTAAATCCAATAACGAAGAACCAGAAATGAATCTTTCCAAGTTTCTCATTTAACATATGCCCAAACATTTTTGGCCACCAGTAGTAAAGACCAGCAAATACGGCAAATACAACACCAGGTATTAATACATAATGGAAGTGAGCTACTAGGAACAACGTATTGTGATATTGATAATCGGCTGCACCCATTGCAAGCATAACTCCAGTTACTCCACCAATTACGAAACAAGGAATGAAGGCCAGTGCCCATAGCATCGCTGTTGTAAATTGGATACGGCCTTTACGCATCGTGAATAACCAGTTAAACATTTTAACGCCAGTTGGAATGGCAATCATCATAGTCGTAATCGAGAAGACTGAGTTAACTGCTGGTCCAGCACCCATTGTGAAGAAGTGGTGAACCCATACAAGCATACTTAAGAAAGCAATACCTACAACGGAAAAGACCATTGATTTATAACCAAATAACATTTTTCGAGAGAAAGTAGAGATGACCTCTGAGAACATTCCGAAGGCTGGAAGCACAACAATATACACCTCTGGATGACCCCATAGCCAGAACAAGTTGGCCCACATCATATCCATTCCACCGCCGCTTAGAGTGAAGAAATGGGTACCGAAAATACGGTCAAATGTCATTAGAGCAAGCGCAACAGTAAAGATTGGGAAGGATGCTACGATAATGATTGATGCAACAAATGATGTCCAAGTGAACATCGGCATTCTCATCAGTTTCATACCTTTTGTTCTCATTTTTAAAATCGTCACGATAAAGTTAATACCTGTCATCAATGTTCCAATCCCGGCAATCTGCAAGGCAACTGCATAATAGTTGTTACCGATACCTGGGGTAAACTCTTTCCCGGCTAGAGGGAAGTAGGCTGTCCATCCAGCATCTGGTGAACCACCAATGACAAACGATATGTTAAATAGCATCGCACCACTAAAGAATAACCAGAAGCTAAGAGCATTTAATTGCGGAAATGCTACGTCCCGTGCACCAATCTGCAGCGGAATCACAACGTTCATTAAGCCAATTAAAAGTGGCATTGCCGCAAATAAAATCATAATGACACCATGAGTGGTGAAAATTTCGTTATAATGCTGTGCGTCTAAAAATTGCATTTCAGGTCGTGAGGTTTGGGCCTTCATTAATAGTCCATCCACACCACCACGGAAAAACATTAGTACACCAGAAAGGATGTACATGATACCGATTCGTTTATGATCAACCGTAGTGATCCATTCACGCCAAAGCCATTTCCATTTTTTTAAATAGGTAACACCAGCTAAAATACCTACCATTGTCAGTGCAATAGCAATCTGTGAACCTAGTATTAACGGGTTTCCGACGATAAAAAAGTCATGCCAATTAATTCCCATCGTGTTCACCTCCATTTGAATTTCCATTCATATCTTCCGTTGACTCACTATTAGGTTCTTTTTCTTTAAAAATCTTACCTTTCACACCATGGACTTCATACAATTCAGGGTTTGTATAAGTCTTAGAATTCATTTTAGCGTGGTCAACCCATGCTAAATGTGTACCGATATATGTTTCCCGGCCTAAATGTGTTGGCTTCAGGAGTTCAAAGTATTTATTCTCTGTTAATTTCGGAGCCTTTTCTTTAACTTCTTTAACCCACTTTTCAAAGTCTTTTGGTGATTTTGCTTCAACGGTAAACTCCATACCAGCGTATCCTTGTCCGTTAAAGTTGGTATTTCTACCTAAAAATTCTCCTGGCTTATCAGCAGTAAGGTACAATTGAGTTTCCATCTTATTCATTGTGTATTTTTGACCGCCTAATTCAGGCACCCAGAAAGATTGCATGGTCCCAGCTGAAGTTAATTTAAATTCAACAGGTGTACCTGCAGGGATGTTTACGTAATTAACTGTTTCGATTCCTTGATCAGGATAACTGAAGATCCATTTCCAATCGGCAGATGTAACATGAATGACAATCGGCTCTTTACTCTCGTAGCCTGCAGGAACTTTTTCAAGCTTATAAATTGTTTTTACTGTAGGAATGGTTAGAGCAATAACTATTAAGATAGGAATAATAGTCCAAATAAATTCTAATTTTGTGCTGCCATGTTCTTCAGGCGGCTCGTAATCTTTATTTTCAGGTGTTGCCCGGTATTTCCAAATGATATAACCAAATAAACCAAAAACGACAACAACAACAAGGAGCATGAAGATTAGTGACCAATTTATTAAGTCTAGAATATCTCTTGCTGCAGGACCTTTGGGTTCAAAAACAAGCATATTCGTATCGCAGCCGCTTAAAAGCAATACAGGCAGTAAAGCTAATAGTGGAACGAAGTAGTTCTTTTTAAACATTGAGATTTTTCCCCTCCAATAATTGTTCGTTTTTCACATTCGCTCGTGAATTCATTCACAAACTTTGCTAGAGTCATTCCTTACATTAAAAACAGTAGAAACATAATTAAATTAATTATTAGATAATAATAATTCGTATGCATTCTTCCTTAACACAATATTAACAACATAGGTGTGATGATAACATAGGTTTTTGAAAAAAGTTGTGACAAATTTGTTAAGGATATAAAATCCTATTCATGGGATTATTTGGTAAAAGGCTTGCGAATGCCATTCTTAAGCACTTAGAGTTGTCTATTTCTTTACAAACATGGGATAATAATAGGGAATACATAGAAAGAGGAGAGCATAATAATGAAGGTCAAAATTAACCGCAATGCAGCAAAAGCATTGAAAAAAATGATGGATCAAGAGGAAGCACAAGGAAAAATTTTTCGAGTTTATGTGACAAGTATTCATGGAGATCATGCCCACTATGACTTGATGCTCGATACTCCAACAGAAAATGATGTAGTGGTTCAATCGGATAAGGATATTGATTTTATTGTAGAAAAAAATAATGAATATTTAGATAATGTTTGGATCCAATTCTTCCATGTCCCAAATGAGGAATGGCTGATTACCAATCCATCAAAGGGCGTCCACCATCATCATTAAAAATGTAAAAACGTTTGGAGAGTAATCCAAGCGTTTTTTTTATGAGTAATTTTCAAAAAACTTGAAATTGTTTATGTTTTTCTCATATAATCCAATTATTGCTATCTTAGAAAAAAGGAGATTATCTATGATTCGTCGTTTTTTTTCTTATTATCGCCCGCATAAGAGACTGTTTATGTTTGATTTTAGTAGTGCGGTTGTCGTAGCCATTTTGGAATTGGCTTTTCCGTTAGCTGTGCAGTGGTTTATTGATAAATTACTGCCTGGAGGGGACTGGCAAACGATTGTGGCAGTTAGTTTCGGTCTTTTCCTTCTATATATATTGAGCACCTTCTTACAATTTATTGTGAATTACTGGGGGCATAAGCTGGGAATTAATATAGAAACAGACATGAGGCAAGAATTGTTTGAACATGTTCAAAAGCAATCGTTCCGTTTCTTTGATAATACGAAAACAGGGCATATTATGAGCAGAATAACGAATGATCTCTTTGATCTTGGTGAACTCGCTCATCATGGACCAGAAGATGTATTTATTGCAATGATGACCTTTATTGGTGCGTTCTGGATTATGTTGACAATCAACGTAAAACTGGCAGTAGTTGCTATTTTAGTGCTCCCATTTTTAATGATACTAGTTGTTGTTTGTAATTTGAAAATGAATAAAGCATGGGGACAAATGTATTCAAGCATTGCGGATGTGAATGCACGAGTAGAGGACAGTGTATCAGGGAGTCGTGTCGTTCAATCGTTTACAAATGAAGAGTTTGAGATTGCTAGATTTAAAAAGAATAATAAAAACTATCGTGCGGCAAAATTAGGTGGATATCGAGTTATGTCATTTAGCCTATCCGGTATATATATGATGACACGTCTTATTACCATTGTCGTTCTCGTTTATGGGGCATGGTTGAGCTATACAGGTCAATTGACATATGGATCCCTGGTTGGGTTTGTTCTATATGTAAATGTTCTATTTAAACCGATTGATAAAATTAGCGCCATTATGGAGCTTTATCCAAAAGGAATGGCTGGATTTAAACGTTTTATTGAATTAATTGATTCCGAACCGGAGGTAAAGGATACAAAAGATGCGGTTGAAGTTGATTCATTAAAAGGAAATATTGTGTTTACAGATGTTTCTTTCCGTTATGACCGGCATAAATCTGTTCTTAAAAATATTCATTTGGAGATTCAGGCAGGAGAAACGGTGGCTTTTGTTGGACCATCAGGAGCAGGAAAAACAACAATTTGCACTCTGATTCCCAGGTTTTACGATGTAAATAGCGGCGAAATCACCATTGACGACATAGATATTCGTGATATGACGAAAAAATCGTTACGCTCACAAATAGGAATTGTTCAGCAAGATGTGTTTTTATTTACTGGAACTCTGCGAGAAAATATTGCATATGGGAAGCAGCATGCTACGGATGAAGAAATTGCTGATGCAGCACGCCGTGCACATCTTGAACAGTTTATTGCTTCTTTACCGGATGGATATGAGACGCAAATTGGTGAAAGAGGTTTGAAACTTTCCGGTGGCCAAAAACAGCGAATTGCCATTGCACGAATGTTTTTAAAGAATCCTCCGATTTTAATCTTGGATGAAGCCACCTCTGCGTTAGATACAGCAACGGAAATGGTGATTCAAGAAGCATTGATGAAGCTCGCTCAAAACAGAACTACCCTTATTATTGCCCACAGACTTGCGACCATACGCAACGCCGATCGCATTATTGTAGTAACAGAAGAAGGAATAGCAGAGGAAGGCCGTCATGATGAGTTAATTGAAGAAGACGGTATCTTTGCAAACCTTCATCGTGTGCAATTTGAGAGATAAACTACAAAAAGTACTCTTCTGAACAGGAAAGAGTACTTTTTGTAGTTT
>NZ_JBCNAC010000151.1:0-49506 GCF_050477885.1 Neobacillus rhizosphaerae
CCCGATGAAAGTATATCCAGCGAGAGAAAAATGGGACTGGACAAAATATGGGTATAGAGGACCGCGATAATCACGAAATACGTACGAGGGACAGTCCCCCGGCGCTTTAGCGCAACGGGGGACTGTCCCCAAAAATCACAATGGTGGCAGATCAATTTTTCCTTCTTCGAACAACACTTTAAGCATGTGTTTCGTGTAGCCTGCCGCTTGAGCGAAGGTGATATTGGCTGGCATTGGCGCCTCATCTGCATCAACAACCACATCAATGATACAAGGCTTACGCTGTTTCACCGCTTCATGGAAGGCTGGTCCTAAGTCCTCTGGACGCTCCACACGGTAACCAACCCCGCCACACGCCTCAGCATACTTAGCAAAGTTCGGATTCTGCAGATCCGTTCCAAATTCAATATTCCCCATGACCTCTTGTTCAAACTTAATCATCGCAATCTTATGGTTGTTTAACACCACAACGACAATTGGAAGTTGATACTTCACAGCCGTGACGAAATCATTCATCGTCATTCCAAATCCACCATCACCGCAGATCGCAAATACTTGTTTATCTGGATACGCTATCTGCCCGGCAAGCGCCCCCGGAAGTCCGCAACCCAGTGTCGCGAGCCAGCTGGAGATAATCATTTTTTGATGGGTCATATGAAAATGACGAGCCATCCATACCGTCACATTTCCTACATCCACCGACAACACCGCATCCTCTTCTGCAGCCTCCTGCAAGGCACGAATCACACGCTGCGGCTTGATTGGAATAGTGTCGACCTCTTCCTGTTTTTCCAATCGGCTCCACCAATTTTTCATCGTCTCCTGGCATGCTTCTAAAAATTCGCGATTCTCATTCGCACGGACATTTTCTATCAACCAATCAATCGTCAAGCCTGCGTCACCAGCCAATCCCACATCCACAGGATACCGCTTCCCAATTTGGTAGGGATCGATATCAATTTGAATCGTCTTTGCATGATCTGGCAAAAAGCCCGTAAACGGAAAGGAAGTTCCAATCATTAAAAGCAAATCCGTTTCCTGCATCGCTTCATAGGCAGCCTTTGTCCCAATCAAGCCCAGTCCGCCTAAACAGTATGGGTGTTTATCCGGAATGGCCCCCTTACCCGGCAAGGTCAACACAATCGGTGCCGCCATCTTTTCCGCAAACCCGAGCAACGTCTCCCGAATGCCATGTGTTCCTCTTCCAGCAAGAATCACAGGCCTCCCAGCAGCATGAAGTAATTCCTTCGCTCTCTGTAAATCTTCCTTCAACGGAAGAATTTCCTGCTGGGCTGTAAAACTAGAGGTCACACGCGCTTCCTTTCCTACCTCAAACCGCGGTATATCATCCGGAATGGTCAGGACTGCCACCCCTTTGCGGGCATAGGCTGTACGGATCGCTTGATTTACGACGGCCGGAAGCTGTTCAGCCGACATAATCCGCTGATTGTAGACCGCCACATCATCAAACATCCGCTCCAGGTTTACCTCTTGGAAGGAATCCGTCCCTAACAAATCGGATTCCACTTGTCCAGTCAGTGCTAGCACGGGTACTTTATCAAGCTTCGCATCATATAATCCGTTTAAAAGATGAATCGCACCAGGACCGGCAATCGCGGTACAAACCCCAATCTTCCCGGTCAACTTTGCATAAGCCGCAGCAGCAAGCGCCCCTGCTTCTTCATGCCGAACCTGAATAAACTTTATCTTGTCCTGCGCTTTCCGAAGCGGTTCAATAATCGAGTTGATTGAATCACCTGGCATCCCATAAATATGATCCACACCCCACTCAATCAATAACTCAATCAACTTCTCCCCAGCAGTTGGCTTAAACATGTTTGAAACCCCCTTTAATTTGGGGACAGTCCCCCACTACGTTAAAGCAGCGGGGGACTGTCCCTTCACCTTATTGACGAAGCTCTTGCATTTTCTTTAACACAAGAGGATAGAAGTTTGTTCTGGCACTCTCAGTGGAGTTCCCTCCGAAGAAACCTGTCCCGGGGCATGTTTTCACCGAGTGTCCAGCACTGTTATCTAACACTCGTTCTCCTGTGTTCATATCCCACCAGTGATGATAGGTAATCGTGTCAACCGAAGGGGTTAAACCGAACTTCATACTCAGCACGGCCGCGACAGTCACAATCGTTTCCCTTTGTGCATCCGTCATCCCATCGCCCCCTTGATCAAAGTTCCCCACATTTTCAATGGTCAGCGAGTCCGATTCTATCGCTTCTCGCACGGCTGGATTTTGGAACGCAAACGAGCCTTCAGGAGCCATGTTAATCGGACGGCAAACTGCTACCTTTCCATCTGGAAAGGTCGTTAAGTTTTGACTAATCGTCTTCCATTTCATCTCCTGGACATGGTACTCCTCCATGCCCTTCAACAAGCCGAAATGATTGGAGCCATTAAAGCTCTTGTAAGAAGGCTGATAGGTATGATGCTCCTGAATCTTTCCTATCTTTCTGGTGAATCGATTGTGAAACAACCAATCCTTAAACTCATCTCTAGTCATCAAAATATACTGCCCCTGCATCGCCAATCGCTTTTGTGGAATCTTCAATTTTTGTCCCACCAAAATTAAATCGGACGAAAGGCCATTGGTTGTGACAATTAGCGGGACAGTCGAATTATAAGCAGCAGCAATCTTCCACAATGTATCCCCCGCTACGACTTCATACATCGGTGGGACCCACAATCTCTGACCAACTAACAATAAATCCGATACCAAGCCATTGCTCGCTTTTAGTTCTTCCACCGTCGTACCATACTTGACGGATACTCCCCATAACGTATCTCCTGCTTTCACATCATAAATATTGCGAAAGTCACCACCCGCAGCAGAAACAGAGGCAGGAGATTCATTCATCGCTAGTAAAAGAATGGAACAAAATAAAGACACCCAAAATTTTCGCATCTCATAATCCTTTCATTATTCATTTATTGCTATTTAATAGTCTGAAAAACAGAATGAAAAATTATGCAAAAGATAATAAAAATGGGGACAGTCCCCCCCTGCGCTAAAGCGCCGCGGGACTGTCCCCTTTTATAACAGAAATATTTTGTGTATAATAGATATATACTAAAAAAGGAGAAGTGCTCCAACACTTCTCCCTTGCAACCGACCCGTCAAGGGGATGGTTGTCCTACAAAGTTATTTTCTTTGAGAACCACCCTCTACCTTCCGACGGCGTAGGGTGGTTTTCTTGTGTTCAAGTATGTTCCTACGAAAGATATAAGCGATGACTTCCCGCACAATCCCCTTCAGAACCTCAAGAATAAATTCAAGAAAGATCTCTATGATTATCACCCCCTTTCCTAATAAAGAAACCATAAGAAGGAAAGAAGACTGACAACCACCCACCCTAACAATATTCAGTTGCTCCTCCATTCTATCATTTTCCACTTGGACAAGAAAATGATTTTTGAAAATTCACAAAAAGAGGGACAGTCCCCCGCTGCGCTAAAGCGCCGGGGGACTGTCCCCAAACTCATACTATCCTTTTATAAACACAGTCTTAATAGCAGTAAAGAATTCTTTTGCCGCTTCTCCTTGTTCGCGGGAGCCTGTGCTGGATGCTTTCATGCCACCAAATGGTGCTTGCAGTTCTACACCGGCACTTTCAGCGTTGATTCTTACCAAGCCCGCTTCGATATCATCTACGAATCGGAGCAAAGATTGGATGTTGGATGTAAAGATAGAGGCACTCAATCCATATTTCGTATCATTTGCAATCTCAATCGCTTCTTCAAACGAAGCCGCTTTGATTAAAGCAATGACAGGACCGAAGATTTCTTCTTGGGCAATCGCCATATGTGATTTTACATTCTCAAATATAGCTGGAGAAACATAGAACCCGTTGTCATATTCGTCCCCTTTTAGCACTTCTCCACCTAATACCAAAGAAGCGCCTTCCTCTTTTCCTTTTTCTATATAGTATTGTACAGTCTTAAATTGGCTCTCACTTGCACAAGGCCCCATCCAAATCCCGGCTTGTAACCCATTACCCACCGTTATTTTTTTGGCTTCATGTATCAGCTTCTCTTTAAATTCATCATAAACAGCCTCTTCCACAATTACCCGGCTAGATGCCGTACACTTTTGTCCAGTCGAACGGAACCCACCACTAAGGACAGCTTCGACCGCCATATCAAGATTGGCATCCTTACTTACGATAACTGGGTTTTTCCCGCCCATTTCTAACTGAAATTTAATGCCTCGATCAGCTGCCACTTTCGCTACATTTTTACCTACGCCTTCCGAGCCCGTAAAGGTAATTGCATTTAATAAAGGATGTTCAATTAACCCCTGACCAATGACAGACCCTGATCCAGTAATAAAGTTAAGAACCCCTTCAGGAAACCCCGCTTTTACAAAACATTCCACTACCTTAGCAGCAGTAACTGCAGCCTCTGTTGCTGGTTTTAATATGATCGTATTTCCGTATACAAGAGCCGGCGCTATTTTCCAAATCGGAATGGCTACTGGAAAATTCCATGGAGTAATGACACCTACCACCCCAAGGGGAACCCGTTTGGTAAACATTAACGCATCTTTATCAGAAGAAGGAATGACGTCACCCTCTTTACGCATGCCTTCACTTGCATAATAGCGAAGAATCGCCACTCCCCTGGCAGTTTCCCCTTTCGCCTCAGGAAGTGTTTTTCCCATTTCCCTTGTCATCGTCTCAGCGACATCATCAAGATTCTCTTCAAGGATATTAGCTGCTTTAAATAACAACTGTCCTCGTGCCGCTTGACCAAGCTTACGCCACATTTTCTTTGCTTGATTCGCAGCTTCCACCGCGCGGTTCAAATCTTCCTTGGTAGAATTTTGAACGAAGCCCACGACCTCCTCCTTGTTGGCAGGATTAATGCTTTCAATCGTTTCTTTTGATTGTGACTCCACCCACTCATTATTAATAAGGTTTTTATGAATTTCTGCTTTAAAAATGGTTTGCATCATTACTCTCCCCTCTCCTGTTTATTAAAAAGTTGGTCCAATTCTCCAAATCCCAAAATCGTGTTGTTTCAAAATTTCAGCCTTGGTTAATTTGCCTGAAGATACGTGAATAATTTCATCAAAAATCCGCTGGCCGACTGAATCAATCGATTCTTTTCCTTCAATAATCGTTCCCGCATTCATATCAATATTCTCTGACATTCGTTCAAAAATCCCCGTATTGGTTGATATTTTAATAACAGGAGCAATAGGAGAGCCAGTTGGTGTCCCCCTGCCTGTCGTAAAAAGAACCACTTGAGCGCCGCCAGCTACCATTCCTGTCATCTGCTCAATATCGTGCCCTGGGGTATCCATCCAAACCAACCCTTTTTTAGTAGGAGGCTCTGCATAGTCAATAATCTCTTGTAAAGGTTTGCTTCCAGCTTTTGTAGCTGCACCTAACGATTTTTCCTCAAGTGTGCTCAGACCGCCCCTTTTGTTTCCTGGGCTAGGATTCCCCGTACGAATATCCACACCCATTTGCAAAGAGCGATTTTCCATCGCATGGATAATCTGATACGCTTTTTTGGCAATTTTATCATCGACTGCCCGTTCGGCTAATAAATGCTCCGCCCCAATTAACTCGGTCGTTTCTGCTAAAATAGCTGTACCGCCGCGGTCAATAATCATATCACTGACAAACCCAACCGCAGGATTGGCAGATAAACCCGAACACGCATCGGAGCCACCACACTCTGTTCCAATAATCAGTTCACTAATATCACATAGCTCTTTCATTTGCGCCGAAGCATCTTGTACCATTTGCGCTGCAATCTTGGCTCCCTCAGCAATCGCCGATAACGTCCCGCCATGGTCTTGAATAGATACCACTTTTACAGGTTTATTGGTTTTTGCTAGTTCCCCTGCCACACTTCTCGCTTGATGAGTTTCGCAGCCAAGACCTAAGACCACCACTCCGTATACATTCGGATTGGCACCCATTCCCACATATGTACGAAACGTTTGCTCATAATCAACTCCAACTTGCGCACACCCATGCTGATGGATAAACGATACCGTTCCCTGAACCAATTCCGTAATCTGTTTGGCTGCTTGAGTAGCACAGGTAATAGTAGGTAAAATTAACACATGGTTACGGACCCCCACTCTTCCATCCGGTCTTCGGTATCCCCAAAATTTATTATTAGTTAATTCCAACTTGGTCACCCCTTCCGCGTATACCTTCAATATTATGAATATGAACATGATCTCCCGCTTGAATGTCCTCTATGGATCTTCCAATCACTTCGCCATATTTTACGATATTCGTCCCTTTTGGAATGAGCGTAACAGCATACTTATGACCGAACTCAATATCTTTGAGTACTTTTACCGTAACCTGCTTATCCTGACAAGTGAGGGTAACATTCACATTTGCCGGAATAAATTCCAGTGCGGTTGCCACATTATCTTGTGGTTTAATCATCACAGCTTTATAGGTACTATCCATCTTGTAATCGCTCCTTCTTCAAAAGATTAATAAAGAGCAGCCTGTTTATTTACCGGCGCTTTCACAGGGTTACTCAGCACGCCTATGCCAGGAATCTCTATTTCTATTAAATCGCCATCCAGTAACGTAAATTCGTTTGGCGGAACGATACAAGTCCCTGTTAATAGCACAGTTCCATCAAAGATCTCATTATCTCTTAAAAGATAAGAGACTAATTCATCGTATTTTCTTTTTAATTGATTCGTATTGGCGAAACCTTCTACCACCTTTTGACCGTTTCGAAAAATTCTACAATGGATATCAAGCTGGTATGGATTTTCAACCGCGTCTGCTAAAAGAAGCGCTGGTCCAATAGAGCAAGAATGCTTCCAGATTTTTGCCTGAGGAAGATATAGTGGGTTTTCACCTTCGATATCCCGGGAGCTCATATCATTTCCAATCGTATAAGCTAGGATGTCCCCTGTTTTATTAATCACCAGTCCTAGCTCTGGTTCAGGAATTTGCCAAGTCGAATCACTACGTATATACACTTCGGTATTAGGTCCTACTAATCTAGCAGCAGTAGATTTCATAAAAAGTTCTGGGCGTTCTGCGTCATACACCTTGTCATAAAAAGTACTAGCATCCATTTTTCCAGCTGTTGCCTCATAATTACGAGCATCTTTACTTCTTTCATAGGTGACACCTGCAGCCCAAACTTCAGGAGCCTCGATCGGCGCCAGTAAAGTGAGTTCCTCTACTTTCAGCTTTTCTGGCTGTTCATCTTTTATCACTTCTTGAAGAAGAGACAAAGGGGTTTGATTCGTATTTTGAGCATATTCAACTAACTCCATAAAGCCTTTATATGAAAGATTATAAACCTCAGATTGTTCCGTTAAAGCAGCCAAAACTGGGAGGCCTTTTTCATTTTCGTATCGAATAACCCGCATAGCTCATTCTCCTTTTTTATCTAAATTCTTTGGATCATAGATACAAGACTGCGATCCGTTACATTAATAATCCTGGTAACCACATGGATATGATTGGTACAAATGTGATAAGTAATAACGCGATGATTAGGACCACGTAAAATGGGATAACTTCTTTTAGAAACTCCTCTATTTTTACATTAGCTGTCGAACAAACGGTAAAAATAGCCGTCCCTAATGGTGGGGTGATGGTCCCGATCCCAATATTAAATAAGAAAATCATTCCTAAATGAACAGGATCAATTCCATAAGCCTGACCCATCGGTATAATTAATGGGGTTAAAATAACAATTGCCACGTTTCCTTCAATAAACATCCCTAAGATTAAGAGGAAGATATTTAAGATAA
The DNA here is from genome assembly GCF_050477885.1 of Neobacillus rhizosphaerae. Lineage (GTDB taxonomy): Bacteria > Bacillota > Bacilli > Bacillales > Cytobacillaceae > Neobacillus > Neobacillus rhizosphaerae_A. The sequence continues at coordinate 7,769 of NZ_JBCNAC010000151.1, forward strand.
GGAGAAAAGCAATTGGTGTGCTCACCATGTCAGTTACGTACTCAGTTGCTATTTGCGGAATCCTTTCCCATGTAAGAATCCAACCAAAGGCAGAACCTGCTGCAATAATGATTAAAATGGAGGCAGATGTGAATACCGATTCTTTCAGAGCGTCTTTTAAATGAGGAAGTTTCATTTCTCTATAAAAAACAAAACCAATGAATAACGCATATACAATCGCTACCGCTCCAGCTTCTGTTGGAGTAAATACACCGATACGAATCCCACCGATGATGATCACTGGCAGCAATAGTGCGAGAATCGCATTCTTTGAAGCAATGGCAACCTCTTTAGGACGTGCCATCTTTTCTCTCACTGGAAGGTACCCTCTTCTTTTGGATACGATATGGACAGCAACCATCATAAGAAGACAAGTCATCAATCCAGGCAAAACACCTGCCATGAAAAGCTTCCCAATTGAAACATTGCCGATATAACCATATAAAATCATCCCAATACCAGGAGGAATTAAAGGAGTAATAAGAGATGAAGCACCAATGACAGATGCAGAGAATCCTGGAGCATATCCCTTCTTAAGCATTTGTGGGTGCATCATTTTCGCTTGCATGGCAGCATCGGCTAAACCTGATCCGGATAACCCTCCCATAATCGTACTTAGCACAATACTTACCTGAGCCAATCCTCCAGGAAGATGCCCGGTGATGGTTTCAGCAAAATCAGCTATTCTACGTGTAATGCCTGTATAGTTCATTAACACACCTGCAACGACAAAAAACGGGATAGCTAGAAGTGGAACAGATTCAATTCCTGCTATCATTCGTTGAGCAAGAAGCATAGGTTCTACTTGCTGTGAAAGTAAAAAATAGAGTAAACAGCTTCCGATAATAGCATAAGCAACGGGAATACCTATCAAAAACAAAGTAAGTAAGGAGATGGAAGTGATAGCGACTGTCATAGATTCGCCTCCTCCTGTGATGTAGTCTGAAATTCGTTGATTCGATTCGCAGTGGATTTTAATTCATTCTTCCACTTGCTAATTCGGGAAATGATATGGATAGCAGAGAAAACCCCGCTTAATACCACTGCAACATCAATGTAGATATAACTGATTCGTAAAACGGGAGTTAATCTAGTTGAAGCTTGAGCTGCTAGTTGGCTACCTAAGTAAATAAAAACAAATAAATTGATGAAAGTAAGTAGAATGTCCCTAAACAAAAGGACGGCTTTTTTCAAAGAAGGTCTAAGTTTTTCCACAAAATACTCAATTCCCACATGTCCATTTTCCCTTTCAACCACACTGGAACCGAGGAATGTAAACCAAACAAATAAGGCTAAGATCATCTCTTCTGTCCATTTTAAGGGCTCACCTAATACAAACCTCATAAAAACCCCAACAACGGCCACGCTAATGATTAAAATAAGGGATATGGAAGCGAAAACGCTGTCTAAATGAATCACCCAACGCCCCAATCGTTTTAACATCTGTACAGTCACCCCTTTGTCAGACTATGTATAGCAGAATCATGAAAAAATTTTCTTGGTGGTAGGAAGGGAACTTCGTTTCCCTCCCACCTGTTCATGTAAAAATTAGGACCCTCGTATTATTCTTTTATGATTTTTTGAATCTTATCGTATAATCCAGGGCTCCAGTCTGTCATTTCTTTATATACTTCTTTAGTGGCTTCTTTGAAGGCTGCCTTGTCTGGCTCAATTACTTTTACCCCTGCACCCTTTAAATCTTTCAATACAGTATTCTCTGATTCTTTAACTTTCTCACCCATGAACTTCCCTGCTTCATCACCAGTTTCCTTTAGAACCTTCACTACGTCATCGGGTAGTGTTTCAATATAGGACTGGCCGGCGAGCCATTGAATAATCATATTGGTATGGCCAGTTAAAGAAACATATTTCGCCTTCTCGTAGACCTTAGAACCATAAATAACAGGGAGCGGATTTTCCATACCATCGATCACACCTTGAGCAATAGAAGGATATACTTCTCCAAGTGGAAGTGGAGTAGCCGTAGCCCCCATTTTCTCCATGATTTTAATAGATAATGGATTACTTGGAACACGCACTTTCATCCCTTTTAAATCCTTTGGTTCCTTCACTGGTTTCGTCGTGATTAGGTGACGGTCACCATAAATCCATTTTGTGGTGACAATATGGATTCCTTTTCCTTGTAAGTCTTTTTCTAGCCCTTTAAACCACTCGCTATCTGTTACTTTAAATAGGTCCTCATAGCTGTCAGTTAAATAGGGTGCAGAGAGAATTCCAATATCAGGAACATAGTCCATTAAAAAGCTCGCATCCGCAATATGCACAATATTGGCACCCGTTTTCATCTGTTCAATTACGTCCTGCTTTGAACCAAGCTGTGAACTAGGATACAGTTCAATTTTAATTTTCCCTTTACTTTTTTCCTCCGCAAGCCTCTTCCATTCCTTTGCGGCTAAATCAATCGGCTCTCCTGGTTGATTTTCATAACCGATTTTAACGGTATACACTTTCTGTTCCTTTGAATCACTGTTTGCCTTTTCTTTTCCACACCCAGCTAACACCATCGAAATACAAAAACATAACACCAATAGAAATGCTGAACCCCTTTTTAACATCTTTCTCCCCCCAATGGAAAAATTAAATGAATTGTAATCACTTACATCTTTAACTATTAAACATTAAACCCGTTGGCTAGTTACTGGTTTTCCTCGCTCTTCAAAGGCTGAACGCGGAAAGATAAGCTGATTGGTTAACACACCTAGTTTTTCAATCTTAATTGTTACCTCATCCCCATCTGTTAACCAATCCTGCTCTTCTTGCGGAAGACCAAGAATGACTCCTTCAGGTGTCCCAGTGATAATGAGGTCACCTGGCTCTAACGTCATATAGGTAGAAATATAGCTTACTAGCTCATCACAATAAAAAATCATGTCAGAGGTATTAGAGGATTGTCTTACTTCACCGTTTACAATCGTTTCAATTTTTAATTGATTCGGGTCACCTACTTCATCTGCAGTGACTAAGTATGGTCCAACAGGACAAAATCCATCACAGCTTTTTCCTAAGAGCCACTGATTGGTGCGAAATTGAAGGTCTCTGGCAGAAAGATCATTGGCATTGCAATAGCCGGCTACGTAATCCAAGGCTTGTTCTCTTGAAACACCTTTTGCCTTTTTACCAATAACGATTCCAAGCTCTGCTTCGAAATCAACCTGCTTTGAATCTGCTGGAAGCTCCACCTTTTCATTGTGACCAGCAAGAGAATTGCTAAATTTGTTAAATAAAATAGGTGTTTTAGGGACATCCATATTGGATTCTTTTGCATGTTTGCGATAATTCAAACCAACACAAATAATTTTTGCTGACTTCGGTACACATGGGGTAATTTCTAAGCTGTGCTCTTGGTAGGTAAGTTCACCTTGATTCTTGTACGAGTGAACAAATTGTTGGAAAAATTCCTTGGAGTCTTCGTCTGATTGTAGCCATTGTTCTAAAGTAAGTGGGATATCATGAGGTTCTTTTTCTTTCGCTGCTTCCCAAGCCTTTTCAATATCTAAAATGCCGGCATCTGTTTTTACACCAAATCTAAGCTTGTCACTTGTGTGTACTTTAAAATTTACTAGTTTCAAATTTTTTACCTCCTACATGTTTTAAGCCATCTTTCCAAAGGTTACCCCGCCATCGATATACAAAGGCGACCCCATCATAAAACTAGAATCTTCAGAAGCTAGGAAAAGGGCGGCTTTTGCCACATCATCAGGACGTCCTAAATCACCACTTAATTGTCTTTTCTTAATACTGTTTAATCCTTCTTCATAATCCTCGTAGGATGATTGCAAATATTTTTCTACAAATGGAGTGAGAATGGTACCTGGTAAAAGAGCATTGACTCTAATGTTGTATGGAGCATAATCGACTTGCATGGATTTGGTTAATGAAAGTATGGCTCCTTTTGTTGCCGAATAGGATGCCCTGCGAGCCAGTCCCATTTCTGCAATACAGGAAGACATATTTATGATGGTTCCGCCATGCTGCTGCATCATATGCGGTAACACATATTTACAGGGAAGAAAGACACCTTTCATGTTGACATTGACGACCTGGTCCCATAACTCTTCACTTGTTTCATGAACAGCTCCAACACCAGAAACACCTGCATTATTAAAAAGAACATCGATCCTTCCTACTTTTTGAATCACTTGATTAACCATTTGTTCTACTTCTTTTGCATCTGTAACGTCCGCTTGTATGAAAGTCGCTTGATCACCTGCTTCGATAATCTCTTGTACTGTCTCATTTCCAGCATCACGTGATAAATCATTGACGATGACATGGGCACCCTCTTTAGCAAATAGGATAGAGGTAGACTTTCCTATCCCAGAGCCTCCTCCAGTAATTAAAACCACCTTATTTGTTAGCCTCATTATGTATCCACCTCCTTTAAGATTTAATTGGAGTCACAAAGCCCGCTTTCAAAGAAATCCTTCTAGCTAGATCGATAATCTCTGCTTCGGCAATTTTTTTCTTTTCCTCCCATTTTGAAAGGAGAATGGTTGCACTAACAGAAGCAACGATTCGGTTTTCGTGATTAAAGATGGGGGCTGCCACACAATAGAAATCTTCCACTGCCTCTTGGCACTCAGTGATTACTCCATTTTCTTTAATACTTTCGATTTGTTCCCATAGCTCATCAACTTTTGTAATGGTATACGGGGTCTTAGGCTTTAAGCTTTCCTCGCGATATAGCGCTTTCAATTCTTCCTTTGTATATTGAGAGAGTTGAACCTTCCCCATGGCCGTTGCATGGGCTGGATATTTCATTCCCGGGTCTGTAGACACTCTCACAGCGGATGTGCCTTCTTTTTTTGCCAGATAGACAATTTCGGTTCCATCGAGTATCGAGAGCTGAAGCGTTTCATCCAATCGTTTATTGGTTGTATGCGCTTCCAAATTAAAGGTAGGTATAAGATCAAATTGTTTAAAGTAATAAGGCGTAAGGATCCCTAGTTTTATGCCAAGTGAATAGGTACCATCCTTCTCTCTCTTAACCCAATTGAGGGCCTCTAACGTGTTTAATAGGGAAAACATCGAGCTTTTATTGATGTTAAGTTCATTTGAAAAATCAATTAACCGATATTTCTCTGGATGATGGGCGATAATCTCTAAGATTTTATCGACACGCTCTATTGCAGGCACCCAATATTTTTTTTCCATGTCATCAAGACCTTTCAACATTGAATGGATATGGTTTATTATAATAAACCGAGTTTATTATAATGATTAAAAAATTAACTTGGTTTTTTATAGTAAACCAAGTTTTTTATACTGTACAACCTACACTTAATATATCATGGGGATTTTCACTAGGCAATAGGTATATTGTAAATTTTCTGAATTATAAAATAAGGGGACAGTCCCCCGCTGCGCTAAAGCGCTGGGGGACTGTCCCCAAAACTTAGTTACTCAAATATACAACTCCATCGCTTCGTTCTACATGGAAAGTCAAATCATCCTCCGCCCGAAGCATGCTAGCCGCATCCTTATATTGATCCGATCGAATGGACAGACCATATCCCTTATTCTCCGGATACCCATAAATATAGCAAACTACTTTTCCGTCCTTCATAAACACTATCTGATCCATTCCCTCATTGACAGTCTCACTGATTCGATCCCATTTATACCCTACCGTTTTATAGATTGATTCCTTCCTCGTATACGGTGGGAAGGAATAGACGATGTCCCAGTCAAATGGCGTGACATCACTTAAATCGACACTGTCAACGGAAGGATCAACCGCTAGCACTTTCTCTTTCAACAAATCTTCGTTTCGATCCCAAACGTCCTTATGAAAAATAACCCTCACAGCAGTCCCTATCAGAACCAAAGCCACTACCACTATCAGGATCTTAAATTTCTTCATGCCCTGCTCCTCCGTGTCCTATCTCATCTCATTACAGTTGCCTACGTTCCCCATCAGACCGAATGATGATATTAAACCCGTAAATTTCCCCGCCATCCATACGGGTGCCTTGCTTGGAAATATCAATATTCGTCTCAACTTTTACGACCTTCCGTTCCTTTCCTTTTAACCTGACCATATAGGGAGCATGGCTATTCATCAGCTCTTTATTCGGAAAGGAATCAAAAGCGTTAAATTCAACAGTGAACTCGACACCCTCGTCATTGTGATTTTCAAGTGGAAGCTCACAAACCATGTGCAAGGTTGTCTCATTTATTTTTTCAAAATGACATTTACTTTTATCTACATTATACGAAACCGCGTAAATACCTGTAGCGATAGTTTTTTGAAATGATGTGGCCAAAAATGGCGGAGTTAACACAAATACTAAAATCGCAAGGATCACAAAGCGAACATGGAACTTCTTTAATGATTTAACTAATAAATAAAGACTGAAAATCAATAATAATAAAGTGAATATGCCTATATAATTGATTCCACTTTTGGTTCGAAGCGGAATGTTAAATACGGTAACAAATAGGTGATCATCTGGGACTACATCTGGAAATGGAAAATTAACCGCCATTGACAGAATAAAAGGGATCAGCGCAAAATAGAGAAATTTCTTATTTTTAATCATATGGCCCACACCCGTCTATCAAAATGATTCCACACGCTTCAAAAAACTAAATCTTCATCTGAAAATGATGACAAGTAATATCTAAACCGCCCTTAAGGTAAAAACGGTGCGCATCATATCTATGTACACCTGAATCGAGATGAAATTGCTCACATTTATTGATTTTGGCTTGTTCAATTAGCCAATCCCACAAGATTTTCGCGTACCCTTTGCGCCTGCTTCCCTCATCAGTAATCAAATCATCCACATAAAAATACTTTCCCCACGCGAGCGATTCCGTCATCCGATATCCCGCTGCCGCTTTCACTTCATTATCATCAATGACCGCAACTAAGTGATATCCATTTGTTGCTTGCATACGTTTGATCTTTTCTAAAAAATCATCCTCCATTAAGTGCGGCCTCAGCTGTTTAATCGTCCTGAACGTCGACATTATTTCTTCATCTGTTTGCATAAACTTCACAATTGAACCCATTCTCTACACCCTATCTCTCTAATAATTTCCACCTAATTCCATCATTAAACAAATTCAACATGGGATAGAGTTTTTCCTTTATTGAAAAAAAAGGGGGACAGTCCCCCGTTGCGTTAAAGCGCCGGGGGACTGTCCCCAAAATAGAACTATGTTATTTACTTTTTAATAGTAGATATATATTGTTTCACGACTTCATAGACATATTCTTGGTTGGCGGCTGCTGTATTCGGGTTGTAGGCTCCGCCATTTGTTTTATTATTAGACAGAATTCGAATTCCCAAAAAGGCTACATCATAAGCATCAGCAATCTGTGCAGCGGCTGCACCTTCCATTTCTTCTACAGAGGTACCATAGTTCGTATGGAACCATTTGATTCGATCCACTTCATTATTCCAAACATCCGCTGATCCGATTGTCCCCTCGACCACTTTCCCCTTCGTATATAAATCTTTCACTGCATTCGCAGCTGCGAGTAAATCCTTATCGCCCTCGTAGTAACGTACTTTTTCAGCATTTGGGTCCGATCCACTTCCTTCAGATGCCATCAGGTCCATTGGAACCCATTGAGAAGGATCCATTCCCTCGTTTTCATTCTTACTTTCTGTTTTTAAGGAACCGATGTTAGTCGTTCTTTTTCCTAACACAATATCAAATACGTTTAACTTCGGATCATGTCCGCCAGAAGTACCTTGGTTGATAATGGCGATCGGGTGAAACTTTTCAATCGCAATGGCCGTAGCGGCTGCTGTATTTTCCATTCCCTTTCCTGTTTTTGCCACAATGACAGGGTAATTATCTATCTTTCCTTTATAAAAAACAAATGTTCCTGATTTTTCCATTTTGACCTTTTCTAATCTCTGAGCAAATTTTTCAGCTTCTATAGGCATTGGTCCTTCAATAAGGATGGGTCTCTGTGTAGCTTCTACTTTCGTTTCCTTTACAAAACTGTAGTGGGTACCTGCAACCGTCAATAATAACAGGACACAAATACTAGCCAAGGAAGCATAAAGCTTTACCATTTTGTTTTTCATACATAATCTCCCCTTTTCTCTTGTTGTTTAATATACCCGTTATGTCCAAACAAAAAGGCCTAGAAAGGCAGAATGTTTTCTACCTTCTAGACCTACAAAGTCAAAGTATACATAATGAAGCATACATAAAGAATGATGCCTATTATAGGCAGAAGCGGTTAAAAACCGAACAACTGCCAAATACTTCAACTCGTAGTCTGGTTCTTTCAATGGGAACCAGGTAGAAACGCTCAGACCATATTTCCGAGTATATACGAGTAATGATTCATTAGATGATTACCCTGTTAATATAGCAAAACCACCACAATCTATCAACCCTAAATACGAATAATAATACATAATACCTATTTAATGTTCGTATTTACTCAATAAAAGGGGGACAGTCCCTCGCTGCGTTAAAGCGCCGGGGGACTGTCCCCACTTTTTTACATATATCTATTCAGTTGCCCTACATTTTCTTCTTTTAGTCTATACAAGTTGACCGGACGGCCAATTCCGTAGGTTTGTGATTCTTTGAGGACGCCGATATGGGCTAGGAATTTTAGGTACTTTCGGACGGAGACCCTTGATATGAGGGTGATTTCGGAAATCTCATCGGTTGAGAATAGGTCCCTACCTTTTGATTTAATCACATGCATGATTGCCTGTAGAGTACTGCTCGTTAATCCTTTCGGCAGCTCATCAAGAGATTCCCCCGCTTGCTTGGGATCCGCACTCAAAATCCGTTCATCCAGCTCGTCCTGTCCAATGACTTGATGATTAGCAAAAAAGTGATACTTCTCCTTATATTGAACCAATGCTTGTTGGAAGCGCTCAAACTCAAAAGGCTTGATTAAATAATCAACCGCACCAAACCTTAAGGCGGACTGAATTTTTTCCTTGTCCGCGGCAGCCGTGATAAGAATAACATCGGCCGCCATATTTTTCTCCCTTATAAATCGCAGCAACTCCAATCCGTTCGCCCCCGGCATATAGACATCCAACAAGATAAGATCAACCTGCTCATCTTGTAGAAACTCCATCGCCGACTTCACCGTATGAACCATCCCGGCCAAGCGGAAGCCCTTCACCTCCTGAAGGTAGCGCTTATTAAAGGCTGCCACCATCGGGTCATCCTCCACAATAAGGACCTTAATCATTCTCTCACCTCTCTCGCTTCATAAGGTATACGTATTAGAACATTCGTCCCTAGCCGCAGCTTCGAATCAATTGTCAATTCTCCACCTAGTTCTTGAACGCTTTTTGCCACTAAATACAACCCATAACCACGGTTTTCCCCTTTGGTCGAGAACCCTTTTTCAAAAATTCTCTTTTGCACGTCATCGGGAATTCCCGGCCCCGAATCAAAGACCTCGATCGTTAACAAGTGATCTTCATAGGTAAAATTGACTTCAAATGTTTTTTCTACAGAATCCACCATGGCCTCAATCGCATTATCAATCAAATTGCCGATAATCGTTATCAGCTCATGAGTTGTCTTACTCGCTGCCGGCTCCGGGATAACCGTGTCGCTCTCAATGGAAAGGTCGACATTCTCCTCCCGGGCATAACTCAATTTCCCCATAATAAACCCGGCCAGCGCGGGATCCTTGATATGCTGAGTAATGCTTCCAAACTCCTGGTTCCGATAATTAACTAACGTCCGAATGAACCCCGACAGCTCCTCATAAGCCTTCATTTGGACCATTCCAAGAATGACATGAAGCCGGTTCATAAATTCGTGGGACTGCGCACGAAGGGCTTCCGCATACGTTCTTACTCCCGTCAGCTGTTCCGCTAATTGGTTCACCTCGGTCTTGTCCCGAAAGGTGGAAATGGCGCCGACAACTTGGCCATTAACGACCAACGGCACCCTGTTAACAAGAATCGATACACCGTTAATCGTTTGTTCCTCATCAAGTTCCTGCTGCCCTGTCTCCAACACATGATCCAATCGGGTGGACGGCATATACTCATCAATTTTCATCCCAATAGGGTCCTCCGAGAGCCCGGCCTTTTGAAAAATTTGTAACGCCGACTTATTAACCAACGTAATCGTGGACGAGTGATCAACCGCGATGATTCCTTCATGAACCGATTGAAGCATGGTGCTCCTTTCCTCAAGAATCTTGGCTATCGCAAAAGGCTCTAGGCCAAGCAAAATCCTCTTAATATACCTTGCTAGCAAAACGGCACCAATAACGCCAATGATGATCCCTAAAGCGGTGACAATCAGTATATTTTTAGAGCTGCGGCCAAGCGCTAAATTCACGCTCTTAAGTGAGATTCCCACGGCAACTGCCCCAATTTGTTCCTTTTTTCCATTATAAATAGGCGTAAAGGCTCGAACGGATCTACCCAAGGTGCCCTTCGAAGTGGACACGTACTCTCTCCCTTGAAGAGCGGCTTTTTCATCGCCGCCTACAAACTGTTTGCCAATCAGCTCCGCATTCGGATGTGTCTTACGGATTCCGTTCATATCCATGACAACCACAAATAGCACGTTAGTAGCCGTTTGGATTTCAGTTGTATATTGCTGAAGATCAGCCAAGTTTGCCCCGTCCTGCAGCCCATTGATGACGATGTGAGATTTGGCTACAGTTCTCGCAACAATCTGCGCCTTCTCCTCCTGATTTTTTCTGATATTCTCACTTACCGAATGGCTAATTAATAAGTCTGTAATCATAAGGGACAAAAGGACCACTATACACACGTAAAAAATAATGATCGTACTTAATCTAAACCGGAATCTATGATTTTGCACAACAAAGCCTCCATTATGTGCTGAAACTATTATTAATCACTATAAACTGTAACCGTTTTAAAAGGAAGTCATGATCATTCACTTACTTTAATTACAAAAAGATTTATAAAGTTTAAATAACTATTTTTAGTTTTCACAAAATTGTAACATGTTATTAATCTAAGAAAATGAAATCGTTTTCAAATCTATCTTAACGGGAGGCAAAGTATGAAGATTAAATTGAAAAGTCTCACCACGCAAGTCATCCTTGGTATTATTCTCGGTATTCTAGTCGGGTTTGTATTTCCTGATTTTGGTTCACAGCTGAAGGTCCTTGCAGACATATTTATTAAACTAGTAAAAATGGTCATCGCCCCAATTATTTTTCTAACGATTGTGATTGGAATTGCGGGAATGGGCGATTTAAAGAAGGTTGGAAAGATTGGCGGTAAGGCGCTGCTCTACTTTGAAATTGTCTCTACCATTGCATTAGCCATTGGAATCCTGGTTGCCAACATCATGAAAGCCGGTAAAGGTATTGATGCACACGGTGGAAAAGGGGATGTTTCCCAATATACAAAGGCGGCAGCCGAAACAAGCCACGGCTTCATGGACTTCTTCCTATCCATCATACCTGATAGCTTCATGGGCGCGTTCACGGGCGGACAGCTCCTGCCAGTTCTTCTACTAGCCGTATTGTTTGGGATGTCTCTTGCCCGCTTAGGCAAGAAAGGAAAACCGGTCATCGAGTTTTTTGAAAAAGTAACAGAAGTGTTCTTCGGAATAGTTAATATCATTATGAAGCTTTCTCCATTTGCCGCATTCGGTGCCATGGCATACACGATTGGCGAATTTGGAATCGGTTCACTGTTTTATCTTGGAAAACTAATGGGTTCTGTTTATATTACGATGGCCCTGTTCATTTTCCTCGTACTTGGCGGAATCGCAAAATTATACGGTTTCAGCATCTTCAAGTTTATCGCTTATATTAAAGAAGAAATCCTACTTGTTATTGGTACATCCTCTTCTGAAGCGGCTCTACCTAAGATGATGGAAAAGCTAGAGAAATACGGCTGCTCTAAGCCAGTAGTAGGACTTGTGCTTCCGACAGGATACTCCTTTAACCTTGACGGAACATCAATCTATCTCTCCATGGCCGCTTTATTTATCGCTCAGGCCTATGGTGTGGACCTTAGCATCTGGCAGCAGATTACCCTTCTTGCTGTATTGATGCTAACTTCAAAAGGAGCCGCTGGCGTAACAGGTTCAGGCTTTGTCACTCTTGCCGCTACACTTGCGGTATTCCCTTCCATCCCGGTAGAAGGAATGGCCCTCATCCTTGGTGTAGACCGCTTCATGTCCGAAGCGCGCGCGATTACCAACCTGATTGGGAATGGGGTTGCAACAGTTGTCATTTCTAAGACAGAAGGAGAATTTAACCCTTCACAGGAGACTGTTGCAGGAAAAATCTCTGCTTAACTATAGCAATTGTCAACAACCATATGAGCAGGCAGCCACTAGCGGTGCCTGCTTTTAATAAGTTTAATAGATGAAAAGAAAGTAGGAACGATCATGACAGCATCAATGACTACAAAAATAATAAAGACCACGTTAAAGGGAAAAGAGATTCTATCGAATCCATTTTTAAACAAAGGGGTCGCTTTTTCTAAAAAGGAACGGGAAGAGTTGGGACTAGAAGGATTATTACCTCCCCATGTTCTGAGCTTGGAGGAACAGGCGAAAAGGGCCTATGAGCAATATTCTGCCCGGACCACCAATTTGTTTAAAAATGGACTCCTATACGATTTATATAACCGAAATGTGGTTCTTTTTTACCGATTATTAAAAGATCATCTAAGCGAAATGCTTCCAATTATATACACGCCAACCGTAGGAGAAGCCATTGAACAATACTCCCACGTCTATCGCCGTCCAGGCGGAATGTATTTATCAATTGAAGATCAAGAGGGAATGCAGGCAGCGTTTAGGAACCTTGGACAGCCCAAAAATGGAATTGACTTAATCGTGGTGACGGATTCAGAAAGCATCCTCGGAATCGGTGACCAGGGTGTCGGGGGCATTAATATCGCCATCGGAAAATTAGCCGTTTATACTGCTGCGGCGGGTATTGATCCTAGCCGGGTGCTGCCGGTCGTACTCGATGTAGGGACGAACAACCAGTCTTTACTGGAGTATCCTTTTTATATCGGAAACAAATTCCCGCGTGTCCGCGGGGAACGTTATGATGAGTTCATCGATTTATTCGTTTCAACGGCAAGAAAATTCTTCCCTGAGGTGCTGCTTCACTGGGAGGATCTTGGCAACGTCAACGCACGGAACATCATAGAAAAATACGGAGATGAAATCCTTACTTTTAACGATGATATCCAGGGAACAGGCGCGGTTACCCTTGCAGCCGTGATGTCTGCTCTAAAGGTGACAAGGGTACCTTTGAAGGAGCAGCGGATTGTTGTCTTTGGACCAGGAGCGGCCGGAATTGGAAACGCCGATCAGATGGCAGAGGCGATGATCTTGGATGGCTTATCCAATGAGGAGGCGTATGCGCGCTTCTGGGCGGTAGACTTCCGCGGATTATTGACGGATGACATTCCAGATGTCCTCAAATTCCAACAGCCATACGCACGTCGGGCTGAAGAAGTCCAAGAGTGGGAGCGAAATGAAGACGGCATCATCCCATTGATGGAAGTGGTAAAAAGAGTGAAGCCGACGATTTTGATTGGTACTTCTGGACAAGCGGGTGCCTTCACGGAGGAAATTGTCAAGGAGATGGCCAAACACGTCGAGCGCCCGATTATTATGCCGATGTCCAATCCAACGGCATTGGCGGAAGCCATACCTGCAGATTTGCTTCAATGGACAGATGGCAAGGTGTTAATGGCAACCGGCAGTCCGTTTGAGAATGTTGTATACAACGGGGTCAGCTATGAAATCGGCCAATCCAATAATGCCTTTGTTTTCCCAGGATTAGGGCTCGGTGCTATTGTGGCAAAAGCAGAAATCATCTCAAAAGGCATGTTCGCTGCTGCCGCAAACGCTGTTGCAAAAATGTCTAATAGCAATATGCCAGGCGCACCCCTGCTGCCGTCCATCACTAAATTGCAAGAGGTATCAGAATACGTAGCCATCGAAGTAGCCAAGGCAGCCATCGCAGAAGGAATCGCCAAAGCCAACATTAACATGGTCGACATAGAAAAAGCAGTCTCCAGCGCCATGTGGAAACCAGAATACAAAGAAGTCAAGATCTTAGCGGTATAAAAAAGATTGGGGACAGTCCCCCGCTGCGTTACAGCGCCGGGGGACTGTCCCCAAAATGTTATTCCTTTACAACCAATCCCATCAATGCCGCAAACTGAATCGCCTGGTGAGAGGATACCTTGCAGCCCACTAGTTTTTCCATGGAAACCGTGATGGTATCAAAGGAAGAGGAACTAATATCGATTCCTTTTAGGGATGTTTGGTCAAAGTTTGCTCCATCTAGCTGGCATGATTGATAGTCCACTTTCTTAAGCTTACAATCATAAAAATCGGTATTTCTTAAAGAAACATCCTGAAAAACAACCTTCTCTAGCTTCGAATTTCCGAAGGTCGCCAAATTTAACACCGAATCCGTAAATTCAACGTTTCCAAAGCTCGACTCAGTAAAATTCACACCTACCAGCTTACAATTTTTAAACTCTACGCGATGAATAGAAGCCTTACTCAAGTTGACATTTGAAAAATCACAGTTCTCAAAACACACATCCGTAAAATCGCCACTACCAAAATCCGTTTGGTTGAACCTGCAATTCTTCACCACCGCATTCGATAACCGCACGCGATCGACCACTTCATTTTCAAACACAGAATCTACAATGGTGCACATTTCTAGCATGGAATCTTCTTCATAAAAGATATCATGGAACTTCTTAGTCGATAAATCCGGTGAAATTCTAGGTGAATCAATTTTCATACAAGTGCCTCTCTCTTTAAAATTATTTAATAAAATGGATGGATTCAGCCATTTTAATCACATCGGCTCTACTTGTTCCGCCCGAGATAGAATAGATATATCCATCACTGACCACAATTAACCGATAAACCCCATCCGCTTCAAAAGGATTGATAAGGAGGGCTTCGTGATTTCCAATGGTTAACAAGGAGCTAAAACCGGAATACCTTTTTACCAACGAATCATAAGCCCGCTTCGCAGAACCTCGTTGATTAATAGACGTTTCAATTGATAAGTATTTTCCACCTTTAACAGGGTAAGTGACACTCGCTAGAACCCGCCCCTGATCCTTCCTTGCAGCGATCTCTGGTTTTCCTGCAATCGAAGGAAGGATGACCGTAGACGGAATAACAGCTTCTTCTGTTAAAAAGCGTTCCTGATCGCTGTTAACTTTTTCGATCAAATCTTGTTCTTCCCGTGAAAACGAAACGGATACATCTTTATTTTGAATGGGTTGTTCGAAAGTACTTATTCCTTCATTATACGAGCTGCGTGATGAATGGCTGTCATTGAAATCCTCCTGTTTTACTAGAACAAAGAATATCACTAGCACGGCAGCCGCTGCACATATCCTTACAGGAAATGCAAAAGCCTTATTTCGCCTAGTTTTTAAGGAAAGCCTATGTAAATCCCTTATTAATCTCTCTTTCATCTCATCATTTTGTGCATTTTTCCATACGATATCTGCCTCGAATGGAGCTAACTCGCTATCCAATATACTACCCTTGTATGGTTTCTTCAAGCAGATACCCCTCCTTTACTAATTGCTTCTCCAATACAGGAATCGCTCGATAAAGAGTAGATTTCACCTTACTTTCAGACCAACCTAGAACCTCCGCTGTTTCTTCAATCGAAAACTCCTTAATTTTCCTCAAGATAATGACTTCCCTATAGGAATCTTTTATGGCCCCTAATGCTTTATAAAGTTCATATGCGCTCTCCTTCATTTCAATCTTTTCTTCAGGTAACGGATTTGGATCCTTCTTAAACAAAAGGGCTTCTTTTAAAAACAATATCGGTTTCCGTTTTCGGATAAAATCAATGGTTATATTATGCGCAATACTATAAAGCCATGTTTTTGGGTTGGATTGACGCCGGAAGGAATCATAATGAACATACGCCTTTAAAAAGACCTCGTGCCTCAAATCTTCTGCCTGCTGATAATCTTGTATCATCATAAAAATATACTTAAAAATAGGTTCGTTAAACTCCTCATACCATACTAAAATTTCTCTATCTCTATGATCCGACACCTTCATCCCCCCTTTTTTAAGAGCTTTGTTGTTTAGACGTTTATCCTTTAGAAAAGTTTTACGGGATTAAAAAAAAAGGGGGACAGTCCCCCGCTGCGTTAAAGCGCCGGGGGACTGTCCCCAAAACAAAACTATTCCTTACATCTTCCCATCATATAAGTGTTATAGTATTTTCCGTCTGAGAGGATTCGATCGTTTTTCATTAGACCTTCGATTTCAAAGCCCAGTCTTTTATACATTTCAATGGCTTTTTCATTCGTTTCAACAACACCAGCTAACACTATTTTTTTAATGCCGTTGGCGTCAGCCCACGAAATGGTCTCTTTCATTAGATTCTTTCCAATCCCATATCCCCAGTAATCTTTCAATACACCTAACCCAAATTCCACTTTATGTAAAAATCTTTTTAAATCAGAACCTTCACACCTTGAATAACCTACGATTCGCCCTTCCACTTCTGCAACTAAAAATAAGCGTCTGAGATGGTTAGTATCCGTTTCAATAATCTTTTCAAAACCGGCCTGGTCTATGAACGCCTCTCCCTTTTCTCTGTCCATATTTTCGGTTTCACCATCAATCTCTACTCTTAATTCTGACAAATCTCTTGCGTCTCTTTCCACAGCAGATCTAATCACGTAGTCTAATGCTTTAACATTGAAATTTCGTTGATTAATAATCATGAAAATCACTCCAGTCCTTTAACGTTTTCAGCCACAATTCACTTGATGAGAAAAACTATTATACTTCTAATCACGAAAATAAAAAAGAAAATAATTACATATTTTGATTTATTTGTTTTTTAGTAGAGATATTTCATATTAAAAGGATGAAACCGCAGCGATCTCATCCCTCATCTTTTCCCCCTGACATACTAATCAGGGACAGTCCCCCGCTGCTTTAAAGCAACGGGGGACTGTCCCCATTTTTTACCATAGTTTTCCTTCCCCTAACTCAAGGAACACATCAGCCTCTACATAATCTCGTTGATTCTCTTGGGCTTTTATAGAGAAGAACTTCATCATGACAGACAACTCAAAGGAATCACTTCTTAATGGAACCTCTCTTGAACCGCCTACTAAACAAGCCTTCTCTAAATGCGCCCATCCACACTGACGATAAAAATGGACCAATTTAGGGTCACATGTAAACATTCCAATATCTGCATGATTCTTCTCAATAAAAGTAGTAGCTTCTTTCACAAGTGATAACCCATACCCTTGATTTCGATAAGATGGATGGGTAAGGACCTCACTAAGTCCAAATACTTTATATGTCTTTCCTTCATGCAGTACATGTTTCCATGGAACAGAAACATGGCTGATCACGAGGTCATCGCTGAGAAGAACCAAGGAGGTGGAATTTATTTCAGGAGTTTCGTTCCAGACGGACTGTTCATCTCTTCCCACAAATGCTTGGGGCCATTCCTTTTTCATCAAAGCCAACACTTGTTTTTTTATTGGGAGAGGACACTCCTCTTTGGGAAAATGCAACGTGGTGATCATTGAAGTATTCTCCTTTTACTATTAAATTTCTTTTTTCGACAATCCTTTCCACCATCCGATACTAAACAAACGTTTGATTAGTAAAGATCAAAACCTATATCAACAAAGGATATTTGCACCTAAAACACACAGAAAATTGTCGAAAGCTGGTTTTACTCAAGGAAGAGAAAGGTCGACCCTTCATGAAGAATCGCCTGGTTCATTAAAATTAACTTTAATTAATCAATACATTCTATGTTATTTTCCCGGCACCATTCTATCGCTATTTCCTTGAAACACTCAGTACGATAGGAATACCATTGATCTTCTATGCCCAAATCAATTATGTTGTCCTTAAATCTTCTAAAGGCACCTTTTCCCTTAATTGTCCTAAGTAAGCGATCCTGCTTTCGTTGATCCCGAACTGTAAAACAGAAGTTTTCCATTATGTCATATTCATTCACATCGTATTTCGTGGGTAACTCTATGTAATCTTCAAAGTTCTCCACCACATCCATGGCAATCATTCTATTCTCTTGTTGCCAATCAGGTAAGTCATCAAAAGGTTCTTCGTTTTCAGCAGCACGCAAGTCATCCAACGTAAGCAAGACGATTTCACCTGTTTTAGTATTTAATAATGAACATGACTCTTCAAACGCTAATTCCATTTCCTCAAGGATAGCATTTAGTTTGACTTGTATTTTCATAAAAAAACCACCTTTTTCCTACAACGTATTTTGTAAAAGAAAGATCTAGCCAGTTTTCAACTATTGAAGTGATAGTCATTTAAGAAAATTCTCCCAAAGTAAATGCTTAATATCTTCCACCTTTTTTACTTCTTTTTTGAACCAGTCCATATTTCCAGCAAATCTTTCCGAACAGGGGAATTCAACTCTGGCTACTCGATTTCCTTGGATACATCTAATTACTCCATTGAAATATGGTTGACTGTTTGGTCTTTCCTGGTAAGTAGAAACATAGGGGAGAATCTCATATCGGTTGTCTATGGCAAGTGAATCAAAATGTTTTTTAGATACAACTTCCTGAATATTATTATAAGTCATCTCATCTAAATCCCATCGAATGATACAATTTCCATTTGGAAGCTGAACGTCCAGTTTAATGTAGCTTCCAATTTTATCTTTAGATACTTCGACGATTCTAAAGTTATTTAAATTTATTTGCATAGCCCGCCCCGCTAGTTTTTAATTTTGGATAATAATAAAATTGCACCTCATTCGAATACCATTCCCAGTAGTCATTTCTCTGTACGATGTTATTCAAATATATCTTCTTTATTCTCCATTATTCTAGCCACTTTCATTTTGACACGAGGAACACCATCTTTTTGATAATAATCATTTAATACTTGCTCAACCTCATTTTTGTCGGTCCCAAGTATCTTAGGAGAAAGTCGCTCAATATAGTAGTCTCCATATCCTTTAACACAGCTCGCCATTGTATCGAGTGCTATTAAACTTAAAGGTCTTCCTGCGTTCAACCAAGATTTCATTCTTTCCCAAGTAGGAAAACATACAGCTGTCAGCCTTCCCCAATGATCATTAAAAACGGTGCAAGTTGACTCAATCCAATCAAGAATAACGGTAGAACGGAAACGGTAGAGGCTGGTAAAAGCCGCTCTCGGCAATTCTTTTTCACTCATCCATTTCAATTTTTCAAAAACAATATTTAATCCCTCTTCGATTGGTAGACTACTGGCTGTTGCCCATGATATTGGGTAAAACAATTCTTCATCAACATTCTTCCAAAGTTCTCTTATCCATTCTGAAGCTGATGTACCTAAAACATCAGCAGCAATTTCCAACATACGGGATTTTATTTCGACATTCTCTGTTCCGTAAAACCTTGATTTTACATAGTTCAAAGTTGATTGTTTATCGTGTTTATTTAAGGATTTAATGACATCATCCTCAAGAAACCACCTCGTTACAGAAAAATCCAATAAACTCTCCAAATCACTTCCAACTTGCTTTAAGGTTGGTGCTTTATCTTTTTTAGTGACAATTACGTCCTCTTCTGGTTGACTAGCCTCCCCATCTTCTTCGTAAAAATCATCATGTAATAAAAATTTATTAGCGGAATGGATAACAGCTAGGTTGTACCATTCGATAGGCCTTAGTGAATAGTTTAATAGCATTTCGTGACATTGAATGCATAATCTATAAGGCTGATTGGGATCATCAGACGTTTCTACCACATTTACTTCATTTAATTTACAGGCTTCACACAAATCAGTTATCTTCATTAAAATCACACCTCATAATCATCATCTTGCATTATTCTATTTGCATTAACCTTTTTTCTTGAGTTTTCTTTTTGACTTTGGCTTTATCCAAAATAAAAAGCGATCATAAGATTTTTTTTGAAGGATGAGTATCCAAACAAAGGCGAATAGTTGCCACAGCAAGTTACAAACTAGAAAGGCAAGACTAATATAGGTCATCCAAAGAAAACATTTTTCAATTGGAACACCAATCATTACAAGCACTCCAAAAATTAACACAACCCATATAATGATTAGCATTTTGTATCTCATTGAGATTTTCTCCTATTTATTTATTTCTCTACTTTTAATAATTCTACCTTTAACTTCTCTAACCTTTTCTTCTCTAATTTACCTTATTCTTTACTACAATAAGAAAAAGAGACCGCAGTTATTACGATCCCGCTTACCCTAAAAGGTGGTTCTTTGTATTCGAAAAAGATATATGGAATAATTGATGCTGGATGTCGTAACGAAGTAAAAGAAATTTACATTGATGGAGGTCAATTAGGATGTCAGAAAGTACCGCAAGTAAAGCTTCAACTAAAATGCACTTTATGCTAAAGTCTACTCCACCTAGAACAACTTTTCATCAGGATATGACAGCAGAAGAACGGGATATTATGTTAAAACATATTACCTATTGGACAGACAAGCAAAACCAGGGAATTGCACTGGTCTTCGGCCCTGTTTTAAATCCTGCAGCTCCGCACGGACTTGCCATAATCGAAGTCGAAAATGAAGCTCAAGTTCCAACACTGATAGAAGAAGACCCCGCCGTCATTGCTGGGATCATGACAACTGAATTTTACCCGATGAAAGCAATGCTACCGCAACAACCTTTTAAATAAGATGTCTTGGCCTGGAGAGTGGAACCATCAAAAGTAAAATAAGCGGAGATTTTCCGCTTATGCAAAAAAAAATCTCCTATTTTCGCATTTTTTGAATCAATAGGCGGAATTTCTATGTCTATTTAAGCCTTTTTTTATAAAAATTTCTAAATAAGCGGAATTTCTCCGTCTATTTATCAGCTCGGGTGCTTAACCTGATCCCCCAATCGATAATTGCGTACCCTCTTGACCGTAGAAACCTTGATAAATAAAGAAAAAGACGTATGCCAATTCATACGTCAATTCTTGTGTCTTTTAATAAACGGAACCCTTTAGCATTGGAGTCGGCCATTTTCTTTTTCAGTACAACTATTTGATTTTTATATGAAACAGACCTGCTAACTTTAGACCCGTAGCGAGCCACGGAAGCCCCTTGCAGCATAGTAGGATTCTGCTCCATTGTGGTACACAAAGACAGTGTCGTAGCGACGATCACAAAAGAGTGCCCCGCCAAGTTTTCTAATAGTAGCAGGTGTTTGCACCCAGCTTGACGTTTTCAAATCAAAGTTTCCAAGTTTCTGCAGTTCACGGTATTGTTCTTCCGTTAAAAGCTCAATGCCCATGGCAGTTGCCATTTCCATAGCGTCATTTTCTGGTTTGTGCTGTTTTCTTGACTCTAGAGCTTTACGGTCGTAACAAACACTTCTGCGACCTTTAGGACTTTCCGCTGAGCAATCATAAAAAATGTATTCGCCATTTTCTTTGTCATGGCCAACTACATCTGGTTCACCGCCTGTCCCTTCCATTTCATGGAGCGACCACAGTTTTTCAGAATTAGCTTCGAGCTTAGCTTGTACATTAGCCCATTCCAGACCTTCATGTCGGTTCATGTTTTTCTCAAAACGAGCTTTCAATGTTCTGAGTAGTTCTTCACGTTGTTCTAGTGACAACTCCATTTTTCTCTTTGTCATATTTATTTCCCCCTTGTTTTTACTCATAATTGTATAAGGTCTAAACTTGTTGAAAGAACAAGTGTTATCACCTAAACTTTCCAAGCTTCTTTTAATAACTTAATTCCTGTAATGATTTCAGTTTCCGTTAGTCCCCCAAATCCTAGTAAGATTCTAGAACCTACGCTAGTTGTTCCACTGTAATATATTGATAATGGATATACCTTTACACCAACATTCATAGCAGTGTTAATTAACTCTTCTTCCACCATATTGTTTTTTACTTCCAAAACAATATGAAGTCCTGATTTTTCACCGATTATGTTTACTTTTTGTCCAAGATAATTGTTAATGGCTAACATTAAGGTACTTTGCTTTTTACGATAAAGCGTTTTCATTTTATTTAAATGACTTTGCCAAAATCCTTCCTTCATAAAACGAAATAGAGTATCCTGGTGAAGTCGCGAAACGGTCTGCTTATAAATCGCGAAGTGTTCCTGATACTTTATCAGCATCGATGAAGGTAACACCATATAGCTAATACGGATTGATGGAATCAATGACTTCGAAAATGTTCCTAAATACACGACACTTTCTTTTGTACTCAGCCCTTGTAAGGACGGAATTGGCTTACCTTTATATCGATATTCACCGTCATAGTCATCTTCAATAATATATCCGTTCCTTTCTTCTGCCCATTTTAACAAATCCATTCTTCTTGAAATAGGCATGATCATCCCATAAGGAAATTGATGAGACGGTGTCACATAAACAACATTGGCATTCGTATTTTTTAACTCGTTTATTCTTATCCCATCTTTGTCGAGAGGTATAGGAACCGTATTTACTCCTAGATCTTGTAAAGTTGTTCTCGTTCTATGGTAGCCAGGATTCTCAAGAGCAAAGATATGCTCTTTACCGATTAACATACACAATAATCCAATAAGTACCTGGGTACCCGCACCAATTATGATTTGTTCGGCAGAGCATCTAACACCTCTAGAAGCATATAGATGAGCTGCAATTTCTTCACGCAGAAGCAGTTCACCTTGAGGATTTCCAATATTAAATAATTCTCCTTGATCCTCGTACAATGATTGAATGGTTAATTTTCTCCAAGTAGAGTATGGAAAGTGTTCTAAATCAACCTTACCCGAATTGAAATCAACCTTGGCATTGACTTCTACCTGCTTGCTTTTTGAATCCATTTTTTCAAGATTTTTTTGATTAAAGATTATGTAGTTATCAAAGGTTGCAACAAATAGACCCTTTCGAGGTTGACTTTCTACATACCCCTCCGCACATAACTGGTCGTATGCAGACTGAATAGTATTTAAGCTTAGTGCTAGGTAATTCGATAAATTTCGTTTCGAAGGCAACTTTTCTTTTGGTTTGATCCTTCCGGATAAAATTTCTTGTTTAATAAAATTGGCTAGTTGTAAATACAATGGTTCACCGTTTTTACTATCCAAAACAGGTGTTATTTCAATCATATTTCTTCTCTCCTACAACGAAACTGGAACCATTAAAATTCTTCTATCTGGTACTTTAGATTATACCAGATTTTGATTTAATAATTGTGTAAGAACCTTATAAGGAGATGAACATAAATGCTAAATCAAACAGGAATTTTAATAAAGGATTTGAAAAACGAGAAGGAATGGAAAGAAGCCTATCCAGTGATGAAACAATTAAGGACCCATTTAGATGAAGAGCAATTCCTTCAATTGGTCCAAGAAGCTAAACAAAAGAACGATTATAAAATGGCTGCTTTATATGATAATGAAAAATTGGTAGCAGTGACCGGTTTTATGCCTATGATCACCTTGTACAACGGAAGGTTCATTTGGGTTTGTGATTTAGTTACAGATTCAAATTGTCGTTCAAAAGGATATGGCGAAGCCCTCCTAGACTATGTACATAAGTGGTCAAAGGAAAATGGCTATGATATTGTCTCGCTCTCATCAGGTTTGCAACGAGTTGAAGCTCATCGCTTTTATGAAAATAAGATGGAATATGACAAAGTTAGCTATGTTTTTTTAAAAAGACTTTAAATCATCAGGAAAAAGACCCAAAGAGGGTCTTTTTTTCAATCTATTTTCCTGCCAAGTTACTTCAAATATACTTTTATCTTAAACTCTGGTCAAACGCTATTGGTGGTGATTCCACCCAAGCTTTATCAATTAAGATATTCATGCCGTCGTCAACAAATAAGCCAATGTTCTTAAGCGTTCTTCCATACAAGAAATTTATATCTCTTCTTGCCGTTACCGCCAGTGAGTTTCCGAATGACCTTATCTTCATTGCGAACATGTCCACTTTATGAAACAGCATTATTTTATCGGAAAAAGGTGAGTATGTAGATGTTGTTACCAAATGGTCTAGGAAAGCCGGTGATTGAATGTGTTCAATATGCAGTTTTTCTTTATACTGCTTAACCGCTTTATCAGTCATTTCTAAACCTCGTCTAAACAAAGCCTTTATCTTTTGATCTTGAACTGTCTGATGAAATCCCAATAATAATGCCATACTTGTTACGTTATTCTCAATGTTATCCCAAAGATGTAAGAGTTCTAATGCCTGTAATGGTCGGACATCTCCAAAAAAACCATTTAAGAAACTTTGTTTATCAATTTTTTCATTTCCATCTGGTGTTGGAATGATTGGAGGGTCTGCAATATACTTTTTTTCCATTAAAACATTATTAATTTGTCCTAAAAAGACCATAGTACATTGATTACAGTAAATAAAAAACTCCCTTATATCCTCCCGCATGACCAATGGAACTGCTACTGCGTAAAGACTCATTCCTGCTTTAGCAGCATATTTTAAGTAGTGAACGTAAAATTCATCCTCGTATAAACGGGGGGCACCAAGATTGACATCCTCTTTAGTAAATCCAATTGGGATAGGAAAATTTTCATTATTAAAAAATTCTTCTATCCTCTGGATGAAATCCTTTGATAATGCTAAACCATTTTCCACTAACATCTTAATATTTTCATCCTCGCAATGCTGAAGAAAATAACTTAACAGTTGTATAGACATACTATTTCCCATATAGGTAGCCCAAAGTTTACCCATTTCAAACGCGGTTAAAGGTTGGGTCTCATCTAATATTTTTGGATTTATGTTTAGTGGTTTCATCACATTCATTGGATTTAAATTTTTATCGGTGGTCATACCTATTCTCCTTTTCCCGCACTTTCGCTTAGGATAACCAATGTAAAAAGATTTAATTCAAACGCCGCCATATAATGGCGGTTAATATTTATATATCAAACTGACTTTTAAATTCAAAAATCTCATCAACAGCTCGCTGATACCCACCCGATTTTTGCATAGATTCCCTTATATTTAAAACTGCTTTATGGAAAGATGGGTCGTTTAACAAATGACCTACAGCTTCACGTAGTTGATTTGCAGTCAAACCTTGCATATTTAATTTCATACCAGCTCCGATGTTGGCAACTTGCCCAGCAATAATCGGCTGATCCGCACTTTGTGGGATGACAATGAGCGGAACCCCATAGTAGAGACCTTCATTGGTACTGTTCATTCCACCATGTGTGATAAATAATTCAGTGTATTTTAGTACCTCCGTTTGTGGAACATATTTTTCTACGATAAAGTTTTGGGGAATCTCTCCTAAATCATTTAGTGGGGTCTGGTTTCCGATCGACATGACCACCGTGTGATGGCTATTTCTAAATGCATCAAAACAAAGCTTATAAAAATCAATGGCTTGGTTAAAGACAGTACCCAGTGAAATGTAAATGAGGCTTTTTCCCTTGATGGCTGCAAGGTCAAAGTTATCTTGAATTACTCGTGTAGAGACGGATGGACCAATAAATTTGTAAGTTTGGTCGAATGTTTCACCAAGTGGTTGAAACTCCCTCGTTGTATAAACGATGGTAAGAGGTGCAGGATTACAAAAAACTTCGTAAGGTGAATGGATATCGACATTATATTTTTCCCTCACCATTGCGGTCAGGCTTTGATATTCATCGTTTATTTGTTTACCCACTTCGGTAGGTATGTTATTAGAAAGCTGTTCTAACATGTTATCGAACGATTCCTTTGTCTGTGCAAAGGAAGTACAAGAATTGATGGCCGGAAGCTTAAGGATTTGGGCAAGTAAACGTCCACAACCAAACATAGAATCATGGATAATGTAATCAAAATGTTCTCCCTCAATCTGTTCAAGCACGCTAGGTATGACAATATCTGCCGTAAGTAATAGACCGTTAATTCTTTCAAGTAAATAAGTTCTTCCACCAGAAATAAAGGCCTTTATAATTTTTTGACCGTCCAAGGTTCGTACAGTAGCTCCCGTCTTTTCTATTCGCTCTCGGAAAGCTTCTATTGTAAAGTACACTACCTCTTCGCCGCGCGAAATAAGCTCTTGCACGACTCCAATAGTTGGATTGATATGTCCTTCTGATCCGGCATTTATAAATAAAACACGGGCCATTTTTTCCACTCCTTAAGTAATTCTAAATTTTGTACGTTACTGCAGCCGACCCGAAGACAGGAACCCACTCTCGACATTACAGGAAATTATCTCATATGCATCCTTTTAACTGTATATAATGCAATAAGCATTATTATGGAAAAGTAAGGGAGGATGCCTTATACCATGAATTCTAAATTAACGAATACACAAATGCTCACAATCATTAGAAATGGTCTTAAAACATCCCAATATCCTAAAAATATAATTATTATCGGTGCAGGCATGGCTGGACTCGTTGCTGCATCTTTATTAAAGAAAACCGGACATAAAGTCACCATTCTAGAAGCGAATAATCGAATTGGAGGGCGTGTTTACACTTTGCGTGCTCCCTTTAGTAAAAACTTATTTTTCAATGCCGGAGCAATGCGAATACCTGATATGCATTATTTAACCTTTGAATATATTAAAAAATTCAATTTACCTACCAATCTATTTATTAACCGGACTCCAGCTGACCTCCTCTACGCAAACGGCATCAAAACTCGTCTGAATGTTTTTGAAAGTAATCCAAGCGTATTAAAATTCCCAGTTGCTCCCCATGAAAGAGGAAAATCGTCTGAAGAACTTTTACTTTCAGTCATACAACCAATTATAAATTTTATTAATCAAGATCCGGAAAAGAATTGGCCGCTAATAGAAAAACAATATAGAAGTCTCTCGTTCGGTGCTTTCTTAAGTTCATATTTTTCAATCGGTGCTATTGATATGATTGGTATCCTTCTTGATTTGCAAGCATTTATGGGGATGACCTTTGTTGAAGTATTACGAGAGTTCATCATCCTAACCTCTGCTAAGGCTTTCTATGAAATAACAGGTGGCATGGACCGGTTGCCTCTAGCCTTTTTACCGCAATTAACAGAGAATATTGTATTCAACCAAAAGATGATAAAAATATCTCAATATCAAAATAGTGTAACCATTCATAGTAAACATCAACTAACTGCCGAGAATTTAAGGATAACTGCTGATCTTGCAATCGTGACCATACCTTTTTCAACCTTACGATTTGTAAAATTTGAGCCATACGATTCGATTTCTTATTATAAAAGGGCAGCGATACGCGAACTTAATTATATGGCATCAACAAAAATAGGAATCGAGTTTAAAAGTAGATTTTGGGAAAAAGAAGGTCAAAAGGGTGGGAAATCGATAACGGATCTGCCCATTCGCTTTACATATTACCCGAGTCATGGCATTGGTACACCTGGTCCCGCAGTAATTATAGCTAGCTACATATGGGCAGATGAGGCATTAACATTAGAAAGCCTGCCGGAAAAGGAGCAGATCCAATATGCTTTAATGAACTTATCAGAAATTTATGGACCTCAGGTTTATTCAGAGTTTGTATCAGGAACTTCTTTTAGCTGGAGTAAGAATCCTTATTCATGTGGTGCTTTTACATCTTTTGAACCTGGGCAGGATTTAGAGCTATATCCTTATATTTCTACACCTGAGGGAAGAGTGCACTTTGCAGGGGAACATACGTCTCTGACCCATGGTTGGATCCAAGGAGCCATTGAATCTGGAATACGAGTGGCCTATGAAGTTAATGACTTTCCAAGATAATATGATCTTTAAATTCCTCATCTATAGTCATCATTTCTCTTCTATTTATAAAACTTGCCTTAGCAATATCTGCAAGATGAAGTTGAAAATTCTCCAAAATTAGTGAAATTTCTTGGGAAATGACTTTTTTCGTTAGCATTTCCTATTATTCGATACTAATCAAACGTTTAATTAGTATCGGGCCAGACTAGAGTAAATAAAGATTACTTGCCGTCTAAGCAGCAGAAAAATGTCGAAGAATTGTCTTTAAAAAGAGAGATTTTTATATGTTGGTATGCCTATTCAGCGAATTTGGACAACTGTTCGGCATTAGTATGAAGAGGTAAATTATGCGGATTAACAAAGTAGTAAATGATTTCTTTAAAGTTGTAAATGTCTTTTAAGTTTAGCTAACTCTCTCTCATTTTTAGCTGCCTTTTCCCAGATATGATCCTGGTCAGCTCGCATATCGGTAAGGATACGATTTGTTACTTCCTGTACTTTTTTTACTTCTTCTATATCTTTTTTTACGTCTTGCAATTCATCCTTCATCTCTCGCATTTCTTCTTTCATCATCTGAAAATCATTGCTCAAGGTACCTACAATTTTGATGAGATTTGTTAGCATGTCTTCCATACGATCAAGTTGCTTCTGCTCCATTCGTTCACACCTCCTTTTCATATGATTATACTACTCATTTCCTCCAATATCTATCAAATATCGACTAATATCCTTATTTAGGGACAGTCCCCCGGTGCTTTAAAGCAGCGGGGGACTGTCCCTAAATATGACTCCAACTAAAATATTGACATTATGGATAGGTAAATGCATAAAACTGAGCACGCAAAAAAGAGAAATGCTATTTTGAAGTTTCTCCTAAATTTAATTCCGTAAGCACAAAAGAAGATAGCGGCTGCTAATTTGGACCCGCTTTGATAATAAGCCGTATTCGTAAAGAATGAACTGCTAAAAATGACTGAAATAAGCAAGGTTGTAGGAATAAGTATTTTAAACCACAAAGGCTCAAATAGGAATTGTTTAAGAAAGAATTTTATCCGCTGCACGACTGTATAACTCCCTTCACGAAACGTGTATTCCTTTTAAACATATGGTGTAATCCTCTAACTATTAACATATCTCACCAATTAAATAAACAATTTTAAGACATGAAGTTGTACATAAAAAAGAAGCGTTCCCGTCGTTTAAGAAGCGCTCCTTCAGTATAAAACTATATTTAATCGAACGTTCGACATTGTATTTCGCTTTCTTCTTGAGAAATATGTTTCTTTATTTTTACATGGGTCACTTGCAACCCCTCTAGGTTTGAATCCCTTACAGAAAAAGTAAGTTTATCATAGTCTCCACCGTGGTGACCTGAATAGTTTAAAGCACTGGCGAAAACGATATGTCTCCTGGGATCCCCATCAATAGGTTCAATGTTAATTTTTGGACACATAAAAAAATCCGAATAAGATGGACCCAAAATATATAAATAACGTGTAAACAATGCTTCTTCAAGCAACTCTTCTTTAGTAGGACCATCCAATTCCTTTTTCCAGCCTACTGCGAGCCAATCAAACAATGATTGTGACTGCAATCTCACTTTCTGACTTTTCCCCGAAACGATTAATTCTCCATCTTTAGCCGTGCAAGTCTTCAGGTTATGGGCAAGTACACACATATAAGCGGGTTCAATGGTGATCACTTCATCATTTGCCATTTTTAATGTCATTTTGTGGGTGGGTTTATCTAAAAGGATCTCGGTTGTTCCATTTACTCGGCTAGCGTTATTAAGCCAGTGCACCACTTTCCTGAGGACTCGTTCTTGATAACCATCGTTGATACTAAATACACGCTGAAGTCCAGAATCATTTTCAACTTTAATGTCTTGAACCTCATAATGCTTTAATGAGTGGGTCATGAATTGTTCCCAAAAAGAATTCTGTTGATTAAGTCTTAATTCTTTTGCACAAGCATCTATCTTCCCTAAAAAAATTACAACGAACAAAAGAAGCAAACTAATTAGAAATTCTTTCAATGAATTCACCCTTCAATTTTTCCAATGTATACCTATTCTTTCCTCATGATATTTCCTTATGCTCAAGCTTCCCTGCCCCATTAAATGAACAAAAAAAGGATCACTCCAGCGGTTCAGTTTTTGAGGTTTAAGTATGTATCACAAACACAATGTATAATTGAAAAGTGGGAAAAATAATCAAAATGGAGGCTTGCTAATAAATATAAAGAGTTGACTCAGCAACACAACTGTTTAACATAACTTTTTATTGAGTGTATTTATTTGCCTGCCTGTTTTGAAATTATTTTAAACTTTAAGCTGTTCTTCAATTATTTCTTTTCGAATACCAATATATTTAACATTTTTCTCAGGTATGTACACACGATAGGTTACAATTCCAGCCTCAGCAATCTCTTTTAAGAATTCTATAAAGGGTAGAGAGATGTTAGCAATTGCCTTGAGTACCTTATTTTCATTAAATTTATCTGAGATAACCAGACTTACTTGGGAATCTGTTTTAAACTCCGAATGGACTCCTTTATATGTGGCTTGACCAGTCGCAACTTCTATTTCGTATTCATTTATGCCTCTTTGGGACAATTCTTCTAAAAATTGAGGAAAGCTTATATCGCCGTTACTTCTTCTGCGGATAAGCTCTTGAAACTCACTTTCTGTTATTTTGTCCTTCATACATTTACCTCCAAACTAAAATAAATTCTTAAATATCACTTCTTCATAATTCTAACCTCGGAGATATTTCTTATTCTTGTAAAAATGGGACATTAAGCGTTTAACTATCCTGCTCCTTTAGTTCAAAAAGAAAGAGCGTTCCCATCTATTACAGAAACGCATCCCGTTTGTCAAAATAGCTATCACACTTTCTTCTTAATCAAATTTATTACATAGTAAATTTGTGAAATTAAAAACGAAAGTAGAATAATAATTATTGTTCCTATTGTGTAAACTGCTTCCTCCGCTGGATTGCCCCCACCAAAAAATACGGAACTAAATATGAAAAAAAGAATGATACTTACAATTATAGATAAGAAGAATACACTAATATACTTTGACAAATATTCTCACCTACCTTTTACTATCTTTTTAAACACTCGTCACAAAATGGCGAATCAGATTTTTAGCCTTATGGCATTTTGCTCATATCCATATACAAAGCGTTCCACCGATGACCGTCTGGATCCGTAAAACCGTAGCCGTACATCCAGCCACCCTTTTCGCCAGGCTTGCTGAATACAGTGCCGCCGGCAAGTTCAGCTTTCATGGCGAGCTCATCAACTTCTTCCATGGAGTTCGCCCCCAGAGAGAATAACACTTCAGTACCTTGCCACGAATCCGCAACCGTATTACCAGCAAAACCGCGAAAAGCGGATTCCGGGAAGAGCATCAAAACAACCTGATTTTCGCCGACTATAAAGCAGGAAGAGCCGTCTTGACTCGGGTACCGCTCATTCAACCGAAAACCGAGCTGCGTATAAAACGCCTTTGCCCGTTCTGGTTCCCGCACTGGCAGGTTCAACCATAATTCTCTCGACATACTAACAACCTCCTGAAATAAAGATGCAGTGATTACTCACCCCTAAATAAATTCAATACTTGTTATAATCTTCCCTTCCTGTTTGTAAATAAATTCCTTATTCACGATCCTGCTTCGTTAGTTGAAGAATACTTTAAAAGAGCTGGCAGCTTGTGCCCGGTTATGTAATTAGAAACCCCTTATCGTAGGTTCCGATAATCTATTCGTTCATTCTATTGAAATTCCTTTTACATATCATGGTAGAGAGCTCTTCGTTTGGCTGGAAGTTATTTTCCAGTTTTTGTAGAATTCCCTCTCGAATTTGTAGAATAACTTGAAACTTTGTAGAATAAGTCCTTAACTTTGTAGAATAACTCCGGCAATCTATCTTTTTGAGGTGTAATTGGAATTTAACTTCCAACTTTTGTAGAATAAATACCCGATTTTGTAGAATTAATTAAAATTTTGTAGAATTCCTCTTCTTTTTTGTAGAATTCCTCTTCTTTTTTGTAGAATTCCTCTTCTTTTTTGTAGAATTCATCTATCAATATTTAGAATGATCTACTAACCAAACTTAAAAATATAAAATTCCACGAAACCGGCTAATAAAAAACGACCTTTATAATATAGAAGGCCGATTTCAAGCTTTAAAAATGAAAATTAGGCACTTTAATTTCCATATAACGTTAAATCTCTCTCCATTACTGCCGGATAAGCCGTTTTACTGTCACATGGCTATCCATTACTGTCGGATATGCCGCATTTACTGTATTTCTAATGCTTCTCTGACCCCTTTTTGCCTTTATAGAATGTTAACGTTAAACCAATAAGGAGACAAATAAGTCCACCAAACCCGGTCATAATAATTGACAGTTCTTCTTTAAAAAACAACCCACTAATACTCAACATGAGAATACTTACCCAACCTAATACGTTTATTTTGTTAAATTTCATTCCTCCACCTCCATTAAAAGGACGGGGTAAACGGCGATCCTCAGAATATCTTATTGTGTTTTACATAACATAAGGACGTTTAGGAGGTGAACAAATTGTCTAATCAAGCAAAAAATAACCATAATGTTTCAGACAACATAAAAAATGGAGCTGGAGCCGTGTTTCATTCGATTCATAAAGGACTAGAAGCCACGGAGAATGCTGCAATGAATGCTGTTGATGCAACTGCAAACGCAGTTGACAATTTAACAGACAACGATAAGCGATAGTACCGCAAAGCATAGGAGAAAAACTAAAAAAAAGAAAGAACTCCAGCCTACTTTCAACTGGAGTTCGGTTCACATAGTCTTTAACAAAAAAATCGCCGTAAGAGGCAAAAGTTATCTGAGTATTTTAGTCATGATAAAGTCCGTTTGTTCTTCATCACCCATATAAAAAGAGTGGGCTCCAGTTTGAACAAATCCCATTTTCTTATAAAAAGCAATCGCATTTTCATTCTTTTCCCATACGCCTAGCCAGATCTTCTTTTTATTACGTTCCATCGCCATTTCCACAGCTTTATTTAGCAGATATTTACCAAGCCCATGTTTTTGAAATTGAGTCTTTATATAAATCCTCTCGATTTCAAGTGATTCATCACCCATTTCTTCAGACTGAGCATCATTGGTATTGACCTTTAAATATCCAGCGATTTCATTGTTAAAATAAACAAAAAAGAATTCCGATGAAATAATGGATAATTCTTTTTCTACTTGTTTTAAGTTAAATGCCTTTTCCAAATAGGCATTCATATTTTCGGGTGAATTCTGATGCTTAAATGTGTCATTAAATGTTTCATAACTAATTTCTTGTAGTGTGTGTAAATCTTCAATAGTGCACTTTTTTATAATGATAGTCATTTTTATATGCCGCTCCTTCAATAATCTCTCTTGTTTCCTTTTTTTACATATTCCCAGTCTTTTTCTACATTTTTTCTTACTCTTTGAAGAAGATTGAAAATGATTTCGACTTCTCCCTCGGAAAATCCCTCTAATGCAACGGTATTGGAATAATCATTTTCTCTTTTTATAAAAGGATAAACATTTTTCCCTTTCTCTGTTGGAAAAAGTTTTTTAATTTTTTTGTTATGTTGATCATCTTTCTTTTCAATAAATCCATTCATTTCAAGTTTTTTTATAGCACGAGCTGCTGTTGTTCGGTCTACTTTAATCATCTCAGCTAACTTTTCTTGAATGATTCCTGGGTTTTCACATATTCGCACAAGGTACAAATACTGCCCTTTTGTAAGGTCAAATTCTTTAAATTCTATATTACTTATAGAATCTAATGCCCTTGCGATCATTCCGATTTCGCGAAGAATTTCTTTCATAAATAACTCCCTTGTACATGTTTTTTGTTGCATATGCAATAAAAATGGAACATATTAAATTTAACCTAACTTTGTTGCATTTGCAACAAAAAATAATCCATCCTGGGGACACCCCTGGGATGGATTTAATTTGTTTTACAGCTTGTATTCTTATCACTTTATAACTTTTATTTTCTTGGGTATAGTCGTCCAGTACTTGGGGTCTTCTAACCCGAGCCGCCAAATCCCGATTCCCCTTAAGTTATATTTTTCTACCAGGTCTAATTTAAACCGTAGACTATGGCTATTCTCAAACCAGGCCTCGTGGCTATGATTTTTTTCATCAACATAACTGAAATGAGGTGTTTGCGATTGGGAGTCCCAACTAACTTTCGCTTTATATTTTGTTTTCTGATCCATTAACTGTGGATAGGAGCTATACAGAGCTTTGTTTGTGGTTGTATCCCAGTCCCATCCATAACCAGCGATACCGAGTAAAATTTTTGATGATGGCACTCCCTGTTTCACCGCATAACGAATCGTTGCTTCTGTCCAATCGACGGATGCGGATGACCCCGGCTTCGTTCTTGGATTGTGCTCATCGTAGGTCATGATCATTAACCCATCTGAATATTGCCCAAGCTTTTCGTAATCAAACCACGGGGACCACGGATTCGCACGGGAATCACCTGTGTTGGCCGGTACAGAAACCGTCACGACTTTTCCATCACCATGTAGTGCATCAGACAATTCTTTTATCATAAGACTAAAAGAATCTCGGTCAGTCAAATTCAAATTTTCCATATCAATATTAATACCATCATAGTTAAACTGATTTATTTCATTCCGTAAGTTCTGAATGAACACATTGCGGTTTGTTTCGTTATCTAGGACAGTACTCGCTACTTGCTTGCCCTTCTCCACGGTTTCATAAAAGAGATTATGTACAACCATATATACCTTCAGGTGTTTTTCATGAGCACTCTGAATCACCTGTTTCTTATGTGCAGCTGTAACGGAAGCGATAAGATTCCCTGGTGTTTTATCATCAAGCTTATACCAAAAGGGGGCAATGATGCTCAAATTGGCGGATTGCGAGTCCACTGTTGGTTGTGACCCTGGATACGTTCCTTCCTGCTCTGTGTAGAAGCCTAACACTTCACGGGGCGTTTTTTTCTTAGGATGTTCCACTTTTCTTTGTACCTGATTACAGGATGACAGAAGTAATAATGCCATGCTTATAAAAATGATGGTGAAAGATCGATAACCATTTTTCGCCATAGTACACCTTCTTCTTATATGTATAGTTCTTAAGTTGGTAAGAAAGGGTGTAACTTATTCATGGAATGAAAGGGTTCAAAAAACGGGGACAGTCCCCCGCTGCTGTAAAGCGACGGGGGACTGTCCCCAAACCCACAAAGTTGCGAGATTATATGCAAATATTGTTAAATAGAAATAGTTACTTTTAATAGAATGTGAATCTAGAATTATTGGAGTGAAGAGTATGCACAGAAGTGAGAAGCTACACTCATTTTTATTAGGCAAAGCCCAAGAATTAACAGATGATTGGTATAACTCATTAGACAAAAGTGACCCAAAGGGTGTTTACTCCTCAAATGACCCAAAGGTGATTGAGAACTTAAAAAGACAAAACTATGAGTTTCATTTACATGCATGTGAAATCTTTATTCTTAAGGAATGTGAGTTTTTCACCAATTTCCAAACGTGGATAGAGGAAGTGGCACGTGATACCGAACATCAAAGAACGCCCATTCATTTTATTATTAGAGAATTTATGAGGACACGTGAACAGTATCTGGATTTTATAGAAGAATATGTTTCACTTTACAAAGAAGAAGTAACACCTCAAGAAGTGAAAATGTGGAATAGATTGGTCACCAAGACGTTTGATACCGTGATTCTGCGTTTTGCAGAAGAAACACACAATGCCTCCTCATCCCAGCTTTTCGCACAACAAGAGCTGATCAATGAATTAAGTTCACCGGTAATCACCCTATCAAAAGACTCTGCCTTACTTCCTTTAGTCGGAGACATCGATACAGCTAGAGCGAAACGAATACTTGAACATACACTTGAACAATGCGGAGATAGAAATGTGAACCACCTATTTATCGATTTATCTGGAGTCATCATGATTGATACCATGGTCGCTCATCAAATCTTTTTGTTAATTGATGCCTTGAACCTAATTGGCGTCGAAACAACACTCTCAGGATTGCGCCCTGAAATCGCACAAACAGCCGTACAACTTGGACTCAATTTTAACAGAGTCACCATCAAATCGAACCTCTCAAAGGCACTTTCGCTAGATTAAATCTAAAAAACGGGGACAGTCCCCCACTACTGTAAAGCGGCGGGGGACTGTCCCTAAAATTTAAAGATTCCTATCTAACAAAATCCCAACTTGTTCTGCCACGACTTGTGTCTGTTCTGATAGTCCATTGGTGATCCACGCTTCTACGATCTCTACGATGGCTGCTCCAAAAAATTTAAGAAGTAACTCCTTATTTAAACCTTGATTTATTCCTTCGGTTACATCTACATCACCCTCTAACTCCTCGATGACGAATTCAAGGAAGTGACTTCGAAAAGCAGAGCCTCCTTTACTCGCTAACATCGTTGAAAAGAAGGAAGAATGACGTTCAAAGTATTCAAACCAAATCAGATTTCCCTCAGCAAAACTCAAATCAGCTGCCGATTTGCACAGAATCCTGAGTTCGTTAATATGTTCTTTGATGAGCTTATCCAATAAATCATATTTATCCAAGTAATGAAGATAAATCGTCCTTCGGCCAACATTTGCCCTGTCGGCAATATCCTGTATCGTCATTTCATCTAAATTTTTTTCAGACATCAGTTCAATAAATGCCTTTTTTATTGCTTCTTGAGATTTGATTATTCTTCTATCTACCTTAGACATGGTCAGAGTCACCAGACTTTCTTATAAATAATGCACAATTTGTATCGATTTGTGCGCTAATACACGAATCGTGGTCAATTGGTCATTGAAGACATTCTCTTTATGTTTATAATTTTACACAGATGTGCAGTAATGCAACAATATGCAAATGAATTCAGACATTAGATTTACTATACTTGGAAAAATATGAAGGAAGGGTGTTATTGATTATATCTACTATTCAAGATCAAATGAAATAACAAAAGAAAGTAGGAGTGTAAAATGAAGAATGAAAATTTAAAGAATAGCACAATCTTTCCATTGGGACAAAAAGTAGACACATACTTTATCGGTGATGCCTACTTACAAATGGTGTTTACCGATCCAACACCACTAAACACAGCCATTGGGAATGTAACCTTTGCTCCAGGAGCGCGCAATAACTGGCACTCCCATCATGCTGGTCAAGTTTTGTTAGTGACTGGCGGTGAGGGTTGGTATCAAGAGGAAGGAAAACCAGCTCAATTATTGAAGACAGGAGACGTAGTCAATATTCCGCCGAATGTGAAACACTGGCATGGTGCGACAAAAGACAGCTGGTTTGTCCATTTAGCCCATACTCCAGGGCCAACGGATTGGTTAGAACCGGTCGAGGACGAATGGTATACTATATTATAATTAGATATGCAGCCGATTTTCCAAGTGTGGAGGTCGGCTTTTTTTATTTGAAAAAATAGGCAGAGCAATCGTAAGAAGTCTTTTTAAATTCGGTACGGGGATCCTGTTAATTTTTTCTCTTTTCACATCAACAATTTTCCACATGCCTTTTAACGCACCACTTGTCTGTTTCCCCACTCTGTAAAGAACATTCGTACCATCTTTTTTCCAAAGAAGGACATATCCTTTTTCCCCTTTAATATATAATCTTGGTTCATTAACCCACTCTTGTTCCATTTGTAAAATAGTAAAATAAAGCTAATTTAAAGAGGTCTATGGTAAAGAGTAATGAAAAACATTCTATTTGTGTGACAGGCGAACTGGCACTTTCGTATAATGAACATGGATGGAATACCGATCAAAATATGGTGGTGAAGCTGGTATGAGAATAGATTTATCAGAGAAACAAATAGAGGAAATAAAACAAATAGTTCAAAAGGAATTTTTGATAAAAGGAATAGTACCAACAGATGAATATCTATTTATCAACTGTTTTTCGAAAATACAGAAAGAAACCGTCTATTATCATCTGCTAAGAGAAAATAATACGTTGATAATCCGCTGCTATGCACGCCTGTTTGACAACTTAAGTCTGAGCCTGATGATCAGAAGAGTAGCAAAAAATGTAATTGAATATCTGGTAATCCAAACTGGATTACCAAACACAATCTATATAGAAAACGGAAAAGAGATATAAGTTTCATCGTTTTTAACAATCAACCATTATAGCTTTTCACCAGATTGGAAGTGCTTAAAAATAACTCCTGCAATAGGTGTAAACCATAAGAAATGTTTACATAAAATTCATCAGAGCTTTAAAAATGTCTTTTATAATGTTGTTAGTAAGCCATAACTTATCCTAATCAAAAAAGGAGACATTTTTTTGCAGTGGTTAGATAGTATTTTACTTATGTGGGTAAAAAGAGTTTTACTTATTGGTACCGTTTTTTCGTTTGTTTTAGCGGTCGTTATATTTAAAAAGTCATCTGACCGTGATTTGCCGTTTATTTCTTTTCTTATAGGTATTGGCTGTATCAGCTCTTTTTTTATAGTTAATTACATAACAAGATGAATAAAGCATTAGAATACTGGGTGATTGCGTGTAAATAAGGAAAAACTCGTCAACCTCCCAGTCATTGGCGTTTTTTTTTTGCGTTTCTATACTATTTCTCCTGCATTTTTAAAAAGTTATTTCTATTTTTTTAAAAATACAGGTGCCGCAGCACCCACTTTTAAACATGACAACCGGGACTATTTTGTTTGATCCGAAAGAACCTCTCTAATTATTTCTGCGAGGATATCTGCCGTTCTATATTCTTCCTCCAACGTGTTTTCCACTCCGCCAATCTCTATCAAAACTGAGTTATTAGTAAGATCTTGATTATAGGTGTTTTGGTTTGGTGGATTGTTTTTAACGAGAACTCCTCTTGATAAACTATACGGGTACTCTTTTTGAATTTTATTGTGAAGGAGTGTCGCGAACTTTACATTTTCTTCGTAATTGCTACTTGAACCCGAAACAATAAATGCAATCCTTGCGTACTCGATCCCGTCTATTTTAGTAGTAGTAAAACTTCTTTTCTGTGAATCTCTGTGTAGATCGAACACCATCTTAATTGACCTATTTTTCTCTATCGCATCTTTCAGTGGCTCTCTCGAGACTTTATACGATTCACTGAAAGACAAGTTTTTTTCTTTTAAAATTTTCATGACATGGGTCTCATCATGGATGGATGGAATACCTGCTTTTTTTAATGATTGGCTTAACCTCTCACCGACTAATGTAATATTTTTGGTATCGTGAAATGCTTGGTCAGCAGGCACTTTCGTATCTAACTCTGAGAAAAATGACTCTGAGTCGTGTGAGTGATAAATATAAACTAAAGGGTCTTGGCTGTTTACTGTTGTTGAGGAGTTACCTTCTTGAAGGGTGCTAGGATTGCTGGAAATTACATCTATTCCGCCATAAAAGAAAAACCACGAAATAGCTATGGCACATAGTGCAATACTGGTAGAAGCAAAAGAAAACTGCTTTATTCTTCTATCTCTATTTAGCTTCCTTGCCGAGTGTCTAAGTTTATTAGAAGTAGCTGATACAAATTCCTCTCTTGGATTGAGTGGATAGGCAACTTTCATTAAGTCAAACAATTCTTTATCAGTTTGCATTCCCGATAACCTCCTCTACATCCATGTGTAATCTCTTTTTCAGTTCTTTTAAGGCTCTGTGGTAATCTACCTTAACCTTTGATTCACTACATTGAAGAATTTCAGACGTCTCTTTTATCGAAAACTCGTTTATACCTCTTAGTATCACTACTGCCCTATAGTTTGGTTTCAACTTGGAAATGGCTAGGTGAACAAGCCTCTTCAATTCGTTTTGTTCAACTAATTCATTGGGTTCTTTTTCGGTAGATGCTATTTGTTTAAAAAATCCATCTTTGAAAAGAGATGAAAATCTCTTTTTACGATAATGATCAATCGCAACATGCTTCGCAATCGTAAAAATCCAGGTCTTTACGTTACTAATACTGTTTTTTTTAGTAAAACTATTTAATACTCGAATAAACACTTCTTGGGTTAAATCCTCAGCGTCGTTTTGATTACCTGAAAAACATACAAGGAATCTATACACTTCTAAATAATGGTGACGATAGATTTTTTCAATCTTTTCCTCCAATTTTTCATCATCAAACAAATCGTTCCCCCCTCATTTCGATTTACATATATAAATCGTTTGAGCCTAAGAAAAGGTTACAAGTTTCTGAATTTCCACCTATATAAATAGACCGTCAACGAGGCGGTCTAAAAGATTCCATAGTACAAGTTCTCGAATTTAAGTCATTTTACCTCTAATTTCTTTCTAGTCAGCTCATAGTTGCAGCGACGCCATGGGATATCCCGAGTGTTTTTTGTAAATAGTAAGGTAGTAAAACAATCACGTAAGGAGGGCTTGTATGCAACAGAATCAACAACCTAAAGAAGGTTTGGGCTCTATTATGAAACCAAACTTTGCAGGAACAGATGCTCAAGAAGTTAAAGGAGACATTCAAAAAGATGTCAGCGAAGGACAAGGAGCAATGACTTCCCGTGAGGCAGGATCCATGCGCGATTAAAAAAACCACTCAGAGTGGTTTTTTATTTTTCTGCTATTTACTTGTTATTAACTTTCGTGTTTTGACATCATAAATTTTATAACTAATTTCAACCATATGGTCTTTTGTAACTGTTATCTTACAATAATAAGGAATTGCCTTTCCATACGCATCAAGTTCAGGAATATCTCTGAAGCTAAATATTTCATCTGTATCGAGCATTTCAAAGTCCGCTTCAGCAGAACGACCTGATGAAACCATTTCGATAACACATTTCCCACTGACGACATCGTATTCCTTTAGCACAACATATTTCAGGCTTGGGAGCGTAACCGCTAATAGTAAAACACCAACTAATAAGCTTCCAAGGCTTTTACTTACATTTAAAAATGAATAGTCTCTATCACTATATATAACAAAAAAAGCAAATACTGCGCCTATTACAAACAAGACTCCAAGTATGAGCATTAAATAATAAAAGAACATTTTTTCACTTCCTATAATGATAAAACTAGTCTCGAATAAGCCTTTCAAATATGATCTCATAGGACATAGGTTTCCCATGTCCATTATATTCTAATGGCAAGACCTGTACTAATTTCCAACCCTCAGATGCATAGGCATGAATGGTTTCTCTATGTTTTGGAGAAGTAAAAAATCCCCCCAGAGAAGTTTCTACAAACTTATATTCATACATACACTCCACCTCCAAGTCACATATCTTTAATACGTTTTATCCTAAGAAATGTTTCAACTTCTTATAATGCTAAACTGCACGTTAGCTTAATAAAAAAATAAGCCGCAAAAATGGCAGCTAGATCTCTAACAGAAGCACCCGCTATCTTAGA
This sequence comes from Neobacillus rhizosphaerae, assembly GCF_050477885.1. Lineage (GTDB taxonomy): Bacteria > Bacillota > Bacilli > Bacillales > Cytobacillaceae > Neobacillus > Neobacillus rhizosphaerae_A. The sequence goes on from NZ_JBCNAC010000151.1 coordinate 48,894, forward strand.
TCCAATTTTTCACAATCTTGCATTCTGGGTAAAAAAGGTTTTTGTGTACATATTCTAATTATGTAAAAAAGCTTACTCAAAGAGTAAGCTTAACCGCTATAAACAGTGTCACATGTTCCAGCTTTTGGTTCATAAAAACAATGTTCTTTAAATTGACCAGAATGAGGTTGACCGTACCATGTTGGAGGGCATGGAGCATGTGGATTAAAGTACCAAAGCGCATATTTCCCTGGGTGTTGTCTCCAATAATCCAAATTCTGTTTGGCTAATCTTCTTTCAGAAGTTCTTGATCTTTGATAAAATACATTCCCTTTTTGAACGGCTTCAAAGGAAAAATTTCCACCTTGTACTTGATAAATAACTTGGTTTACTGTTCTTAAACCTTTAAAGTCTAAACAATTAGCTACAAGACGATTCACGATGACATTTCCAACATATAGCATTCCCTGTTTCCCTTCACCTTCGGCCTCTGCTCTCATCATCCTTGCCATTAAGTCGACGTCAGAACTTCGGTAACTAACTCTTGGCATTTTTCCACCCCCAAATATAGTATGAAAAAAAGCCTACAAACATGACATTGTATTTAGGGGACAGTCCCCCGCCGCTTTAAAGC
>NZ_JBCNAC010000152.1:0-14576 GCF_050477885.1 Neobacillus rhizosphaerae
TTTCTGTTTTTTCCTCTTACCCTGTCAGAAGTTACCATTCCTTTTGACAGGGTTTTACTTTTTCCTCCAACTCTGTCCGAAGGTGCCTCAGATTCAGACGGGTTGAATTTTAATTCACTCAATCAGTGCGAAGGTGCTTTTGGATCATAAACAAAAAAGTACAGAGAGCCAAAGTTTACGAAAAAAGCCAAATTAAATAACACTTATATACCACTACTACCAATCTTTTTTATAAAGCCTACAATATTTTCTCCATCGCCATGACATCAACAAATTTACCATCTAGGATTCCTTGATTTTTAAATACCCCTACTTCCCTAAAACCCATCTTAGTATATAATCCCTGTCCTAATTGATTAAATGGAAATGTAAACAAAACTATTTTATGAAAGCCATTATCTTTAGCAAGGGATTCAAGTTCAGCTAAAAGCTTTTTGCCAATTCCCTTTCCTCTATATTCTCTTGAAATATAAACAGAAAGATCGGCAACACCATTATAAGCGCATCGGTTATTGTATTGATTCAAAGAAGCCCAGCCAACAATTTGATCTTCATATTCTGCTACAATCACCTTATATCGCACCTGATGACTCTCAAACCACTCCTTCATATAGGAGACATCTTTTGTTTCCGTTTCAAGCGTGGCAATTCTATCTTCAATACCTTGATTGTAAATAGATTGTATGGACGGAAGATCCAACTCTTCAGCTACTCGTATACCTACATCTGCCATCATTCACATCTCCTTTAGTAATTAAAATCACAATTATATTTACTTATAAACTAGTATAATGAAAAATTTATTTCAATCCCTTATAGGTAACTTTCCTGTAAAAGTCACGTCTAACCATATGGATGTTAGAATTTTCAGAATAAACTTTAACAAAAGTAGAATAAGGGGGATTTTAATGAAATTGATGTTAGTTATTTTATCGGTTTTGGGTTTTCTTATTTTTCTTGGCTGGACCATTTTTGCCTTTAAGAGAAAAACGGGTAAAACCAAAGTTCAAATGATTGGTACTGGTGTCTTTCTTCTCTTAACCTTTGGGGCACTTTTCTCTTATCAAACTAACTCAACTAAAGAAGTAAAATCACCAAAAGTGGTAAAGACAGTGGCCCAACCTACGTCTGAAGAAAAGCCCAAAGCTGAAGAACAAAACAAAGCAAATGAACAAAAGCCTACAGAGGAACAGCCCAAAGAAGAACCTGTTGATAAGCGAGTTGCCATTGATCATGGGCCAGGAAGTAAATTAAGAGGCCCTGCTAATCCACACTATTTAATGGATGTCACATATGATTCTAGTAATCACGTAATAAAAGGCAGCATGAGTGTCGATTTTCTTAATAACTTAGATGTAGATTTGACAAGCTTGTATTTCAACGTATGGGCAAATGCTAACACATATTTATTAAAGACTAAAAAAGATGCTAATGTGACATTTGATCAAATAAAGGTAAATGGGCAGCCTGCAACCTATTCCCTTGACGGAACCGCTCTACATATACCCGAGGTGAGTATTAAAAGGAAAGAAAAAGGCAAGGTAGAAATGAATTTTTCAGTGACAGTGCCAGAAGCACTGGATCGCTTTGGCTGGAATAAAACGACCACCTCATTAGGAAACTGGTTTCCTATTCTTGCCGTTTATGATGACGAGGGGTGGAACGCAGACCCATATTTCAACGGCGGAGAATCTTTTTATTCGTTAACAGGAAAATTTGATGTAACCTTGACTACTGAAAAAGAGCAAATCATTGCTACTACAGGAACCGAGGTTGGAGTTCCTAAGATTAACGGGGCATTAGCTACTCATCAATATAAGGCTGAAAATGTCCGGGATTTTGCGATGGAAATGGATCCTACCTATAAGATAAAACAAACGAAGGTCGGAAATGTAAATGTGAATGTTTATTATAAAGATGAACATGCGGAATATGTAGATTTAATGGAATACGGTAGTAAGAGTCTTCAATTATTCAGTGAAAAGTTTGGAGCCTATCCATGGCCGGAACTGGATATTTGTGCAATGGAAGGCTGGTTTGGTGGGATGGAGTATCCACAACTTGTCATGATATCCATACCATCCGATGGGAAAGCAGCAAGAATTGATTCTACTACGGCACATGAGATTGGTCATCAATGGTTTTATGGAATTATCGGGAATAATGAATTTGATGAACCATGGTTAGATGAATCCTTTGCAAGTTATGCTGCTGCATTATTCGACAAAACCTTAGATACTAATCCACCTGTGGATGAAACTAGATTAGCAGACGGTCACCTCACTCATTCCATTGATAATTTTTTTGAAAATGGAACAGAGAGTAAAAGAAACTACTATTACACGATATATGCGTACGGAGCCCAAACGGTGGATGACCTTCGAAAGGAGCTAGGTGACGACCAATTCTATACGTCCATGCAAGCCTATTTCAAAGCAATGAAGTTTGGCGTTTCTACTACGGCTGATTTTATTCGAATTATACAAGAAACAAGTAAACACGATTTAACTAAGTTTTTCGAAGCCCATCGCGTGTATTTATCCGATCAAGAGGTTGTTGAGGTTAGCTCGTAATAAGGTACAAAATCAGAAAGGTCATTGAGTTTATGTATCTCAATGACCTTCTTTAAAGCATTACTTAGGACTTCACTAATAATAAAAAAGAAAGATACATAAAAATCATGAACATTAATAGAGAAAATAAACTAGAAACAAAGATTATGGAATGGTTAGAAGGTGTGTAGATGCCACCTGTAATTTCCAATCTTTTCCGATTGTAATGTATTGTCGACAATACACAAGTTATAAAACCGATAGTACACGCAAATATTCCAAGAATGATGACTAAGGTATTAATGTAGTGATTGGAACTGATTTTAATTGTAAAATGTAATGAAGTTGTTAAGAAACCTACTCCTGTTATCGATATAGCCGTACGTATCCATGCAAGATACGTTCTTTCATTTGCTAAATGTTGCTGTGCATATTTTACACTATCTCCTGATGACTCTTCTATTCTATAAAAAGCTTTCATTAATGATTAAATCCCCTTCGTTTCCTCTGATCGATCCGAAAGCCACTTATCCCAAACTTCAGCAAATACCCCGGTCAAGGCAAGTGAAACATGTCCACCTTCATAAACCTCATAAGTTTTATCCTTACTTGAAACAAGGTCCATCACCGGAAGACTTTGCTTCTCTAATATAATTGTGTCACGTGAGCAAGAGAAGACTAAAAGCGGGCAGTTTATATTCTTTAAATCTACCTTCCTGCCGCCAATCAACAATTCTCCCTTTAAGAGTTTGTTCTCTTTATAGAGATCGTTGAACAACTGTTTTAATGCAGCACCTGCAAACGAAGCAGAGTCATTCGTCCACTTATCCATTCGGCGCCACTTTTCTACATATTTCTCATCATGTGCACGGGTGACCAGATTGATAGTAGAACTTGCAAAACCCGGTGATACCATCCTAAATATCAAATACATAATTTCTGTTGGAATGGTCCCATGTGCATCGGCAAAACGGTCAAGACTTAGCTCCCCTTTTTGTAGTGCTTCCAGCAATTTATCAGGAAAGATACCGATACTAAAATCGATTGGAACGGCTGCAAGGGATAAATTCTTAATTGGCAGTTCCGTTATGGAAGCCAAGATGGCTGCAATGGTTCCACCCAGGCAATAACCGGCAAGGGATATATCCTTTGCACCTGAATGTCTTAAAGCTCGCTTAAGGGCGTTCTCCAAATAATCAATGATATAATTATCAAGGGTGATATCAGAATCTTCAAGTCCAGGGGGCCCCCAATCCAATAGGTAGACATCATAGCCGCGTTCGGTAAGTCCGCCGATAACGCTGCTTCCTTCACCGATATCAAGAATGTACGCCTTATTTAACAAGGAGTAGACTAGAAATACTGGGATGGCATGTCTTTTTTCCTTTGCAGGATGATACCATAAGGTTGCTTTATTTTTCTTCCAGACAGTCTGCCTTGGTGTAGGTACAATCTCTGGCTTTGGCTCAGTCATAATTTTATAAAGCTGGTTCCACCGTTTCGTTTCTTTTTCTAAGTCTAAGTTTGGAAAAAGGTTTGTTCCTAATGCTTTCATTATTTTTAATGCTCCCTTCATTGTTGTTATTTTATTGTGTTAATACCAGTGAGCACTAGATCTTTATCCTGCTTTTTTTTCGGTTCTTTTTTCTGCTTTTCCTGCTCTATTTCGATGAGACCTCTCTCTATTTCTTTGCGCAATTCCTGAAGGTCAGCATTCATTTTTTGCGTTTCCGCCAGCTCTTGAGCCATCTTTTGGAATTCATTCTTCATTTGCATGACAATATTGACTACTTCTTCGAACATTCCTGAATTTTCTTTAGTAATGGAGCTTACACTATCTTGTAATTTCCAAATTTGTTCTTCTAAAATATCAATTTTTTCTTCTGTCTGAATAGACAGCTTTGCGGCATTAGCGACATCTTTCTTTGTCGGGATATTCATTAGTGCCGCAATTTGCTCTTGGTGCTTTCTAAGTCGCTCTAGATAAAATGAATAGGTGTTTAGGCCTGAACTTGCTGTGCGAACAAATTCTTTGTTGTCTGTTAGGTTATATAATAGGCCCGTTACTTGTTTGTCCCACATTTCACTCAATTGGTTGAATCCAACAAATGGATCAAAGAATTTTTCATTTGACATATTGTTTCTCTCCTTAAATTATGATTTTGAAGGTTCTTCCGTTTTTTCCATATATTTATTTAGCGGTAAGATAAGTTCTTTGAATTTTGTTGTAAACAGATTGACAAATCCTTTTTGAAATTCATATAGGGGATTTCCAGTTTGTTTAACAGTATTAATATATTGCATTCTTCCTTTTTTCCTAAGCTCAATATAATGCTCCATCATTTCTACATATTTCTCAATTGATTGGTAGTTTGCAATAGTTCGGCACGGTGTACTTAAGAGTGACAATACTGTCTTTTGAATTTGATTCATTTGCGCATTCATTTCCTCATAAGACTGAACCGGAAAGAAATGCTGCAAGATGGTGGTTGATATTAAAAATTCATCTCGAACAGTCTTCTCCCATTCAGTAAATTCCTTTGTAAATTGCTCTGCTATTGCTATTTTATTTCCCTGATTCCGTTGTACACTTTCAGAGAATCGTCTCACCTTTTCTAAAAAGACTTCGTCGCGATGTTCAGCACACTTTACCCATTCATCAAATTCCTGATATGCAAATCTCCAGAGCAGGTCTAGGCTAGAAACCGATGCTTCATTTTCGCCATCGACAGTGATTTCTTCGTCCTCTTTTTCCTCTTTTAATGGTTCATTTACAGTTTCAACCGTTTCGTCAACTTCTTGTTTTTTCTTTCGAGTTATTGTTTCTTTCAATGATTCTTTTAGATTATCTTTTTTTGCAGCCATATTTCGCACATCCTTTTAAAATTTTTTTAAATCAAAGTTGCTATTAGAGGTTCACTATTCTTTTATCATTCTCAGTTGAGACTCGGTGTTTTGGTTTTCCGAAAAGGTATATGAGTATAGCTGCAATCACCATAGCAATTGCCATCCCATAAATGGATGTGCTAAAACCACCTGCTAGATTTGAACCAGAATCTTGAATGAGTTTTCCAAAAATAATTGGAGCAACAATACCTGATGAAGTCATTACTCCATAATAAGTACCAGTCATAACACCTCTCCGCTGTGGGAGTAAACTAGTTACTGCTGTAGGATTAAGTGTGTTTATTGTGACTACTAATGTATTTACTAAAGAAAGAAGGATGATTATTGAACCCGAACCATTTAAAAGGGGATACATTGAGTACAAAATCCCTGCTAGAATAGCACAAATGGCAGTAAATAGAGTTCGCGACTTCCACAAACTTTGAGTTTTTTTGTATAAACGATCTGAAATGATGGCTAGTACCATTCCAAGAATCGCTCCTATTAATCCGGAAATGGCAATAACCATTGCAGACTGTTGTTCAGACAATCCCTTTACTTTCATTAGGTATGAAGGATTAAAGGTGAGTCCAAAGACAATTAAAGAATAGGCAATAAATGAAGTAAAAGTTGTAAAAATAAAAACGGGAGATCTTAAAGCCTTCCAGATATCTTTCCCATTAATATTTTGTTTGTTTTCCTGTTTACTTACTTCTTCTTCAAAAGATACAGGTGTTTTCAGCCGTCCCAGCCAAATCCAACAAATTAACCAGATAAAACTACAAATACCAGAAACAAAAAACGCCTGCTTCCAACCATAATTTGAGATTAGAAAAACCACAATTGGGGCTGTAACAGCGATCCCCACAACATTGCCAAAATTTATAATCGAGATGGCAAGTCCACGTGATTCCGGTTTAAACCATTTACAAAGATGACTGATTGCGGTTGCAGAAAAAGCACCTTCTCCTGCACCTAGTAATACTCTACTAAATATAAGCATTGGTAGACTTGATACAAACAACATCATAGATTGCGTAATTGTCCAAATAATCGCCATAATAGCCAGTAATTTCCCAGTTCCAAAACGATCAGATAAAGAAGCCCCTATTATTCCAACTATTGAAAACAACCAAAAAAAACTGCTGCCAACAATGCCAAACTGAATGGAGGTTAGATTCAAATCCTCCATAATATGAATTCCGGCTAAACCTGTAATGGATTTGTCAGCAAAATTAATAATAGACATAATAAAAAGTGCAAATAAAATAATCCATTTCGGCCAACTTTTCATTCAAACTCCTGCCTCTCACCAAATATATTCATTTTTTTCGATAAAAATTAGCAATCATACCTAAGGAGTAAAACACCTGCTTTGCCCGCCTTAATAGCGAGCAAGATTAAACAGGTGCTTATTGTGAAAAAAATTGAATCATAAATGATTTTTCTCAGTTAATTAAGGAGTTACGATATTTGGAAGAGCGTCGAACTTATCTAAAAGGGATAAAAATTCATTCAATTTTGTTTGGTCACCAGAAATGATTACTTTACCTGCTGCTACGGCTTGTTCTGGAGAAAGCATACCAAGTCCAATTCCATAGAATGTAAATTGATCAAGAGTTAAGGAAACATCTGAATCAGCATCAAACTTACCAGCTCTATAAATTAAAACGGAATTTTCTAAATAAATCGCATATTTTTGATTGGAATTTGATAACGTTACATTCAGCGTTATTTTTTTACCCTCTGCTTTTGGACCGTTTAGTTTAACAGCAATCAGCTTTAAGAATTCATCTACTGGCATATTTTTTATGATTCCGGAAACATCTAATGGGGAATTATCTTTATTAATTCCATTTCTTAGTTCCGATGAACCGACAAGATAAATATTACGCCAATTGGCAGATTCAGCTTGGTATCCTAATTGTTCGAATGCATCCGCTAATAAATTTTTTGCCTCCGAATTTTCCGGGTCGGCCATGACGACATTTTTTAATACTTGAGCTACCCAGCGATACTCACCATTTCCAAAGTCAGCTTTTGCCTGTTTCAAAATGTTAGCCGCTCCACCCATGTATTCTACATATTTAAGTCCAGCTTCCACTTGTGGCAATGGGTCTAAATCTGAAGGATGAGCACTATAATAACCTAAGTAAAAATTGTAAATCCCTTTTGAATTATGCTTTAAAGTACCGTAATATCCACGATTCCCCCAATAAGTATCCAATGCTTTTGGAAGTTTGATTGTTTCAGCTATTTCATCCATCGTATATCCGTGATTGGCTAAACGAACAGTCTGATCGTGCATATATTTATATAAATCACGTTGCAATTTCAAATGGTTTAATGCCTGATTCTTACCCCAAACAGGCCATGCATGGATCATGAGCAAGGCATCAATCTCTTTATTTTCAAATAAATCGATTGTTTTATCGAGTGAATTAGCCCAATGAAGGGCATCCCGGGTTTTTGCCCCTCTTACCGTATAAATTTGATGCATCAATTTATTGGCGTTCTCTGATACGAATAATGCTTTGTACTCTTGGATATAAAAATGCATTTCAGCTGGTGCTTCTGTGTTTGGAGTTAATAGAAATTGAAAGGTTACCCCATCGATTTCCATCGTTTCGATTTCGTTTACAATCTCAACAGTAGGTTTCTCAAAACTCATCTTCCCTGAACTCATCGTATTACCTATACCTATAGATACGGAGCCCTTTGTGCCGTCAAGTAAATTTTTCCCAAACTGATACTCTGCTCGACGCGCCATGATTGTCCCTAAAAGCACATTTTCACTTAACGCTTCTTCTGTAAAATATTGGGGAACTATAACTGGAATATCTGGATTCTCCGCATATTTTAGAACTGCTTGAATACCGCCAAAATGGTCAGCATGACTTTGACTAATAATGATGGCTGAAACTGGCTTTCTTGGACGATGTTTATAATATAATTCCATTGCAGCTGCAGCAGTTTCAGTACTTCCTAATGCATCACAGACAATGACTCCTTGTTTACCTTCAAAAAAGAAAGTGGTGGCGATTGATTGTCCACGAATTTGATAAACCCCTTCTACTACTTCAAACAAACCCGAGATAGCCTGTAATTGGGCATTTCTCCATAAACTTGGATTCACTGTGTCCGGAGCCGTGTCGTTTAGATATTCTAACGATTCTATGTCCCAAATGATTTCCCCAGAATCATCCTTAATCATGTTGGATTCTAAAGGTGCAATAAAGCCTCGGTTTGCATCTACAAAATCCTGTAAATCATCAAAATTTAGAGATTCGTACACTGCTAAATTTGCCTTTTTTGTAAAAGAAGTTGCGGACATAGGTTGAGTTGAAACTTTACTTTTCATACAAACCTCCAAGGATTATTATTTTAAATTTTAAAAAAAGGAAAACACTTTTGACTACCTGGCTATAATGTCAGTTCACCAACCAAACATTAAGAGGAGTTTTCAAGTGTTTTCCATATAACTAGATTGCCAGACTATGAAATGTAAAATTAGCGCTTTACATCTTGTAAACGAGATTAAGCCTTTATCGCAGGTACCTCGAAAACTTCATTTATCACTTTGGTGATTATCGTGGCTGGTATCTTATAGAAAACTCCGGCAGGGTCATTATGAACAGCTGGTACCAAATGTTGAAGCGTCTCTTCGTTACATTCAAATTCACCAAAAGTGTCTGGCAAATTCACTGCTTTGCGGAGATCTCTTATATATTGGACAACTTCCGCTAAACATTTCTCTGGTTGCTCTGATGGATTTGCGATTCCCAACGCTTGGGCAAACCCCGAAATTCTTGGCAAATAGTACGTCGGCAGGGACTCCATTACATTTGGCAACAATACAGCGTTTGCAAGCCCGTGCGGGATATGAAATTTTGCCCCTAACGCATGTGCCATGTTATGGACTGGAACCGCATTCATCGCAAGGCAAAAAGCAGAGATAGCCATTGAACTTGCCATTAGCATATTCGCTCTTGCTGAAAGATCGTCCCCTTTTCGAACAGCAGTTTCTAAATTGTCTACAATCATTCGAATCGATTGAATTGCATAGGCGTCTGTCATCGGATTGGCCTTTTGTGAAAAATAAGCCTCCACTGCATGAGTTAATGCGTCAAATCCTGTAAAGGCAGTGATTTTAGGAGGAAGCCCTACAGTTAAATCCGGATCCAGAATCGCCATATCTGCATTGATAAATGGATGAAGAAGATTTGTTTTTATTCCAATCTTTTCATTAAGGATAACGGCTACTGGTGATACTTCAGCACCCGTACCCGCCGTTGTCGCAATAGCTACATGCGGAATAAAAATATATTGGGCTTCTGGCCACCACTCCATCACATTTCCGGTAAGAAGGGAATCACGTATATCATTCAAACCTTTATGGAGCATCCACTTGATCCCTTTTACCGTATCCAAAACGCTGCCGCCACCAAGAGCAATTAAGGAATCACCGTTGCATTCTTTAAAGAAACGAGCTCCTCGATTAATAATTTCACCTTTTGCATCCTGTTCGATATCTTCAAACACCCCAACCAGCTCAGGTGTACCCGGCATGATTTCAAATAATTCTTTAATTTGAGCTGTAATTCCGGCCTGGGTTAAACCCTTATCCGTGAAAAGTACTGCTCGTTTACCCCCAAGCCCTTTTATCATCTCAGGAAGCAAAGTTCTTGATCCCGCCCCGCTATTTACAACCGTTCGAACAGAAAATTGAAAAAATGATGTCGACATAGAATCACCTGCTTTTTTATTTTTTTATTAATAAATGAATCTGTATTATCCCAATAATATTTGGTACCAATGTTTTTGGCTTACTTCAGGTACAAGTGAACAGTGAACATGCTTTAGCTGCGAATATTCGTCCAGTGCATGGCGGCCTAGCTCTCGCCCGAAACCGCTTTGCTTGTATCCCCCAAATGGAGCATCACTGCGGAGCATATGCCAATCATTGATCCAGATCGTTCCAGCCTTTAATTCACGAGCTATTTTCATTCCTTTATTTACATCTTTTGTCCAAACTCCACCTGCTAATCCATAAATCGTATCATTCGCGATTTCGATTGCTTCCTCAATTGTGGAGTAACGGATGACTGAGAGCACAGGACCGAAGATTTCTTCTCTAGCAATCTTCATGTCATTATGAACATCGGCAAAAATGGTAGGCTCAATATAATAGCCATTTTCAAATCCTTCAACAATTGCACGCTTTCCTCCGCAAATCAATCGTGCCCCTTCTTGAATTCCGGATTCAATATAAGAAAGTACGGTATCCAATTGTTGCTGAGATACCATCGGTCCCATTCCTGTTGCGATATCTAATGGATTTCCAATTTTAATCGTGCTGGCAAGTTCAGCTAATTGTTCAATTACTTGTTCATAAATGGAATCATGTACTAATACACGCGTACCGGATTCACAAACTTGTCCAGAGTGTGTCAAGAATCCGAATAAAATGCCAGGAATGGTAATGCTCATGTCAGCATCAGGCAATACGATTGCCGGTGATTTCCCGCCTAACTCAAGCGTGACACGTTTCACCGTTTTAGATGCCTGCTCCATAATGCGGCTCCCTACTTCTGTAGAACCGGTAAATGCTACTTTGTCTACACTTGGATGCGTGACAAGTGCTTCTCCAATGCTTGCACCAGGGCCAGGTACAACATTGAATACACCTGCCGGGATTCCAGCTTGAGCAGCCAATTCAGCTAATTTCAAGGTAGATAACGGAGTATTGGATGCTGGTTTAACTACGATCGAGTTCCCCATAGCTAACGCAGGAGCAATTTTCCACATTGCTAAAATCATTGGAAAGTTCCAAGCAGTTATAGCTGCTACCACCCCAAGCGGCTCTCGCCAAACTTGATTATTACTTGGTCCAGGAAATGGGACAGTAGAAAGAGACTCAACATACGGATACTCGACAGTAAACTTTGCAGTTTGCTGTAAGAGATCCACAATGGATAGGATGTCTAAGTTTGAAATCCGTCGAACGGTAGCTCCCGAACTAATAGACTCTAAATAACCCAATTCTTCAGCATGTTCAATGATCATATTTCCAAATTGGACAAGTACGTGAGCACGTTCTTGTGGAGATTTTTTAGACCATACTCCTGAATCAAAAGCCTGGCGGGCAGATGAAACAGCTGCCTCTACATCTTCTTTCCCAGCTTTCGCCACCTTAGCCGCGACTTCACCAGTTGCAGGGTTTATTACATTAAATGTTTCTCCGCTTAGAGCTGGCTTCCACTCTCCATTTAAAAAGAGTGGAAATTCCGATGTTTGCACTGTTGATACCATAAAAATTCCTCCTTGTTATTTACTCATTAAAAATCCACCAATTGTTTTTTAGACAAGTTCTTTATCAAACTTATTAAACTTCCACTGGTTCAACACGCAAAGCTCTTCTCAAAATTTTACCTGTACTGTTCTTAGGTAATTCCTTCATAAATTCCACTAGCTTTGGAAGCTTGTACTTTGCAAGCTTGTCCTGGCAAAAATGCAAGATGTCATCTATCGTTAAACATTCATCGTTAGATACAACGAAAGCCTTTACACTCTCTCCATATTCTGTATCCGTAATCCCTATTACAGCTGCTTCCACAATAGCCGGGTGTTGATATAATACTTCTTCCACTTCTCTCGGATAGACGTTGTACCCGCCAACAAGGATCATATCTTTTTTACGGTCCACGATATATATGTATCCTTCTTCATCCATTCGGGCCAAATCACCTGTATAAAACCATCCATCTTTCAAGGCTGAAAATGTAGCTTCCGGCATTCCTAAATACCCCATCATCACATTCGGACCTTTTACAATCAATTCTCCGACTTCTCCTCTTGGAACTTCCATTCCATCCGGATCCACCACTTTGTTCTTTACATCTGGTATATCTATACCAACAGAACCAGGTTTACGTGTTCCCCGCAATGGGTTGAAAGCTGTAACAGGGGCAGTTTCAGAAAGCCCATAGCCTTCTATAATTTGAACGTTATACTTTTCTTCAAATCGATGAAGCAGTTCAACCGGAATCGAAGCACCACCTGAAAAACAAGCGCGAATAGAAGATAAATCTGCTGCTGTTGTCTCGGGCAACTGAAGCATGAAGCTAAACATGGTTGGAACCCCAGCAAACAAGGTCGCTTTCTCTCTTCTAATCGTTTTTATTACCTCAGCAGGACTAAATTTCGGAACAATGACAATTGTTGCCCCACAGGCAATGGGCAAGTTGATACAAACCGACATAGAAAACACATGGAACATTGGAAGAACAGTAATCATACGGTCTCCTTCTGTGAACTCTGTAAGCTTAGATAATGATTCAACATTAGATGCCATATTTCGATGGGATAGCATGGCGCCTTTCGGCTTTCCAGTTGTTCCGGAAGTATAGAGAATGACTGCCAGATCATCCTCATGGATGGAAGGGCCTACAAAAATATCATTTGTTTCTTGAAAGAGAACCTCCCATGACAATTCAGACTTGATCGATTCTGTATATATGACCATCTTCAAATGTTCTAATTGCTCTTTCAATGGAGAAATTGTTGACTCTAAAGGAGAATCAGTAATCACAGCTTTCGCATGGCTATTTGATAAAATATAAGAAATTTCTGCTGAAGTGTAGGTTGGATTAATTGGAACAACTACTGCACCTGCACGAAGAATCCCATAGTAAGCAGTTACAAACTCAGGGCAATTTCCAAGAAGTAAAGCAACTTTGTCCCCTTTTCTGATTCCTATAGAAGATAACCCCGCTGCAACACAATCTACCTCATTATCAAGATCTGCATACGTTGTACTTTGGTACAAAAACGTATAGGCTATATTACTTGGATATCTTTCTGCACTGTTCTTTAAATTCTCATTCAAATTCAAAACCATTCTTTTCTTACTCCCCCACTCTTTTAAAGTTTAAGAAAATTAAGAATTACTTGAATTTATTATATATATAATTTACACTTAAATAAATCAACCATTACTGATGAATATATAAGCTAGACTTCTATATTAAAAGGAGAAACCTATGCATATCGAACAACTAGAGTACATTGTAAAGGTTGCAGAAACAGGCTCTATATCTATAGCTGCACATAACCTCCATGTTTCTCAATCCGGAATCAGTCAATCTATTACTAAATTAGAAGATGAGCTGGGGGTTAAAATTTTTAAACGCAACAGACGACTTGGTGCCGTTCCAACGAATGAAGGAAAAACGTTAATTAAAAAGGCTTATGAAGTATTAATGAAGCTTCACGAATTTAAAGAGGAAGCCCAAACATATAACACTGTCCATACTGGAAATTTAAAATTATCATCCATCCCTGGCTTTATGCTGTTTCTGTTGGAACCTTTATCCGCCTATAAAAAAGCCTATCCAAATGTGAATATAGAAATCTCTGAAAAAACTACCCAGCATATTATTGAACATGTCCAAAATAATCAGCTTGACATTGGCCTAATCACGATTTACGATGATATATTAAAAAAAGGAGAAGATCTAATATTTGAGGTAATACTTGAAGGAAAGATGATGGTGGCCGTCAGCAAAACGTCTCCATTAGCGTTACTTAAAACGATAACTCCTCAACAACTAATGACTCAAAATGTTATTTTATATAATGGTGATTATGTGAAACAATTTACAAATAAATTAATCAGTCAATTTGGGCCATTGAATATGTTATTTACGACGGACAATTCAGCAGTAATAAAAAAAGCGATTGTTGAAGGTTTAGGAATTAGTTTAGCACCTGACTTCACTTTTAAAAATGATCCAGATGTTTTAAGCGGTGAAATAGTCCCTCTCGAAATAATAGAGTTTGAACAGGAAAATGTAGGGTTAGGCTGGGTCCGCTCAGACAATAATCATTTTTCAATAAACACAAAGAAATTTTTAGAACAATTTAAATTCTACTCGCGAATGCTGAATTACTCACCACGTAATGAATAATATAAAAATTAAATAATTACAATAAAGGATGCCTTTGATATCAAAAGGCATCCTCTTTTTTTAATTGGCTCTGTTAAACTTGACTGTTGATTTCCGCTCCAGGCACTTCGCTTTCCGTGGGTGTTTCGGCGAGCCTCCTCGGCGCATGCGCCTGCGGGGTCTCCCCTGA
>NZ_JBCNAC010000153.1:0-14278 GCF_050477885.1 Neobacillus rhizosphaerae
TGTTCTTTAACACAGCCTTTTAATTAAAACTTTTTTTCAATTCTTCTAATGTTAAATTCTTAGTTTTTTCAACTGGTTTATTGGACGTTGGGATGTATGGATTGATGGACATGAAGTTCTTTTCGATAAAGTTGAAGTCAATAATGTCAACGACTCCATCTTTATTAAGATCTTCTTTCAATCTATCCCCTGAAATTCCAGCATTGTTTGCAACAAGCTTTGCGTCATAAATATCGATTACATTATCTCCGTTGACATCACCAGCAGCAGCCGTATCCGTATAGACATTATAGAAAATACCTTGGACCACTCCATCGATCGTCCTGCTTAAAGTTATTTTTTTGTTGTATTGGAAATGCCCAGGAATATCTACGATTAACGTATATTCATCCTTCGTTGCAGGAATATCCGTTATTGTCATATAACCATTTTCTGAAATATCTGCAGGATACTTTTTACCGTTTTTATCTACCAGATAAGCTTTTGTCCCAATCTTTGAATAGTCTAAATCATAAATATCTAAATTAACTGCTTCACCATGATAGTAACCTTCGAACCATGAGTGCTGAGAAATGAATTTAAACCTTTCAGCAAATGTTGGTAAAGAAGACTTACTACCAGAGCTTGTTTGATAGGAAGATTCTTGATAATAGAATCCACTTTCTACAAAGTAATTATGGTCATCGACTACTTTTAATGTGATATCCAATAAATCAATATCATCATTAATTGAAACTGGTAATTGTGTTTTTTTGTCTGAAATATCTACAGCAAATGTTGAAATATTAGACCAAGTGTTTTCTGTAATTTGTGGCTTTGCAACGCTAATCGTCCAATTATTTTTCTTTGCAAGATCCTCTAGCTGTTTTGATGGCTTAACGTCTACAACTTTATAGAAATCAGGGACATCAATTGTTACAGAAGCACTTGTTAAATCTTTAGCGTTTTGAACAGTAAATGTATTTACAAACTCCGATCCAAGACTTACACCTTTTGTATTGTTTTTTATTAAGGAATAATTACTTCCTTTATTAATAAAAGTAAAGTCTGGGAAAGTCGGATTTCCTGCTGTAGCGTAATCATAAGTATAGATAGCTACATTTGTTGGATAGTTTGCATATTCTTCTGGTAAGACACCAAATTTAAATTCACCATTTGCATTAGGGAAAAATTGAGCTGTTGGCCAAAAAGAATCTTGGTAAGCATACGCGGTATTTGCCTCTTGAGTGATGTCATGACCTCTACTTTTTAAATAATCAATCGTATCATCATACAATTTTCCATGCACCCAATATGCTGTATAATCTTGTCCATCATAACTTTCAGTTGTTAAATCTGAACTAGAAAGTTCTTGAATTCCTGTTTTCTTATCAAATTCCAGTGTTGGAGCGGTATTATCGATCACCATGTCATTATCAATCTTATATGTTTTACCATCTTCCCCTGTACCAATATAAGAAACGATGTATTTACCTTCTTTAAGTGATTCATATTCTAGTGCTAACGGTTTATTCGGATCACCCGTAAAATGCTTTACTTCACCTGAAAATCCGAAGAAAATTAAGTAATCCGTATCAACTGACGCATTTTCTAAATTAAATGTGCCATAAAACCCAATTGGTTTTCCTTCAAGGTCGCTAACCACGACATCAATCGTTTTCATATAACTATTTAACTTGAATTCGACTGGTGTAAACGGCTGGATATATGGATGAAAGTTACTAAGGTCATTTGTAATTGCATGTTTAAAAAATTCTAATTTTTCGAATCCAGGTTTAGAATAACGAACATGGAAAGGAATTTGATATTCTACAGTTTTGGACTCATTTTCAATATAAATATATCCCTCATATATACCAAATTCTGCATTAGCTGGAATTGATATTTCTGCATTAATATTCTTACTCTCATTACCATTCACTTCAATCGTCGATGGTAGTTGAAGCGTCACACTACTCTTTGCAGCATCCTTTGAGACACCATCGATTGTTAAAAATTCAACTCTAGTATGATATGTTTCTAGTTCACTACTTAAATTCTTAATAGAAATCGAGGTTGTTCTATTTTGCGTCTCACTGGATTGTGCAATACTACCAAAAGGTATAGATCCTGAAATGTCATCGATTTCTATTTTTAACCCATTTTCATCTAAGGAAGTCGTCTTATTTTGTACTTCCAATAACGTTGTATTGTGTACTGCCTCATAAGCATCTACACGTCCTGCTCCAACTTCATTCACATTGTACGTACGCCCATTTAAAGGGTCTGCCGTATTCATAAGCGCCGCTTTTACATCTGCCACTGTATAATTTGGATGTGATTGTAATAATAAGGCTGCAATTCCAGCAACATGTGGAGTGGCCATAGATGTACCACTCATACTTGCATAACCACTGGAATAATCAATACCATCTTCTGGGCTATTAATATATTCTGGAACTGTAGAGAAGGTAGACACCCCAGGTGCTACCACATCTGGTTTAATATCAAAGTTATTATTTACTGGTCCACGTGAGCTAAAATCGGCTAACACATCACCAGAGGTCATATTTGAATGTAAATCTGATATTTTAAGTTTAGTAGTTGGATCCGCTTTTAAATTATCTGAAAGTTTTACTCCATCACCTTGTAACATTTTAAATGTTGGGACATAGCCATGATTTTCACCCAAGAAATATGGAATTTCTCCATCCTCATTATTGTAAATCAATACAGCTACAGCACCTTTATCATGAGCTCGTCGGATTTTTTCATCAAATGATATCGTGCCACGAGAAATTAATGCCACTTTCCCATTAACGTCTTTGTCAGAATAATCCTCTTCTGTACCAATTCCTACTTCAACAACATCATATTCTTTATCAATTAACTGTAGATAATCCTTTCCAAGGCCATGCCCCATTAATGTATTTTGAACTGAAATATCTGCTAAAGTTGTTATAACGGTTGGAATATCAGTCGGCACATCACTTGCACCCACAGTGATTGCTAGTGGAGAAGCACCTGGTGAACCTAACGAACCAGGATTTGGCCCTGCATTTCCTCCAGCTATAACTGGTATGACCCCTTTTAATGCTGCATTGTTGATGGCTACAGATGTAGCGTCTAAGGAATGATTATTACCATTACCTAATGATAGATTAATCACGTCCATTCCATCTTTTACCGCTCTTTCTATACCTGCTATAACGGATGAATCATATCCTGATCCATATTCTCCTAATACACGATATGCATACAAGTCAACATTCGGAGCTACACCAGTCATGGCATATTCAACATCATTTTTAGGGTTAGATGCGATTGTTCCAGCAACATGAGTTCCGTGTTCTGTATAGTATGAACTACCATCTATCGTTTCAGGTTGACCAGATGCAAGCCACTCGGCTCTAGTTGTTTCCATTGGATCAGAGTCATTAGCGACACAATCATAGCCGCCTTTATAAACATCTTTTAAATCAGGGTGATTATAGTCAATCCCTGTATCAAGTACCCCAACTTTTATCCCTTGTCCTTTTAAGCCCTCATTATGTAAACGATCAACTCCTATATGAGGGAGCGCTGGTGGAATTACTTTTCCAGTTGTTGGTTCTTGAGTAGTAGTCGATTCATTTATCGGTAAACTAACGACATTGTCTTTCCAAATCCTTTTAACTACACCAGTCTCAAGCAATGTATTAATTTCATTTGTAGGAATCGTCATAGCCATTCCATTAAATACATTCTGATAAGTTTGTTTAATTTGATATTTAATTGAATTTTCTTTTATATTTTTGTTTAACTCTTCCTTCTTCTTAAAAATTTCAGTTAATCGTTGTTTAAAATATTCTTGTTCCCCTTTTATCTTTTCTGCTTTATTTTTAGATGTACCTTTTGTTTTTGATTGCTGAGCATTTTCGACCGGAGCTGTTTTGAACTCAACAATGACATTTGCGGTTTTATCTTTAAGTGACAATAATCTTGGATCAATAATAAACCCTTCTTGTGGAGTTAATCTCTTAATAGATTGTTTTTGTTCTTCTGTTAGGCCTTTTAAAATCGTTTCAACAGAATTTGATATAGCATACGTTTTTTGCTGAGGCATTAAACAAGACGTTAGTAAGCTTGATGCTATTACACCTGATGCCATTACATTTAGGAGTTGTTTCTTTCGAATTTTCATTTACTCAACGCTCCTTCTACTGTTTTGATTTCAGCTACAAATTTTAAACCTATGACTTTTTAAAAATAAGAATCTAACAGGTTACCCCAAATAAAATGGTTACATACTCTTTCGAGCTTCGCTTTCCTCCCGATAGAAAGATAGTGTAAAATAAGAGTATGAATAATTAGACAACTCTATTAATTGATATTGTACTTGAGCTTTTATTCTCGGTAAATTGGGGGAATAGTTCATCATGTTGTGCTAATTCCACTGCATAATTCTTCAAAAAAATTATTCAACATCATCAAATTTTGGAGAATTCAACGATTTTTAGCAATATATATTGAAAAAACATCTTTGCACTTGGGGGAATCTTGGTTTTCTAATGCTCAAACACATCAAAGAAAATTTATCTAAAGGAGAATTTCATTATGGATGAGGGGAAAATCATTAGGTTTTATCGCGAAAAATACCAATTAACTCAAGAGCAATTAGGAAAAGGGATCTGTTCTGGAACACATATTAGTAAAATTGAGCGTTTACATACTGAATATGCACCTGAAATTATCACTCTGTTATCAGAGCGTCTAGGAATAACTATCGAAAATGAAATAGCAAAACTTAAAAATATTAAAAAGTGCTTAAGCCATTGGCATGATGTAATTATCATGCAATTATTTGACGAATGTGATCTTATTAATCATGAACTTGAACAAGAAGATTTAATTCAAATCTCTGATTATATTTATCTTTACAAATTACTTCGGGTTAAGTATTTACTAATGTATAATTTGACTGACGAAGCAATTACCATCATCAAGGAAATCCAAAAGAAAGAACATAAATTATCTGTCTACGAAGCTAATTTGTTCAAACACGTTTTAGGAGTTTACTATTTAGCAAAACATGAAAATCTCAAAGCCATTCAAGTATTAAAATCAATAAATGACACAGATTACAATAATAAGGAATATACCTATCATTTAGCAGTTGCGTATCATTCGATCGAATCACCAGCTATGGCTTATTTTTTCGCAGATAAATCGCGTCAATTTTTTAAAGAAATTAATAACTACCTTAGAGTGATTGATGCAGAAATGCTTATGGTGATTCAAGTAAAAGATGATGGAGATTTTAAGGAGACTATTCAGAGGTTTGAAAGCTTAATCAAAAGCTGTGACCTTTGTAATTCACCCGATCGAAAAGCAAAGGTATTACACAACTTAGCTTTTGAATATTTTAGAAGAAAAAATTATGAACTAGCCAATAAATACTATAAGGAGTCAATGTCTCTTAAAAATAATGAATCAAGTCCTTATTTACTTTCTTTAGAAGGGTATATACGAAGTGCATATTATGGGAGTTTACTTCCAATAGATGAATTATTACAACTTGTTAATGGAGGACTTGAAAAAGCTCTAAAGAAAAATGAACAATTATATTTGATTTTATTTACCTTACTTAGTTATTTACTTCAAAATAAAGAACACGAATACTATCAATACTTGTTCGATACTTCATTACCTTTCTTTAAAAAATTTGGTTTTGTCTATTTAATTAAACGTTCCCAAAAAGAATTATTTAATTATTATTATAAACAGAAAAAAAATGGTAAAGCCTTAAAAATGGCCCATGTATTGATTAATCATTAAATAGAAAATGCCTTTTTTATTATTTAGAGACATCCCAATAGTTACCGACAATATCTGCAGATCCTCTCTTTAAAGGGTCTGCAGATATTTTTTGAGGCACAAATAAATACCCTAACTCTGTCAAGGTTGTAAAGTTCAGCTTTTATTTTATCCTTCAAATGTTTAAAAATGGTTCATACGCATAAAATTCCCGATTCTACACATAATGAGAAAAAATTATGTTGAGGGATACAGATGAAGTTACAAAACAACAATATGGAACAGGAATCCCAAAATTCACCGGAACAAAACTGGATTGAACGCTTTTCTAAATCCAATGACTTTGTTCATGAGCATACCTCTCTACTAGATAAGGAGCCATTTTGGCTTTCCTATTTTCGTACCCTCATATCATCAGACATTTTACATAAAGATGTGTTGCCATATTTACAGGAACAGCTAAGCCTCGAAGAATTGAAAAGCAAAATACCCGTACAAGGGATTTCTTTTACTAATGATAAATCTCAAATCATCCAAAACCTTCTAAATGGATATATAGCTGTTCAAAAGAATCAATACGATCAAGAATGCTTATTAATTAATATTGCGAACAGTAAATTTCGCGATGTCGGCATTCCGACCATGGAATCTTCGGCATTAGGTCCACAAGTTGGCTTTATTGAAGAATTAGACACCAACATCAATCTGATTAGAAAAAGATTACCCGCTGCTGAACTACTTGTAAAAGAAATGACAGTCGGGGAACTGTCGAAAACTAGAGTAGCGGTCATTTATATGGACGGGATCGCTGATCCAGAAAACGTAAACACGGTGATACAACGAATAGAGGATATTCAATATGATCAAATTTTAGACAGTTCATATATTGCGTCAATGATAGAGGATAATTCTCACTCCTTGTTTCCTCAATCCATCTCAACTGAGAGAGTGGATCGGGTTGCCGCAGGACTCCCTGAAGGGAAAATTATTATTGCTGCTGACGGTTCACCAAATCTTGTCATCGCACCTGTAACTTTAATTGAATCTTTAATTGCCATGGAGGATTATAGTTTTTCTTGGATCATTTCTAATTTTTTTCGCCTATTACGATTTTTTTCTATTTTCATATCAAGTCTAGTCAGTCCTTTATATGTTGCGGCTCTGACCTATCATTATGAATTGATCCCTTCTAAATTATTAGAAAACTTGGTTGGGTCAAGGGTATCCGTTCCATTCTCTCCTTTTTTAGAGGCATTATTTTTAGAAATAATGATAGAAATGGTGAAAGAAGCTGGAATTCGTCTACCTACGAAAATTGGACAATCCCTTGGCGTTGTTGGGGGCATTGTCATCGGTCAAGCCGTCGTGGAAGCAGGCTTAACCAGCAATGTGTTGCTTATCTTAGTAGGACTTGGAACCTTAGCTTCCTATATCGCACCTGTTTATAAATTTAGCAACACCATTCGTTTTTTTAAATTCCCTGTCATTTTTCTTGCACAATTTTTAGGATTATTTGGGGTGTTTGTTGGATTATTATTTACGGTTTTACATACGCTCAGATTAACCTCACTTGGGCGTCCATATGTAAGTATGTATCCATTAAGGAAAACGGCCTTCCAAGATCTCTGGGTTAGACTTCCTTTTTCCATGCAAAAAGAGAATCCGCAATCCCTTAGGCCGCAAAAAAAGCAAAAATCTACTGGAACTGGAAAGAACCCAGAACCCATGAATGATTTCTATGAATAAAAAAGGGGGATATTTTTTATGCAAATTGATAAAAGGCATCAAATTTCTCCCTATTTAGTCTTTTTTACGATCTATAGTTCACAGGTTGGTGTGGGTATTTTAAGTTTTCAACGAATCATTGCTAAAAAGGCAGGGTTTGATGCCTGGATCGGAGTTTTACTGGCTGGATGCTTGGTTCAATTGTTTATTTGGATGATGTATAAACTTTTAGCAAAAGCGGATGGAGATATCGTGGATGTACATTCTATGGTATTTGGTAAAATCATCGGCAAATGTTTCAGCTTGATCATCATGTTGTATTTCTGGTTAGCTAGCGTATCCGTTTTACTTGGCTACATTGAAATCATTCAGGTCTGGATGTTTCCCAATTTGTCCTCCTGGATTCTTTCCAGCATTATATTGGCACTCGTTTATTATTGTGTATCAGGAGGATTTCGAGTTGTTGTTGGAATCTCGTTTTTATCTTTTCTTTATCCACAAATATATCTCATCATTCTTTATGTTTTCCCTATAAAAATGGCCCATTTTTCTAATTTATTGCCCATTATGAATCATTCCTTTAAGGATTTATTGGATTCTGTCAAAAGCTCCATGTACACATTAGCAGGAACGGAAACGTTGCTCATGTTTTATCCTTTTATAAAAAGTGGATACTTATCAAGAAAATTTGCTCATTTAGGAGCCCTATTTACGACCCTGCTCTACACTTTTTCTGCCATTGTCTCGTTTTCCTTTTATAGTGAAAAACAATTAGCATCTACCCTTTGGCCAGAGCTGTCTTTAACTAAAATCATGAAGTTTTCTTACTTGGAAAGATTTGAGTACATCTATATTTCTATGTATTTAGTCATCGTTTCATCCTTACTCGCACTCTTATTATGGTGTTCTAGCAGGGGTCTTAAGAAAATTTTTAATAAAAAGCAAAAATACACCTTAATTGTCCTTAGCATTACTAGTGTCCTACTTTGCCAATTGATTAAAGACCCTTATAAAGATCTGTTTGATCAACTTATTACGCAAATGCATTTATGGTTATTCTATGCTTATATCCCTGTACTACTTCTAGTCCTTACCATGTTAAAAAGGGGAAATAAAAATGGCTAAGCGCTTTATACTTGGATCGTTTCTACCACTATTTTTATCTGGTTGTACCCTTATCCCTCCTACCATTGTCAATGAAATAAATATGGCACAGGGCGTAGGGTATGATTTGGCTTCTGATAACAAAATAAAAGAGACCATTGTATTTCCTATCTTTAAAAAGGACAAGTCTTCATCTACTGAAATCAAAGCAGGTATTGGGCAATCGAGCAAAGAGATTCGTGCCCTCATAAATAATGAAACTAGATATCCGTTGGTAAGCGGGCAGCTTCGCTTAGCTCTATACGGGAAAGCATTATCAAGAAAAGGGATTAACGACTTTGTAGATACCCTAAACCGTGATCCCTCCATTGGAAACCTTGTCCAATTAGCCATTGTAGATGGTGATCCATATGATTTATTAATGACAGAGAAATTTAAGACAGAGAACATTTCCATATTTATACAAGAATTACTTGACCAAAACATGGAGTCCGGACAACTTCCTCGATCTAATTTACACAGCTTTATATTTCAATTTTCTCAGGTTGGACAGGATCCGTATTTACCATTAATAAAGAAGGAAAATGGATCGATCAAAATCAATGGAATGGCCATTTTTAAAGATGATCGATTTGTCACATATTTATCATTGGACGATCAGTTCATATTTAAAGGTCTGGTTGATACATATAAGCATGGAATACACCAATTTATTTTAAGTAATGGTGACAAGGTGGTTTTAGATATTCTTCATTCAAATGCAAAATACAAAGTGAAAATGGTAAAGGGTAGACCTGTCTTTACGATCTCCTTACAAATGAAGACTAGACTTCAAGAGTTCTCTTCTCCAAAGAAACAAAGGGTACCTATTGATAAACCAAAGATTCAAAAGGAAGTTGCACAGATTTTAGAAAAGCGTTCCTTGAAGCTTGCCGCTCGCTTTAAGAATCTTCAAGTAGACCCGCTAGGTCTTGGAGCGAAGTATAAAGAGCATGATCGCCAATTCAATGAGCGAACGTGGAAATCCATTTATCCAGAAGTACAGGTTCTTGTTCATGCTAAAGTTGAAATTAAGCAAACGGGAATTGTTGAGTAATCCTGGGATCATTCATCTGATTTATTTCATACAAAATTTCATGTTATATAAAAAAAATCCTTGATAACACAACGGTTATCAAGGTAAAAGGACACTAGCTTAGTACGTTTGATTACAATTCCTAACCTAATGTATTTTCCTGCTTTATCCAACCGCTCAATGGTATGGATTAGTATTTAATAAGGTCGCAACGTCTACTATTTCAAACCCCCTTCTTTTTAGTTCTTTTATAATCGTCGGAACTGCACTGGCGGTTTCCGTTTTGTCATCATCGCTATGCATGAGGATAATATCTCCGTTCCGGACGTTATCAAAAATATTCTTTTGGATATGTTTTTGATCTTTCTGTGACCAATCTAAGGTATCAATCGACCATATAATTACTTTATATTGTTTCTCTTTGGCAACATTGATAACTTTTATATCAGTATCTCCATACGGTGGTCTTAAAAGAGCCGGTGATCTTCCGATAATTCTACGAATAGCCTCGGATGATTTGTTTAAATCTTGTCGGATGCCTTCAGCACTTACTTTAGTTAATTCATGATGAAGATAACTATGACTACCGATCACATTTCCGTTATCATATGCTAATTTCACAATATCCGGATTTTGTTCAACTTTTTGTCCAATAAAGAAAAAGGTTCCTTTCACGTTTTCTTGTTTCAATGCAGTAATAATTTGGGGAGTATTGATTCGATCCGGGCCGTCATCAAAGGTCAGAGCAACCATCTTTTTATTTGGTCCATTGACAAATACATCATGAGGGTAATTTTTAGGAAAAGTGAGTATCGATTGACGCCATTTCACCATACTTTCCCATGCCGAAGCTGAGAGATTTTGGGAAGTTCCTTTGATAGAAAGAATATAGTTCTCGGGTACATTGGAAAGTTCGACATCGCTATACACTGAAATATGATCCACTTTACTAGTCGAAATAGGAATAATCCACTTTAACTGATACTCCTTATTTATGTTATATGTATAAATTTGATCATTTTGAAAAGAAGAAGTACTTTTCGGATTTCCCATCACCTTTTTAATATCAGCTAGAGTTAGGTCTTGAATAGAAGGTTCATTGGAGCGAACGTCATAAATCAAACCATCTTGAGTATAGCCGAACACGGTAAACTTTTTAGAATAGGTCGCGTAATACCCATTCCCAACCTGGTCTATTTTATCAGGATCACCCCAAGCCTTTTTCACTTCTGAAAATGAAGAATGGTGCGCAACAAAAGGATTATTCACCACATGTCCGGTAGATGCTAAGGAGACAATTTTTTGAACAGTTACAATGGGTTGCGGCTGGGGTGATGTACCTTGATTTCCCTCATTTTGATCTTTATTAGGATCATCCTTATTTTCATTTACGGGGGACTGGTTGGACTTATTACTAGTATCTTTGATGTCATTCGAGTGTCCACAACCTACTAAAAGACCAAAACACAATATGATAGTTGAGAATATTTTCATATAGTTCCCTCTTCCTTATTTATCTGAACTACTTAACAATCGGTATCCAAATTAGTTGTTACCATTTATATTTTGTCATTAAAAATTTACTAATGATTCATGCTGCTATGTTTATCATACCATTTTCCGGTAAAGGGTCTAGAAATAGGTCAACATATTGTTTCTCTTCATAGTGTTTACGTACTCGTTGATATAGTTCATCGGGTACCCGTTTTGCCGGGATTAAAGTCACATACTCTGTCAACTCAAGAGCTACTTTTTCTGCATCTGAGTAAAATGTACACTCTCTCCAAGCACTTATACAATATAAACGTTGTTCCGTTTCTCCCATTTTTCTAGCATCAGCTGTATGCATGTTAAGACAATATGCACAACCATTTATTTGAGAAGCCAGGACTTTTATTAGTTCACAAAGTAAATTGATAATAAATTCAGGATTTTAATTAGAGATATTGGAGAATACTGAGGAGATGAATAAAGAACAAATATACAATAAAAACAAAAAAAGCTGAAAACCCTTTAAATAAAAGGATTTTCAGCTTTTTTACAAATATGACCTGTGAGGGGTTCGAACCCCCGACCTCAACCCTGTCAAGGTTGCGCTCTCCCAACTGAGCTAACAGATCGCTTATTAAGCTACATATCTAATTATAGTAATATTCTAGCAAAAGTCAATAATTTATTTAAATATATAACCCAAGAAAACAAGAACATTAGTTCTTATTTTTATTGAATAAAGAACTAATGTTCGGTTATAATAATAGTATAAAAGAAAGGAGTGTTTTACATGGATGGGCTTTTTATTCGTTCAATTGAAGAAAACATGCCATTGGAAATGATTTACCTTGCTGACAACCAAAAAATTTCACAACGGAAACTAATTGTGAAGGAAATAAATGATGACTATATCCGCGGGTACTGTTTGCTACGGAAACAGATGCGCACCTTTAAACGTGAAAACATCTTATCCCTAATGCCCGAATTACAATCGAAGAATCGATATCTTCATTAATTCCACTTTACCTCTTAACAACAGAAAACCAATCCCTTTATTCCCCTTATGAAAGCATTTCCAGTCGAGTTATGGTAAAATTCTAATGTATCTACTGAATATGGGGGTTTTATCACATGGAATTTCCAAAAGGCACGATTAAAGAACTTACCTTTCATAGCAAAGAGCTGGGAGAGGACATCCTGCTCCTTGTTTACCTTCCAGCAAACTTCTCACCACTCTATAAATACTCTCTGCTGATTGCCCAGGATGGCCGGGATTATTTTCAACTTGGCAGAATTAGCCGATTAGCAGATGAGTTTCTTTATAACAGAGAAATTGAAAATTTAATTATTGTTGGGTTACCCTATAAAGATGTTGCTGATCGTCGCAGAAAATACCATCCAAATGGTGATCAAAATGAACAATATATTCGCTTCCTAGCACATGAATTAGTGCCATTTCTTGATACGGAGTTTCCAACCTATCAAATGGGTACGACCCGAGCACTTATTGGTGATTCTCTAGGGGCCACCGTTTCTTTAATGACAGCGATTCAATATCCACATACATTTGGAAAAGTACTTTTACAATCACCTTATGTGAACCAAAAGGTCTTAGGATTAGTGGAAGATTTTACAGATACTCAAGTAATAGAGATTTATCATGTAATCGGAACCCATGAAACGGAAGTACCAACGACAGATGGACAAGTAAAGAACTTTTTAAGCCCTAACAGAGAACTTTCAAAAATCTTTTCAGAAAAACCATTTACATATTTTTATGAAGAATATAATGGTGATCATACTTGGACCTATTGGCAGCCAGATTTAAGACGAGCACTGAAAATGTTCTTCTAACACATATTAACAAAAGTTTGAGTATTTTCTATTATTTAATAAAGTTAGAAAATTTGCTATAATAGTAAGAAGGCTCTTATGAGTATTATTTTTCTATTAAAATAATTTTTTAAAAACGGAGGTATATACGTATGAAATTTGGAGTTGTCATTTTCCCTTCAAAAAAGCTTCAAGACTTAGTGAATTCTTACCGTAAACGTTATGATCCACACTATTCACTTATTCCTCCACACTTAACATTAAAAAATGCCTTTGAAGCAACTGAAGAGGATGCAAAGGATGTAGCGAATAAACTCCAGCAAATCGCTCAAAATACCCATCCATTTTCTTTAAAAACTTCAAAGATCAGCTCTTTTCAACCTGTAAATAACGTGATTTATTTTAAAGTTGATCCGACAGAAGAACTTACTAATCTGCATGCCGAAATCAATCAAACTTTTAGCGACTCACCGTTAGAGTATGCCTTTGTCCCACATATTACGATTGGTCAAAAACTCTCTAATGACGAACACTCCGATGTCTTTGGTTCACTCCGAATGACAAAAATTAATCACGAAGAAACCATTGACCGATTCCACCTTCTCTATCAATTAGAAAATGGTTCTTGGACCGTATATGAAACATTTCGTCTTGGAAAGGAATAGGTAAAGTGAAGCTTAAAGTGGTTGAAAATCAAAAAGAACTAGATGATGCCTTTTCCATTCGAAAGACTGTATTTGTTGAAGAACAAAACGTTCCTCTTGAAGAGGAAATCGATCAATTTGAAGATGAGGCTGTTCATTTTGTCCTGTATAACGATGGTTCTTCAATTGGTGCAGGTCGGTTCCGTGTAGTTGATGGATATGGAAAAGTAGAACGAATTTGTGTATTAAAGGAAGCAAGAAAGACGGGTGCAGGAAATGCCATCATGAATGGTATTGAGGAGCATGCTCGTGAACAAGGGCTTCATAAGTTAAAACTTAATGCCCAAACACAAGCCATCCCCTTTTATGCACGGCTTGGCTACGAGGTTGTCTCTGAAGAATTCCTCGATGCCGGCATTCCGCATAAAACAATGATGAAAGAAATGTAACATACGAACCACTTGCCAGAGATGGCAAGTGGTTTTTGTACATAATAAGAAAATTCGACTTCGAGAATTGTCCAGCTCCAGCACCTAGCCAGTTTTCATCCTGAATAATCTACCGTGAGTATCTTGTAACAATCATGGCTTGATAAAGCGATGATTGTTACAGCTCGGGTCAAATAACCTTC
>NZ_JBCNAC010000154.1:0-33240 GCF_050477885.1 Neobacillus rhizosphaerae
AGGCGCTTCCGCTTTTCTTTATGAATGGTTAATATATGAAACACTTTCCGTCCCTATCAGGTTTTGTTATGATAGAACAGTCGTATTTATTGAAATTGAGGTTTTACTATATGAAAACTGCTATCTACCAAAATCAAACCATTGAACTTGAGCAACTAACCAGGGAACAATATCAAAAGATATTCCTTGCTGGTAAAAATGGACAGCTCCTTTGTCCTACTTGCAAGGAAAAGGTGCAGCTGTTTTTAGGGATTCAAGATCATCCACATTTTTTTCATGCACATGCTCCTAAAAAAGCTTGTTTGGAACCAAGTTCTCCAGTAACACAAATAGATGATACACTAACCTATATTGAACGGAACGGCTTTAAAATACCGCAAGGCAGAACCATTACAGAGACCCCCAAAGATGTTGAACTTTTCAAGTCTGCAAAACAGATTGAATATCAGATACCATTTAAACAAGCAGATGCCAAACCAAATAAAGAGCGCCCTTCTTACCTTCAGCAACTCGAAAGCCAAGGAGTGGTCCTGGATGATAGCCAGGCGGCGGCTGTTATGGAAACGGAAGGCTCTTTGCTAGTCCTAGCTGGTGCCGGCAGTGGGAAAACTCGGGTGTTAACTGCCAGGACAGCTTATATGATGGAAGTAGAACAAACGGATCCCCGATCGATTATGCTTGTTACCTTCACATCAAAAGCAGCTGCGGAAATGAAGCATCGTTTGCTCTCTTATCCAGAAATAAACCGCGAGAAGATTAACTTACTGGTTACAGGAACTTTTCACAGCATCTTTTATCGCATTCTTATGTTTCATGATTCAGTGAATTGGTCGGCTAATAAACTATTAAAAAAAGAATGGCAGCGGGACAAAATCCTGAAGGAAGCAGGTAAAGAGCTTGATTTATCGGAGAAAGAATTTGCCTATGATCTGGCTCTTCAGCAAATTGGACTTTGGAAAAACTCGCTACTCCTGCCTCACGAAGTTACACCTTCAACAGAGTGGGAAGAGAAAGTTGTCTTTTTATATACAAAATATGAAGAGTTCAAACAAAGAGAAGGTTTATTTGACTTTGATGACATGCTTATCGGCTGTTATCAGCTTCTCAAAACATCTCCAGCACTTCTTCAACAATATCAAGATCGTTTTCGCTATTTTTTAATTGATGAGTTTCAGGATATTAATAAAGTGCAATACGAGCTAGTTAAGCTTTTATCAGGAAAAAACAAAAACGTCTGCGCAGTGGGTGATGATGATCAGGCAATTTATAGCTTCAGAGGCAGTGACCCTAGCTATTTACTGGAGTTTGAGAAAGACTTTCCCTATGCAAAATTGGTAACACTAGACCAAAATTATCGATCCTCTCATGAGATTGTTTCGGCAGCCAATCAAATGATTTCAGCCAATAAATTAAGAAGAATGAAGAAAATGAAGGCTCAATTCTCAGCGGGAATACTGCCAAAGTTATTTTTCCCCTATGATGAAGAAGAAGAAGCAACCATGATTGTTACAGACATTCAAGAGAAAATTGCAGCAGGAGCGAACCCTTCCGAATTTGCGATTCTTTATCGCACTAATGCTGGCTCTAGAGCTGTGTTTGAACGCTTAGCGAACTCAAACCTTCCATTTAAAATTGATTTGGACGCAGACTCTTTTTACGACCGCTATATAGTAAGAAGCACCCTTTCCTTTTTAAGAGTGAGTTTAAATGAAGATGACCCCCAATCAATTGCTGACATCTTACCTTTTCTGTTTTTAAAACAGTCTGTACTTAAAGAAATAAAAGCACAAAGCATCCTAAAAGACTGTAGTTTTCTTGAGTCTCTTTCACACTTGAAAACAACACATGCTTTTCAAGAGAAGAAATTAAAAAAAGCAGTGACACTTATTCGCGGATTAAAACACTTGTCTCCCATTAAGGCTCTTGAACAGATTGAAAAGGATATTGGTTTTCTTGATTTTCTAAAGAAACGTGGAAATGAATCGAGTAAGCTGGAAAAAGGATCAGATGACCTGAAGGACCTGAAAGTGGCGGCAAGAAGCTTCGAAACTATTGAAGCATTATTAGTACATGCGGAGCATATGTCGGCCATGAATAAGGAAATTAAAAACTTAAGTAAACATTTTACCGATGCCATTACCCTAAGCACGATTCACCGTGCGAAAGGTCTGGAGTATCAAACTGTCTATATGCTTAGTGCTGTCGATGGCAGTCTCCCGCATGATTATGCGCTTGAAACATATAGAAACGGTGATTTCACTGCTTTAGAGGAAGAACGAAGATTATTTTATGTGGCCATGACCCGTGCACAGAATCAGCTGTTTATTTCCGTCCCCCAGCAAAGAAGGGGGAAAAAAGCATACCCATCACGTTTTTTAACACCCCTTAACAAAAAGAAGAGAGGCTGACCACTTTATGTGAGTCACCCTCTCTTCTCTTTTTATTTTTTATTCATCATTTTGGTGATTGTATTGAAGTCAAGTTGCTTACCATCATTCACAATTGATTTTACAATTTGATCTTCCATATCCTTACTTACCGGTTTATTGGCAATTTGGGAAACTCTTCTAATCACATTACGGACAGTTTTTTCATCTTTAAAATTCGCATTTTGCAGAGAATTAGCAAGGTCGAAAATATCCTTCATATTTACGCCCGTTTTGTTTTCTATATTTTTAAAGAAACCATTATCCATCGAAAATTCACACTCCTTCATAAACTACTTTATTGTATGAAGGAGTGATAAAATGGTGAATAAAATTGGAAAAGCTAAAAAGAAACATAGGTTAAGAAAGGGTCAGCCATTTTATTGGGCCAACCCTTTCCTTCAGTTCAAGCTCACAATTTCTTAATAGAAGCTTGCACCAACAATGATTAAAAGGATGAACAATACGACGATTAGAACAAAAGTTGAACCGCCACCATATCCGTAGCCGTAGCCTCCTCCATATCCACACCACATAGACTGTCACCTCACTTTTGTAATCTCACTAATAACATATGAAAGTACATAAAAAAGTGTATAGGCATGACAGACTAAACTAGAAAATCAAGTAAAATTGTGTTTTTACCCTTTTGGTTTAAAAATAAGTGCGCCGATAAATCCAAATATAATGGCAGCCGAAATTCCTGAGCTTGTCACCTGGAACATACCCGTTAATACCCCAATGATTCCATGTGCCTTTGCATCCTGTAAGGCTCCATGGACGAGAGCATTCCCAAAGCTGGTAATTGGAATGGTTGCCCCTGCACCGGCAAAGTCGACCAATGGCTCATACAATCCGAAACCATCCAGAACTGCACCGGCAACAACGAGCAAGCTTAAAGTATGACCTGGAGTCAGTTTAGCTACATCAAATAATAGTTGTCCAATGACGCAGATTATTCCACCCACTACAAAGGCCCAGAAAAACATCGCTAACACAAAGGCTCACCCCATCTCTCCATTCATTTCTATCGCCACAGCGTGTGCAATACACGGGATTGATTCATTCTGCTGGAAACTTAACGGTGACAATAAAGCCCCTGTTGCAACAACTAAAATTCTTCTATATTGCCCTTTCTTCATTTGATTTAATAAGTGACCGTATAAAACGGTTGCAGAGCACCCTGCACCGCTTCCCCCAGCTTGCGCCGGTTGGTCTTCCTTGTAAATTAATAAACCACAATCCTGGAATTGTCTTCGCTCCAATTTAAGACCGCTTTTGTTTAATAATTCAAAGGCAGTATCATGCCCGATTCTTCCAAGGTCACCGGTAACAATTAGATCATAATACGCTGGGTCCAATTCTAAGTCACGAAAATGGGCCATGATGGTGTCTGCCGCTGCTGGTGCCATTGCCCCACCCATATTAAATGGATCGGTTAAGCCCATATCAATAACCTTTCCAATGGTTGCTGCAGTTGTCACTGGTTCGAACCGTTCAGGTTCATTAGGCTGCACAAGGGCTACCCCTGCACCTGTAATGGTCCATTGCGCCGTAGGTGGTTTTTGGCCACCATATTCAGTGGGATACCGAAATTGTTTCTCTACTGCCGCATTATGGCTTGATGCACCTGTAAGGACGTAT
This sequence comes from Neobacillus rhizosphaerae, assembly GCF_050477885.1. Classification (GTDB taxonomy): domain Bacteria; phylum Bacillota; class Bacilli; order Bacillales; family Cytobacillaceae; genus Neobacillus; species Neobacillus rhizosphaerae_A. The sequence goes on from NZ_JBCNAC010000154.1 coordinate 4,071, forward strand.
TTAGCTCCCTGATAGTTCACCACAAAGGAAGACAGGGCTAAGCCTTCCATGGAGGTCGAGCAAGCGCCAAATAGACCAAAGTAGGGAATCTGCATGGTTCGTGCGGCAAAACTCGTAGGTGTGATTTGATTAATCAAATCTCCTGCAAATAAAAATTGGACCTGTTCTTTTTGAATATTGCCTTTTTCCAAGGCAACCTTGATCGCTTCTTCTAGTAATAATCGATGTGCCTTCTCATAGGACTCTTTTCCCATCCATAAGTCTTCATACAATAAATCAAAATCATTAGCCAATTTTCCATTTGCTTCAAATGGCCCACCCGTTACTCCAGTTGCTGTAATCATTGGGCGGTTTGCGAACACCCATGATTGATGCCCTTTTAACAATTACAATACCCCCCACATCACAAGTAGCGTTTTAATTAATGCAACTACAAAAGCGGAAAAAACCCCGAAGAGAATGACCGAACCAGCCAATTTAAACATATTTCCACCAACCCCAAGAACAAACCCTTCTGTCCGGTGCTCAATGGCAGCCGAGATGACTGCATTACCAAAACCAGTCACAGGCACAGCACTTCCTGCTCCCGCAAACTGACCTAATCGATCGTAAACTCCAAACCCGGTTAATAGCATTGAAAAAAAGACCATGGTTGCGACTGTAGGGTTCCCAACGCTCTGTTCCGTAAAATTAAAAAAATAAATATAAAAATAACTAACAGCTTGACCAATTACACAAATGAGTCCACCGACAAAAAATGCTTTTATACAATTTTTTAGGACCGGTCTCTTTAATTCATGTTTTTGTTGTAGTTGTTGATAGTTTCGCTGCTGAAGTGTTGTGTTTTTTTGTTTGTTACTAGGCATCGTAGTCTCCCCTTCTTACTTCATATCTTCTGTCATTTTTACAATTTCCTTAAAGCGTTTTTCAGCTTTCTGGTCAGAGAAATCAGATGATTTAATATGTTCCCTTAGTCTCACAGCTTCTAAAAATACCTTATAATCACTTGAAACTGTAAAGTTTTCTTTTGGGTATTTTTCTTCCAGCATTTTATTTACATTTTTTTCAATTGCTTTCATTCGAAAACGATGTAAATGCTTAACTTTATAAACAACTAAAGTATCTTTTTTACCCTTGACCACAGCAACATCGTAAAGCTCTGGATGAGAACTAACATCCTTTTTTATTTCTTCCACTCGGTCACTATGCTTCTTATTAGAAATAATAACCGGCTTAGGATTAGTTGTTTTCATGAGAGCTAACTGGCTATCCTTGACCGGCTCCTTATTACTACAAGCGGAAAGTAAAATTAGACAGGCGAATAATAAAATTCGATAACAAGTAATCATTTGATTCCCTTTCCTTATTCCATTATTTATAATTAGTTTTTTCGACAAAGCCTAAAATTATGACAACATCATCTTTATTTTTACTAATACATCTTTGAGTAAAAATAAAAAACTGCCAGATTAACTAGCAGTTTTTTCTCATTTTGAAGTTTTCTTTCCACAGCCGCAGCCTTTTTTCTTAATCTTATTGGACGGTTTATAAGATTGAATTGTTTGGGTGGTTTGGTTTTGTGTTGATTGTGTATTTTTCTTATTCGTATCCATCTATTTCTCTCCTTCTGTCGAAAAAATTTCTACTAAGATAGAATATGAACGACAACTATGTCTTGTCTCAGCGAAACAATTAATTTCTGATAAATTGTTGAATAAATAGTTCTATAATGGAAGCCAACCCGGCTATCGCCAATATAAGAGTAATGGGTTCCGATACAACAGGGAAAAGATAATTGAAGCCTATTATGAATGTTGCTGCCCAAATTCCAGTACACCAATAACAGCTTAATAGTTCACCCATAAATTTTTTTATCCCTGTTTTTTTCGTAATATAATAAACCTCTATCTCCCCGTCCTCATTCTTCTCACTTACTTCATCAAAAAAGGGTTGACGAATAAATTCAGTTATCTTATCAAATACAAGTAATCGTGTTAACCGAAAGCTAGCCAAGGATAAGACTAAAATGCTGAGAAACGTTATTTTCATGGTTATTCACCCTTTCCTTTTCGAAAACCCTGCGCAAATTCCTCATTATCCGCCTAATTTAGCTAAAACAGGCTTTTGTCCGTAACCCAAAACCGCTCTGTTAAATATGTTAGTAGTGTAAGATATATCACGAATAAGGAGGAAAAAATTAATGGGTTGTGGAAGAAATAATCATGACAATGAGAGTGCAAACTGTGTTTGCCAAGTAGTACGCGCCATTAAAGACATTCAAGATAACGCTGTAGAAGAAGAGTGTGCAGAATGTACCAGCTGTTTTAATGAGCCATTAGGTACGTTAGTATCACCATCTAGGAGAGATCCAGTTGATACTCGTGTATTTGTGTTAAGTACAGCAGACGGATCACCATTCCATGCGTTCTTTAGCAACGAAAATAATGCTTGTGTGTCCATCTACTTCCGAGTAGAAGACGTATTCGATAATTGCTGTGCAACACTTCGTGTTTTAGTACCAGGCAAACGAGATGGCGGAAACTTCTGTCCAGTAAACTTAGTTTCTGGCGGAGATAAATGCTGTATTGACCTTACAAAAGTTTGCCAGGTTGAACGCTTCCGTGCAAGCAACGACTGTATTACAGTTGATTTAAGCTGCTTCTGTGCAATTCAATGTATCGCAGACGTTAATCTAGGTATCTGTAACTAAGAAATTGGAAAATCATACTAGCCAGTCGTTTATCGGCTGGCTTTTTTATTTATCGTTTTATACCAATCATAATAATGTCCTTTAACTCCACTAAAGGAATATCTATCGTTGATTGGTCATGAAATTGAATGGTAATCTGACCATCATCATAGGCGGTTAAGTAACCGGTATAATTCTCTTCTTTTGTATAAAATACACAAGGCACTGGTGGTAAAACTTTAGGAAAATTAATTAAATAATCCAATCGTTCTTTAATATCCAATTCTTTAAAGGGCTTTACCCTTTTAAAAGATGGTTTTGGTTCTTGCTGGTGAAGGTTGTTTGAGGATGGAAGAGTGGCTTCTTTTTTTGTTTCAGCTTCTTGCACGATTTCTTTTTTAGCAAGAGATATTTTGTTCTTACTTTCTATTTCAATCTGTATCTCTTCCTTTAGCTCCTTCGGTTCCCCTTTACTTATAAAAATTTCTTGCATGCTTGTGTTAGAAGGAGTCCTTGAGAATGGCTGATACACATATAAAAGTGGTCCTTGATTCTTCTTAGTTGACATGCACAGTACCTCCTATTGCGTAATTCTACACTTTATATGTATGCGAAAAGCCTACACGCGTTCATGCTAAATAGGTAAATCCCCACATAAAAAGCCCGCTTAAGCAGCGGGCTTCTTAACTTATAGAATATGGAATCCAGAATCAACGTGAATGTTTTCCCCAGTTATTCCTCTAGAAAGGTCACTAAATAGGAATAGAGCTGTATCTCCAACTTCTTCAGGAGTTGTTGGTCTACGTAATGGTGCTTTTTCTTCGATTTCTTTTAAGATCGAGTTAAAATCACTTACACCCTTTGCGGAAAGTGTACGAATTGGACCAGCTGAAATAGAATTGACACGAATATTTTCTTTTCCAAGGTCTGCTGCTAAGTAACGGACACTTGCATCCAATGAAGCTTTTGCTACACCCATCACATTATAGTTTGGTATAGCTTTTTCACCGCCAAGGTACGTCAAAGTTACAATGCTACCACCATCTGCCATTAATCCTCTTGCCTCTTTGGCAACAGCGGTTAATGAATACGAACTAATATTGTGAGCAAGTAAGAAGCCCTCTCTTGTTGTATTCATATATTCACCTTGAAGCTCTTCTTTGTTAGCAAAAGCAATACAGTGGGCAACACCTTGAATTGAGCCAACCGCTTCCTTAATTTCAGCAAAGCATTTTGCCACGTCTTCATCCCTTGTTACGTCGCAAGGAAGTACAAGTGTCCCTTCTGCTTCTAAAGAGTTTGCTAATTCACGAACACTACTTTCTAATCTTTCTCCCGCATACGTAAAAATTAATCTTGCGCCTGCATTGTGAAGCGAGCGGGCAATTCCCCATGCAATACTGCGTTTATTGGCAACACCCATTACCACATATGTTTTTCCAGCTAATGAAAGATTCATAACGAAAATTCCTCCCACAATAATTACGAGTTATTAGTACTTGGTACTAAGTTTACACTAAATTGTCACAAATGAAAAGTATACATATTTATTAAGGCTAACATGTTTCACAGAATTCAAGTTCCCTTTTTAACTCGTCTACATATTCCTTGGTCCCGGTAACAATCAATCGATCATGCATCTGAAGCTCCGTATCACCGTGAGGAACGATTGAATCCTTACCTCTAAAAATTCGAACAAAAATAATGTCACCTGTAAATGGAAACCTTCTTAGATGCATGCCGTCAAAATGTGTATTCATCATCACGATTTCGTACAGTCCTGCCTCTTGGTTGGTTAAGATGTTAATAACGGTTGGTGACTCAATCATTGCCCGAAGTAAGGCTTTAGAAGACATAAAAGCCGAGAATACCTCCACATTGTGGTCTCTTAAGTTTTGCTCTAGATCAGGACTTTCAATTCGTGCAATAACCCTTGGAACGCCGTTTTCTTTAGCTGCAATCGAAAGAGTAGAATTCAGCTCCTCATCTCCTGTCGAAATTACGACAATCTCCGATTGATACACCTTTGTATTTTCAATTGTTTTCATGGAATAATCGGGAAGCTCTACAATTTCAAACAGTGAATCGGCAATTTTTTTGTCAGATTTATCCATTTCTGTATGATATAGTACAGGGTCATAAAGCCCAGATTTTAATTCCCGAGATACAGGCAGAGTGACCTGGTTCGCACCAAGGAAAGACACACTGACTTTTTTCCCCCCGGCCACTTCTTTTGGAAACAGCTTTTGAAATACAATGGGTGTAAAAATGGACGTAATCACGGCCACCAGAATCAATGTTCCTTTCATTTGCTCCGTAATAACTCCAATCCTTTCTCCAATTGTTGCTGCAGCGATGACAAGTGACAGGGTCGATGTGAGTAAAAAACCAGATGCAATAACCGTTTTTGTATCATACCAAATTTTTAAAAAGTAGACTGGAATAAGCTTTGATAACAACAGTCCGATTAAAAGAAGTGGAATTAATAATAAAAGCTTTTTCTCGCTAAAAAGTGACCAAACATCAAGATTCACACCAACCATAACAAAAAAGATGGGAATCAAAAATCCATAGCCAAAGGAATCCAGTTTATGTACCAAATCCTGGTTTGGAGATAACAACGAGACAAGTACACCAGCCAGAAACGCCCCAAGGATATTTTCGGCTCCAACTGTTTCCGATAATCCAACTAAGACGATAATAAGAGTAAACACAGCTCTAGTACCAATCTGAACGGTCCCTTTAGATAAGCTCTCAATGATGGAACGGTTTTTAAATCTTTTACCTACAAAATATAGAATGACTCCTGCCGCAAATAAAATTAAAAGAAGCCATGTATTCCCGTGCCCTGCTTCATAAAGTGAAACAAAAATAGCCAGTAAAATCATAGTCACTAGATCGGCAATGACGGCTACAAGTAAAATAATTTGGCCAATGACTGTTTTCATGAGATGTGCTTCTTTAAGCGTTGGTACAACAACTCCTAGGGAAATGGTTGAAATGATTAATGTCATCAAGAAGGCATTACCAATAAAACCAGCCATTACAAACAGATACGATAAGCAGAGTGAAAAGATAAATATTCCAGCAAAAATTGCCGTTGCTACGACAAACGTATTGGGTTCCATTTTACCGTTTGGAAGCTGGTCCCGTTTTTTACTCCCCGTGAAAGCAGTAAAATCAATTTCCAATCCACTTAAAAACATAAGGAAAATAAATCCGAGAGTAGAGAGCGTAGACAGCCACATATCTTCATGAACTACATTAAAACCGCTTTTTCCAATAATTAATCCCACAATAATTTCAGCTACAACTACAGGAATAAAATTCATTTTAAAGCGATGTAGGAAAATCGGAGTTATAAATGCCATGGTGACAACAATAAGCAAAGAAATTACTGAAACATGCTGTTCCATTCTTGTTCCTCCTCTCGAATCCTTTTTAGTATAAGGATTCTTTATTATAAAAATGAACATTTTCACAAAAAATAAGCATAAAGGGGTGTTTCCTATGAAAATAGATATTATTGGTGATATTCATGGATGCTTACATGAGTTTAAAGCTCTAACCTTAGAACTAGGATACATTTGGGACAACGGGCTTCCAATTCATCCAAATGGAAGAGTACTTGGGTTTGTTGGTGATTTAACTGACAGAGGACCTGCATCATTAAAAGTAATTGAAATTGTTTGGCAGCTCGTCATTAAAGAAAGTAATGCCTTCTATACACCCGGAAACCATTGCAATAAATTGTACCGTTTTTTTCTAGGAAATAAAGTACAGATTGCCCACGGACTTGAAACAACAGTTGCAGAATATGAATCATTATATAAGAAAGAGCAAGAGTCCATTCGTAAAAAATTTATGGAATTGTACGAAAAGGCGCCTCTTTACTTAGTATTAGACAAACAAAAACTTGTAATCGCACATGCAGGAATTAAAAAGGAATTTATCGGACAAACCCATTCAAAAGTAAAAGAATTCGTCCTTTATGGTGATATTACGGGTGAAAAGCATCCTGATGGCTCACCAGTTAGAAGGGATTGGGCAAAAAAGTATCAAGGCGATGCATGTATTGTGTACGGACATACTCCCGTTAGAGAGCCGCGTATTATCAACAATACATATAACATTGATACTGGGGCAGTATTTGGCGGAAAACTAACTGGATTAAGGTATCCTGAAATGGAACTTGTTTCTGTTCCTTCTACTATGCCATATATTGAAGAAAAATTTAAATATTTTGATTAAAGAGGAACGAATGAGGCTGACATTTACATGTCAGCCTCATTTATAATTGCACTTATATCCGGTGGAAGGGATGCTAAATAGGACATTTCCCTTCCATGGATAGGGTGCCTAAACTGGATTTCTTTGCAGTGAAGCGCTTGCCTACTAAGTAATGAGGGGTCTCCTCCATATAAATCATCACCAAGTAATGGATGACCAATAAAGGACATATGCACCCTAATTTGATGGGTCCGTCCAGTTTCCAGGTTCAGTTTAACATGGGTAAAAGTTGGAAACCTCTTAATTACCTGAAAATGTGTACAGGCATATTGTCCGTCATCACGGACCTCTCTTTCAATGATACTATCTTCTTTTCGTCCAATCGGCTCCTTAATTGTTCCGCCCTCAGACAACATTACACCACCTGCAAGTGCTTCATAGGTCCGCTTCACTAAACCCTTCTGCTGCATCATGCTAAAAAGATGATGAACATGTCGATGTTTCGCCACTAAAACCATTCCAGAAGTATCTCTATCCAGACGAGTGACTATATGCGATGTAGCCTGAAGCCCCATCTGCTGATAATAGCCTACCAACGCATTCGCAAGACTCCCGGTAGGGTGCTCCCTAGATGGGATTGTATTCATCGCTGCTGGCTTATTCACAACTAGTAAAAACTCGTCTTCGAACAGAATGTTCAGAGGAATCGCTTCTGCCTTAACCCCTTCGCCAGGGCTTTCAGGAGGAAAGAAAATCTGTAATTCATCGCCCGTTCTCAACTTATAACGGACATTTACTTCTTCTCTATTTACCTGGATACTACCGCCTTTAAACTTTATGTCTGTTAAAGCAGTTCGAGAAATCTCTTCCTTTTTTAGAAAATCCTTAATAAGCATGCCAGTATGGTCATCATCAATGAACCAATTTAATTGAAAACGAGAATCCATCATTTTCCCTCCGGCTTAATCAGAAATAAATGAATCATGCACTCGTTTCCAGAAAGGAAACGGCCGGAAGCGGGCAAAACGTATTTTTTCATCAGGTACTCTAAACTGAATGGATTTGACATCCTTGTGTAGAAGCGTTAAATGATCAACGGTTATTTGAAAATCGGACCGATTAACAGGTTTTAGCATACAGGTATGGTGTGCTGGCAGGATTAGCGGCGAGCCAACTGTTCTAAAAACCTTATTATTAATAGATGCCATTTCTGCCACTTGAATAGCAGAGATAGACGGATGAATGATAGCTCCACCCAGTGCCTTATTATAAGCCGTACTACCAGACGGGGTAGAAACACACAAACCATCCCCACGGAACCGTTCAAAATGCTGACCACGAATTTCTACATCCATAACAAGAGTTCCCTCGACACTTTTAACTGTAGATTCGTTTAACGCTAAATATCTTGATTCTTTACCAGCGTGAGTATAGCGAATAATGACCTCAAGCAGCGGATATTCCACTACTTGATAAGGTGTTTTGGCAATGGCTATGACCAGCTTTTCAATTTCATCAGGAATCCAATCTGCATAAAACCCCAGATGCCCCGTATGAATTCCTACAAATGCTGTTTTATCAAGTCGACTACTATAGCGGTGAAAGGCGTAAAGCAGCGTTCCGTCTCCACCAATGGAGACGACGATATCCGGTTGGTCTTCATCGTATGTAAGATCAAAATCAAGTAAATAGGTCCTCATTTTGTGCATTAATATATTTGATTTTTGATCTCCTTTTGATGTTATGGCAAATTTCATATTAGTTTGCTCCTTGTATTGAATGGGATTCAAAAGGCGGTCTGTGTATTAGTTTTTTTCTTCCTGTTTTAATTCTTTTTTCCTTGAGAAGAAAGCCTGTGCTTCTTGGATTTCTCCACGAATCAAGGACATTTCCTCATCCAATCGGAAGGCAGCTTCTGCTGCTCGTTGAAGTCTCATCTTGATATCAGTTGGAAAAATCCCTTTATATTTATAGTTTAACGTATGTTCAATAGTTGCCCAAAAGTTCATTGCAAGCGTTCTGATTTGGATTTCAGCTAAAATTTTCTTTTCCCCATGAATCGTTTGAACAGGATAACAAATCACCACATGATAGGAACGATACCCGCTTGTTTTTTTATGTGAGATATAATCCCTTTCTTCCACAATTTCAAAATCATTCCTATTTCTTAACAAATCAACTACCGTATGAATATCATCTACAAACTGACACATAATGCGCATTCCCGCAATATCCTGCATTTCTTCTTCTAGACGTTCAAGCGGAATTCCTTTTTGGTTGGCCTTATCTAAAATACTCGCAATTGGTTTGACTCTGCCTGTTACAAATTCGATAGGTGAATGAGTAGAATCCAGATCAAATTGACCTCTCATTCCCTTCAATTTTATTTTCAGCTCTGCCACCGCTTGTTTATATGGAGCTAAAAATAGGTCCCAATGCTTCATGATTCCACCCTCAATCAACTAAAATAAACTCTCTACTTTCGTAACCATTTCGCTACCATAGTTACTGTTTCCTTTAATATTATTAATGACATAATCTAATTCATCATGAAAATTAATCAACTCTATTTGTTGTTCAGTTGTGGTAATCCAAACCGGTATCTTCTCTTCTAGAGCTTGCTTTAAAGAAGGCCAGATTTGTTCTGGTAAAACAATGTATGTATAATCTTCTTGTTGCTCCATTAAATAAATAAAAGAATAATGATCAGAGTCCACTAGAATCTGTTCACTAGGGACTAATCCTTTAATGGGCTCATTTGTTTCCAATAGTAGCCTTTCTTCTGTTATGATTGCGTTTAGTATTGTAATTCTTTTTTTCATTGTTCAACCTCCATTTTTCACCCTCTTATTTTAGCATAATTCGTTCATTTCTCCCAAGGATTGCAGTCGAGGATGAAGTGTTGATAAAAATTGATCAATTTATCGAAAGGAATCAGCTATGTCACAAAACATTGAGATTGAATTCAAAAATATGCTCACTGAATCAGAATATAAAAGACTTTTAAATGAACTCGAAATAGATCAAACACAAATTTTTTCACAGGAAAATCACTACTTTGATACTCCTCGTTTCTCTTTAAAGGAAGCAGGATCCGCACTTAGAATTCGAAAAAAGAAGCATCATTTTGAGATGACTTTAAAACAACCAGCCACTGTCGGTCTTTTAGAAACCAATCAAATCCTTTCAGAAGAAGAAGTAACTATGGCACTTCAATCCGGAAAGCTTCCAACGGGGGTTATTCAACAATTAATTGAAGCAAATGGAATACCGTTTTCTAAAATTGAGTATTTTGGTCATCTGTTAACCAATAGAGTAGAAATACCCTACAAAAAAGGATTATTAGTTCTGGATCATAGTACATATCTAAACAAAGAAGATTATGAATTAGAGTATGAAGTGGAAGACTATAAGGAAGGTCAGCTTATTTTCCAGGAATTCCTGTCTTACCATAAGATTCCAGAACGAAAAACGGAGAATAAAATTCGTCGTTTTTATATGCAAAAATATAAAATGAATGAGTTGTAAACAGTAATATTGTGTGTAAAGAATTTAAAATTCTTATTTTTAAAGCAATAAATTTGTGCTATGAAAACGGCATTGATAAAATTAAAAATACAAAAGGCTAAAAAGGAGTTGTCAACATGAATGAGAAAAAGCTAACACCATATGAGGCCATTGGTGAAGCTGCACTACACCAATTAATTGACACATTTTATGGCCTTGTTGCACAACATCCTGATCTTGCACCGATTTTCCCAAATGAATTCACAGAAATTGCTAGAAAGCAAAAGCAATTTTTAACTCAATATTTAGGTGGACCATCCATTTATACAGAAGAACATGGGCATCCAATGATGCGAGCACGCCATTTGCCTTTCCCCGTTACACCAAAACGGGCTAAAGCTTGGTTAGCTTGTATGACAAAAGCAATGGATGAAGTCGGATTACATGGTCAAGTAAGAGATGATTTTTACTCCAGGCTTTATCTTACTGCTCAACACATGATAAACACGCCAGACAGCGATGAGATTTCAGGTGAAAATCGTGAATAATTCAAAGTCGAATGGTCCCAAGCAACGTTGTGGTGGGATTGAAAAAAAACCAATCGAAATCTATATGTTTATAGATCCGTTATGTCCCGAATGCTGGGCTATAGAACCTTTACTAAAGAAACTGAAAATTGAATACGGTCGATATTTTTCAATAAAGCATGTATTAAGCGGGCGGTTGGCCGATTTAAACTTGAGTAAAAAGAAGAATTATGAAACCATTGCAGATTTATGGGAAAAGACTGCAAGCCGTTCAGGCATGTCGTGTGATGGCACCCTATGGTTGGAGAATCCGGTCGATACACCATTTACCGTATCCATTGCCATAAAAGCAGCTGAGTTACAAGGAAGACGAGCAGGATTACGTTTTTTTCGAAGAATTCAAGAGATGTTGTTTTTAGAAAAACAAAATATATCTAATTTGGAAGTATTAAAGGATTGTGCAAAGACATCGGGGCTAGATGTGGAAGAATTTCTAAGTGACATTCATTCCGAAAGTGCGGCAAAGGCCTTTCAATGTGACCTTAAAATTACTTCAGAAATGGATGTAACAGAAATTCCAACTTTGGTTTTCTTTAATGAAAATGCTGAGGATGAAGGTATTAAAATAACCGGCACATATCCTTACGAGGTCTATGTGCAGATATTAGAGGAAATGCTTTCTGAAAAACCTGTATTATCCCCTCCACCGCCTTTAGAAGCGTTTATGAAGTTTTTTAAGTTTGTAGCATCCAAGGAAATTGCCGTAGTGTATAATATGTCCGTTTCACAGATTGAAAAGGAAATGAAAAAATTGCTTCTTAAACAGGTTGTTGAGCAAATTCCCGCTAAATACGGAACGTTTTGGAGATATATTGAAGACTAATACAGGTGAAGGTTCAAAAAGGACCAACACCTGTATTTTTTTGTAAACTTTCTTGCCCTCTGTTGCACCTTAACGGGACTTTGGACAGGTTCTATGAATTCAATGACAATCGTGTCTGAACTTATGAGAACTTCTGACAGTGTTTTGGTTTTTCACGCCTACTTTGTCAGAAGTTCCCTTGCCTTTTGTCAATGTATTGGATTTTTCCACTTACACTGTCAGAAGTTGCCACGCCTTCTGACAGTGTTTTAGTTTTTCACGCCTACATAGTCAGAAGTTCTCTTGCCTTCTGACTATGGTTTGGTTTTTCACGCCTACATTGTCAGAAGTTCCCTTGTTTTCTGACTATGGTTTGGTTTTCACGCTTACATTGTCAGAAGTTCCCTTGTCTTCTGACTATGTTTTGGTTTTTCACGCTTACATAGTCAAAAGTTCGCTTGCCTTCTGACTATGTTTTGGTTTTTCACGCCTACATAGTCAGAAGTTCCCTTGTCTTTTGACTATGTTTTGGTTTTTCACGCCTACTTTGTCAGAAGTTCTCTTGCCTTTTGACTATGTTTTGGATTTTTCCACTTACATTGTCCGAAGTTGCCACGCCTTCTGACAGTGTTTCACTTTTTTCCTCTTACTCTGTCCAAAGCCACCTTACTTTCTGACAAATCTCTTGAATCCATTGGAAATCCTGTCCGACGCTCTAGGACCTTAGCTAAAACTATAATTTAGAAAAATTAATATAGGAAACAATTATACAAAAATGCCTTGCAGCTTCCGACTGCAAGGCATTTTTCTATAATACGAACAAAGGGGATGGGAGAAATTTTTCACGGTCAAACAAAGGGGTATATGTTTGTAGTGATCAACTTCACGCATTAAATATACCATGCATTCAAAGTTAGTGACAATAAGCTTGTGTGTTATTTCACATTATTGTCAATAAATCATAATTTCATGAAATGGACAATAGACATATAACAAGAAATTATTAAAGGTGGGCTATCCCTGTGGCTAAATTTCCTGTTATAGTTATGATCCTTTTTGTCTTTGGAGCGTTTTTTCTTCATTTGTTAGCTTTACTCAATGTTTTTCCTCTCTTACTCAGTACGCCTATTTTGTTCCTTGCTATCTTGATTATCGTTCACTACATTAATGACAGAAAAAGATTTAGAGGATTTTAAAAGGATGCTGCTAATAAAGCAACATCCTTTTCTCTGTTAAGATAATAATTTTTCTAACTCATTCAACTTTTCTTCAAATACTTTACAGGCATTTTTAACTGGTTCTGCACTTGTCATATCGACTCCTGCTTTCTTTAACACTTCAATTGGATAATCGGAGCTTCCTGCACTTAGGAAATCGATATAACGCTTGACAGCTGGCTCTCCCTCTTCTAAAATTTGCTTGCTTAGGGCAGTTGCAGCGCTGAAACCAGTTGCATATTGATATACATAATAATTGTAATAGAAATGTGGGATTCTTGCCCACTCCAAACCAATCTCCTCGTCAATGACGATATCTTCTTCACCAAAATATTTCTTGTTCAAAGCATAATAGCTTTCAGTTAATGCATCAGCTGTTAAGGCCTCATTGTTTTGAGCTTTTTGATGGATTAAATGTTCGAATTCAGCAAACATGGTTTGTCTGAATACCGTACCTCTAAATCCTTCTAGGTAGTGATTAAGCAGATAAATCCGCTTTTGCTCGTCATCAATAGTCTTTAATAAATAATCGTTAAGTAACGCTTCATTACAAGTTGAGGCAACCTCTGCAACAAAAATAGAATAGTTTCCATACGGATACGGCTGAGATTTGCGTGTATAATAGCTATGCACAGAATGACCGAATTCATGCGCAAGGGTAAATAAATTATTCACGTTGTCCTGCCAGTTCATTAAGATGTATGGATGTGTCCCATAAGCACCCGAAGAATAGGCACCACTTCGCTTCCCTTTATTCTCATGAACATCTACCCAACGGCTTTCAAAACCGGTCTTCAGGATTTCTCCATACTCCTCACCTAATGGAGCTAGACCCTTAATGATTATATCCTTTGCTTCTTCATACTTTATTTCCATTTTTACATCTTTTACGAGTGGTGTATAAAGATCATACATATGAAGCTCATTTAATTCTAAGACCTTTTTGCGTAGCTTCACATACCGATGCAATAGATGCAGATTTTCACTAACTGTATTTACCAGATTATCGTACACACTTTCTGGAATATTGTTAGCTGCAAGTGCTGCATGTCTGGCTGAATCATATTTTCTGACCCGCGCATTGAAATTGTCCTTTTTAACATTGCCACTTAATGTACTAGAAAAGGTATTTTTAAAACTTCCATACGTCTTATACACGGCTTTAAATGCATCACGCCTTACACGCTGGTCTCCACTTTCTAAGAAACGAATATAACGACCATGGGTAATTTCAACCTCTTCCCCAGTTTCATCTTTAATAGATGGGAATTCTATGTCTGCGTTATTAAGCATGCCAAAAGTATTACTAGAAGCATTCATTACTTCGCTTGCTTCTGCTAATAATGCTTCTTGTTCAGCTGTTAGGACATGTGATCGCTGCAGGTTAATCTCAGCTATGGCATGCTCATATAGCTTAAGCTCTGGTTTTTCATTTAAGAAACTTGCAACCTTCTCTTCCTCGATGGACAGTATTTCAGGAACAATAAATGCAAGCTGACTTCCTGCCTGAGAATAAAGATTTTTCATCCGATCATCTAAGCCCTGATAGAAGGAATTTGTCGTATCCTGATCGTAGCGCATATGTGAATATGTATACAGCTTTCCAATCCGTTCTAATAACTTATCTTGGAATTGAAGAGCATTATAAAGTGTCTCTGCACTTTCACCTAATTTTCCTTCATATTCTTTAATCCCAGAAATTTGATTCTTGACGTCTTGAAATTCTTTCTCCCAATCCTGATCACTAGCAAAAATATCCTCTAATTTCCACGTATCCTCTACACCGATTTCACTTCGTGCCGGCAGAGATTTTACTGCAGTTTCATTTGACATCTTCCATCCTCCATTCAAATGTATATTTGCGAAAAGGTTTCACTACTAATTATATTCTCCTAATTCTTCAAATTTCCTTTACAAACGTTTGAAAAGAACAACCACACTCACTATATTATGCCCATCTACTAGTTTTCATTTATTATTTTACAAAGTGAACCATGTTTTTGGTTAAACCGAACCATGTTTTCATCTCTTTCCCTATTGGAGTGAGGAATCCATATTTTCTGTTTCACTTGAAAACAGGTTTCTCCCATTTTTGAAAGGATACCAAGCTTTGTTAAGTAGAGAAAATATTCAATAATTGCAAGCAAAGGATTCAGGTGTCTCAACTGTGGTAAGTGTCTGATTACTACTTTATGTCTGGCCACTCTCCTATTTAAATGTTGCTTCATTTCTTGTATCGTAATGTAATCACCAGGGTTTTTATTGGCTAGTAAATCAAGATATACATACGTCTGCCAAATAACAGGTGAGGTTTGAATGAGTATCGAGTGAGGAACAGGGAGGCCTATTTCCGGTGGGAGTAAGAATGGATTAAGGCAATTATTGTAGAGTTCAAGAAGGAATCTTTTTTTACCTTGATCTGGATAACGTATCATATTTTGAATGACCCTATCCATTTCTATTTTCCACTTTGACATGTAAATGCTTTTTTGAGGTTTTGGTGCGAGTAATCTAGTTATTTCTAACCTATCTGGAGAGTAAAAGGAATGTTGGGTAAAGGCATTTTTTATCGAGAAGGGTGTAATGGATTCCACTAGATGAAAGTGCTGCTTTTCAGGGCAATAAGATGGAATAAAGAAGGTATCTAGTGAGGAAGATCGTAAAAATAAATAATGAAAGTTAGTTAAATTATCAATGTCTCTCCGTTGTTGTTGCAAATGACTGCTTGCAATAATCCATAATGGAATGTACTCATTCTCCAAATATGTTCTTGTTCTCTTACTAAAAACTTCTTCAGGTATCGGAGAGCATTGGTATTCTAATGCGTATTTCTTACCCTTAAATTTGAACATAATGTCTGGACGCTGTTGAATTTCCTTGTCAAAGTACTCCAAGACTGCAGGTATATTTTGTTTAATTAGCCACTGATACAGCTGTCTTTTGCCATCCAAGTGATAGATGGATTCATGATCATAAAATTCACGGCAAGTTCTACCTCTTTTATGTGCAAAATGAAAAATACGATGGTCACCTAATTTTAACAATAGACTTTCCCCACAAATGGGGCAAAAAAATTCTTCTTTACTCCGAAGGGACACAAGGCTCTCCTTCTTATGTTCATGACCAAGACAAAGTGTTTCTCCATTTTTTGTTAGGGCGGTTAACAATCAAACATCTCCTCCTTTTTTTGTATATATTTCGCCATATTTTGCAAAAATCCTCTGCAAAAATAAAGAAAAACTCGCCAAAATTGACGAGTTAAAACGAAAAGCAGAAGCGTTCGATTATAAAAGAGGAGATAACAGCCTTGCCGTTGACTCTAATATCCGCAAACCAAAATGTCGTTTTTGAAATGTGAGTAGATTGAGCTCCTTGGCATATTTAAGATCATTTAAATATTCCATAACGAGTTTCTCCGTACTATTGGTTCGGAATAAAAAAGCATTTACTTCAAAATTCAAATGAAAACTCCGCATATCCATGTTCGATGTGCCGATAGAAGCAAGTTCATCGTCGACAATCACAATTTTACTATGCATAAATCCTCTTTCATATTCGTACACCTTAACCCCAGCCTCTAATAATTCAGGAAAATAAGACCTTGATGCATGAAAAACAATTCGTTTATCAGGACGGTTGGGAACCAGCAACCTGACATCCACTCCACTTAAAGCTGCCACTTTAATTGCCGAAAAGATATCTTCATCTGGAATAAAATACGGTGATGCAATCCAGACATTTTTTTTAGCCGATGTAATCATAGAGAAAAATATGTTTTTTATAACACTCCACTCATTATCAGGACCACCAGCAATCAATTGAACCCCACCATGACTTTTATGATCAAGTTGTGGTGATAAATATTCCGCTGTTAAAAAACTGTGATTAGTCATGTAATACCAGTCCTGCAAAAAAATGAGTTGGAGAGTACGAACTGCTTCTCCTTTTAACTTCAAATGTGTATCACGCCAGAACCCGATCTCTTTGTCTCTGCCTAAGTATTCATCACCAATATTTAATCCACCAACAAAGCCAATCGTTCCATCAATAACAATAATTTTTCTATGATTACGGAAATTAAATTTATTATTTAAAAATGGTAATCTTACTGGCCCAAATGGAACGGTTTCAATGCCAGCCCCTCGTAACTCATTAATGTATGCCTTAGATAATTTCCAGGAACCAACAGCGTCGAAAAGGAATCTTACTTTAACACCTTGATTCGCCTTTTCAATCAAGATATCCTTGATTTCCTGGCCAATATGATCATGTCGAACGATATAATATTCTAGATGAATATGATGTCTTGCCCTTTTCAACTCTTCAATAATATTCTGGAAAGTCTCTTCTCCGTTGGTCAGTACTTCTGTAGAGGTATCAAAAGAGATGGGGCTGTTCCCAAGCTTATGAGCAAGTGTAAATAATCTCCCTTGGTGCTCCCCAAGCAATCGGCGCTTTTCTTCACTTCTTGGATCGTCATCCCCTTCAACAGTAAGAAAAGCCTGTTTATCTAAGAAATACTTCTTCCTAAACATTCTCTCCTTCCGGTAATTACGTCCAAATAATAGGTAAAAGAAAAAACCAATTAGTGGAAAGCTTCCTAATACTACTAACCATGTGATGGTTTGAGTAGGATGTCGGTTTTCTAAGAAAATAACGAACCCAATAAAAATGACGGAAAACGTTATGAAAATACTTAGAAATCCAAATACTCCACCTTGCAATTGGTCCCGAAAGAAAAACCATAGTACGGATAATACGGCAACAAACACAACAACCCTTACTGTGTTTTTCAGAATTCTCACCTGCCAAAATATACCTTATTTAATCATGATAAAAAAACCGATTTCAGTATCGAAATCGGTATGCATACTAGCCAAAATGTTTTCGTAACTCAGCAAAGACATTTTCGGAGATTAATTCTTTCCCATATTCTTGTATACGATGAATGGTTATCTGTGTTTCATAGCCATATTCGAGTAAAATACTTAGAATATCATCAATTTCATCCTCTTCAAACACATCTTCAGGAAATTCTGTATATAGATAGTATTTACCTTCAAAATGATAAAGTGTAGTCACTAAATCATCTAACCCTGGACGGCTTGAAAGCATAATAATATCTTCAAAATCTTTAAAAACGATAAGAAATTCTAAAGTCTCTTCCTCTATGAGGATCTCTTCTTCCTCAAAATGTGTGGGATTGAAATGCTGGTCTAAAAGTTCCTCAATTTTATCATCCACTGGAATATCTTTCATTTTATCACTAGGAAGTGGGAGCTCGAACTTTTGCCCATCTTTAGAAAGCTGTGCTTTAGTAACCAGGACCTCTAACCCCTTCTCAAGGGCCTGAACCTGTATCCAAAGCGGACCTTCAACAACAAATTCCTCTTCGCCATGCACTTCATCCATCATTTCCCAAAAGAGTTCTTCACTTCGTTCACGATTGTACCATATTTCTTCACGGTCAAATCCTCTTTCCTCAATATCTCCATAGGAAATGTAAAATTTAACTGTATTTTCGTTAATACGTTCAATCTCCATCATAACCTCTCCCTTCCGTTTACCATATTGAAGGGACAAAATACCCCCAAGCAGATAATCCATCCTATTTGCCTTCTAAAAAAGGAAATATTCTTGTACTTTCATTTTATGACAAAAGCACTAATATGGGAAATAAAAAAGGTTAAAAACTAAAAAACCATTATAATGCCTATCGGTTATTATTATGATAGTTAATATATTGTAGCAAAATGCCTCTAAAAGAACAAATTTTTTGGATTAAAATTAAAAAGCGGAAGCGCCTCGTTCAGCCCCGACGGGCAAATGTTCTTCGGCGAGAAAAGTCCGCCTTTTGACTTTTCTTGCCGAAGGTTATTTGACCCCGAGCTGTAACAATCATCGCTTTATCAAGCCATGATTGTTACAAGATACTCAAGGTAGATTATTCAGGGTGAAAACTGGCTAGGCGCTGTAGCTAGATTCAAACAACAAAAAAGACCTCCTAATGTGAAGGTCTTTTGATTTAATTAACCATCCGCTGCGCTTCCCTTAGTTGGAATGTGCGAACTTTTCTTGGTAAAAATCGTCTGATTTCATCTTCGTTATAGCCAACCTGTAATCGTTTTTCATCAATAATAATAGGTCGACGCAATAAACCTGGATTGTCTTTAATTAATCCAAACAAATCTTGAAGCGGCATGGAATCTAAGTTGACATTTAATTTTTGGAATGTCTTCGATCTGGTTGAAATAATTTCGTCTGTCCCATCTTCTGTCATTCGAAGAATTGCTTTAATCTCCTCCATGGATAAAGGCTCAGAGAATATATTTCTTTCAGTGTATGGAATCTCATGCTCTTCTAACCATGATTTTGCTTTACGACATGATGTACAACTTGGTGAAGTGTATAGTGTTACCATCCTTGTTCACACTCCTTTATTATTTACGGATGTAATACTTTTATCGATATATAGAAAAAAAACTATTTTTAACTTAAATTTTATAATTGTAACACAGTTGTAATTAAAATCATTATAAATAAGGAATTTCTATCATTATTATACACCACTGATTCTGAAAAAGGTATCCCTTTTTCCAATTATTATAGAAAGGAAAGAAAACATAACTCATACTATATTAGACGAATAATGGGGAGAAAAGTTTCAATAAATTTACGAATTCACCATTAATTTTGCCAAATCAATTGATTTTCTACTTAATATTGTTCGTTTATTATGTCCTGTTTTATGTGGGTTTCTATGTATAATATGGAATTTAATTCTTTGATAAACAATTTTTTTACGGTATTAAGTATTTTATAAGGTTTTTATTCTCAATTAACAACCAGAGATGAAAACGCATACATTTTTGATAAAACTTTGCCAGGTTTCAGCATTTACTCTTTCAATAAAGCCTAAGTTCTTTTAAAATAAGGTGTAGGGGGATATTTAAGAAGATTGATGAATATTTCGATTTGCAAAAATGGAGGGATTATTTCATGGCTGGGTACATAACAGATTTAACACTAGTTGCTTTATTAATTGTGGGAATCACTGCCTTAATGGGTGTTATTACAAACGGTATTGGTGAAAAAGTGTTCGGTGGAAAACACCGAAGTGAATATGTAGACGAGAGTGCAAAATACCAAACAGGCTGGAAGCCTGTTGGTGGAAAAAGAAAATAAATACAAGGAAAAAACGATCTCTAAAAGCGAGATCGTTTTTTTTTAATGCTTAGATTGTGCCTGATATTGTTTGAACTCTTTTTCTGAGCATAAGACAAAATGACCTGGAGTAATTTCTCTAAATTCAACTGCTTCGTTATCATCGTAATTATGAGAAGCGGGATCATATGACTTACGTTTTCTAGTCCGCTCACTGATTGGATCTGGAGCAGGAATGGCTGACAATAATGATTGAGTATAAGGATGAAGAGGATTTTTATAAAGCTCTTCTGCCGGTGCAAGCTCAACCATCTTACCAAAGTACATTACACCAATACGATCACTAATGTACTTAACCATTGAAAGGTCATGTGCAATAAAAAGATAGGTTAAACCTTTTTCTTTTTGCAGCTTCTTCATTAAATTTACAACCTGTGCCTGAATGGAAACATCCAACGCTGAAATTGGCTCGTCTGCAATGATGAATTCCGGTTGAACCGCAAGTGCTCTTGCGATACCTATCCGTTGACGTTGACCGCCACTAAACTCATGTGGATAACGATTGGCATGCTCTCTATTCAAACCAACTGTTTCTAGCAGTTGATATACCTGGTCCATACGATCTTGCTTTGATGTTGCCAAACCATGAATATCAATTCCCTCGGCAATAACATCAGCAATTTTTAATCTCGGATTAAGAGAAGCATATGGATCTTGGAAAATCATTTGCATTTTACGGTTAAAGTCTTTTAATTGTTTTTTAGACTTTTTCCCATGAACGTTTACACCGTCATATAAAACTTCTCCACCTGTTGCATCGTATAGGCGGATAATAGTACGCCCAGTAGTAGACTTACCACAGCCAGACTCACCAACCAGTCCCATAACTTCCCCTTTGTAAATATCAAAAGAGACATTATCAACGGCTTTTACTTCGTTCGCTTTACCCTCGTTAAAATATTGTTTTAAACTTTTAATTTCAAGTAATTTATCTTGAGCCATTTATTTTCCCTCCTTTTTTCCAGGGAATTGCCCAGTGGTCACTTTTTCTAATGTAGCCACACCTGCGTTACCAGCATATTGATTTTGACGTCTCTTTACAGCTTCTGGTGGTTCAACCTTTGGTGCATCCGGATGTAATAACCATGTAGCAGCATAGTGTGTATCAGAAACTTTAAAAAATGGCGGTTCTTGCTCTAAGTCAATTTTCATTACAAATGGGTTACGTGGTGCGAACGCATCACCTTTTGGTGGATCTAATAAATCTGGAGGTGTTCCCGGAATAGAGAATAACTCCTCATCATGTGTATCCATGTCAGGCATAGAACTAATTAATCCCCAAGTATATGGATGTTGTGGATTATAGAAAATTTCGTCCGCCGTTCCAATTTCAACAATCTTTCCACCATACATAACAGCAACACGATCGGCTACATTGGCAACAACACCAAGGTCATGTGTAATGAAAATAATGGATGTATCGATTTTCTTTTGTAAATCTTTCATTAATTCCAGAATTTGCGCTTGTATTGTTACGTCCAACGCAGTTGTTGGTTCATCCGCAATAAGAACTTTTGGATTACATGCTAATGCGATTGCAATAACAACACGCTGTCTCATACCACCTGAGAATTGGTGTGGATACTGGTTCACACGAATTTCAGGTTTTGGAATACCAACTAGCTTCAATAAATCAATGGCTCTTTCTTTTGCAGCATGCTTACTCATATTTTGATGTTTAATTAGCGGTTCCATTATCTGGTTGCCAATTTTCATAGTTGGATTTAAAGAAGTCATAGGATCCTGGAAAATCATTGAAATATCTTTTCCTCGGATTTTTTGCATCTCTCTATCTTTAAGCTTTGTTAAATCTTTTCCGTCAAAAAGTATTTCACCACTTTTTATCTCTGAATTGTGTTCAGGAAGTAGACGCATTATTGACTTAGTTGTTACTGATTTTCCAGATCCTGATTCACCAACGATTGCGAGGGTTTCACCCTTTAATAAGTCGAAACTCACCCCACGAATCGCTTGAACTTCACCGGAAAATGTATGGAATGAGATATTTAAATCTTTTACTTGTAAAATTTTCTCCATTCAGTTCACCCGCCTTTTAATCACGCATTTTTGGATCAAGAGCATCACGTAATCCATCAGCTACTAAGTTAAAGCATACCATAATTAAAGCAATCATAATGGAAGGAATGATCATTTGATATGGGAATGCAATCATCGCTTTATATCCATCATTTACCAATGTTCCTAGAGATGCATTCGGCTCCTGGAGACCTAATCCAATGAAGCTTAAAAATGCTTCAAAGAAAATCGCATTAGGAATAGAGAACATGGTGTTAATGATAATGACACCAAACATATTCGGTATCATGTGTTTAAAAATAATTGAGCTATCAGAGGCTCCAAGTGTTTTAGCTGCTAAAACAAATTCCTGACCCTTAAATTTTAATACCTGTGCACGTACCACACGTGCCATACTAGTCCAACCAGTGATTGTTAAGGCAATAATGATTGGGATAATACCAGGCTTAAGAACAAGGATCATTAATACAACAACAATCAAGTTAGGTATACCAACGATAACCTCAATAATCCGCTGCATTAATCCATCGACTTTTCCACCTAAATATCCAGAAACGGCACCATAGGTGACACCAATCAGCATATCAATTAACGCCGCCATAAAGGCAATGAAAAGGGAAACTTGTGTACCTTTCCAGACACGTGCAAAAAGATCACGACCTAAATTGTCAGTACCAAACCAATAATAGGCATCGACTTTACGAACTTCATATGCGTTATATTCAGTACCGTCTCTCCGCATTAATGTACCATCAAAAGGTAGCCAGTGGACATTTTCTAAACCTTGAATACGCGGTGGAAGGTTATTATGTTTAGTGGTTTGTGTATCGTATGCATATGGCGTTATTAAAGGGCCAATGAACGCCATTAAAATTAATATGACAAGGACAACTAAACTGATAACCGCCCCCCTATTTTTACGGACACGCATCCAAGCATCTTGCCAGAAACTCAAACTTGGCTTGGAAATTTTCTCACTTTTTGATGGGTCTACATGAGCAGGAGCAAACATATCCTTTGAGATGATCATTTCTTTATTGCTCATTTAGTTTTCCCCCCCGAAATACGAATACGTGGGTCGATTATTCCATACAGAATATCAACGACTAATATAATGACTACGAATAAAACGGCAAATAAAATATTTGTCCCCATAATTACCGGGTAATCATTCACACTGATTGATTTAACAAACTGTTCACCTAAGCCAGGAATACCAAAGATTCTTTCAATAACTAGTGAACCCGTCATTAAACCTACAGCCAATGGTCCCAAAACAGTAACAACTGGGATTAAGGCATTTCTAAGAGCATGCTTTACACTAATTTGCCAATAGCTTGCACCCTTTGCTTTAGCAAGTGTTATATAGTCAGAACCTAGCACTTCAATCATTTCAGTACGCATAAACCGCGCTGCGATTGAAATAGGGAACATAGCTAACGCAAGAGTTGGAAGGATGGTATACTCCGGTCCTCTCCAAAACATTACTGGTAACCAACCTAGTTTAACTGCAACGTAATACTGAAGCAGTCCAGCAAAAATAAATGATGGAACTGATTTACCCACTACTGCAATAAACGTAGAACCATAATCCAACCAGGTATTTTGCTTCAATGCAGCAATTACACCAAGGAAAATTCCAAATAGTGCACCAAAAATCATGGCTTCCAATCCAAGTGTTGCGGATGGTCCAATTCGATTTGCGAGAAGTTCTGTTACAGGGGTATTATCAAATTGAAAGGAAATTCCTAAATCACCTTTTACCATTGCACCTAAATACTTAATAAACTGAACAGGCACGGGGTCATTTAACCCATATTTCTCTAGCAAAAGGGTCCGCTGGAATTCTGAGAGTTTTTCAAAGTTATTAAATGGACTTCCAGGAATTAATTTCATGAGGAAAAAGGTAATTGATATAACAATGAAAAGTGTAATTAACATATAAATCACACGTTGCAAGAGATATTTTGCCATGCCTACACCTCCTAATTGATGAAATCTTCAACATTTTTCGACAATTCTCATACAGGTAAAAAGAGAGTATATTGATGAAATATACTCTCTTTCTATTTGATTAGTATAGTTACTATTTTGTGATTTTAATCCACTGGTAACTATAATCTGCACCAAATGCATGGTGAGCGAAACCTTTAACTTTAGGGTTGATTAATAAGTTTACAGAACGTTGGTAAAGTGGTGCAATTGCTGCATCATCTTCTAACAAGATTTTTTCTGCATCTTGTAATGCTTTCCAGCGCTCTTGTGGCTTATCAACTAAATCTTCACTAGCAGCTTTGATTAACTTATCAAATTCTGGATTTGAGTAATCCATGTGTTGTTGCTCTCCACCAGTGATCCAAAGATCCATATATGTCATTGGGTCAGCATAGTCTGGTCCCCAACCACCCATTAATAAATCATATTCGAATTTATTTTCACGAGCGATACGGATTTTGAACGGTACGCTTTCAATTGTAAGCTTTAATCCAGGAAGATTTTTCTCTAACTGGTCTTTAATGAATGCATCTGTTGTTTTAGCAGTTTCAGTGTCTTGACCTACATAAGTGAACTTCACTTCTTTAACACCTAGTTCAGCTAAACCTTTATCCCAGTATTTCTTAGCTTCTTCTTTGTTTGTCTTAGACCATTGGCCTGCAGTATCGCGGAAATCTTTTCCATCTAAGAAAGCGAAACCTTTTGGTACTAAGAAATCAGCTTCGATAGAACCGTTTGCTAAAACATCGTCAACTAATGCTTTTTTGTCTACAGACAATGCAATAGCTTTACGGATGTTTTTATTTTTCAATGCAGGGTTCTTTTCGTTCATTTTCAACCACCAGATTGATGGCTCTTGGTAACGTAATAATTCATCAGATCCTTCATATTGTGAAAGGATTGCAGCTTGTGCAAGCTTTGGTGTAATGTCAGTTTCACCAGCAGTAAATGCGTTAGCAGATGCTTGTGGATCTTTTGACACGTTGAAGTTGATCTTTGTTAAAGTTACGTCTTTAGCATTTGTATAAGTTTCGTTCTTTTCTAATACCCACTCAGTAGCAGTTGGGCCATCCCACTTAGTCATTTTGAAAGGACCGTTGTAAAGTAAGTGAGCAGCATCCTTCGCATAGTCAGCGCCTTGTGCTTCAACAAACTTTTGGTTTTGTGGGTAGAATAATTGGAAAGTGATATAAGACTCGATGTAAGGTAATGCTCTTACAAGAGTAATTTCCAATGTATAATCATCAAGAGCTTTAATTCCAAGGTCTTCAAGCTTTGCTTTACCTTCAGAAATTTCAGTTGCGTTTTTGATTTTGCCCATCATGAAGTATGGACCATAAGGTGAAGCAGTATCAGGATTGATTGCACGTTGCCATGAATATACAAAGTCATGAGCAGTTACAGGGTCACCATTTGACCATTTTGCATCTTGTCTTAATTTGATAGTTAAAACTGTTTTATCATCGTTGTATGTTGGCATACCATCAGCTACACCAGGAACAACCTTTTGGTCTGCATCTAGACGATATAAACCTTCGTTAGTAGCATTTAACATTGTAAAGCCCATTACGTCTTCTGCCATTACACTGTCCATAGTTGGGATCTCAGCAGATTCTAAAACATTAAGAACTTGCTCATCCGCTAATTGCTCTTCAGTGCCTGCATTATTTTTGCCTTCATTTTTGGTTTTGCCTTCGTTTTTCTCACCGCCGCCTGAACATGCTGCTAGGAACATGCTAAGTACTAGTGATAAAACTAAAAGTAGTGAAAGTTTTGATTTCTTCACTTGTAGACCTCCCTTTTCTATTATTCTGAAAAATTACTACATTCTCTATTATACATATTTTGAATTAATTGTACATTATTTTTTATAATTTAATTTACAGATTAGAAACAATTTTTACGTAATCATTACAAATAGCTATGATATAATTTAGACTTATACAGATTTTTATGTATAATAATCGGTAGTTTCCTTTATTAAATCAATGATTTGGAGGTAATATAGTGGATCCTATATTTAAGAAGAAAATTGTTATTCTTGGTCTAACACAATTGTTAATAGTAATAATTTCCTTCATTACCAATAAAGAAATTTCTTTACTTAGCTATATCAATATAACTTTTTATATTTCCTCTATACTCCTGTTAATTTCGTTGCTACTTTACACGATTCATTCTGGTTTTTACGATGTCATAGGGAAATCCTTTAATCTTGCCTTTACAAGAGGGCAAAATAAGAGGAAGTTCGAGGAAATTCCAGCACTATCTGAATTGATTACGATTGATCAAAAGCCCCTCCTTTTTTACGGATTGGTCAATGGATTACTCATGTTAGGAGCCCTATGCCTCTATTATTATTTGCAGACTTGAAACTGATTATGTTCTTCATTTATAATAAAACTTAATCAAATAGATGTAGAGCGATGATAAAGAATAGTACGTATTTTTATTCGGTTAAGAGAGTTTGTGGCTGGTGAAAACAAACACGAAGGAATACGGAATGGACTTTTGAGCTTCTATCCGAACCCTTCATTTAGGAAAATAGGAGTAGTAGGAATAGACGTATACCTTACGTTAGTAGGACTCCAAATAGCTTCTAACTGTTTGGAACTGAGTGACTCAAATGAGTAATTTAGGGTGGTACCGCGAACCATTCGTCCCTATAAATGATAGGGACGAATGGTTTTTTTTATATATTTTTTAGGAGGAAAATTTCATGAAAACAATTTTTTCTGGTATTCAACCAAGTGGTACGATTACACTCGGGAACTATATAGGGGCAATGATGCAATTTGTTGAGTTGCAACATGAATATAATTGCTACTTTTGTATCGTAGACCAACATGCCATAACAGTTCCCCAAGACCCAGTGACACTTCGTAAAAATATTAGAAGTTTAGCTGCGCTATATATTGCTGTTGGGATTGATCCAAACAAGGCCTCTTTATTTATCCAATCAGAGGTACCCGCACACGCTCAAGCAGGATGGATGATGCAATGTGTCTCTTATATTGGAGAATTAGAAAGAATGACACAATTTAAGGACAAATCTACAGGTAAAGAAGCGGTTTCAGCTAGTCTATTGACCTACCCTCCACTAATGGCGGCAGATATTTTATTGTATAACACAGATCTTGTTCCAGTCGGCGAGGATCAAAAGCAACATATGGAATTAACACGTGACTTAGCAGAAAGATTTAACAAAAAATACAATGATATCCTTACTGTACCTGAAATCAGTATTCCTAAAATTGGCGCTCGAATTATGTCACTCCAAGAGCCTACCAAAAAGATGAGTAAATCAGACCCAAATCAAAAGTCTTTTATTACTCCTTTAGATGAACCTAAACAGATTATCAAAAAAATAAAAAGCGCTGTTACGGATTCAGAGGGAATTGTCAAATTTGATAAAGAAAATAAACCTGGTGTTTCCAATCTGCTTTCCATTTATTCAATTTTGGCTAAGAAACCTATTGCTGAAATTGAGGAAATGTATATTGGCAAAGGATATGGAGAGTTTAAAGGTGATTTAGCTGATGTAGTGGTTAATGTCTTTAAACCAATTCAAGAGAAATATTATAACTTAATGGAATCAAGTGAACTGGATGAAATTTTAGATCGCGGAGCAGAAAAGGCAAACATAGTGGCAAACAAGACTCTTAAAAAGATGGAAAACGCCATGGGTCTTGGCCGAAAGAGAAAATAAAGTAAAAAAACAAAAGCCTGATCCAAAAGGATTTATTCCTTTTGGATCAGGCTTTTAGTTTACTTTAGGACCATGCTCCATTTCCCAAAGCTTCTCAAAAAATGGCTGTCCCTTAATTAAATTTTCACAAAAGGTTTCATGCCGTTTAGACCAGCCGTACTTTGCTTCCTCAAATAGCTGTTCCCATGCTTCCTCAAAATTCAATTCTTGAATAGTAGAATATTTCTCAGGACACCATTCTGTAAACCAATACCTTACCTCTGCTTCATTATTCGATGAAAGCAATTGATCAAGTGCCATGAACAATAGTTGCTTTAACTGTCGTTCCTTTCTCGTCAATCCTCTCATCAAATCTGGTTCAGGTGAAAGAATATGAAAATCCTTTGTTTTCGGTTGTCCATAAAAATGATATTTTTTAGCTTCATGCTGACTAATCATTTCGTAAACAAGCTGTTCCTGTCTTGGAATTAGTCTGCTTTTTCGAATGGGGATGGTATAGCCAATTGTATCTACTGCTAAAATCCCTGTTCCGTCTGTTACAACGAAACAATAATCAAGCTGGACTCTTTCATGGTTTTTCCTTAAATATGCTTTCTGAAAAATATCATCTAGGAGCTGTTGAGGTAATTCTGATAAATCATTCTCGATGTAGTTAAATAGAATCGGCTCGATTTTTAAAAGTGGTACTTGGTCCAACAATTCCACTCCATCATCCTTACGCCATTCATGAAAGTGGCATACATTATAACCGTTTTCTTCTCCTTCAAACCAATTTACCCAAACATCATGAAGATACAACATTTTACAACCCCTCACTTCAAAAACTGTTTGTCAATCAGTATGGGCAGACCTTAGTTAAATTATTCCTTTATATATATTTTGCACCATCTGTATTTATTAATTTTTATATACTTGTCCTATTAATTTATCCTATGTATATGGTGCGTCTCCTATATTTATGTTAGGAAATATATTGGTACATAACTTGGGTTCATAGACTCCTTCTATGTAACCTTCTTCTCTTTCCTTCAGCCAGTTTGGGCTCATAGACCGTTTCTATGCGACCTTTTTCTCTTTCTTTCAGCCAGTTTGGGCTCATAGATCGTTTCTATGCGACCTTTTTCTTTTTCTTTCTGCCAGATATGGCTCATAGACTGCTTCTATGCGACCTTC
>NZ_JBCNAC010000155.1:0-6963 GCF_050477885.1 Neobacillus rhizosphaerae
CGTGGCAAGGGGAAAAGTGCGCCAACGGTAAATAGAAGAAAGTTCTAATGCGCATAGCAAGGTTGCCTGGCTACTAAAGGCTTAGGATTTTTTTACGCTTACGTGCGAATAAATCTCTGTCCGCGCTCCGCAAAATCGACCAGACTTCTTGTTTGGTACCGTCCAAGGCGATTGAGTTTTTCTTATCTGTATCAGATACTCTGAACAAAGGATTTTAATTGGGCTAGTTCACCTTTTCCTTGCATACATATAGCATGAAGGGGTGATTGTTCTTGAGAAAATTACGCCGGCGTCTTCCTAAGCGTGGACCGCTGCCTTTCCGATATGTCATGCTACTGACCTTTGTTTTTTTTCTGTTTTCAACTGCCACTGGCTTATGGCTTGTTAATAAGGGGATCGAGCCCACCTTAATGCGATATGCTGAATCAGAAACGCGGAATATTGCTTCTCTTGTCATTAATCGTGCCATTACCAAGCGAACAACAAATGTGGGGGATAATAATGAGGTTATTAAAATCCTCCCGAGTAGCAATGGAACAGGGGAAAATGCTCAATTAAATACAGATTTAATCAATCGTGTGTTAGCTGAAACTACTGCACAAATTCAAAAGAATTTAAAAACAGCCAAAAGGGGCGAAATTTCCTTACTAGAAACGGATGTTGAAATCGAAACGGAAAATACGGAAAAGGATGATGGAATTGTCTGGTATGTACCATTAGGGCAAGCAACGAATATTTCCCTGTTGGGGAATATTGGACCGAAAATACCAGTCAAATTTCATGCCATTGGTGAAGTGGAACCGGATGTCCATATCCAAACAAAGGAAATGGGGATCAATAATACATGGGTGGAGGTTTCTGTAGATATACAAGTGTCCGTTCAGATTATTACTCCGTTTGCAACGAAAATTACCAAATTAAAACAAAGCATACCTGTAGGTGGATCGTTGGTCCATGGGGAGGTTCCACAATTCTACAATGGCGGTGGAGGAAGCATCACTCCATCTATTCAAGTACCAGAAAAGAATACCGACACCAAAACTAAATCCGAAACGAAAAAGTCCGGAAAGTAGAAAGAGGCTGATTAGGGTCAGCCTCTATTTTTTTCTTATACTTATCCGTTCCAGACGTTTCCATTTGGCTAAATGTGGATAAGGGTCAAACGACCATTCGGTTATTCCATTGTCTTTATACATACCATAATGTAAGTGCGGAGGGAATTTTCCTGAGGTTCCTGGCGGGCCGTATCCAGAGCTTCCAACACCACCAATGACCATTCCTGGCTCTACAATCTGCCCAACTTTTAAATCCTTAGCAAACCCGCTTAAATGGGCGAAGTAATGATACGTATTATTAATATCACGAATACCGATTCTCCAGCCGCCAAACTTATTCCAGCCCTTCATTTCAATAATGCCATAGTTGGTAGCTCGAACAGGAACGCCGTAGCCTGCAAAAATATCCGTTCCTTCGTGAATTCTTCTCCCACCCCAACCTCTTGCATCTCCCCAAGTACTTCTATAGCTATGATTGCTACGAATAGGTACTGGGAATACTTGAGTATCTAAATTAAGCCGTCCAAAGTGGCGATATATTTTTGCCTTACCAGCAATAATTCCGACCGTTTTATCACGATGGTAGTAATTCCATAGTCCAATCTTTATATTATCAGGATCAACACCGTAAGAAAGAAGATAATGGGCAAATGCATATAAAACATCCTCATCGCTTTTAAAGCTTGCTTTTCCATCACCATCCCCATCCACACCCATTCCATTGAAAAACTGGATAGCAGCAGGGTTTTCTTCTTCCGAGTTTGGATTGGTCAGTCCGGCCCACTCCTCAGGACGAAAGTAGATTCCGATTACACTATCTGGTTTAGGCAAGTCTTTGCGTACCTGTCGGATGCTTCTTTCGTATTGATCAATGGCTGCTAAATAATACCATGGAATTTGTGTGACCGTTTCAACCTTTTTATATAATTTCATTCTTTCCTTATATGGATCGGGTTCCTCCGCATGAGCATTCCTTACTGCAAAAGAAGAGGTGAAGAATAAAAGGAAAGTACCAATAATCAGAACAGCCCGCAACAGGAATCCTCCTTCCCAATTAATGTACAAGTTTAGTTTATGGATATTGAGTCATTTCATTATGGCTAATAATTGGTAATATAATAAAAAACTCCTTGCTTGTCGTTCCTTTTCTAGTATGGTAAAGTGACAAAGAAGAACTCACTCACCATACATACTAATGGGATTCAAGGGGTGTCATAATGAGTAAAAAAGAAGAGATTCTACGAAAGCCTGACTGGCTAAAAATAAAGCTAAATACCAATGAGTCATACACAGGGTTAAAGAAAATGATGCGTGAAAAAAATCTTCATACAGTTTGTGAAGAGGCCCGTTGTCCTAATATTCACGAATGCTGGGCAGTAAGACGTACAGCAACCTTTATGATTCTAGGTGATACATGTACGCGCGCATGCCGTTTCTGTGCGGTTAAAACCGGTTTACCAACTGAATTAGATTTGCAAGAGCCTGAAAGAGTGGCCGACTCCGTTCAATTAATGAACTTAAAACATGTGGTAGTTACAGCCGTTGCACGTGATGATTTAAAGGACGGTGGGGCAGCTGTTTTTGCTGAAACGGTTCGTGCCATTCGTCGTAAAAACCCATTCACTAGTATTGAAGTACTTCCTTCTGATATGGGTGGGAAAGAAGAAAATCTACAACTATTAATGGATGCGAAACCAGATATCCTTAATCACAATATCGAAACCGTTAGACGCTTAACACCAAGAGTGAGAGCTCGCGCTAAATATGATCGCTCGCTTGAGTTCCTCCGTCGTGCGAAAGAAATGCAGCCAAGCATTCCAACTAAATCAAGTTTAATGATTGGCATCGGAGAAACAAAAGAAGAAATCTTGGAAGTAATGGATGATTTAAGAGCGAATCATGTAGATATTATGACGATAGGTCAGTATTTGCAGCCGACGAAAAGTCATCTAAAGGTTGAGAAGTATTATAGCCCTGATGAATTTAAGGAATTACAGCAGATTGCCATCAGTAAGGGCTTTAGCCATTGTGAAGCAGGTCCACTTGTCCGTTCCTCTTACCATGCAGATGAACAAGTGAACGCAGCAGCGAAACACAAGCAATTACTTGGTGAGAAAGAAGCCAAGGAAGCATAAAAAGTGGGAAGAGAGAGGTTGACGGATGTCAACCTCTCTCTTGTAGTTTTAACGCTTATGCATATTAATCCTTTTGATATCCATATCATCAGGCGTTTCACCATTTTCGTTTTCGCTGTCACTCAAACGCATACCCTGAGGGGATTTTTTCATTTGTGTGATCAGTTCAGTAACGGCATGACGGGCATTGCGGCTTGTAGAGTCAAGATTGGCTAAATTTTCAACATCGCGCATTAGCGCTTTATTATCCGTTACATATACGTGATAGTATCTTGGAACGACTGAAAATGCGGTTTTCTTCACCTGGTCAGCAGTCATATTCCGATCTTTTGAATCGGTAACATAGGCAATCAACACTTCTTGATCAGTAACAAGTGTGGCTGCGTCATTAACGTTAGGAACATTTACACTATATTTACTAATAATATTGGCAAGCTGTTCACGGTCTAACGCTGTATAGCCATCATTAGCCGTGTTATCATTCATAATGGGGCTCTTCTGATGACGGACAAATCCATAATTGTCGCTAACATTACGAACTCCTCGGCTTGCGCCTTCATTGTAGAGTTCATGTCGTTTATTATTAACATTAATGGTATTTCCGCTTTCTTCATATACATCTCGATTTCCCGTATCCTTTGTGCACCCAGTTAATGCAGTTATAGTACATAATCCAGCGATTACGATTAATTTTTTCAACATAAACACCTCCTTTTATTAGAATGGCCAATGTTACGTTTTTTTTTCTTAGTAATTGATGGTGAATCGGTTATAATGGATAGTAGGAAATGGCTGGGATAACTGAGGTGAATAATATGATCGTAATAAACAATATCTTTTATGAAATTCTCCAGGAATATCGGGATGGGTATAATGAAGAGGCCTTTAAATCAAGGTATAGCGATATTTTATCTAGGTATGATTATATTGTAGGAGATTGGGGATATGGGCAGCTGCGCCTGAAAGGGTTCTTTGATGACCAAAACCAAAAAGCTACTTTTGATACAAAAATTAGCACGTTAAGTGAGTACCTTTATGAATATTGCAACTTTGGCTGTGCATACTTTGTATTGAAAAAAGTGAAAAAATAAAGAGGTCGACTTGTGTCAACCTCTTTTTACTTTTCCATTGGTTTTTATTCATTATAGGGAGCCTGTTTGTCTGTTTCAGGGTCATCATGTGGCGGGTGTGCCCCGTCCATCTGTCTAGGCAAATCTTCATGGAGTGATTTATATTCATAATTAAATGCACTGTAGTAGCGCTGTCCTTTTTCCCAAGGGGTGCTTTTATTCTCAACAGGAGCATTTTTACCCCTCGGAGATCCGTAAGCGCCTTCTGGAAGATCCTCTACCGTTAAGAAGTTCCTTTGAGCTTCCACATTCGAGAAATCATTATACTGCTCAGAATCTTTATCTGCCATGATGAACACACTCCTTTACCCCCTATTATTTGAAAAAAAGTGTGTATTTATGAAACTTAAATTAACTCCATCAAAAAGCCGCGTAATTCCTCGGCATCTTCTTCACTTAACTGAAAAGCATATTCTAAATATCCCTCTTCTTGTAAATCATCCAATCCAATAATAGCAAAGCGGTTTCCTTGCATATCAAGGACCAAATGCTTTCCATAATGACGGTCACTTTGGACAATAGCTAAATCAAATCGCTGGTTTTCTCCAACAAAGCTAACAAATCTTGTTTTCGTATTTTCTGTATCATCGTATAGGAAAAAGCGTTCTTTCATGAAATGGTCTCCTTTAATTAAAACTGACATCTTCTATATAGTAACAAATAAATGGGACGGAGGGGAGTAAAGAATATTCCGTGATTTTTTACTAGAAATTTATGGTTAAAAAAAACACGAATGATGTCAAATTATGCTACAATATACGTAAATCATGTATGTTGGCTTCTGAGAGGGATGAATTTAATGGTCCGTCGGTACAAAGAAAAGGTCAAAAGTGTATTGAAATGGGGAAAGATTGTCTTACCTCTCTCATCCATGCGCTTTTATCCTCCCCAATTTATAGTAAGAAATCCTGTGTTAGAAGGGGTAAAAGCTACTTTTCAAGAAGGACACGAGGTAGCTGTTGTTTTCTTTCATTTAAATGATATGAGTGAATTATTAGAGCAATTAGGACAGTCCCAAAGCCATCATTTTATCAAACATACAAAAAAATTCTTTCGCTTGGCTGTGGAGAAAGAAATAGACAAGCAAGATGTGATTACCCTTGATGATTTTTACGGCGATGGACTAACGTTATACATAAAAGTAGATTATACACGTCATTCTCTCTCTGAGATTGATTTAGCGATGAGGAAAATAGTTTATAGCGTGGAGCATAGCCTGCATATGGCTTATCCTTACCTACAGCCAATGTTTAAGACTGGCTATATGTTTGTAGAAAAAAAACATTTATCCATTCAGGATTCAATTGGAAGAGCTCAAAGACAGGCTATTGCCATGGCTGAAAAACGCGTGAAATCTGAATTTAATGAAATGGTTTACTTAATGAAAAGGATTATTTCAAAAAAAGATATAAAATTATTAGCACAACCAATCATAGACGTGGCTACGAAAGAAGTACGCGCGTGGGAGATGCTCACCCGTGGTCCAACAGGGTCGGTTCTCGAAAGCCCTTTACCGTTGTTTTCGGTAGCAAGGCAAACAGGCTTGCTATATGACTTAGAAATGATTGTGTTAGAAAAGGTGCTTGAACAAATAAAAGCTGCCAAGTGCAGGAAAGATATATTTGTGAACTGTACACCGCTCACGCTTGGAAATATCCGTTTTACCCGCGATCTTAAAAAGTTAATGCAGCAATATAAAGAAATACCCCCTCGTCAGATTACCATTGAGGTAACGGAAAATGATTCAATTGAAGGCCTGAAAAACTTTATCTATAATATAAAAATGCTGCGCTTAATGGGTTATAAAATTGCTATGGATGATACGGGTGCTGGGTATTCTAGTTTGAGTATTATTAGTGACATCATGCCAGATATTATTAAAATTGATCGTTCAGTTATACAAAATATAGATAAAAATTCCATTAAAGAATCCATGCTAAAAGGGTTGATGCTAGTAGCTAGGGAAGCGGGCTCCCTAGTTGTAGCGGAAGGAATCGAAAATGAAAACGAGGCATCCGTACTAACAAGAAACAATGTGGACTTGGCACAAGGGTATTTTTATGCACGACCTACAGCGTTGGTATCAGCTATTGCAACTTAGAAAAAGGAGTGGGACCCTATGTATTTTGTAGACAGGGAAAAAATAGAAGCAACATTAATTTATTTAGAAGAACTCATTCACCTCTTTTCACAGCAAAAAAATTGGTCATCATCCTTAGAAAAAGCGGCTTTAGAACGATTAAATCAAATGATGATTGAGTCAGTTTTAGATGTTGGAAATGCAATGATTGACGGATTTATCATGCGTGATCCTGGAAGCTATGAAGACATTATCGATATCTTAGTCGATGAAAAAGTCATTACGGCTAAAACAGGAGAAAGTTTAAAAATTCTTATTCACTATCGTAAAAACCTTGTACAGGACTATATTAGTATCGATCATATAGAGCTTAACAAGCAGTTTTCAGCCTATCTTCATGAATTGGTCACTTTCGTAGCAAATGTTCGGGAGTATCTAGCCAATGAACTAGGGCCTGTTTCTGCATTTAAAAACTAATTAGAGGTTGACGCAGTCAACCTTTTTCTTTTTACATAATAAGAAAGTTTAAAATTCGACTTCGAGAACTGTCCAGCTCCAGCGCC
>NZ_JBCNAC010000156.1:0-914 GCF_050477885.1 Neobacillus rhizosphaerae
GCTGATCAAGGCGCTTGCGCATTTCTTATTATTTTAGGGAAAAATACAAAGGGAGTGATAATATGAAAAAGTATAAAGGCTACTTAATTGATTTAGATGGAACCATGTATAAAGGATCGGAGCGGATTGAAGCTGCCTCTGATTTTGTCAAAAATCTCCGAGACAAGGGAATACCGTATCTGTTTGTCACAAATAATTCATCAAGAACGCCTGCCCAGGTGGCTGAGAAACTGGTTAGTTTTGATATTCCAGCCGAAGAAAAAATGGTCTTTACAACGAGTCAGGCAACCGCAAATTTCATTTATGAACAAAAAAAGGATGCAACTGTTTATGTTATTGGTGAAGAAGGGTTACAGACAGCTATGGAAGAAAAAGGTTTTTCATTTGCTGGGGAAAAGGCAGATTTTGTCGTTGTTGGCATAGACCGTGAAATCACCTATGAAAAATTAGCTGTTGCTTGTTTAGCCGTACGAAACGGAGCTTCCTTTATCTCGACTAATGGTGATATAGCAATCCCAACTGAAAGAGGGCTATTACCGGGGAATGGTTCCCTAACATCTGTTATTTCCGTTTCTACCCAAACCAAACCGATTTTTATTGGCAAACCTGAGTCGATTATTATGGAACAAGCGTTAAAGGTTTTAGGAACCTCTAAAGAAGAAACATTGATGGTTGGAGACTATTATGATACAGATATATTAGCTGGAATGAATGCAGGAATGGACACCTTACTAGTCCATACAGGAGTCACCACAAAAGAATTGCTCACCGGCTATGAGCGCCAACCAACCTTTGTTGTTGATACCCTAGACCAATGGAAACTATAAAGGGGACAGTCCCTCACCGCTTTAAAGGAGCGGGGGACTGTCCCCAATTTTAATCAGAAAGTATAAAAATCGACTTCGAGAATTGTC
>NZ_JBCNAC010000157.1:0-689 GCF_050477885.1 Neobacillus rhizosphaerae
GCGCTTGCGCTTTTCTTATTTCTCTTTTTCTCTTTCCTCCTCTTGCCGTGCGGCACGGTGTGCCAGTCGGCTTGAGGCAGCCGCGGCGATGGCGCCGACGATATCATCTAAAAATGTATGGCATTCACCGGTGGATTTATCATTTAAGTGCGCTAAAATCCCGGGCTTTAATTTGTCAATGTATCCATAGTTTGTAAAACCGATGGAGCCGTACACGTTCACAATAGAAAACGCCAAGATTTCATCTACCCCATAAAGACTTTCGTCGGATCCAATGATCGATTGAAGAGGTTCCTCTAACATCCCTTTTTCTGCAAGCATATCAAGCTGTATTCCTGTGATTATGGCATTTTGAACTTCACGTTTAGAAAGAACACGTTCCACGTTTGCTATACAGTCTTCCATTTTGAGGTTTTCATGGTACTTTTCCTGCAAAAAGAAGACTAAATCAGCCATATCCTGAACTTCAACGCCTCTTTCCTTTAGCCATCTGCGAGCTGTTTCTTCAGTGAGATCTACTTTTTTGTGGTCTGCCATCCTCTGATCACCTTTTCTTTGGATTTTCACTATATATATACTCTTTTTCCATAAGATATGCAATTTTATGTAAAAGGAGTAAGCCAAAATTTTATTATTTCCTTCACCAAACTCCGCTATTCTTTTTAAAGTTCTGTTAAACTTGCCTGTTG
>NZ_JBCNAC010000158.1:0-5161 GCF_050477885.1 Neobacillus rhizosphaerae
CCATACTCCCACAGGAGTCTTCGCGTCTTCCGCTCCAACCAACAGGAGATAAAAATCATCAATGTTCTTTAACATAGCTTTTTAAAAAACAAGGGAGGAAACAAGTTTTTGAATGCCCATACATATATATGAGGTAAATAGAAGTAGATGTCTAGAGACGAGGTGAAGGTATGCTTCAAAAATTGCTTGAGAATCAATATGGGGTTACTGTAGAAGAATATGTGAAATTAGATAGGTATGATGCGCTGAGAGGGAATGGCTGGTTGTATTTAGTTTCGAAACCTTCTGGCAGGGAAGAAGCAGATGTGACGGAGCTTGAGAAAATTGCGGAACATTTAAGGAATTATGGCGATCAATATGTTCCCATCTTCTTGCCAACTAAGGAAGGTCAGTTAATTACCACCTGGGAGCAAAATAAATATTGTGTGTTAGCCAATCGGCAAATGGAAGAACAGCGAAAAATCAAATTAGGACGAAAGCTAGCTAAATTTCACGAACGTGGCCGCAGGGTTCCCTTTCAAATCGAAAGGTCGAGCAGAATTGGGGAATGGAAATCTTTATGGGAAAAGCGTCTCGAACAAATGGAGAAAGTGTGGAACAATCTGCTTTTCCAAACACCAGAAGACGAATTCGAAAGGATGTTCATTGATTCATTCCCTTACTACTTAGGATTAACGGAGAATGCAATTCAATATTTGGTTGATTCGGAGCTTGACGATGAGCCTACAGAAACAGATGGTGGGACTGTTTGTCATGAACGTTTTACACAGCAAACATGGGGTGGTCAATATATGATTAAAAATCCCTTTGATTGGGTTTTTGATCACCGCAGCCGGGACTTAGCTGAATGGACAAGGGAAAGATATTTCCGCAATATCCAAACCTATGATGTAGATTTAAAACAGTTTTTTAACGAATACCAAAGTGTTTCCCCATTAACATCCTTTTCCTGGAGGTTGTTATATTCCCGATTGATTTTTCCACTTCACTATTATGATTGTATTGAAAGCTATTACATCACTCGTTCCGAACAGGATAAGAAAGTATTAGAGGAAAACTTAAGCAAAATATTACGGCAAACAAGTGAGTACGAACGGTTTTTAGCTGGATTCTTCCAAATGGCTGGGGCACCAGTTCGCCGGTTAAACCTCCCCCAACTGGAGTGGCTTAGAAAATAATTTATAGTATTCAAACTTGTGGAACAATGTTTTAAAAATCGTATGGTAAAATAATAATGTGATTCAGAATAATTAAGGAAGTGAATGCAGCATGAAGCCATACGTTTTTATTACACGGAAGCTTCCAGACGAAGTTGTAAACCCACTACTGCAAAACTATGAAGTGAACATGTGGGAACATGAGGATATTCCTGTTCCAAAAGATTTACTCCTTACCGAAGCAAAAAAGGCGGATGCACTGCTTACTATGCTATCAGATTCCATTGATGAAAGTATTCTAACCGCTGGAAAGAAGTTAAAGGTAGTCGCAAACCTTGCTGTGGGTTTTGACAATATTGATCTTAAGGCTGCCAGCAGAGAAGGAGTCGCAGTATGCAATACACCCGATGTGTTAACGGATACGACTGCTGATTTAACCTTTGGACTGCTTATGGCGACAGCAAGAAGATTAATGGAAGCTGCAGAGTTTGTGAAAGACGGCAAATGGAAAAGCTGGAGTCCATTGTTATTAGCTGGACATGACATTCATCATAAAACAATTGGTATTGTTGGTATGGGGAAAATCGGTGAGACGGTAGCAAAACGTGCAACTGGTTTTGAGATGAATATTCTGTACCATAACCGAACACGTAAGACAGCTGTTGAACAACAGCTTGGAGCAGTGTACGTAAGCCTTGATGAATTAGTAGAAAAATCGGATTTTATTGTTTGCCTAACCCCGCTTACGAGTGAAACGAAAAATATGTTTACCCGTGATATGTTTAAGAAAATGAAGCAGTCTGCTATTTTTATTAATGCTGGAAGAGGTCCCGTTGTTGATGAACAGGCCCTATTTGATGCATTAGTTGCAGGAGATATTGCTGGTGCGGGTCTTGATGTGTTTGAAAAAGAACCAATTGGGGCAGATCATCCGTTATTACAGCTTCCTAATGTTGTGGCATTGCCACATATCGGAAGTTCTAGTGTGGAAACAAGGATGGAAATGATGAGGCTCTGTTTGGCAAATATTCAAGCGGTGATAGAGGGAAACGAACCGAAGACATTGGTGAATAAGGACTGGAAACCCTTAGTCAGAGCTTAATAGCATAAATAAAGCGATTGCCACCTTGGCAATCGCTTTAACAATTTATTAAAATACTTGTTCTACTTCAACAACGCCTGGAACTTCTTCTAATAATGCTCTTTCAATTCCAGCTTTTAATGTGATTGTTGAACTTGGGCAGCTTCCGCAAGCACCTAATAAGCGGAGCTTAACAATACCATCCTCTACATCTACTAATTCACAATCCCCGCCATCGCGAAGAAGAAATGGACGTAATTTATCTAATACTTCTTGAACTTGTTCAAACATTTGTTGTTCTTCCACTGTTAATCGACTCCTTTCCTACTTATATTATAATGTCATTAGTGTTAAAAATCCATTCTCAGAAATTAGTAAAGTACACATTTAAAGACATTTTCTTAGTTTTTATAGTAAATATAAAGTACAATAAAAGAAAAAAAGGCAGGAAGTATACATGAGTAGAATTGAAGTGGAAATCGTTCTTTATGGTGCTGAACAATTATGTCCTAGTTGTGTGAATCTACCTTCTTCAAAAGAAACCTTCGAATGGCTTGAAGCTGCTATTGCAAGAAAGTTTCCTAATCAGCCCTTTAAAATGGTCTATGTAGATATTCATCAGCCTACTGATGATGAGGAGAAACTTACTTTTGCTCAAAGAGTAATCGAGGACGACATGTTCTATCCGGTCGTCGTGATTAAAGATAAAGTTGTCGGTGAAGGAAACCCTCGCTTAAAAACTATCTTCTCAGAACTAGAAAAATACGGCTATCAAGCCATGTAAAGAAGAAGCATTCCTCGGTGGAATGCTTCATCTCCATTATCCATTATGAAATTTGTACATCCACAAGATTCCTGATTTCAATAAACGGGCCACACGTCCGGTAATGGCGTGATCCGCCATCAATCCAAACCCATGTTTTTTGCCAAGAGAGCCGAGGATTCCCTTTAATTTAATTGGAGGGAAAGATGCAGGTGGCTCTTCGCCTTTCCAGCGCCTTTTTAAAACCTCAACAATTTGCTCCGCCTGTCCTTCAGCCAATTGAGCACTAGGAGCATGTGGAAGGCTTGCACAGTCACCGACAACAAACACGTGTTCATCATTTGGCAAATGATGAAGTGGAGTAAGGACTAATCGTCCCATACGATCTTTTTCCCCGTCCATGTCGCGGACAATTTTACTTGCTTGAATGCCCGCCGTCCACACAATTACATCACAATCGATAGGAACATCGTGATTGTATAACTTCTTTTCTTCTACTTTGGTGATGTTTGAATTGTTAATTATTTCCACGTTATTTTTAACAAACCAATTTTCCACGTATTTACTTAAACGTTCAGGAAAAGAGGATAAAATATGGTTCCCTCTATCAAATAATTTGATCTTTAGGTCTTCTCGGCTTTCACTTAATTCGCTAGCTAACTCTACTCCACTTAGACCAGCACCGACAATCGTTACAACAGAACCAGGTCCGAGATTGTTTAAAACAGAGTAAGTGTGACGTGATTTATCAATACTCTGTATGCTATAGGTAAATTGATCTGCACCTGGAACATCATGATACTTGTCCTCGCAGCCAAGACCAACGACTAAATCATCGTAGCTAATTGCTTCAGCGTCTTTTAGTTCTATCTTTTTATCAGTCGTATTGATCCCGATGACCTCGCCGTATTTTACGACTAAACGAGGATGTTCAGGAAAAGCAACACGGATTTCTTTATCGGAAATCGTTCCAGCGGCTAATGCATAGTATTCCGTTTTTAAGCAGTGGTAAGGGACTCGGTCAACAAGTGTAATTGTTACGTCCTCTGGTAAATGATTTGGAAGAAGTTCGTTTAACATCTTCATCCCGCCGTATCCACCACCGAGAATGACAAGGTTTTTCATCTTTAATTCCCCTTTGTTTATCCGGTTTTTCATAAAAAATGGTTAGCGCTTGCAGTTTTAAAATATTAGAATAATAATCTGTTTCTTTACCACATACGAGTATAACTAAAATGTGTACAAATAACAACATTTTTCATGCTATTCTTGACAGTGAACCCTAGAACATGGTAATTGACGAGGAGGTTGAAATAGAGTAGCATATCTAGGTGTGGAGAGGTGAAACTAGTGATTCAGCCTATCATTGAATTTTGTATAAGTAACTTGGCAAATGGTGCTCAAAAGGCACTTGAAAAATTACAAAAAGATCCTGACTTGGATATTATTGAATATGGATGTCTCGGATATTGCGGGAAATGTGCAACCACACTTTATGCTCTAGTCAACGGAGAGGTCGTTACTGGTAACACACCAGATGAATTGGTTGATAATATATACCAATATCTAGAGGAAAATCCGATGTTTTAACTTAAGGGAGCAAGCCGCTTCCTTTTTTTCTTAAGTAGAATAGATTATAGTATGTGAATCTAAACAGTTGAGTCCTCAATCTGTAGTGTATATACTATATTAAAAGCGCAGATAAAGGTGGGGAAATTGTATGAGTAAGGAAGTTGTTATACTCTCTGAAGCAGCAGCACTTCATATTAAAGAAATGATGAAGCATAACGAGGAAGAAGGTGCACTCTTACGTGTTAGCGTAAAAGGGGGCGGATGCAGCGGATTATCCTACGGGATGGGCTTTGATCATGAGGTAAATGAAAATGATCTTCAACTCGAACAGCATGGGATTCAAGTACTTGTTGATAAAGAAAGTGCAGCTATCCTCCAAGGGACAAAAATTGATTATAAAGAGTCTATGATGGGTGGGGGCTTCACTATTGATAACCCGAATGCCATCGCTTCATGCGGATGCGGTTCTTCTTTTAGAACAGCAACTGCTACAGGAACTCCGGAGGAATGCTAGGACAAGAAAAAAGGCGCCCATTGGACGCCTTTTGTTTTGAATCTAGCTCCAGCGCCTAGCCCCTCGGGTCAAAT
>NZ_JBCNAC010000159.1:0-7198 GCF_050477885.1 Neobacillus rhizosphaerae
ACGAGGCGCTTCCGCTTTTTGGTTCATTGCTTAAACATTGAAGAACTGTGTAATGGCTGTGCTTTTGCTTTTGGATCGATGTATGTTTTTGCATTGTTAACTGCAGTTG
Organism: Neobacillus rhizosphaerae; assembly: GCF_050477885.1. Taxonomy (GTDB): domain Bacteria; phylum Bacillota; class Bacilli; order Bacillales; family Cytobacillaceae; genus Neobacillus; species Neobacillus rhizosphaerae_A. The sequence goes on from NZ_JBCNAC010000159.1 coordinate 110, forward strand.
GTGCTTCACCAAAACCACAAGCAATTAATTTCACTTTTCCATCATACGTACAAATGTCTCCAGCAGCATAAATACCTGGTGTATTCGTTTCCATTTTTGAATTTACAAGGATGGAGTTCTTTTCAATTTCAAGACCCCATTCTTTAATCGGTCCAAGTGAAGAAACAAACCCATAATTACAGATGACTGCATCTACATCAATTGTTTCCTTTTCTTCACCATTTACTGTGGAAAGAACCACTTGTTTAATTCCGTTTTCATCGCCAATTAATTCTGCAGGCACGTATGGAGTTTTCACATCCACTTTTGAATTATAAAGGTTTTCTACACTGTGTTCATGTGCGCGGAACTTATCTCGACGGTGGACAATTGTTACCTTTTCAGCAATCGGCTCAAGCATTAATGCCCAGTCAACTGCAGAATCTCCACCACCGAATACAACTACTTTTTGACCAGCAAACTGATTTAAATCCTCAATGAAATAGTAGAGGTTTTTATGTTCATATTGTTGTGCACTTTCTAATTCAAGACGGCGCGGTTGGAAAGCCCCATTTCCAGCAGTGATAATAACCGTCTTAGAATAATGCACTTCTTTATTAGTTGTTAATTTGAAGGTTCCATCTTCTAGTTTCTCTAACTTTTCAACAGATTGCTCAAGAGCGATCGAAGGGTCGAACTTGGCCATTTGTTCTTTTAGGTTATTAATTAATTCTTGAGCACGGACTTTTGGGAAGCCAGCTACGTCATAAATATATTTTTCCGGATAAAGAGCCGATAACTGTCCACCAAGCTGTGGTAAGCTTTCAATGATTTTCACTGATGCTTGTCTCATCCCGCCGTAAAAGGCAGTAAATAGACCAACAGGGCCTCCTCCGATTATTGTAATGTCATAAACTGTTTGATTTTCTTGCACTCCGTATCCCCCCAACTAGTAGTAACAAACTCCACTCACTATAATATCATAAAACTAGGAAATCCTCACAACTTTCTAGCAATTATTCAGAGTAGGAGTAATTTTTAAACAATAAAATATTGGTCATAATAGGGCCAATTTTATAATATTGTTAAGGTAAATATTTTTAAAATCCGCTTGAAAATAGTGTTAAAGTAGCATAAGATGTAATGTGGATATATTGTTAAAATTCTGTGACAAAAAAGGCACATTTATGTGAATGATGTAACAGGTTCAAATTAATATTCAGTCAAAATTATTTTTTCATTCCCTCTATGTGCTAACACTTTTGTTCTTTTTCTTTGAAACCATTCGTGAATAATATCACATACATTTTTACTCAAAGCAAAATAAAAATGGTCTAAGCAGTGGAAGATAAGAAAAAGAGAAATTTATTCAAAAATATTATTATAAAAGGTGGAAGTGATCACTTTGAGAAAGCCTAAAATTGTTATTATCGGTGCTGGTTACGGCGGACTTATGACAACAGTTCGTTTACAAAAGTTAATCGGTGTAAATGAAGCAGATATCGTATTAGTAAATAAGAACGACTACCATTATGAAACAACATGGTTACACGAGGCTTCTGCTGGTACATTACATCATGATCGTGTTCGTTATGACATTAGAGATGTCATTGATCGTAGTAAAGTTGATTTTGTTCAAGATTTGGTAGTTGAAATCAATAGAGAAGAGAAGAAGGTTATCTTAGAAAAAGGTGAAGTCGATTATGACTACCTTGTTATCGCCCTTGGCGGCGAGCCTGAAACGTTTGGAATTAAAGGCTTAAAAGAATATGCATTTGGTATTACCAATGTGAATTCTTCCCGCCAATTACGTGAGCATATTGAATATCAATTTGCTACGTACAACATGGAAGAAGAAAAGAACGACAATCGCCTTGTTATTGTTGTTGGTGGAGCAGGATTTACAGGAATTGAATTCCTTGGTGAGTTAACTAACCGTATACCAGAATTATGTCATGAATATGATGTTGATTTCCATAAAGTAAAGATTATTTGTGTGGAAGCTGCTCCAACAGTTTTACCAGGATTTGATCCTGAGCTTGTGAATTATGCCGTTTCTCAACTTGAGCGTAAAGGTGTAGAGTTCCTCATCGGCACTGCGATTAAAGAAGCAACTCCTGAAGGGATTTTTGTAGCTAAAGGTGAAGACGAACCACGTGAAATTAAGGCTAACACAGTTGTTTGGGCAGCTGGTGTACGTGGTAACTCTATCATTGAAAAGTCTGGCTTTGAAGCAATGAGAGGTCGTGTTAAAGTACAATCTGACCTACGTGCACCTGGTCATGACGATGTATTCATCATTGGTGACAGCTCACTTGTAATCAATGAAGAAATCAATCGTCCATATCCACCTACTGCACAAATCGCTATGCAGCAAGGTGAAGTGGTTGCTCGTAACTTAGCAGCATTAGTTCGAAACAAGTCAGAACTTGAATCCTTTACTTTCGACAATAAAGGTACAGTTTGTTCTCTAGGTGAAGATGATGCAATCGGTGTAGTATTTGGTAAAAAAATTACTGGTGCTAAAGCATCCTTCATGAAAAAAGTAATCGACAATCGTTCCCTTTATATGATTGGCGGAGCGGGACTAGTGTTGAAAAAAGGTAAATTTAACGTATTCTAAAATATTTCAGGAAAAAGGACAGAGAATCTTCTGTCCTTTTTTTGGTATAGTAGATTAAATAGGACTCGTAGGGAGTGTCGATATGAGCAGTCGTGAAAAACGGGGTAAGGTGTGGTTGGCTGTTTCTGGACTAGTGAAATCCAGAGAAGGTCATTGGCTCGTGGTAAAGAAAAGATACGGTGGGTTAAAGGGGCAATGGTCTTTACCAGCGGGATTTGTTGAGGAGGGGGAAACCGCCGACGAGGCAGTGATTAGGGAAGTGAAAGAAGAAACCGGAATCAGCAGTACTGTTAAGGGATTAATTGGATTAAGAACAGGTGTATTAAAAGGGGAAATAAGTGATAATATGCTTGTATTCTTGCTTGAACCAGTAGAACTGGAAGAAAGAATCATACATCAGGAGAATGAGCTGTATGAAGCAAGATTTATAGCTCCACAGAAATTACTTCTTGAAAAGGATGCGTCTATTCTTTTACATTATTTAATTGAACAAATTGAATTAACGAGTAAGCCTGGTGTAAACGATTTAAACCCTGGAAATCAATTTGGATATACAGCCTATAAATTATTTTTGTAATTTTTAGAAAATTTAAGTAACACTTAGAAAATGAAAGAAAACTTATAATGTATCCGTTTTCTTTACCATATTCGGTGAATTTCCGCTCTTTCCTTTTTGCTCGTTCCTTGGTATATTATCAGAAAATTGAGTTAATATTTTAGGAGGATGATCAAGATGACAGTGAAGAGCGTGGATACAAAAAAGTGTGATTATTGTTCAGGTAATGGATATTTTCAACTATTGCTCGGAGGATCGGAAACTTGTTCCTGCTGCGGCGGATCAGGTAAGAAAAAAGACTAAAGATTTATGAGTATGATTGTAAAATGCTCTACATTGCTTCTTCGGATCACTTCGGAGAGCTATTTTTTTGTCTGTTTTTTTGTTGACTCCCTTTTAGACATTCAGTACACTAAAAGTTGATGTATAAAGGGAGGAATCTCGGATGCAAATGAGCATTGTGGTGTTAATCATATCAATTGTGCTATTTTTTGTCTTATTTTTTGGAATTGGGTTTATCCTTAATATGCTACTAAGAATGTCATGGGTAATGGCTATAGTGTACCCTGTAGTGGCAATTTTAATTGTAGATAAAGTCCGTTTTGTTGAATATTTTACAAATAGTAAAGTGGCCTTTCAGGAACTAGGGCAAAAGTTCGGTTCATTAGCCACTGCAGATATTCTAATTTTGGTAAGTGGGTTAGCAGGAGCCATTGCTGCTGGTTTTACAATTAAGTTATTACGTAAAAATGGATATCAAATGTTCTAAGACTTTTTACCTTTGGGTAAGAGGTCTTTTTTGTTCATTGGAAAAAATTCTCACTCCTTTTTTGAATATTTCCCTTCAGCTTGGGAATGAATATTTTGGGAGGAGTGAAAATTTTAATGAATAAAACAAAAATTTGGATTAAACGATTTGCTCTTGTATGTCTATTCTTTATGGCATTATTAGCAACCTTCCAATCCATCTCTGGCGTAAATGCGAGAACTTTAATTAATCATTTTGCGTCTGGACTTTCAGAAAGTGTAACTGCTTCAAACACAACGTCGCCATCGTTAGAGGATGCTTTTGATTGGTCAAAGTACCCTAGACATACAGTTACGGCCACTGGATATACAGCAGGGATTGAATCAACCGGTAAGAGTAAGGGACACCCCGAGTATGGAATTACCTATTCCGGTGTAAAAGTAAAACGAGATTTATTCTCCACCGTTGCAGCGGATTTAAATGTGTTTCCTATCGGTACCATCCTATTCATCCCAGGGTATGGATATGGAGTGGTGGCAGATAAAGGTGGGGCCATTAAAGGAAACGAACTGGATCTTTATTATGAGACGGTTGAGGATGTTTATAAACAATGGGGTAAAAAACAGTTAGAAGTGTATGTTGTTCAACAAGGGAATGGTAAGCTCACTGAAGAACAGCTCCAGGCATTAAATGAAGATAAGGCTCTGCAGGTATTTCGTCAGCAGTATACAAGCTCAGAGAAAAGGTAAAACAGGCCATGTGCCTGTTTTTTTATGCTTATGAAGAATAATTAGTCTATCGAAATAAATAAACCTTTTCGATATAATAGAGAAGACTAACATGGAGGTGGAGTGGACATGTTTCACGTTAAAAAGGAATTGGATTTTACAACAGAGCATGAAGGAATGGTAATCGGTTTGTTTGATAAACCCGAGAAATTTACTGGATCATTAGCCAATCTTGATGAGAGGTTTGATGGACAGCTTACCGAATTGGTGAAATCCGGTGATCTTTCAGCAAAATTAAAAAGTATCACAAAAGTACATAGCTTTGGAAAAATTGCAGCAAAGCGGATTTGGTTTGTGGGATTAGGAAAAGAAAAAGAACTATCATTCGAAAAGGTAAGAGCTGCATTAGGTAAGCTATTCAAGGAGATTAAAGCAAGTAAGCTTGTAGAAACATCCATTTATTTAGATTCGTTTATTACAGATAAAGTAGATGCTTTGGATGCAGCACACGCATTAAGTGAGGCGTTTGCGTTATCTACCTATCAATTCGAAGGCTATAAGCAAAAATCGAATGAGCCAGAGAAAAAATTAGAAAATCTGACTGTTTACTGTAACAATAATGAGGAAGAAGATGTGCAGGCATCTTTGAATGTTGGTTATGCTTTTGGAAAAGGGACCAACTCTGCAAGGACACTTGTGAACATACCAGGTAACTTACTAACAGCCACTGATATGGCGAATTATGCTAAAGAGCTGGCAGCCAAGTATGATTTTGAAGTAGAAATTTTAGATAAAGCAGAGATCGAAAAGCTTGGCATGGGTGCATTTCTTGCGGTTAATCAAGGGTCTACGGAGCCGCCTAAAATGATTGTTTTAAAATATCAAGGAACAGACGAATGGAAGGATGTCATTGGTCTTGTTGGAAAAGGGATTACCTTTGATACAGGTGGTTACTCGATTAAAACAAAGGCTGGAATCGTGGGCATGAAAACCGACATGGGCGGAGCCGCTGCAGTCCTTGGCGCTATGGAGATTATCGGAGAAATTAGACCAGAGCAAAACGTTGTAGCGGTCATTCCTTCAACAGATAATATGATCAGCGGTGGAGCGTTTAAGCCAGATGATGTCATTACGTCAATGAGTGGGAAAACCATAGAGGTGCTAAATACAGACGCTGAAGGTCGCCTTGTGCTAGCAGATGCTGTTACATATGCTAAGCATCATGGGGCTGATTATTTAGTGGATGTTGCCACATTAACTGGTGGGGTTATCACTGCACTGGGTTTGCATACAACAGGTGCAATGACGAACCATGAAACTTTATATGAGCAAGTACTTGAAGCTTCGATGGAAGCGGGAGAAAAAATGTGGCAATTGCCTTTGTTTGAAACTGAGATTGAACGTGTAAGGAACAGTAAAGTAGCTGATTTGAATAACTCTCCTGGCAGTGAAGGTCATGCGTTAGTCGCTGGTGCGTTTATAGGCGAGTTTGCGGAAGGAACTCCATGGGTACACCTGGATATTGCAGGAACGGCCACTTCTTCGAAGGACTATGACCTGGGTCCAGCAGGTGCAACAGGAGTTATGACGCGCACGCTTGCTCTATTTGTTGAGCGATTTGAACCAATTGAAAAATAGACTGGATAAAGCTTCATAGTGGATTTACGGGATAACATACGCTGTTGCCCACTCCAAAACCCATCCTTTTGCATATGCAATAGTGTAGGCAAGTATAGATGAAAAAGGAGGTAATGGTGTATGTATCCTTATCGAAGCCCGTACCCGGTACACGATCAACGATTTATTGGCTTTGGATTGCCGTTAGCGATAGGTGGACTTAGTTTTCTAGGAGGCTTACTAGGAGGAGGATTAGGAGCATCTTTTGCAGCTCGCCCTTTTTATGGCGGCTTCGGCTACCCAGGTTTTGGCTACCCAGGTTTCGGCTATCCGCCAATGGGCTTTTCCCCTGTAGGCTATCCTCCAATGGGATTTCCAGGTTATTATTAGGAACAAGTTAAAAACAGCTCTCGAGGCTGTTTTTTTCGTTTAGGCAATTGATAAAAAAGGAAATTTCTAAGAAATGGAGAATAGGTTTAGAGAGAAACGATCTACATACCGGAGGGATAGAAATGATAAAGGACACATTAATTGAAGCGCTCGGAATAGAGATTACTCAATTGGGAGAAGGAAAAGTCACTGCCACAATGCCAGTAGATGAGCGAACTCGCCAGCCATTTGGATTACTGCACGGAGGAGCATCTGTTGCATTAGCAGAGACAGTCGCAAGTATTGGAGCTTATGAATTAGTGGATAAAGAAACAGAGGGTGTGGCTGGATTAGAAATAAACGCAAACCATGTTCGTCCGAAAACCGAAGGTGTGGTTACTGCAGTAGGGACAGTTCTGCACCAAGGGAAATCAACGATGGTTTGGGATATTAAAATTACCGATGAACA
>NZ_JBCNAC010000160.1:0-2018 GCF_050477885.1 Neobacillus rhizosphaerae
TTTTTTGTACAGGTTTCTTTATATAATGATAGTAAGATGGAAAAGAATGGTGGTGATAGTAAAATGAGAACGAAGAAACAATATTTATTTATTGATTTTGAATTCACAATGCCTGAGCGAAATATGCGTATGAAAGACTTTTTTGCGGAAATCATCGAGGTTGGAATAGTTGCCGTAGTTGATGATGAGGTTACGGAACAATTTTCATCCTATGTTACACCACTTAAATTCCCAAAACTATCAGAACGCTGCAAATCATTTTTACATATTTCACAGCAGCAAGTTGATAAGGGGTTATCAATTTATGAACTTATAAAAAAGCTGGAGGAGTTCAATAAAAATAACTATGATACCACTATTGTTACTTGGGGAAATATGGATATGAAGGTCTTACGGCATAATTGTTTAAAGGCGGGTGTGGCATTTCCTTTTAAGGCGGCTGAATTAGATTTGTCTATGGAATATAAACGGTTCTTTGGTGATCAAAATCAAACTGGCCTATGGAAAGCTGTTCAGGAATATGGCAAAGAAGGGACAGGCAGGCACCACCGGGCATTAGATGATGCGTTGACTACCTACAATATATTCAAACTTGTTGAAAAGGATAAACGTTACTTGGAAAAACCAAAACCAACAACTATTGGGGATCGTATTGATTTTTCGAAGCTATTAAATGAATTTGCATAAAAGGCCAAATCATTCAAACTGATTTGGCCTTTAGTATTCTATAACTTATAATCTTTTTCTAATGCTGCGAGCGCTTTTAAGCTCATTTCGGCCCATTCTGATGGAGCTTCCTCGAGGTCTTTTTTCATTTTGGCCATAGCATCTTTTAATGATTCCTGATAATTAGGGATTTCACCTTCAAACTGTTTTACCATTTGTTTTGGAATATTTGCTTGCTCCCTAAATGCGAGTGCCCTTCTTTCATGGAAAATTAGAACATCAGCATCCTTGGGATTATGTAGATCCCCTTGCATCGGATGTTTAAGAACACCCAAAACTCTTACTAGATAATGCTGAGGTCGAACCTCCGTTAATTCCCCAATATATTTCCCTGTTTTATAAATCCCTGTAACAATATCACCAATTTGTAACTCCGACACATCCATCACTCCTACCATCTAATTGATTCTTCTTTCATTTTATTACGAAACATAGTAAATTAAAAACAATGTGTGAAATAATATTCATTCGTTTAAAGTGGATAATTGGAGGGAAGCTAAATGAGAAAGAAATTGCAAATAATTGTCACATTAATGACAATCGTTCTAGTATTGGCAGCATGTGGGACAAGTGCGAAAAAGGAAGAAGCAAAAGTGAAAACTGCCACGCCAAAAACAGAACAAAAGAAAGGAGACGAACAAGTGTCAAATACAGTGTATCCTCAGTTAACTACTGAAGTGGCTGAAAATGAGAAATTGGTTGAAATGGAAACGTCCATGGGGAAAATTAAAATTAAATTATTCCCAGAATACGCACCAAAAGCAGTCGAGAACTTTGTGAAACACAGTGAAGAAGGGTATTACGACGGACTTATTTTTCATAGAGTTATAAATGATTTCATGATTCAGGGCGGAGACCCTAATGGGAATGGAACAGGTGGAGAAAGCATTTATGGCAATCCGTTTGAAGATGAATTCTCCAATAATCTTTTCAATCTACGTGGTGCCCTTTCAATGGCTAACTCCGGTGCAAACACAAATGGAAGTCAGTTTTTTATTGTTCAAAAGACCTCTCTAGATCCATCTATGAAATCGGAAATGGAAAAAGCAGGTTATCCAAAAGAAATGATTGAAGCCTACGATAAAAATGGTGGTACCCCATGGCTCGACCATCGCCATACAGTTTTCGGTCAAGTGGTTGAGGGAATGGATGTCGTGGACAAGATCGCCAGCACACCAGCTGATCCAAAGGACAAGCCAGAAAAAGACGTAGTTATCAAAAAAATTACCGTTTTAAAATAAAGGCTATGGAAGAACATTGTTGATACTATACCCTGTTGGTTGGAGCGGAAG
>NZ_JBCNAC010000161.1:0-6742 GCF_050477885.1 Neobacillus rhizosphaerae
GAAATCAACAGGCAATTTTATAAGTGCCAAAATAAATGTAACTATAAAATGATTCATTGGTAAGAAACGTTTTTTGTTGCTATAATTACTTTTTAGAGCCATTCCTTTTAGAAAGGGAGAGAAAAATGTTTCTACCATCCGTCCTATCTTTGTTTTTATATTTTCCGGAAGATAAATCAGAATATATTCCTGCGGGTATTACGTTTGTTATCTTTTTAATTGGTGCTCTTCTGACGATGAGATTCATCATAAAGATTTCCAAACGTGAGGCTCAGAAAACAAAAGAGCTAGAGGAACAAATACTAAAAAATAATCAGTCCAATCAGAGAAACAGTTAACCAGTACTGTTTCTTTTTTTATACGAAAAGAGATGAATAGGTCTCCCCACTCAAGCCCATACTAAGCGCAAATTGTCTATTAATGGGGGAGTACATATGAAAAAAGGCTGGTTGATTATTCCGCTTCTGTTGCTGACAGGATGTATGGAAAAGGAAGTAAAGAAACTGGATGTTGAGATGTTCAATGCTTCGGGAGACTCACTAGGAACAGTTACACTAGCCGAGCAATCTAGCGGTGTGAAAATGTCGGTAAGTTTAAAGGGGCTGCCAGCTGGAGAACATGCCATCCATATTCACGAAAAGGGGAAATGTGAAGCGCCTGATTTTAAGTCGGCAGGTAATCATTTTAACCCAGAAAAAAAAGAACATGGACTCCTTCATCCCAAAGGTGCACATGCTGGAGACTTGCCAAATTTAATTGTAGAGGATAGTGGGTCTGTAACTGCAGAGCTAATGGCACCAAATGTAACGTTAAAAAATGGAAAGAAGTCGTTGTTTACGAAAGAAGGGACATCTATTGTAGTGACCGAAGGGAAAGATGATGGGATGACCCAACCAACCGGCGACTCTGGAAATCGAATCGCTTGTGGTGAAATTTCAAAGAATAAAAAAGGTCAAAAAAAGGCCCAGGAAGAAAAAGAATAAAATTGAAAGCTATCTCAATCAGGGGATAGCTTTTTTGTTGGAAAAATTTAATCAGTATAGGTATAAATCTAAGCTTATCCAAAGAGTGAGACATACACTACAGAGAGACGGTAAGGAGGCGATAAAATGGACAAAAGACAATTTGGAGGATTTCCTGGACAAATGGGTTACCCACAAATGGGAGGCTACCAGCAACCTGGATTTGGACAAATGGGGGGCTACCAGCAACCTGGATTTGGACAAATGGGAGGCTACCAGCAACCTGGATTTGGACAAATGATGGGGGGCTATCAGCAGCCTGGATTTGGACAGATGATGGGAGGCTATCACCACCATCACGGCTATCCACAAATGATGGGGGGCTTTCCACAAATGGGAGGCTTTCAACAACCGATGATGGGTGGGCAGCAAACAGGCTTTCCACAAATGATGGGTGGACAGCAACCTGGATTCCCACAAATGATGGGCGGGCAACAGATGGGTGGCTCAATGCAAGGACAGAAACCACCATCAATGGGCGGCCAACGGAAAAAAGACAAAAAATAATGTGTGTCATCTGAATAACTAGCTATTGATGAACCTGTCAACTTTTATAAGGGACAGGTTTTTCTATTTCTTGCTTTTTATCTTATTTTTCAAGACAATGAATTCAACATAATAAAAATTATTGGAGTGTATGGACATGGACATTGAACAAAAATTATATTACCAAGATGCGTACATACATACGTTTCCTGCCCACATAGTAAAACAAGAGCAGGATGAGCAAGGACTGTGGTATGTTGTTTTAGACCAGACAGCCTTCTATCCAACAGGTGGCGGACAGCCATATGATCAAGGAAGCATTGCTGATAGGAAAGTCTTCAATGTGGAAGAAAAAGAGGGAGAAATTCGTCATTACCTAGAAACCCCTTTACAGGAGATTGAAGGGATAAAAGAAGGGAGAGTTGATTGGGAAAGACGGTTTGACCATATGCAGCAGCATTGCGGGCAGCATATTTTATCAGCTGCCTTTGATCAGCTTTTTAAATATAAAACAGTAGGTTTTCATTTAGGAGCAGAAACGCTGACCATAGACCTCGAAACTGAGACTCTAACAGAACACGAAGTAAAGAGGGCAGAGGAGCTTGCAAATAAAATTATTTTAGAAAATAGACAGATTGAAGTGAAATGGGTAACGGAGGAAGAATTGTCCCAATATGCCCTTCGAAAAGAGACAAAGGTAAAAGAGGATATTCGACTTGTGATTATTCCAAATTTTGATTATAACGGTTGTGGTGGAACCCATCCTAAAACAACCGGAGAGGTTAGCGCCATTAAAATATTAAATTGGGAAAGACAGAAGAAAAAGATTCGGCTTCAATTTGTTTGCGGGCACCGAGTAATAAAACAGCTTGAGAAAAAGCAAAAGGTTTTGCTTGAATTAACTAAGCTACTCAATGCTCCTGAAAAAGAAATGGAAGCTGCTGTCATTCGATTGATTGAGAATGGAAAAGCTTTGGAAAAGGTATTAGAGCTTGCAAGGGAAAATTTACTTCAATATGAAGCAAAGAACTTATTGGCCAAATCAGAGGACTCTCATCAAATAGTGGGTGAAGTATTTCAAAATCGCACCATCCAAGAGCTGCAAAAGCTTGCTCGACTTATAACTGCGGAAAACGATCAGGTCCTAGTTTTCTTTGTATCAACCAATGAAGGTAGGTTACAGCTTGTATGTGCAAGGGGTGCTGCAAGAGAAGAGAATATGAAAGCATTGGTTGGAGAAATTCTACCAAAGATAAATGGAAAAGGCGGTGGAAATGAATCCTTTGCACAAGGCGGTGGAGATGCCCACCTACCAGCAGAAGAGACTCTTGAACTTATCCTAGCGCATTTAAAATAGTAGCTTCCTGTAAGTTTTCTTTACTTGGATATTTAGGTATACTTGGATTAGAAACGTGAGAGGGTGAAAATCGTGGGATTTTTAGATGGATTAATGGGAAATGCATCAGAAGTAAATGCTGCAGAAGTACAGCGGGAATTCGGACGAGTTCTAGCACCGGCTGAACAAATAGAAAAGGCATATAAACTAATTCGTGACATGTTTATTTTTACTAATAAGCGGTTAATATTAGTAGACAAACAAGGACTTACAGGGAAAAAAGTCGAGTACCATTCGATTCCTTATAAAAGCATTACACATTTCAGTATTGAAACAGCAGGTAACTTTGACTTAGATGCAGAACTAAAGATCTGGATCTCAGGGAATGCCCTTCCACTACAAAAGCAATTTAACAAAAACCTTAACATCTATGAACTTCAAAGTGTTCTTGCAGAATATGTTCTGAAATAATACGACGAAGACGAGCTGGAGAGAATAATATGAGAAAAGAGCTTCAAACAAACTTGCAATATGTTGACGCATTGAATGAGTGGGATCCATTTCAATTAAAGTCGGGCGGCTATGAAACAGAGATTGCTGATACCGTGCAAGCAGTGCATGAATTAAATGATCCTAAAAAGCTGGCTGAGCGAATTCAAGCTATTTATGAGTTTTCATTTGAAAAACTAATCCCGATGGAAAACTGTTTCAAAATGGCAGAAAAATTACTCGTCATTAAAGCCAATGAATCTTGTTCTATCTAATAAAAAAAAGGACAAACCATGATGGTTGTCCTCTCAAAAAGGGGGAATACTAGAAAGCTTTATGTTTTAAGCTTTTCCAGATTCCTCTTTTTATATACTCCTAAAAGAGAAAAAATAAAAAAGCGGTACTTTTTGAGCCCGCTTTTCAACGTTACATTTATAATTACTCGCTATGTGCTAATAACTCAGTCGCAGGGATATCTAGAGCAGTAGATAATTTTAGAATCGTTTGATTACTTGGGATTTGTTCCCCGGATTCATATTTTTCAATGGTTTGCGTCCCCACTCTAACCTTTTGTGCTAATTCCTCTTGGGTCATGTTTACTCTTTCGCGGTAAGTTTTAATGGTGTGTCCGATTGTATTCATACCGTTCACCTCTTTTTAGAAAATATATTTTCTCACTATTAGTATATCATTGTATCATTTTTTTACTTATTCCCTTTTTGAACAATTTGTTAAAAATTTCTTCTAGAGCCAATAATCATGGATAAGCTTTTTTGATTAAACCTATTTAATATGATATAATCTTTTAATGCGTATATAAGGGTATAAATAATTATTTCTTAGGAGTGTTTTCATGTCAGAAAAATTCGAAACAGGCAGTATTGTAACAGGTAAAGTAACGGGTATTCAACCATATGGTGCGTTCGTTGCGCTAGACGAAAATACACAAGGTCTTGTACACATCTCCGAAATCACGCACGGCTATGTAAAAGATATCAATGAACACCTTAAAGTTGGAGATGAAATCAAGGTTAAGGTATTATCTGTTGATGAAAATGCTGGGAAAATTGGCTTATCTATTCGTGCAACAGAAGAAGCACCTGTTCAACAACAAGCTGTTAAAGCTAAGAAGCCTCGTAAGCGCCAGGCAGCAGCAATTATTCCTGAAGCTGATGGTCAACAAGGTTTTAACACGTTAAAAGATAAGCTTCAAGAGTGGATTGATCAGTCACAACGCGAAGAAATTAAAAAATAAAGAATCTAAAAGCCTAGGACCTGCTATGACATTGTAGCTTGGACTAGGCTTTTTTTTTGTTTAGCGTACAATGTCAAATACTTTTTTCAAGTTTTTAGGTAACTCAAATACACTTACTGCAATTTCCTTTTTTTTACAAGTAACAATTAACCAAGTATTTATGAAACAGACGCCATTTTCTTGATTCAGAAATGGGTATTCACTCGCTTCTTGGTCTGTATTGATGCATTCTGGCATTGAGTACAAATTAGAATTAACGTACTGATTCGCATTTACAGAACGAGTGGGATAAAGCTAAACATCGAGGTCAGAGCCTCAGGAAATTAGATCCGATCTCCACTCGAACCAAAAGAATGGCGCCTATTAATATGTTTTTTAAGCAGCTATCGGTGATATTAGTTTCTTAGTAACTTCTTGTTTGTAATCAAAAGTAGGATTGTCCCACTTAAACGGTGAATGATTTTTAAGCATCGCGAAAGCGATTTTTATAAACTTGTTTCCCATTGCGATATATATTTTTCCTGCCTTTTTTCCTTTTTCTTTTAACCTGGTAAAAAAAGGTTTAAGAGCGTCGTTGTGGACTGATAGAGAGCGTCCAGCGTTATAGACAGCTCTTCGTAAATTCGCATTGCCTTGTTTCGAGATACGTCCATAATAACCATCAGTAGGACCTGATTGCTTAACAGTAGGATTAGTTCCAGCCTTTTTTATCAGCTGATTCGCACTTGTATAATGGGTGAGATCTCCCATTTCACAGTAGATTTCTGCAGCTGTTACCAGCCCAATACCTGGAACAGTTAAAAGGTAAAGGCCGTCTGTTTCAATGAAAATACGTTCTATTTCCTGTTCATAGGCTTTAATTGTTTGGGTGTGCCATTCATAATCCTTTAGTTTTTGCTTTAGTAGGAAAAGTTCACTGGAAAGGTCACCTAAAGGCCTTGAAACACTTTCACTGGCTGCATAGATAAGTTTTTCAATCGTTGTCTTCCGAATCTTCAAATTGTGTTGTTTAGACAGTCGACTTAAGCCAATTTCTCCAAGTTCTAGGATCTGAGAAGCATGAGGGAAGTGGGTTAAAAGATGTAAACTAGCTTTCCCCCAAAAGTCACTAAAGATAGTTCTCGTCTTAACTTTTCCATCCATTAATATGCTGTAACCCTGGTATTCACGCCAGATATGATCATGCATTGTACGAATCTCTACTTTAATACGTGAACGTTTATTGATTTCACTTCTTCTGGCACGGGTAAGATGTTGAAGTTTTTTATAAACGCCAGTAGCCAATTTGGCATTAGTTGCTTTATTGCCAATCAAGACCTCAGCAATTAGATATAAATCAATATCGTCTGTTTTCGTATAAGTGAGGTGTTGTTTCCGTTCTTCATGAGTTGATGCAGGGTTGATAATATGAACAGAATAGCCTCTCTCCGTAAGGATGCGAACAATGTCCTCATAGTAATGTCCCGTTGCCTCAATGCCGACAAATACACATTCTGCGTTACAGGAAATTTGTGCTTTCTCAATCTTATCAATCAATAACTTCATTCCAGATTGGCTGACCATAAAGGAGAATGAGGGTTCTAGTACCTCCCCGAAATAGTTTAAGATCATAGATTTCTGTAATACTTTTGAGACATCGATAGGAACCAATAAAACTTTTTCTAAATCAGCACCTCTAAGTTCATTTGCGAATTGACTTCTTCTTAACCCTTGTTTACCATTAAGTAGTCTCATTGACTATGTCCTCCTTGTCCGGGTGGGTGATTGAGTTAAACTTGGTTAAGTACTTCAATCGTAACATAGTCACTGGGACATTTTTGTGTCTAAAATGATTATTTCATACACCAGGAAATTATAAAGAGGTCCGAGTGTGGATAACTGAACTAGTTGTCTCTAGCCCCTCAGGTCAAATAACCTTCGGCAAGAAAGTTCAAAAGGCGGACTTTTCCCGCCGAAGAACATTTGCCTGTCGGGGCTGAACGAGGCGCTTCCGCCTTTTGTTCTTTAAAGGTAAGTATAAAATTTGTGACAACCACAGTCCTTAATAGTGTGGTATTTTATGTCCCGCTCCAATGGAAAGAATCCCGAACGGTAAATAGAAGAAGCTTCTAAAGCCTGTGGTAAGAGAAAAAGAGCCCGACCGGTAAATAGAAG
>NZ_JBCNAC010000162.1:0-131114 GCF_050477885.1 Neobacillus rhizosphaerae
TAAGAGATAAAGAGTCCGACTGGTAAATAGAAGAAGTTTCAAATGCCAGTGGTAAGGTGGTCTGGCTACTAAAGGACAGGGACTTTTGTATGCTTAAGTTCGACTAAGTCTTCCTGCGCTCCGCTCAATAGACCAGTCTTGTTGATCTAGGATGCCACAGGCACTTGCGTTTTTCTTATTAGTGATTAAAAAAAGTTTATTAGAAGTGTTCATTCTTTTTTGGGGCTCGGCTACAATAGTACTATACATACTAAATTTCAGGATTGAAATGGAGGAAGGAATCATGAAATCTAACGTTAATACAAGTGAATTGATTGAGAAAACTGAGAAATATGGTGCAAATAACTATCATCCACTTCCAATTGTCATATCATTCGCAGAAGGTGTTTGGGTAGAAGACCCAGAAGGCAACAAATACATGGACATGCTTAGTGCCTATTCTGCCGTAAACCAGGGGCATCGTCATCCAAAAATCATTCAAGCATTAAAGGACCAGGCAGACAAGGTGACATTAACCTCACGTGCCTTCCATAATGACCAGCTTGGCCCATGGTATGAAAAAGTAAGCCAATTAACGAATAAAGAAATGGTCCTTCCAATGAATACGGGGGCTGAAGCTGTTGAGACGGCTGTAAAGGCAGCTCGCCGCTGGAGCTATGATGTGAAGGGGATTGCCGAAGATCAAGCAGAAATTATTGCTTGTGCAGGAAACTTTCACGGAAGAACAATGACTGCAGTTTCATTATCTTCTGATCCTGAATATAAACGTGGATTTGGTCCAATGCTTCCAGGAATTAAGCTCATTCCTTATGGGGATTTAGATGCCTTAAAAGCAGCCATTACTCCAAATACTGCTGCATTCTTAATTGAACCGATTCAAGGAGAAGCTGGCATTGTCATTCCACCTGAAGGGTTTATCAAGCAAGCAATGGACCTTTGTAAGAAAAATAATGTGCTTTTTATAGCAGATGAAATTCAAGCGGGACTAGCACGTACGGGTAAAATGTTTGCATGTGAATGGGAAGGCATTGAACCGGACATGTATATTCTTGGCAAGGCACTTGGGGGTGGTGTATTCCCAATTTCCTGTGTCGTTGCCAATAAGGATATCTTGGGAGTATTTAATCCAGGTTCACATGGTTCTACTTTTGGAGGAAATCCAATGGCTTGTGCGGTTTCTGTTGCAGCCTTAGATGTGTTGGTTGAAGAACAGCTTGCACAAAAATCACTAGAGCTTGGAGAATATTTTATTAGCAAATTAAAAGAGATTAAGAATCCTAAAATAAAGGATGTTCGTGGAAGAGGATTGTTCATCGGCGTGGAATTAACAGAAGCGGCTCGCCCATATTGTGAACAATTAAAGGATTTTGGACTTTTATGCAAAGAGACTCATGACACAGTTATTCGTTTTGCACCGCCACTTGTCATTACAAAAGAAGAGCTAGATTGGGCAATTGAGCGGATTGTCAAAGTATTAGCGTAAGATTAACAAAATAGGGGTGAAAAAATGGGGACTAATGATGGAGATGGAATGGAAAAGGAAATAATAAACCTTCTTTCATCAACGCAGATTGTTATTCATGATGCATTAAAAAAGCTTGGCTTTAATCAAGAAGTGTTTCATTTATTGGAAGAACCTTTAAGAACCATGACCGTACGAATTCCCATTCGTATGGATGATGGTTCGACAAAAGTTTTTACAGGCTTCCGTGCCCAGCATAATGATGCAGTTGGACCGACAATGGGCGGTGTCCGCTTTCACCACATGATAAGCGAACATGAAGTCAAGGCATTATCCATGTGGATGAGCTTGAAATGTGGGATTGCTGACTTACCCTTTGGTGGGGGGAAGGGCGGTATTGTATGTAACCCAAGGACCATGTCATCTGGAGAACTTGAACGTTTAAGCCGTGGATATGTTCGTGCAATCAGCCAAATCGTTGGGCCAACTAAGGATATACCTGCACCAGATATGTATACAAATTCGCAAGTTATGGCCTGGATGATGGATGAATACAGCCGTCTCCGCCAATTCGACTCTCCAGGCTTTATAACGGGGAAACCGCTCGTGCTTGGAGGATCTGAAGGTCGGGAAAAAGCAGGGGCAAAGGGTGTAACTATTTGTACTGAAGAAGCAGCAAAAAAACTAGGGATCCCCATTAAGGGTGCCCGGGTTATTATCCAAGGATTTGGAAATGCAGGTAGTTTTATTGCGAAATTTCTTCATGATTTAGGTGCCAGGATTATTGGAATCTCAGATGTCTATGGCGCACTTTATAATCCTGACGGCCTACCAATTCAATATTTATTAGACCGTCGCGATAGCTTTGGTACAATAACTACCCTTTTTGAGGGCGTGATTACCAATCAAGAACTGCTTGAACAAGAATGTGATATTTTAATACCTGCAGCTGTCTCGAATCAAATTACTGCTGAAAATGCTCATAATATTAAAGCGAAGATTGTGGTGGAAGCTGCAAATGGACCTACTTCCTTTGAAGCAACAAAAATACTAACCAAGCGTAATATTATGCTTGTACCTGATGTACTTGCAGGTGCGGGGGGTGTTACCGTTTCCTATTTTGAGTGGGTTCAAAATAATCAAGGATATTATTGGAGTGAGGAAGAGGTTGAGATCAGATTGAGGGAAAGGGTCATCCGTTCCTTCCATGATATTTATGAGCTTGCCATAGCACGGAATATTAATATGCGTTTAGCGGCTTATATGGTGGGCGTTAGAAAAATGGCAGAGGCATCCTTATTTAGAGGATGGATATAAAAAACCTTGCAGTCTCTTTTGAGACGCAAGGTTTTTTTTGTATCAATTTACACTCGATCAGTTTCTGGCTCTCTTACACGCTCTTCGTTTGGTTTAAAAAGAAGACCAAGGTTGATCAATCCAGCAATACCAACTAAACCATAGATAATTCTAGAGAGGGCAGAATCTTGGCCACCGAAGATGGAAGCAACAAGATCAAATTGAAAGAAGCCAATTAAGCCCCAATTAATGGCGCCAATAATAGTAAGAACTAGTGCGATTCGTTGAATAGAACTCATGGTTCATCCTCCTTTAGGATTGTTTCTGGTATAGTTTGATTCAATATTTGCTTTACTATGCGTCTAAAAAAAATAAAATCCTTATTTTTGCAAAAAGGGAGATAATAATTAATAATGTTTAATGAAAAGGAGAGTGCATACGATGGAAAATTTTACATTTTGGAATCCTACAAAGCTAATTTTCGGTAAGGGGCAACTCGAACAATTAAAAAAGGAAATTCCTGTATACGGAAAAAAAGTATTGATCGTTTATGGCGGTGGCAGTATTAAAAAGAGCGGGCTATACGATAAGGTACAAGCGCTTTTACAAGAAATAGGTGCAGAGGTATTTGAACTTTCTGGGGTCGAACCAAATCCACGTATTTCAACTGCACGAAAAGGCGTAGAAATATGTAAAAAAGAAGGAATTGAATTCCTTTTAGCGGTAGGTGGAGGAAGTGTAATCGACTGTACAAAGCTAATAGCTGCAGGGGCAAAGTATGACGGAGACGCATGGGATATAGTGATTAAAAAGGCGTTTGCTCGTGAGGCACTTCCATTTGGAACAGTATTGACCCTCGCAGCAACTGGTTCAGAAATGAACGCAGGATCAGTTATTACAAATTGGGAAACCAATGAAAAATATGGATGGGGTAGTCCCGTTACTTTCCCTAAATTTTCTATTCTAGATCCTGTTCATACGTATACAGTTCCAAAGAATCAAACGATTTATGGAATAGTTGATATGATGTCACATGTTCTTGAACATTACTTCCATCTTGAAGAAAACACGGACTTTCAAGATCGTATGTGTGAATCATTGCTCTTAACTATTATGGAGACTGCGCCGAAATTATTAGCAGACCTTGAAAATTACGATTATCGAGCGACCATTCTCTACAGCGGTACGATGGCATTAAACGGCATCTTGAACATGGGCTATCGAGGAGATTGGGCAACTCACAATCTAGAACATGCAGTATCAGCTGTTTATGATATTCCACATGGAGGAGGTTTAGCTATCCTTTTCCCTCATTGGATGAAACATAACCTAGCTGTAAAACCAGAGCGCTTTAAGCAATTAGCTGTAAGAGTATTTGGCGTGAACCCTGAAGGAAAGACTGCCGAGGAAGCAGGACTTGAGGGAATTCAAAAATTACGTGAATTCTGGAGTAGCATTGAAGCCCCAGCACGTTTAGCTGACTACGATATAGATGATAGCAAGCTGGATTTAATGGCTGACCGGGCAATGGCAAACGGTGAGTTCGGTAATTTTAAGAAATTAAATAGAGAAGACACTTTAGCTATTTATCGTGCTTCATTATAATTTTTTAGAGACTCGGGCATAAATTGTTCGAGTCTCTTTTCTTTGATTTCGTCACTAAATGACAACATTTTTAAAACTGTCGAAAATGGGTACGCTTACAAGAGGGGACCTTCCTTGATTATCCGCTCATCATTGGTTAAAGTGGTTATTGAAAAATAAATTAATGGAGGATCATACATGACACACGTTCGTTTTGATTACTCAAAAGCACTTACTTTTTTTGGGGAACATGAACTTACATACCTGCGCGATGCAGTGAAAGTAGCACACCATTCTTTACATGAGAAAACGGGAGCAGGCAATGACTTTTTAGGATGGATTGACCTGCCAACAAATTATGATAAAGAAGAGTTTTCTCGTATTCAGAAATCTGCTGAGAAAATTAAAAGCGATTCCGATGTCTTACTTGTGATTGGGATTGGCGGATCTTATCTTGGCGCAAGAGCAGCCATTGAAATGTTGCAACATAGCTTTTATAATGCTTTAGCAAAGGAACAACGTAAAACTCCACAAATCATCTTTGTAGGTAACAATATTAGTTCCACTTATATGAGAGATTTAATGGATCTTCTTGAAGGAAAAGATTTTTCTATCAATGTGATTTCTAAGTCTGGAACAACAACAGAACCAGCGATCGCCTTCCGTATCTTCCGCAAGCTTCTTGAGGAAAAGTACGGTGTAGAAGAAGCACGCAAAAGAATTTATGCGACAACTGATAAAGCAAGAGGGGCGTTAAAAACCCTGGCGACAGAAGAAGGCTATGAAACCTTTGTGATTGCTGATGATATCGGAGGTCGCTACTCAGTTTTAACCGCTGTAGGGCTTCTTCCAATTGCGGTAAGTGGCGCTAATATTGAGAGAATGATGGAGGGGGCAGCAGAAGCACAAGAAGACTTTGGTCATTCAGAGCTAGAAGAGAATCCAGCTTATCAATATGCAGCCGTTAGAAATGCCCTCTACAACAAAGGTAAAACCATTGAAATGCTGATTAATTATGAGCCAGGCCTTCAGTATTTCTCTGAATGGTGGAAGCAACTGTTTGGAGAAAGTGAAGGAAAAGATCAAAAGGGAATCTTCCCATCTTCAGCTAATTTCTCAACAGATCTTCACTCACTTGGACAATATGTTCAAGAAGGACGCCGCGATTTATTTGAAACCATTATTAAGGTTGATAAGCCACGTCATGAGTTGAAAATTGAAGCTATTGACAATGATTTGGACGGTCTTAATTATTTGGCTGGACAAACTGTAGATTTTGTTAATAATAAAGCATTTGAAGGAACAATGCTTGCACATACAGACGGAGGCGTACCAAACCTCATTGTCTCTATCCCTGCAATGGATGAGTATACATTTGGATACCTTGTGTATTTCTTTGAAAAAGCTTGTGCGATGAGCGGTTATCTTTTAGGTGTAAATCCATTTGATCAGCCGGGTGTTGAAGCTTATAAAGTGAACATGTTCGCCCTATTAGGCAAGCCGGGATTTGAAGAGAAAAAGGCAGAATTAGAAAAACGGTTGAAATAATGTAGAAAAAGAGTGCTGATGCTTAAAGCGTCAGCACTCTTTTGTTATGAAACAATGTAGTTTGGAGAAACTAACCCTAATGACTAAAGGGGGTAAAATATATGATTGAATTACCATCAAAGGTAGAAGGGCTTCAGTTTGATTTATATAAGCTGGAACAAAAATTAAAGCCAATTGGCTATTCAATTGGCGGCAACTGGGATTATGATCATGGTGCTTTTGATTATAAGTTAAATGATGAAGAGGGTTACCAATTTTTAAGGCTGCCATTTTCAGCAGTAGACGGACAGCTTGATGCCAGGAACTGTACTGTTGAATTAGGGCGCCCGTTTCTGTTGTCCCATTTATACGAAGGAAATCTAGACAATGATGCGTCTACAGGAACCTTTTCAGGTTCAATTAATCAATTTCAGGATCCAATTGATAAGGATGCCAGCTTCCCTGAAAAATATATAGAAAATGGTAAGGATCTTGTTTCCGAATTAGAGATGTTACTTTTACCCGATTAAACTTATTTAAAGGTTAATAATTCATCGTTTTTCTCAATTGAAATGGAGTGGGAAGGATTCAACAGGGTTTCTTCCCCTCTTTTTACTCCAATTAAGAGGAGCCCTTTTAACAGTAATTCTTCGCAGCATTCTCCGAACGTTTTTCCAATATATGCTTCATCGACCGGATGGGAGGATAATCTTCTTTCCTGTAGCTGATGTACCACATTTGATAACAACCCATCTCCATTGGAATGAAGGCTATTAATCATAAAGACACTTGTTAGTTTATTGGATTGAATGACTTCGTCTGCGCCAGCGCGTAACGCATTAATGACTTGTTCTGCTGTTAATATTTCCACGATGCATTTGACTTGGGAGCAGAGGCCTTTAATCGTAAGTAACGTTAATATGCTATTCATATCAGCCTGAAGTTCTTCACTTCCCCGATCTGCCGTAATCAGGACCTTCTCAGCCTTCTCGATATCACTTTTAATAATCGTTTCATCGACATGTCCTTTCCCTTGAATAAAATGAACGTATCTTGAATGGACTGGGTTTGTCTCAAGGGTATCATCAATTAGGACGATCATTTGTGGGAATTGAATCAATTTATTAATCAACTCTTTTGATCGTTCATTCCAGCCGATAATAACAATGTGTCCGTTTCCTTTAAAGGGGATTTTTCCTTCGGACAAGGCATCTTGTTTAGTCACAGCAGCGGCTGCTAAGGTTCCAAAATAGGAGGAAACAAATCCGACACCTAGTAATATCAAAATTAACGCAGTAATCCTGCCTAAAATAGAATGTGGAACATAATCGCCATAGCCAACTGTAGAGGCAGTGATAATAGCCCACCATATTCCGTCAAAAACCGTAGGAAAGGTTTGAGGTTCTAACAAGTGAATGGAAACTCCAAATGTTAGAAAGACAAGGATGGCTATGAATAGAATACGAATAAGGAGCGGCATTCGTAAAAAACTGATATAAACTCTGTTCGGCACATATTTCACCTCCCTTGGATAGTATCTATTATTATCCAAAAAGGCTCATCTCATTATTATTGAGAGATAGAAAGAGGCTGACTCCAACGAGTCAGCCCCCATAGCATGAATCGTTACTGAGCATCTTCGACTCGATAACTTAACATGATATAAGCATATTTTGACTTTTTATTTCTTTCTTCTTCTGAAAGCTTTGGCAGACTGGAATCATCGAAGGATCCTTGCTTCTCATTTTCTTCGCGAATCGACCGCATCATTCGACCATGTGAGGTTTCCCATTCTCTGCCTGTCAGGGTGGGCAAACTAATCATTAAATTTACTTGCTTATCAAAATCTGATTTTCCTTTTTTTAACTCGGATTGAAGGAGCTTCAAGCCAGGCTCAAGAAGTTTCATGATTTCCTCCATGACTGAATCATGATGTTCTCTTAATAATGCCTCATCTAATTCAAATCTTTTTCCTGCTACTTTAGTTCTTTGATAGTATTTTTCAATTAAATTCCCATGCTGCCGGGTCTCCACCAATTCTAGTAATCCTGCATCCTCCAGCTTTTTTACATGATAATATAGCCGAGATTGTTTTTCATTTAATTCCTCGGCAATTTGACTGACGGTCACTGGTTTGCTAGCAATGTCAAGAATACTTCTTTTTCTTACATCTAACATCATTTTTGCGATTTCAATATCATCTATTTTATCCACAAAACGTACCTCCAAGATTAATTAACGGCAGCAGGCTTCTTTGCTTTTCGGACAGTGTCTGCGTCACTATATTCCGAAAGGCTCCTATATCCCTTCAGTAATGGCATCAATATCGCAACAACGACCAGAAGGGCACCTGAGAATGCAGTACCATACAATACACCAATTTCTCTAGAAAGCCAACCGCCCACTAAAATTCCAACAATAGAAGAGGTGCTGGCTGTTATTCCTAATAAAGAGGAACCTCTTCCTCTAAAAGCAGCAGGTGTCACTTTTAAAAATAAGCTGCTCAACGGGACATTTAAAAAGGCATTTAATACACCTACCATTATACTCCAAATATAGACAGGCAGGAGGCCAAATTGTAAACGGAAGCTGTCAACAGGGATGATAACCACCATCCAAAGTCCAATGACAGCAGTACCTGCTAAAAAAATAGTACTTGGACTCATGCGCTTGAGTGCAAATGGTGCGGCAAAGCCTGCACCGAATATAACACCTACAGCAGTAGCTGCTTCAATAAATCCAAAATGGAAGGCGGATACATGGAACTGATTGGTGAGAACGGCAATAAGGTTGGTGTTCAATATTCCGCATACAAGTGTAATAGGAATCAATAGGATCAGCAAAAAACGTAATGCCGGCATGCCAATGACCTCTTTAACCCCTGATTGAATAGCCATGAAATAGGATTCTTTAACGGTATCAGTTAAATGTTTCATTCTACCAAGATTTCGGAGTGTAAGGATGAAGATAGCGGACAGACCAAAGGTAACCGCATCAATGGCAAAAATAAAATTATAATTGTTTGTCATCATCAATAAGGCACCAACAGAAGGACCAATGATATCCATGGCCGCTCTTGTTGATTGTGACAGAGAGATGGCCTGCTGAATATTTTCTTCACCAACTAAGTCCGGTATGGATGAGGAGCGGGCAGGGTCAAAGAGGGCAGAACCAAGCCCTTGAAGAGCAATAAGTAGGATCAGGGCTAAGGCAGAATGGTGGAAAGGAATCATTAATAGTACGATGACCATCCGATATACATCGGCCCCCACCATTAACCATCTACGATTGTATTTATCAGCTAATGGACCTAAGAAAATACCAAAAAAGGCCGTCGGCAGAAGCTGGGCAAAAATGACTAAACCGATGGCAAAAGGATCCTTTGTTAAGGTGGCTACCAAGTAAACAATGGCGATTCGTGTAAATCCATCGCCCAATTGCGATATAATCTGACCTAACCAAAACCGAAAATAGGCCCGGTTACTAAGAATCTTCAACATATTGATGATCATCCTTCCAAAATATATTTTACCGTTAAAAAATTTTTTAATGATTAATTTTATTTTAGTGGGTTTTTTACAATATGTAAATAATGGAAAACGTCTATTTTTGTCGATATGTGAGAGTAAAGGAATAATTTTCATCGTAGAAGCAAAATTTAAAACGGAAGTTCTCTTTGTGAAGAAGGTTTTGAGGTGTAGAAGAGTGGTTAATGAAACGAAAAAGGAGCAGGGATTCATACTCTTTGCTTTACTAGTTCTAGTGATCTATCTCTCTCCGCTATTTATTTTACAGGAAAATGCCCATATCCGAGTTCATGATAATTTAGATTCAAACCTGGCCTGGTACAAGGTGCTTGCGAGGAGCGGGGAAATGTTTGGTGCAGTTGATGCAACCATTCCTCAGATAATCAATGGGCAGTTACAGAGAAATGCTTTTGGGACAGAATACAGCATCATCGTTTGGTTGTATGCACTTTTCCCAACAATGATTGCATATGCGCTCAGTCAGACCTTAACAAGAGTGGTAGCTTTTATCGGGATGTATTTATTGTTAAAAAAACATTTCTTACCAGGTGGAAAATGGCTGGAGCTGCAGATTGGCTGTGCACTTGCGTTTGCCTTAACACCATTTTGGCCGTCAGGGATGCTAAGCACTTTAGGGATGCCCTTGGCATTGTGGGCTTTCTTAAACATTCGAGCAGGGACAGGCACCTGGAAGGATTATCTTGTCCTTACGTTATTGCCCTTGTATGCTAGCATTGTTTTGGGCTTCTTCTTTTTTCTAAGTGCGATGGGGATTTTCTGGCTGGTAGATGGTATACGTGGGAAGGGATGGAATCTGCGTTTTTTGACCGCTATAGCTTATATGACTGCTATATTTATGCTCGTGGAATACCGCCTCGTTTTTTCTTTTTTATATACTGCTGAGCCGAATAGTCGTGATGAATATTTTCATGCCCACTTGTCTTTTTGGAGAACAGTCAGGCTGACCTTAAAGAATTACACGCTTGGACACACTCATGTCATGACTGTACATACATTATTTATTCTTCCTGCGACGTTTATCGCTATCTATTTTATTTTTAGAAAAAAGCTTTGGAAGCAGGAAAAGCTGTTTGTGTTTTTATTTGCATTAAATATTCTGCTATCTATCTGGTATGCCTTTTGGTTTTATGAAGGATGGGTTCCATTAACCAACCGATTTCATTTTATGAATACCTTTAATTTTGCACGCTATCATTTTTTAAGACCGCTCGTCATTTATAGTGGGTTTGCTCTTGCCTTAAAAATCATCGCCTTACAGGGGGAAAGTTGGGCCAAAACAGCAAAGTGGTTACTTGTCTTACAACTACTTTTTTTAGGATTATTTAATGATGAAATTATTTATCAACAGAAGCCAACAGTGCAAGAGTTTTTCGCTGAGGATTTGTTTAAGGATATTAAAGAACATATAGGTTTAAGGCAGGAAGAATACCGCGTGGCAAGTATTGGAATCCATCCTGCCATCTCTCAGTATAATGGATTTTACACGATTGATACCTATAATAATTTTTATCCTTTAAGCTATAAACACCAGTTTAGAAAAATAATTGAAAAGGAATTAGTGAAAAATAAAACCATTCGTAAATACTTTGACCAATGGGGCGGTCGCTGTTATCTGTTTACAGCGCAGCTTGGAAAAAGATATATGATAAAAAAGGATTCAAAGCGGCATTTGAAACATTTGCAGTTAAATACAGAAGTGTTTAAAGAGATGGGCGGCAGGTACATCCTTTCAGCTTTACCGATCGATAATGCTGAGGAAAATCACCTTTCATTGGATAGAGTGTTTGTTTCAAAGACATCGGCATGGAAGATTTACTTATACAAGACTTTGTAGACACCGGGGGTTTTGAACAGATGATGGAACCAGTTCTTACTATTGTAGTACCATGCTATAACGAAGAAGAGGTCTTACCTGATACCATTGATCAACTTCAGTGGCTGTTAAAAGATCTGATAAACGATGAACTTGTTTCAAAACAAAGTAAAATTTTGTTTGTTGATGATGGAAGTAAGGATCTTACTTGGGAGTTAATTTATAAAGAAGGTCTCCGGAGCGATTATGTCCGAGGGTTAAAATTATCAAGAAATGTCGGGCATCAAAATGCACTGCTTGCTGGGTTATTTGCCGCCAACGAGCTTTCTGATTGTGTTGTTTCCATTGACGCTGATTTACAGGATGATATTCAAGTGATCCGTGAATTTATTAATAAGTTTCAAGAAGGTATTGATATTGTTTATGGTGTACGTAAAGGAAGGGATTCAGATACCTTTTTTAAAAGAAGTACCGCGCAAGGATTCTATAAGTTAATGAAAAAGATGGGGGTAGACCTCGTCTATAATCATGCTGATTTTCGTTTAATGAGCAAACGGGCTATAGAAGAGCTTGAACGCTTTAAGGAAGTGAATATGTTTTTGCGGGGAGTCGTGCCACTACTGGGGTTTAAATCAGATGTCGTTTATTATGATCGGTTAGAAAGGCAGGCCGGTGAAACAAAATACCCGTTAAAAAAAATGCTGGGCTTTGCCTTTGATGGAATCACCTCCTTTTCGGTGTCGCCCATCCGGTTTGTGTTATTGACTGGATGTATTTCCTTTTTCATGAGTCTCTTATTTGGAGGGTACTTTTTAACTCTTAAATTTTTTGGTCATACAACCATGGGATGGACATCGTTAATTACATCTATCTGGTTAATTGGTGGATTGCAATTAATCGCAATCGGACTGATTGGTGAATATGTCGGGAAAATTTATAAAGAAGCCAAACAGCGACCAAAATATATCGTTGATATCGATTCCTTTAATCTCCCCAAACCAAGGCACCATTTAGTTAATCAAACCAAAGAAGATGAGGTATTTAATTTTGATTTCAGAAAAGTATCTGATACCAACTAATCACTCACTTGTCCGTTTTTTGCTTGTGGGGGTGGTGAATACAGGTATTGGTTTGGCCATTATGTTTTTGTTGCTTAATGTTGTCGGAGCCAGTTATTGGTTCTCCACATTTACTGGAAATGCGGTCGGTGCTTGTGTTAGCTTCTTATTAAATAGGGCCTTTACGTTTAAAAGTACGGTTTCCTATCACAAAGGGCTGCCCCGATTTATCATTGTTATATTACTATGTTATTTTAGCTCCTATTTTCTTAGTGGAAAAATGGGGGAATGGATCGGCCAAAATTTTATCATTAGTCCTGAAGTGGTGAAAAACGTGTCTGTTCTTCTAGGCAGTGTGTTTTATACCATCTGCAATTATCTAGGACAAAAATACTTGGTTTTTTCAACTAGAACCAGCTAATAAGAGCTTTTCATATAAAGGCTAACAGTTTCACTTTTAAGGTGCAAAAAAGGATTTTGGGTAGCCAATCAAGGCAATAGGCGACCGTAATTGGGGAACAAGAGAATTTTGGGTAGCCAATCAAGATGTTAAAACCGCAATAAGTCTTGATATTATTACAAAAAACACACTGAGATTTCATATGTGAAATCCAGTGTGTTTTTGTCGTTATTTGTTTGTTTGCACCTCTAAAGGGAACCCGTTATAAACGTAGGCTCTTTTTTATATTTTTTGTGGTACAACCCTCCCTTGCTGAATAAAAATGGGTAGACAGGCTTTTTATGTTCAAAATTAGGGAGAGATAAAAATGAATGTATTCTTAAGCTATATCTTATTGGGATTGTCGCTTGCTGCTCCCATTGGACCGATTAATGCGGCACAGATTGATAGGGGAATAAGAAATGGCTTTATGCACTCATGGCTTATTGGAGTGGGGGCCGTTATCGCTGATGGAGTGTATATGCTTGTTGTTTACATAGGCGTGGTTCAGTTTTTGGAGACAGCTTTTATGCAAACTTTTCTTTGGTGTTTTGGCTGTTTTGTTCTCATGTATACAGGCATTGAAACCTTCATGAGTGCGGGGAAAATTAACCTTGAGCATACGAGGGGAAATGAACCTCTTTTAAAGTCCTTTGTTTCTGGTTTCTTGATGTCCATATCAAATCCCCTAACGATTTTGTTTTGGCTGGGTATATACGGTTCTGTCCTTGCGAAGACAGCGGAAACCTATGACCGCAGCGAGTTGATTCTTTACAGCAGTGCCATTTTTATCGGACTGTTACTTTGGGATATAACGATGGCAGGGGTGGCCAGCAGTTTTCGAAAGTTCCTGACCTCCAAATTATTAGTGAGTATTTCTCTTCTTTCTGGGGTGTCCTTAATCGGTTTTGGTATTTACTTCGGCATGCAGGCATTTCAGGTGTTATTTGGATAATAGTAAAAGCCAGCGAATGTTCGCTGGCTTTTATGCTGTTGGCCAAGGCTTAAGAACTTTCTTTTTACTTTTCTTTTTTTCTTTATTCCATTTAAATTGCATAATAAAAGTGATGACACCTATAACGCATAAAAAGGCTAAGCTGATAAAAAATCCTGGCCTGCTAGTCTCATGGAATAGGGTTCCGGTGACAGCAACTAAAATAAAAAGCGCACCAATAGAATAGAATATTTTATCCTTTACCTTCAATTCCAAGATTTTTCTTGAGGAAGCTAAAATGAAGATCCAATTATATAGAAGCATTAAGCTTGCGGCTGTTGTAATATATTCGTAAATTTTATCTGGCATTACCAATGCTGCCACAATCGAGGCAGTAATCCCAATCATGGTTATCAGTAATGTAAATAGAGGAACCTTTAATTTCCCTTTTTTAGAAAAACATGCTGGCGCATCTCCTTCCTCTCCTAAGGTCATAAGAACACTGGTAACCCCATAAAGTGAAGCGGTCATAGTTGAAAAACCAGCAATAATTAACGCAGCATTAAAGAAGTGAGGCACAAACGAAAGGTGATAGGTATCTAAGGCAACGACAAAGGGACTTTCTTTTGTATTAAATTCCTTCCACGGAACCATCAGAACAGCCAGACCGATAGAAAGAACATAAATAAAGGTGAGCATAAAAAGCATCACTTTTCCGGCTTTCGGTGCCTCGTCGGGATTTTTTAAATTGGTTGCCATTAATCCTAAGATTTCTATGCCTCCGAATGCGTAGAAGGCAAAAATGACGGCAGACCATAAACCTTTTAACCCATGAGGAATTAAATCCTTCTGGCTATCAGGATAAGAAATTGGTCGGTCACCGTCGATTACACCAAAAATTGCTAAAGCTGCAATAATGACAAACATTAAGATGGCAGAAATTTTTAAAATGGCCAGAACGTTTTCCATTTTATTTAAAAGGCCTATTCCAATAAGAATGACAGTTATCCCCAGAACACCGTATATGGTGGCAAAAATCCATAAAGGTATTTTAGGAAACCAAAAGCGAGAAAAAATCGACAAAGCCGTCATTTGGCTTCCCATAATGAGTACTTCTGAACTCCAATACACCCAGCCACTGCTAAAGCCTGCCCATCGACCGTAGGCTTTTTTTGCATAGGATCTAAAACCGCCTTTAAGCGGCTCCTTAGATGTCATTTTAGACAGAGCATCAAATACAAAGTAGGTTCCAATGGCAGCAAGGACAAATGCAATTAAGATGGATGGTCCCGTCATCTTTATGGCTAAGCTTGAACCAAGGAAAAAACCAGTACCAATTGTGCAGCCAACTCCAAAGAGAGAAAGCTGCCACCATTTCATATTGCTTTGTTCCCCTTCCGTCGATTTAGCTTTACTCATTGAAGGTCACGGCCAGTTGCTCCTGGCGATTTATCGGTATTGTCTTGGTTATTATATTCAGGGTCATTTAAACCAGGTTTTTGATCCCTGTCAGAACCTAGATATTCCCCTTCGTGTTTTTGTTGAACACTTCTAAATTTACGAAAGTTTTCATTTACCATAAAAAATCTCCTCTTTCTCTTCATTTATATCCCTTAAGATGCGCCTGAAGGCAAATCTTATTCGAATTCCCTGAAGCATTACAAATTGAATTTTGCTGGAATTAAATTTTTGTTACATAATCAAACGCGAAACAAATGAAAATATAAAGTATAAATGTTTGTTGAAATTAGATTTACTTGCGCTTTTCATGAAAGGAGTTTATCTCATGTTATCTACACAGCAGTTAGCTGAGTTGCGGTTACAATTATTGCAGGAAAAGAATGATGTGGAAGAACATTTAGAACAAAATGATCATCTCGGGTTGGAAAGAGGTCATTTTCATGAGTCAATGGGGGAATTGTCCAGTTATGATAATCATCCTGCTGATGAAGGGACCGAGCTATATGAACGTGAAAAGGATCTTGCTTTAAATGAACATTATGAGCTCCAACTAAGGAATATTAACCACGCTCTTGAAGCGATGGAAAACGGAACCTACGGAAAATGTGAAGTATGCGGTAGTGAGATACCAATCGAGCGTTTAGAAGCTTTGCCAAACACTACTTATTGTATTGAACATAGTCCAGACCAAATCGTTTCTCACAATCGTCCGGTTGAAGAAGGGGTATTGATGCCGGATTTCGGAAAGTTTGATATGGATGAAAAGGATGAAAATGTCGCTTTTGACGCAGAAGACTCCTGGCAGACAGTTGCCCAGTGGGGAACATCCGAAACACCATCAGACCTGGCCTTTCCAAAGGATAATTACCAGGATATTTACGAAGAAGCAAACGAAAATGTGGGATATGTAGAAGACTTCGAAAATTTCGTTGGTACTGATATGTATGGAAAGAATATAACGGTTTATCCTAATCCACAGCATGAGCAATACGAAAATGCGCTGGACGAAGAGGGAATCATGACCAGTTTCGGTGATTTACCAGCATATGAACATGATCCATATGTGGATGACGACAAATAAACTGAAGTTCAAAAAAAGAAAACAGCTTTCGATTGAGAGCTGTTTTCTCTGATTTTTACTTTTCGTCTTTAGCGGTATCCTGCCCATTTGCGTCATCACTGACGGCACCAACTTCGCCTTCCATATAGGTATCGCTCACTTGTTCATGTGTGGTTGCAAGGCCAGATGAAAGGGCATCCCCTTTTTGATAATCGCTTGTATCAAAAACTCGACCTGCGATTTCTGCACTTTTGTTATTCGTACTCTTTTTTTCCAAATGAACCACTCCTTCATTAAATTTGGTACAACGGTATTTTTTCCCTTTTTACTCATGTATTACACATAAAAAAATAAATCTCTAAGGAGTGAAATAAAATGAATAAAAAAAACGAATTCCCTACACGAGAAGAATTAGATGAAGCGTTTCATTTTCTTCACGACCAAATTAATAAAATAACAGTGGTTGAGGAAGTCGAAATGTTGAAAGATGAGCAAGAAAATCTTAAAGGATAAAGTTAAAAAGGTGGTTTAGTATGGAAATGAGAGAAACCTTGGCTAAAAAGATAGCCTGGATCAGTGTAATCAGCAATATTATCCTAACGGTAGGGAAAATTGCCATCGGGTGGTATGGAAATAGTGATGCCGTCTTTGCTGATGGGATTCATTCCGCTGCCGATGTTTTTGCTTCCATTATTGTACTGTTGGTGATTAAAATAGCGAATAAACCTGCAGACCTTGAACACCCATATGGACATGGGAAAGCTGAGGTTATTGTGTCGGGTATTATAGGAATCTTACTCTTCCTTGTAGCTATATATGTCGTTTACGAGGGAATCAGCGGCTTTTTTCATGAAGTGGAGTCACCGAGTTTACTGGCCATGTGGGTTGCCTTATTTTCTTACATTACCAAGATTATTTTATACAGGAGTTCACTTAAGGTTGCTAAGCAGCATAATAGTAAAGCGATTGAAGCCATTGCGTTTGACCATAAAGCAGATATTGTGGCATCCATCGCTGCGGCTATAGGGGTCCTACTTTCCATAATTGGGGAACGTATGGATATTCACTTCTTACTTTATGGGGATAAGGCCGCAAGTATTTTTGTGGCCTACTTAATTTTTAAGATTGCTAAGGAAATGTTAATGGAAGCATTTGATATCTTATTAGAGCGTAATATTAATACAGAAACATTGCAGGAGTACATCGAAGTGATTAAACATTTTGAAGAGGTTAGACGGATTGATCGCATAAGAGCAAGAGAGCATGGACATTATGTATTGGTTGATTTACGTATCTCCATTGATCATTTTAAAACAATTAAGCAAGGCCATGATCTCGCCAAAACCATTAAACAAAAGCTTATGAATCAATTTGATAACATTCATGAAGTGCTGATTCACTTAAATCCGTATTTTCCAGAAGATAAATAAAAAAACTCCTTTGTACTTTTCAGCGTTAGGGTTTATGATAGGAAAGGATATAAAAAGTTAGAGGGAGTTGATATTGTTGAGTTATTCCGTTGACCCGGACCCAAGTAGGCGAGGGGAAGTCAATGTCTTTGAATGGATTGAATTGAATAATAGCAAGAATATCAACTCTGGAAAAGGTTGTTGGCTTCCTCAAAACAAGTAGGCGAGGAGGTTTTTGCATGTTAGAAATTTTTAAAAGTACGGAAACAAAAGTCTTGGAAAAAGTTGATGTGATTTCAAAAGGCTGCTGGGTTAATATGTATGCTCCGACAGCAGAAGAAATCAATCGAGTTTCTACTGATGCCCAAGTAGACGTTGATATCCTAAAAGATGCATTGGATGATGAAGAACGTCCAAGGATTGAACGCGATGACGGCAGAGTATATATCATCGTCGATTTTCCCTATATCGTTAAAGATGAAACAGGATATGAAGGGTATGAGACCATCCCAATTGGCATTATCCTAACGGATGAATGCATTATCACTGTTTCATTGAAGGATACACCGATTTTAGAGGAATTTAAGAGAAACAGAGTTAAAGAGTTTTTTACCTTTAAGAAGACCCGCTTCGCTCTGCAAATCTTGTTTGTTATTTCATCGTATTATCTTCGATACTTAAAACAAATTAACAAGAAAACCAATGAAATTGAACGAGTCGTTCACCAGTCATTGAAGAATAAAGAACTATATGCCTTTCTAGCTTTAGAAAAAAGTTTGGTTTATTTTACGACTTCGTTAAAATCCAATAAGGTCGTACTCGATAAAATCCTGCGCTTCAATTATTTAAAAATGTATGAAGAGGACAAGGATTTATTAGAAGACGTGATTATTGAAAAAACACAGGCGATTGAAATGGCCGAAACCTACCGCTCAATCTTGAGTGGAATGATGAACGCTTTTGCATCGATTATATCTAATAATTTGAACATCGTTATGAAGTTCTTAACCTCCATTACGATCATATTAGCCTTGCCAACGATGGTAGCAAGCTTTTATGGAATGAACGTAGACATTCCGTTTCAACATATTCGTCATCCCTATGTCATTCCACTTTCTATCTCGGTCTTTTTTGCAAGCTTAACTGCATTTATTTTTTGGAAAAAGAAATATTTCTAGATTGCCAGCCATTTATTGGGCTGGCTTTTTATTTTTTCTGAGTCCTTTTGATTAAAAATCAAAAATTTTCCCAACTTCCAGTAGGACTATTTGTCCATATATTTTCAGAAAAATCAAAATATAATTAAGAAGCAGAGAGTTTGCTGTAAATATATTTTGAGAGGAGTTTCTTGATGAAGAGAAAGAAAGTTCTTGGGGCTACGTTAATGAGTGTGGTAATGGGGATTTCAATGTTCGCTACCGGGGCATTTGGTCAGCAAACAAATGGTAAGGAATCTTATCGGGTATTAATTCAGGGACCTGCCTCCGAAAAGGCAAAAGCAAAGGCGAATTATGGGGTTCGCTGGGACTTTGACAGCAAAGGGTTTACAACAACAGTCAATGCACAGCAATACGAGGCACTTTTACACAACAAAAACTTAACTATTGAAAAAGTTTCAGAGGTAAACGTAGGAACCATGAGAGAAGAAGCGGCAGCTAAACCAGGCGGAACAACAGGTGCAGTGCCTAGTGACCGAACACCATGGGGAATTCAAGCGATCTATAATGATTCTGCCATCGCAGCTACATCCGGCGGAAGTGGCATCACGGTAGCGGTCTTAGATACAGGTGTAAATAAAAACCATGCTGATCTAGCCAGCAACGTAAAACAATGTCAAGACTTTTCACAAACAAAAGTTTCATGGGTAGATGGGACCTGTTCAGATGGTAACGGACATGGAACACATGTATCGGGTACGGTGCTTGCTAACGGTGGAAGCACAGGTAAGGGAATTTACGGTGTGGCTCCAGAAGCAAACCTATGGTCATATAAAGTATTGAATGACCGTGGCAGCGGCTATTCTGATGATATTGCTGCAGCCATTAATAAAGTAGCAGATGAAGCTGTACGTACGGGTTCAAAAGTCATTATTTCTATGTCACTGGGTTCAAGCTCGAAGGATTCGCTGATTTCTAATGCGGTTGATTATGCCTATGGCAAAGGAGTACTTGTTGTCGCGGCTGCAGGTAATGACGGCCCTGGAGATAATACCATTGGATATCCTGGTGGATTAGTGAATGCGGTGGCAGTTGCAGCTTTAGAAAATGTACAGGAAAATGGCACGTATCGCGTAGCTGATTTTTCATCAAGAGGAAATCCGGCAACCGATGGCGACTATGTGATCCAAGAACGTGATGTTGAGGTTTCTGCACCTGGCAGAGCTATTGAATCAACATGGAAAGACGGTGGCTATAACACCATTAGTGGAACATCGATGGCTACTCCTCATGTATCTGGACTTGCGGCGAAGATTTGGTCAGCGAACCCATCATGGTCAGCCAGCCAGCTGCGTGCAGAACTGCAGAACAGAGCAAAATTATATGATATTAAAGGTGGAATCAGTGCAGCTACTGGTGATGATTACGCCTCAGGCTTCGGTTTCCCTAGAGTAAAATAATAATTATGGCCATCCAGACCTGCAGTCTGGGTGGTTTTTAAATTAATAATTCAATCTTTTAAAAATAATCTGAAAAATATCTGTAAAAAAAGTTACTATAGTAGTAAAATGGTAAAAAAAAGAAAGGCAAGCTGGTGGTTATATGGAATTTGGGGCATTAATTAAATTTTATCGAACTCAAAGAGGAATCACTCAAGCAGAGCTTGCAAAAGGGATTTGCTCTGTCCCGCATTTAAGCAAAATTGAGAACAACTCCAAAGAAGCGAATGAGGAAACGATTTCTCTATTATTAGAGAGGCTAGATATTGGTTTGGAAGAGATGGAAGAAAAGGAGGAACATATAAAAGTTCTATTAAGAGAACTTAATGCAAATATTAATTTCTATCTTAGGGAAGAAGTCGATGAAACCTATCAGAAGTTTAAAGAGATAGAACATATTATCCCTTTTTCAAAGCATATTTATAATTGCGAGTTATATAAATATAGGTACTTATTATTCAAAGGATTGTTTGCAGAAGCAGAGTCTCACCGGGACCTATTATACAAGCAAAAGAAGAATTTTTCCCAACATGAGGACTATTTATTTAGATACTTTAATGCGATATTCTTAATCTTAAGAGGTCAATTTAAAAATGCAGATTATATTTTGGATACCCTCTACACAGAGAATGATCATGAAACGACAAGTGGTGAATTCCTCTATCATCGGGCACTTGTTAAGAGCTCTCTTGAACAATCAGGTCATGCTATTCATTTTGGTAAAATGGCATTGCAAATTTTTATGAACCAGCATAACTTCTTACGTATTCTACATACACTTATGCTGTTAGGTATTAATTATACTCATTCAAAGATTTATGAAGAAGCAGAAGGATGTTTTCGGCATTTAATCCGTAACGCCGAATTATTAAGACAAGAGAAAATGCTTCCACAAATTTATCATAACATGGGCTATCTACAAAATAAGATGAAGAATGTGAAGGAAGCCCTATATTATTATGAGAAAAGTTTGGAGCTACAAACTAACTTTAATCAACACTATCTGGTTACTCTCTATTCAGTTGGAGAAATGCATTATTGTCTTAAAGATACGGATAAAGCAAAGGAATGTCTTCAGGAAGTAGCCTCTCTCTCAAAAGAGCTAGGGAATAAAAAATATAGGCTACTGGCAGATTTTTATCTATTTCATATGGCCTCACCGCAAAAAGCGTTTAAATACTTAGAAACAAAGGTAATACCTTATTTTGAAGAGGCAAATGAACATATAGATGACCTAACCCGTTTTTATAAAATGCTATCAGATTATTACAATGAAAACGGATTGGTTCATGAAGCAGTAAAATATTTAAATAAAATAACAGGAGGTATCCTATGAAAAAGTATATTGTACTTCTATTTTCAGTTTCAATGCTTGTTCTTTTTACAACAAATGCAGATG
Source organism: Neobacillus rhizosphaerae (assembly GCF_050477885.1). GTDB lineage: Bacteria > Bacillota > Bacilli > Bacillales > Cytobacillaceae > Neobacillus > Neobacillus rhizosphaerae_A. The sequence continues at coordinate 21,647 of NZ_JBCNAC010000162.1, forward strand.
TAAAAAGTGAAAAGTTATCAAACCATGTAGCCTATTCTGATCCAAACGATCATCCAATTCAACCACCAGTTGGATGATTTCATTAAAAATCCCTGATCATTTCAGGGATTTTTTTATTTGTGGGAATGTATGTGCACCTGTAGGCAGACAATAGGATTAATTTCATGAATTTAAATAATGGTAAGAGAGGTGATGGAAATGAAAGAACAAGAAAATGACCGGAAAAGTATAGAGGAAGAGTGGGAGAAGAAGGCTATGCAAGAATTGTTTGGAATGGAACCAGAGATGAGTTTGCAATCAGCTCGATTTGCAACAACTGAAAATCCGCTCTTAACCGAATATCATATTGAGCGAAATGAAAATGAAGAATAGTTATTTTAGATCAAAAGAATGAATCCTACCTTTTAAGGGGTATCCTAAGAATATGTGATTTAATTCCAGTAGAAGGTTAAGGAGGACAAAATGAAATCATTTGTTGTTGGTTTTCATCAAGAAGATAACGTGGATTCAATGCAAATACAAAAGCTTAGTCAAGAGGAGTTTGAGAAGGCCACTGAGGGTGGAACAAGGCATTTATTTGAACTCGACACAAACATTGGACTTTTTGTATTTTTTGATGGAGCAGATAAAGATGCTAATCTATCCTATATGGTGCTGCAGTATGAAGAAGAAAACGAGGAGCCTTCTGCCTGCTATTCTTTCCAGCTGAAGGATTTCTACGAATTTATGGCGCTATACTTAAATGACATGGATTACGAGGAAGTTGAAGGGGAGGAGCAAGAATACGGAGCTATGCAGCACCTAGCTCATTTAATCTTCCATATCGTTGAAGAAGGTAGAGATTTGAAGGTTTAGGCAATAGATATCCGCAAAAATAAGTAAAGGGCGCCGATTTTGGCGTCCTTTTTTTGTTTTTTTAGAGTTTTTAGGTGTTTAAGTTGTTCTATTCGCGAATTAATTACTTTTATTCGCGAATTTAGGTTATTTATTCGCGAATTTTTAAAGGGTATTCGCGAATCTAGACGGTTTATTCGCGAATTGAGATTTAAGTAGGAAAATTCTTCATAAAGTAGACTCGTGTTTTATTTTTTCCAGTATAGTCTAAATTTGCGGAAAGCAATAATCTACCTGCAATATGAATGGAATTTAATCGAACAAACTCCCGAAACTCCATATTAGTTATTTTCAAATCAACCAACAAAAAATAGTCCATAAGTGCATTAATATGTGCGTCTTTTGAATAGGAATTGCAGTAGGTGCAATACCACTGCTGTTTCTTACGAATAAGATGAAGATGCTTGCAGAAAGGACAATAGACGCCGGTTAACAAATCCGTCTTTTGAATACCATATTTTTTTAGTATTTGAATAGTAGGTGGAGTATTCGTTTTCAGTAGGAGTCCGCCAAGCTTACGGAGATCTTTTTTAGTGAGGATGGATTCGGTGAACGTTTTTTCCACTTGTTCAATCCGATTTAGCATCACATCAGCTTTACAAATTCGTGGTTTCACTTTGTAAGAATTTTTCCCTGTAACGATGTAGGAAGTGTAACTGTTACTGATGACAACTAAATACACGATTGGAACAGGTGGAAAATGATGAACCCGAAGCAGTTCTTGGATATATTTTTTGTGCCGTTCTGCTTGTGCAATCGGATAATCGTAACCTTTTTCTTTATCATTGTTATTTTGGATAAACTGTTCGTTATCAGTATCGAAGGTTAATTTCCCAGCCATATTTTTCACACCAATAATAAGGCCGAATTCTGGAGTTAATAGAAAAGTATCAATTTGACAGTTGTAATCACCCTCAGGAAGGTTTAAATCGTGGAGGATCATGTACTTTTGTTGTGGGAGCGACCGAAAATAGTAGTCAAGAGCTTTTTCACCTTGATAGCCTGCAGAGCGCCTTCCTACTTCTTCTGAAATTTGCTGATATTTTTCGTGGCTTAGAGGGAGACGACGCAATAAAGCCTGTAAGATGAGTAACTTTAATGGTATAGACCTTTCTTTTATAATCAAACAATATCACTCCTTTCATTTACTAATAAATTCTCAAATAGATTGAGGAATCCTGCTGATATTTATCGAAACTTGCAAAAAAATTTTCAGACAAAAATTTTATGAGCGAATCGACTTAACTTATGAGTGAATTCCACAGGTTTATGAGCGAATTTTTGCCAGATATGAGCGAATATAAGTCACTTATGAGCGAACACCCAAAACCAGTCCATTTTATTTGATAATACCCACGAACAGCGCTACCATAAATTTGAATACCAAAGGAGGAAAAATAATGACTTCTATTCAACAAAGGGGTATCGAACGGATTTGGACGGTAGACCACCACCAAAATAGTCCGATTCATATAGCAGGAATGGTGTTAGATCCGAATAAAATGAAAGAATCAGATCCTTTTCTTTTTTTAGCAGAGGATTGGTTTAAAAAAGGAACATTTGACTTCCACCCGCACCGCGGCATCGAGACAGTTACCTATGTCATCGAAGGGAAACTCGAGCATCAAGATAATAAAGCAGGTAAAGGGGAGCTGGAACCAGGTGATGTTCAATGGATGACAGCCGGCAGAGGTGTGATTCACATCGAGGATCCAGCCGAAGGGGAGACCGTTCACTCCTTGCAGCTTTGGGTGAACCTGCCAAGTGAACATAAGATGGCAGAACCTCGCTATCAAAATCTTCGCGCCAAAGACATGCCATTCCGTAAAGAAGACGGTGCCTTAATCAGGATTTTCTCTGGCTCCTCAGGTAGCATTCAGTCTGATACGAGAAACTATGTTCCAGTAACAATGGTTGAAATCAATGTCGAACCGGGTTCATCGGTTACACAGGACCTGCCGGGTGATTACAACGGCTTTATGTATATTTTAGAAGGAAAAGGGCTTTTCGGAAAAAACCATACAGAGGCTGAGAAAGGTCACGTCCTCTTGTTAGAAAAAAGCAATCCTAACCAAGAAAGTGAAATCTCTATCAAGGCAGTGGAAAACCTTCGCGTCTTGTTATATGCGGGGAAACCATTAAACGAACCAATTGTAGCAAGAGGACCATTTGTCATGAATACGGAAGACGAAATTCGTCAGGCATACCGCGATTACATGGCCGGCAAATTCGCAGAATAAAAATAAGCACTGGGCCACCTCACACCTCACAAGGATGGTCCAGTGCTTTTCATTTACCCTTTAGCAGGCTTCTTACTCACTACAACACGAGCATTGCCCATAAAAAAGATAGTAACGGCAGCGATTGCAATCGGAATCAACGTAAGCAAAAAGGTATGTGTAATCGAATCTGACATTGCGTGAACGATTTTATCTAAAACAAAATCAGGAATCTTTGAGCGCTGTTCTGGTTGGAAAATTTGCCGAGGATCACCCATTTTGAAATTCCCCGCACCCTGCATTCCTTTAAATGCTTCCTCTAACTGATCCGTAAACATATTCGTTTGCAGAGTACCGTAAATGGTCACGCCAAGGGTCATACCAAACGAACGTAAAAACGAGTTGGTAGAGTTAGCCGTTCCGCGATACTGTGGTTCTAAATTGTGCATAGATGCCGTTGGCAACAAGGAAAATGAAAACCCTACCCCAAACCCAACAAGAATCATATAGATTGTTAGTAAGTAGCGAGCCGTATCAATCGTCATCGTTCCAAGGAAGTACATACCAAGTACATAAGATACAATCGAGATAAACATCAAGTTACGATAAGAGGTCTTTGCTAAGAAAATACCTCCTACGGAACTTCCCGCAACGGACCCTAACATCATAGGTGTTAAGATCAACCCGGCATTTTTGGCTGAGCCGCCGTAAACAGCCTGGACGAAGATCGGAATAAAGACAGTCAGAATAATAAACGTCCCACCATATAAAAAGGAAAGAATCTGGGAGGTTGCAAACAAACGTCTTTTAAAAAGCCAAAGTGGTAGAATCGGTTCTTCTGCTTTAAATTCCGCAATGAAAAAGGCAATAAAGAAAACAAAGAAACTTGAAAATAAGCCGATGATCTGAACAGAGTCCCAATCGTATTCTTTACCGCCCAACTCAAGAGCAAACATCAAGCTAACGACGGAAATGACAAGCGTAATTGCTCCAAGATAGTCAATTTTTTGCTTAGAGTGCTGTAAGGATTCATGATAATATCGAACAATTAAAATAATCGAAACAATACCAATCGGAACATTCACATAAAATACCCAGTGCCAGCTAATATAATCGGTAATATACGCACCTAGCAAAGGTCCAAGGACGCTGGAGGCACCGAAAACGGCTCCAAGCAGACCCGTCATTTTCCCACGATTTTCTGGTGGGAAGATATCAAATACAATGGTAAAAGCAATGGGCATCAGGGCGCCGCCGCCAATCCCCTGAATCGCCCGGAAAATACTTAACTGAACGATCGACTGAGCGATTCCGCAAAGGGCAGAGCCAATAAGGAATACAACCAATCCAAAAATAAAGAAGCGTTTCCGTCCATACATATCGGAAAGCTTTCCGAAAATCGGCATCCCGGCCATAACTGCTACCATGTAAGCAGAAGTTACCCAAATAAATTTGTCAAATCCGCCAAGGTCTGAAACAATCGTACCCATGGCTGTAGCAACAATAGTGTTGTCCATTGCTGCCATCAAGATGGCTAGTAGTAGACCTGTGACAACAAGCTTAAGATTATTGTCTTTTTTAATCAAATCAATCACCCTTTAATTTTCCAAAATATAAGTAGGTTAAAGCAAAAGGTCGCTCCTTTTCGGTTATTTTAAGGTTTGTCCATAAAAAAAAACTGCTAGATAGTTAGCTATAGAGTAATTCTATAAGGCTGGTTGAAAAGTTGTCAAATTATAACTAAAATGAATAGAATGTTGTTTTTCCATAGAAGGGACGAATGAGGACATGTATCAGCTTAAGGTAACGAAAGAGCAAGAATTAAGTGTATATGAACTAGGGAACTCCGAGTTTGGCAACTGGATAAAGGTTGTTCCAGAGCGGGGCGGAATTATTACTAGCTATGGGATAAATGGTGAGGAGGTCCTCTTTCTAAATAAAGAAACACTATATGACTTTAAGAAAAATATTAGAGGGGGAATTCCGATTCTTTTTCCGATCTCTGGTCAGTTGGAAAATGGAGAATATGAATGGAATGGTACTGTTTATAAAATGAAAAACCATGGAGTCGCGAGGAATCATCCATGGGAAGTAGTCGATACCCATACAGATGACAGAAAAGCCTCAATTACTTTACGTTTAGTAAGTAATGAAGCGACCAAAAAGGAATATCCTTTTGATTTTGAGGTGGTTTTTACCTACTCATTAACCCAAAACGGACTCACTATTGACCAAGCCTATCAAAATATTTCGAATGCGCCTATGCCGATTTATGCAGGGTTTCATCCTTATTTCAAAACGGCCAGCAAAAATATAACATATCAAACCGATGCGAAAACCTATTTAGATTATAATGATTTGGAAACAAAATCCATTCAAAACTCATTAGATTTAACCAATAAAAAAGAGTCTCTCGTTCTTTTGGATGCATCCCAGAAGGAAATTTCATTTGACCTTTCCGATCGCCAGATGTCTCTTACGATGACATACGGGGAGGAATTTAAGTACGTCGTGCTATGGACCGAACAGGATCAAGAATTTGTCTGTGTTGAACCATGGATGGCAATGACCGATGAATTGAATCGGAAAGAAGAGCTAGTGATGATTGGTTCAGGAGAGACACTGCAATCGACCTTAAAGATATCGGTAAAATAGAGAAAGGGACCTAAGAAAAAGTCCCTTTTTCGTATTCCTATTCTACTAACTCAGCTGCTTTAGCATTCATTGTAACCTGTTCAACATTTTTAGAGCCAGGAATAACGAGTGTGACAGCTGGATGCTTCAAACACCAAGCTAGTGCCCACTGTGCCATATTGACGCCTTCAGGTACTTCGTGTTTTTGTATTTCTTCAACTAGTTGAAGCTGTCTTGCTACTTCCTTTGCATCATGCCCATGCCGTACGTCCGTTTCAGCAAAAACGGCTCCTTGCTTATACTTTCCACTTAAATATCCGCTGGCTAGTGGGACACGAGCAAGGACACCAAGATTTTGATGTTCAGCGGACGGGAAGAACAGTTCCTCCGGTTTACGATCTAAACGATTATAGACCACTTGAATCACTTCTGCTCCTACTTTTGTGGCAGAGTCGACTTGATAGGAGGTGTCCGCTTTACTGCTAATGGAGATACCTAGGTGACGAACCTTACCAGCTTGGATCTGCTTATCTAAAGCAGTCCACAGGGCATCATTCTTGAAAACTTCATCACTGCCTGAGTGGAATTGGTAAAGGTCAACATACTCGGTTTGTAAGGCAGCTAAGGAGGTGTCTAACTGTTTGACTACGTCATCTGCAGACCATTCATCTGCCCGTTTAAAGCCATCATTTAAAAAGTGATGCCCGAACTTTGTAGCAACAACCCAGTCTTGATGTTTATTATTTTTCAAATACCCACCTATCAGTTTCTCGGAAAGGTGATCGCCGTAACACTCAGCGGTATCAATAAAGTTAATACCGAGCTCATTCGCTTTATGTAAAATGTCATCTACTTCTCTCTGGGAAAAATCCTTGCCCCATTCACCGCCAAACTGCCAGGTCCCCAAACCAATAACCGATACATCTAAACCAGTACTTCCTAATTTGCGATACTTCATATGAAAACCTCCTCCTAACTAGCATCAGCTTATTGTAAAAAAAAATCCCCAAAAAATCGGGGATTATCTTTGAAAAAATTCAACCTTCTCACGATCTGGGCCATGAACAAAAAAGTTACGATAGCCATTGGGAAGAGTGCCAACCCCTTCACTAATAAAGGTGACATCAAATCCTTTTAAACGCTCGAATTCTTCGTCAATGTCATCAACTAAAAAGGCAATATGATTCACTTTTCCTTCATTAGGGAGGTTTGGATTCCCTCCATACACTAATTCTAACTCTGTTTCATCGGAACCATTAAATCCAAGGAAGGCTAAGGTAACATCACCATTTGCAATAGTGAATCTGTCTTTTAGCTCCAACCCTACTACTTCTTGATAAAAAGTAAGGGCTTTTTCTAGGTTAGTTACGTATACACCCACATGGTCTATTTTCTTAACTGCCATTTGGCACCCACCTATCTGTCTTAGGCTTTTAACACATCGTGGTCAACGTAGCGTTCACCGTTTAATTCACTAATTACATTGATTGCTACCTTAGCACCGTCGCCAGCAGTAATAATCGTATGCATGCTCACGCCAGCAACTGTACCTGCTGCCCAAATGCCGTCAATATTTGTCTTTCCAGCTGCATCCACGTCAAGGATCGTCTTGATTCTAGGCTCAGTTCCAGGCTTTGTTGTTAATCCAACTGCTTCAGCAAGGTCAACAGACATTCCAGTAGCCAAGATTACATGCTTTGCTTCGTATTCACCTTGGTCTGTTTCTACTTTAAAACCGCTTTCAGTTTTGCTGATAGTTGAAACAGTCGCTTGGACGATTTCGGCACCAAATTTGCTCGCTTGTTTTTTACCAGTTTCAACAAGGTCAGGTCCTGTAATTTCTGTTACACCATAATGATTTTCAATCCAAGCACGCTTAGTTACACTTTTATCATTATCAACCACTACGGTTTTCTTCCCAGCCTTTGCTGTAAAAATAGCAGCACTCGCACCGGTAGGTCCAGCTCCGACAATTAACACATCAAACATTTCCAAAACCTCCAGAATTTTTAGTTAGTATCAAAATAAATGTAGCTTAACAAACAGTGAATGTAAAATAAACTGCTCGCTTCAAGATATTTGGAAAACGAAATGTAAAAATAGGTTGAAATATTCTAAGCAAGCAGATAACTTAAAAACAAAGAAGAACTTAGGAGTGAGAATCATAGAAATCAAACCACTCGGGGATACGGCTATTGTGATCTATTTTGGTGAAAAAATTAGTGAAAAGATTCATAGGGAGATTTGCCAATTTATTGTCGGACTGAACAATATGAAGGTGAAAGGGATCATAGAATGGGTACCGTCTTATACATCCATTGCCATCTACTATCGTCCGGAGGAGATTAGTTATCATACTTTAGTGGATAAGGTAAAGGGCATTTATACCACTTCAAAGCATAATGAACCTTATCAGCCCATCGTATATGAAATCCCCGTTTGCTATGGAGGTGAAACAGGTCCGGACTTAGCCTATATTGCTCAGTATTGTCAAATAAGTGAAAAGGAAGTTATTGCACTTCATTGTAATAAAGAATACCTGATTTATATGCTGGGCTTTATACCGGGATTTCCCTATCTTGGGGGATTGTCTTCAAAGCTAGCAGTCCCAAGGCTTGAACATCCACGGAGAAGTGTCCCTGCCGGCTCAGTAGGCATTGGCGGTAACCAAACAGGCATCTATCCTTCAGAGGTTCCGTCGGGCTGGAGGATTCTTGGTATAACACCACTAAAGCTGTTTGCTATTGAAAATTCCCCTCCGGCCCTTGTTGCCCCAGGCAATTATATAAAATTTATTCCGATAAATTCTAAAGAATATGAAACTATTAAACAATTGGTCGATAGGAAAGAATATAAATTGAAAACGTACATAAGGGGGGATAAACATGAAAATCATTGATCTCAATAGTGATATTGGTGAAAGCTTTGGAGCCTTCAAAGTAGGAAATGACCTAGAGGTGCTAAAGTATATCTCCTCTGCTAATATAGCCTGTGGCTATCATGCTGGTGACCATAATGTCATGTTTGAAACAGTCATGCTTGCACGAAAAAACGGTGTGAAAATAGGGGCACATCCAGGGTTTCCAGACCTTGCTGGATTCGGCCGCAGAGAAATGAATCTTTCCACAAGGGAAATATACAATCTAATGATCTATCAAATTGGGGCCTTACAAGCTGTTTGCAAGGCAAACGGAGTGTCCATTTCCCATGTCAAACCCCACGGTGCCTTATATAATATGGCGGGTAGCAGTAGGAAGATAGCATATGCAATTGCTGAGGCAATCGGTGACCTCGATTCCCAACTAGTTTTGTTTGGTTTAGCAGGAAGTGAATTAATAAAAGCAGGAAGACAAAAAGGGCTTCAGGTTGCGGAGGAAGTGTTTACGGACCGTACCTATCAGCCGGATGGGACATTGACATCAAGAAGAGAAAACAACGCATTCATTCATGATCCTAGTGAAGCCATCCAAAGAGTGGTTCGGATGATTACTGAAGGGAAAGTGAAAGCGGTAGATGGAACCGACCTTGATATTCATGCTGATACGATTTGTGTACATGGAGATGGACCGAAGGCTGTGGAGTTCGTATCTGAGTTAAAGAAGGCACTAGCACAAGAAAACATCACTCTTCGAAAAAGCTGGAGCGAATAATGAAAACAGCTATTTTTAAAGTCATAAAGCCAGGATTACAAACGACTATTCAGGATTTGGGTAGGGTTGGCTATCAACAATTCGGAATCAGTCCTTCTGGGGCGATGGATTCATACTCCATGCAGTTAGCTAATATTCTGGTAAGGAATCAACCTGGGGAGGCAATACTGGAAGCTGCGTTAGTAGGATCTGTTTTAGAAGCCTGCCAAACAATTGTCATTGCTATTTGTGGCGGGGACTTTTCGCCGAGGGTAAATCATCGGGAAGTGCCCATGTGGAAGAGTTTTGTGTTGAAAAAAGGGGAGACATTATCTTTAGCGTCTTGTAAAAACGGTGCACGGGTTTATCTTGCGATTGCTGGTGGAATCGATGTACCTGTTGTTTTAAATAGTAAATCAACGTCTTTGACTGGAAGGTTTGGAGGGAATAAAGGACGGCCTTTACAAAAGGGAGATCTTATATATGGTGACCCGGTTATGAGGAAGCCGTTTAAATCACTGCCTCCGGAGTTTATTCCATGCTATAAAAAGCAGCTAACTGTAAGGGTTATTCTTGGTCCACATGAGCAGAGGTTTAGCCCCTCAAGTGTCGAGCAATTTCTTTCAGAAGAGTATGTAGTGACACTGCAATCTAATCGAATGGGTTATCAGCTAAAGGGACCCAAACTTGATCACGTTCAAGGGCCGGATATCATTTCCGATCCCATCCCATTAGGCGGAATCCAAGTGCCTGCCAGTGGTCAGCCCATCGTCCTCATGGCTGAAAGACAAACAACCGGCGGGTACACCAGAATAGGAACAGTAATATCAGTCGACATCCCATTGCTTGCTCAAGCGGTGCCTGACACCAAAATCCACTTTGTGGAAACAACCCTAGAGGAGGCACAAAGATTATATGTAGAAAGACAGATTTTCCTGAAGCATTTGTCTCTTGCTGCAAAATAAAAAGAACCATCATTTCCGTCCTGGGATTGATGGTTCTTGTGTTTAAATTGGTATAAATGGTCTTTTTTCGTTTTTGTTGCTCTTGTTCTCATATCCGTAAAAACAAATGGGCTTCGCTTGGCTTCTGGATTCATTTTTCCCTCACGTGACAGTTTTTCACGTAGCTTTTTGGCTTTTGATTTCGCCATATAAGATCACTCCTTAAACATTGTTTATACTATTATAATCTAATTTTATGAAGTGTAAATAAAAAAGCAAAATGACATTTCCAAAATCGTCATTTTGCCCACTTTAGGTATATGTAGAGGAATCTATCTGCAATACCACCTTTTCCAAATCTCTGCAGAGTCTATACAACCGTCGTCATTGCCCCAGCTTCCCTTACTTTCTCGACATTCATCATCATGGCCACCACCGCCATCATGACCGCCATCACCGTTCCACCATTTACAAAAATCATCCCACCAATCATCATCGTCATGGTAGTCATCATCATATCCATCATTATTCCAGCTATAATCATGATATTCACCAGCTTTAAAATCCTTATTGAAAAAAGAGAAAATATTCGCCAGTGAAAAGGTTTGTAAAAATCCGTACTGGGAAATTGATTCAGTAGTATTATCAGAGGCATAGGCAGAAGTAGGAAGCATTATTGCACATACTAATAGCAGGATAAAGACTAAACCCTTTATTGTTTTCAAAATTAGAATACACCTCCTTTTCCAGTGATTCTTTATTTGAGTTAAATTTGTTCCTTATAAAGAATATTATTATATTTTACTATTTTTGTAAATGAGTTTAATTAAGGGGGGGATTATAAAAAAAACCCCCTAAAATATAAGGGGGCAAAACGGACAAATTAATTCTCTTGATTTTTCAATTTTGGTACAGGCGCTTGTTTCTTAGTATGAAGAAAGTAATAAAGTACTGCACCGATTAGAATATAGAAGGAACACATGAAATATAACGAGCTATAATCTATTTTTGCAGCAAGTAAACCTACGACGAAGGAGCCTAGAGCAATACCTGTATCATAGATAGATAAGAAGGTCGCTGTAGCTAAACCTCTTTTTCGAGGTTCGGCATCTTGGATAGCGATGGTTTGGAAGGTAGGAAAAAGCGTTCCCCATCCTAATCCAATCATACCCGCTGAAATGAGGAATGTAACTGCACCACTGCTTTGGCTTAAGACAAACATCCCAATTGAGAAAAGCAAAATAGAAGGATAAGAAATAACGTTAGGGCCATAAAGATCGAGCCATTTACCGGTAAAAGGTCGTGAAAGTAAAAGAACGATGGCATAGACGACAAAGAAAAGACTAGATACACTGGCCAAATGGATTTCAGTTGCATAAATCGAAACAAATGAAAGAAGGGCAGAATAGACAATCGCTAGGAAGCTTCCGACAATCGAGATAGGAATGGCAGATGTCTCAAATAGATTTTTAAAAGAAAAAGCAGAAGCGGCTTTTGGCTGATCCAGCTGTTCTGAATGATTCAATTTAACACTTAATCCTGTAATAAGAGAACCGATTGCAACAATGACACTGAGAATAAATAGGGTGTTTGGTCCCCATTGCTGAATGGCCATCAATCCGACAAATGGTCCTAAAACCATTGCCATATTCGTTGACATGACGAAATATCCCATTCCTTCACCCCTGCGTGAAGCTGGAATGATATTAGCTACAATTGTTCCGACTGCGGTTGTTGCCATACCGAAACCAACACCATGAAGCAGACGAATAACTAGAAAACCGGCGACTGTTTTAGGAATAAAATAAAGAAGAGAGGCGGCAGAGAAAATAATGAGCGCCGCTAAGAGAACTTTCTTATTACTCGTTCGTTCGAGCCACTGTCCAGCAAGCGGACGTGAGATGATGGCGGATAGTAAAAATACGGTTGTCATTAATCCCGCGACAGATGCACTGCTATGTAATTTATCAAGTGCATAGGTGGGTAGCGTGACAAGTAAGATATAAAATGTTAAAAACAGAAAAAAGTTACTTAAAGATACACTAATAAAATCCTTCGTCCATAGTTTGGGTTTGTTCATAGATGTAATGCACTCCTTTATAAAAGTTGCTTTAACCAGCTTGATTGCAATGTCAGTAATTCCTCCTGAGATGTTTGTGGAAAATGCTTTAGTAATGTCCGGTTGACCTCGTTCACAACACTTTCCCATTCGGGATATAATCTCAAAGCTTCTTCTGTTAATTCAATGTACTTGGCCCGCTTGTCTTTACCTGACACCTGTCTAACATAGCCTTGTTTAACGAGGCGTTGGATGGTCCGGGTCATGGGAGGTGCCTCAACAAATAAATAATCACAAAGTTCTCTCTGTGTTAGCGAGCCTTTGTTTTTTAAAACAAAAATAACGGCCCATTGAGAACCGTATAAGCCCATAGGCTTCAATGCTTCATTGAGTTTGTTAGTGAGATGACGTGAAAGCTGGTGAAGAGTATGGAATAATTCGTGGGTTATCATAAATGCACTCCGTTACTACATATAATTAGTTACCTAGGTAACTATAGTGTATTTATTATTAAATGTCAAGAAATGTTCACAGGGGCATAAATGCTCATAAATTGTTAAAAAAATCAATTTTTTTGTAAAAAATTGACGAAAAATGTTGAAATGTTCCTAGTTAGATTTTACTATTAAGGTATAAAGTGAAAAAGGCAAACTTTTTGAAAAAAAAGGACGCAAAGCCACGAGTCTAAGGTCATATGACTATGATAGTCGGGTTGCCAAAAAGAACGGAATCTAATGTTTGAATAAAACTTCTATGGCATTACGGTTTGTTAGTCCACCTCTTTTTGGAGGCTTTTTATTCGTTGAAAAAAACATAAAAGGATGGGTGGAAAATTGAAGGTGTTTTTTGGTTCTATTGAATATTTTGAGAAGGAAATCATGAGTTTTGCCAAAAAGAGAAGTTACATTCATTTGGCACGGGAAGAAGTGATGGAGATTTACTCCGAATTAAAAAATGAATTAATGAATGATTTTATTTGTGAGGATCACATCAAAAATGAGTGCATAAATAATCTTAATCTTGCAAGTCAAAGATTCCTCCATAAATATCAGGCTGTGTAATGATGAACCATATGTAAAAAGAGTGACTAATAAATAGTCACTCTTTTTACATTGAGATGCTTATCTTAACACATTAAAATATCTCGCTTCTGGATGGGCGAACACCATCGCAGAAACAGATGCTTCCGGTTCCATCATACAACCATCTGTTAATTGGATTCCAATTTCTTCAGGCTGAATTAATTTAAACAACTTTTTCTGGTCTTCTAAATCTGGGCAGGCCGGATATCCAAATGAAAAACGTTGTCCTTGATATTTAGCAGCAAATCGATCTTGCATGGAAAAATCAAGCGGATCCGGGAAGCCCCAGCGGTCGCGTATTTGACGGTGGATTAATTCAGCAAAGCCTTCTGCTGTCTCAAGTGCCAACGCCTGAAGGGCATGGCTCTCAAGGAAACGACCGGCAGCCTTGAATTCATCTGCTTTCTCGCGGATACCTCGACCAGCCGTTACTGTGAAAAAGCCAACATAATCCATCACACCACTGTCAACAGATTTTAAGAAATCCGCTAAACAAAGATGTGGTGCGGAATCCTGACGAGGGAAATCAAAAGTTTCTATAATTTGATTATGATTTTCTGGATTATAAATATAAATCTTATTTCCGTCTGACTGTGCTGGGAAAAATTGATAAACAGCATTCGGTGTAATCCAATTTTCACGACTTGCATCAGCCAGCAGTTGGTCCACTACCTCTTTTACTTTAACTGCCTTTTCATCCTTTTCAGCAAGCAAGTTAGCAACCTTCCCCTTAACACCAAGATGATGACCAATCAGCATTTGCATGTTGATGTAAGGCTCAATATGGGAAAGAGAATAGGTTTTTAAGATATGTCTTTTTGTATCCATTGGCGTAAATACTGGAGCTTCTGTTGATACAGCGGGCTTCACTTTAACCGCTACAGACCCAACTGGGCGTACTGGTAATTCCCTAGGGATTTCTAATGCAGCCAACTTTTCCGCCTTCTCATCCAACAGCTTTTGATGTTCCTCTGGTGACCCTAGCTGGTTCGCAAGTGATAACCCCGTCATCGCATCCTTCGCATAAAGAACAAGTCCATCATATTCCTTAGCAATTTTCGTATCGGTAAACTTACGAGATAGAGCAGCACCTCCAACTAAGATAGGGAGTGAGATGCCAGCATCCTTCATATCTTGAGCCGTTAACACCATTTGCTGTGCTGACTTAACCAGTAAACCGGATAATCCAACCATGTCTGGTTTTTCCCTAAGAATAGCTTGAACTAAATCGGTTGGATTCACTTTAATCCCGAGGTCTATCACATCATAGCCATTATTACTCAGTATAATGTCAACAAGGTTTTTACCAATATCATGGACGTCACCTTTTACAGTAGCTAATATAATTTTGCCCTTTGAGGCAGACACATCGCCTTTTTCCATATGCGGCTCTAAATGAGATACCGCTGCTTTCATCACTTCTGCACTTTGCAACACTTCAGCCACAATCAATTGATTATCATTAAAAAGTCGCCCAACTTCTTTCATGCCATCCATTAACGGACCATTAATGATATCAAGTGGGGCTGGGAAGCTTTCCAGCGCTAAGTCTAAATCTGGTAGTAAACCTTCCTTAGTACCTTCCACCACATAATAGGCGAGACGCTCTTCTAAAGTCATGTTTGGAACCGTGCTCTTCGCTTCTTTCTTTTTACCACGGTAAAACTCTGTAAAAACAGCTAAAGTCTCATCAGTTGTTTTAAATAACAAATCCTCTGCTAATGTTACTTCTTCCTTAGAGATGGAAGCAAAGCGCTCCAACTTTTCCGTATTTACAATCGCATAATCGAGACCAGCCTGTGTACAGTGGTAAAGGAAGACCGAATTCAAAATTTCTCTGCCAACAGGCGGTAATCCAAACGACACATTACTAATCCCAAGAATCGTTTGTACTCCTGGAAGATGCTCCTTAATTAACCTGATTCCTTCAACCGTTGCTTTTGCAGACCCAATATATTGCTCGTCCCCAGTGCCTACTGGAAAAACTAATGGGTCAAAAATTAAGTCCTGCGGCTTAAGCCCATACTTATTTACTAACAAATCATGAGAACGTTTGGCAATCTCTAGCTTTCGCTCAGCGCTTACTCCCATACCTTCCTCATCGATGGTACCGACAACAACAGCTGCGCCGTATCGATGAATCAAAGGAACAATCGCTTCAAAACGTTCCTCGCCATCCTCAAGATTTATTGAATTAATAATCGCTTTTCCTTGCGAATATTTGAGTGCTTTTTCAATAACCTTCTCATCAGTTGAGTCGATGACAAGAGGTACCTTAACCTTTTTTACGACCTCTTTAATGAAATTTTCCATATCCACGATTTCATCGCGGTCAGGGTCGGCTAGGCAGATATCAATGACATGGGCGCCGCCTTTCACCTGAGCCCGTGCAACTTCTGACGCTTCTTCAAATTTCCCTTCGGTGATTAAGCGTTTGAATTTACGAGAGCCTATGACATTCGTGCGTTCTCCAACCATGATCGGACGTAGCGTCGGGTCATCGTATACAAATGGTTCAATTCCGGAAACCATATGCACTGAAGATGGCTCATATCCACGAGGCTGGTATTTTTTCATCGCTTCTGAAATAGCACTAATATGCTCAGGAGTCGTGCCACAACAGCCGCCGACAATATTTAACCAGCCATGCGCAGCAAAATCAGACAGCTTTTTCGCAAGGATTTCTGGTGTTTCATGATAGTGTCCTTCTTCATCAGGCAGACCCGCATTCGGATAACAGCTAACGGCAGTTGTCGCCAAATTGGAAAGTGAACGAATATGATCCTGCATAAACTCCGGACCTGTTGCACAGTTCAGTCCCACTGCAGCTGGTTTCATATGCTCAACTGAAATATAGAACGCTTCGATAGACTGACCTGCAAGAGTGGTACCCATCGGTTCAATCGTACCCGATATCACAATCGGAAGTGTTGTTCCAGTTTTTGAAAAAGCACTTTGGATACCAGCGAACCCAGCTTTTACATTCAACATATCCTGGCTTGTTTCTAAAAGCAGCAAGTCAACGCCGCCATCGATTAAGCCAATTGCTTGTTCCTCGTAACTTGCCGCAAGTTCATCAAAGGTAGTTCCGCCAGTCACACTTAATGTCTTCGTCGTCGGACCCATCGAACCAGCAACAAAACGTGGCCAGTCCTCGGAATAAACCTTTTGCACCTCACCAATCGCAATCATCGCAGCGATTTTATTGATTTCATAGGCTTTGTAGCCGAGACCGTATTCATCAAGGACTAGGCTAGTTGCCCCAAACGTATTGGTTTCAATTATGTCTGCGCCAGCCTCAAGATATTCTCGGTGAATATTGGCTATAACAGAGGGAGCAGTTAAATTAAGGTTTTCATTACAGCCCTCGAATTCCTCTCCGCCAAAATCCTCAGCGGTAAGGTTGACTCGTTGCAGCATCGTTCCCATGGCTCCGTCCATTACGAGGATTCGTTTCTTCAACTGATCAGTAAATGATGTTTTCAGCAATGTTGTTCCCCCTCACTTCACTTGCACGCTGACGGGCATAATGGGCCAGCTCTGCAGTTAATTCGTAACGTAAAAATGGTGTGATTAAATAAATTCCATTAAACAAATCTAAAGCTGCGTCAATTAGTGACTTAGTTATGGCAATACCTTCACGTGCAGCTTGAAGCGGTTGATCGTTCAAACTTGCCATTCGTTCACGTATGGAATCCGAGATTTTGATTCCCGGTACTTCATTATGAAGGAATTCGGCATTTTTACTGCTTGTTAGCGGCATAAGGCCAATATAAATAGGGGCTTCAAGGTGTTTCGTATGTTCATAGATTTCTACCAGCTTCTCCTCTGAAAAAACAGGCTGAGAAATGAAATAATCTGCACCAAAGTGTATTTTCTTTTCCAAGCGCTTTACTGCTTTTTCAAGAGAGCGAACATTCGGGTTGAAGGCTGCCGCCACACTAAAGTTGGTTTTTTGTCCTAAGTCTTTACCGGAAAAAGACAAACCTTCATTTAATTGCTTAATCATCTGAATTAGCTCAAATGAAGACACATCATAGACAGATGAAGCACCTGGGAAGTCACCTACCCTCGCAGGATCCCCAGTAATGGCAAGAACATCATTTAGCCCAAGAGTATGAAGACCCATTAAGTGGGATTGTAAGCCAATAATATTACGGTCGCGGCAGGCAATGTGAATAAGTGGTCGCATACCTAATTTTTCCTTCACTAAATATCCCAATGATTCATTGGAAATACGTACAGTTGCAAGGGAATTATCAGCTAGAGTAATAGAATCAATTCCAGCTTCTTTTAATGCTTTGGCACCTGCGAAAAACTTGGTTGTATCTAGCTTTCTAGGAGGATCTAATTCTACGATAACAGATGGTCTCTCTTTCACAATCTCTTGTAGAGGAGCATACTCCCTTATAGGAGAAGGGGTTGATTCAACCACAATCTGCTGCTTTGGTTTTAATTTTACTATTTTTTCTGTAATTGGAACACTATTCTTTAATTCCGCTGCAAAGCCTCGAATATGTTCTGGTGTGGTCCCGCAACAGCCACCAATTAAACGTACCCCTTGATCACGGAACGCTTTTGCCGAGTTTCGGAAATAATCGGCATCTCCCTCATAGTGGAACTTTCCGTCCGTATAGGCAGGGAGACTGGCATTTGGATAGGCTGATAAAAATGCATGTTCAGGTATTTCTATCTGCTCCAATGCTAGCAGCATATGGTGGGGGCCAAGCCGGCAGTTCAGACCGACGACATCGGCGCCAAGACCTTCAAGCCGTTTTAAGGCATCATTGACAGGCGTTCGATCCTGCAAAAATCCTGGCTCCTGATGGGAGACTTGTGCAATGATTGGCAGGTTGGTTTCCTTTCTAGCAATGGTTAAAATCGTTTCAAGTTCTTCTAAATCGTAAAAGGTTTCAAGTAACAAACCATCTACGCCTTCAAGGAGAAGGCAATATAATTGTTCACGGAAGCTCCGCTTTAATTCTTCTAATGTTATTGAATCTGGCTTTATTCCTCGATTCCCGCCAATCGTTCCAAGGACATATGCATGTTTTTTTGCAGCGGCTCTTTTAGCATTAGCTAAGGCAGCACTGTTAATTTCCTTTACAGAATCCTCCAAACCATATCGCTGTAGCTTTAAATAATTGGCGGCATACGTGTTGGTCTGAATGACATCAGCACCGGCATCGATATAAGCTTGATGGATCGACTGGATATGTTCTGACTGGGAAAGGTTTAGTTCCTCTAAACAACTATCCTTTCCGTAAGAATACAATAAAGTACCCATGGCCCCATCGGCTATTAAGATTTGATTTTTTAATTTTTCTAAAAAGCTCATCGCTATTCTCCCCGCTCGAATACTAATTGACTTCGATTAACTTTCTCAAACGCTTGGGAAAAATCCTTGATTAGATCATCTGGATTTTCTAGTCCAACTGATAGTCGGACGAGGCTATTAGTAATACCACGTTTTTCTCTTTCCTCTTGCGGCATGGAAGCATGTGACATTTTCGCCGGATAAGAGAGAATCGATTCGACTGCTCCCAGGCTGACAGCGAAAACAGGGATTTCTACATTGGCCAAAAAGGTTCGGAGTGCATCTTCACTTTCTAATTCAAACGATAAGACAGCACCCGGCCCCGCTGCTTGCTTGTTTTGGATGTGATATTGAGGGTGACTTTCGAGCCCAGGATAATGCACCTTTTTCACAAGCGGATGTTCATCTAAAAATTCTGCGAGTTTAATAGCTGATTTCTGCGATTGTTCTAGACGAACATGAAGTGTCTTTATCCCTCTTAGCACGAGCCAAGCATCTTGGACGCCCAATATGGCGCCAAATCCATTTTGTAAAAAGCCTAATCGTTTCGCTAAGTCTTCGTCATTAACCACAGCGAGTCCGGCAACGACATCACTATGCCCTGATAAAAACTTCGTTGCGCTATGAAGGACCACATCAGCCCCTAATTCCAATGGTTTTTGGTGAGAAGGGGTAAGAAACGTATTATCAACAAAGGTTAACGCGCCAATTTCCTTTGCTAAACTGCTAATTGCCTCAATATCAGTCACTTTCATTAATGGATTGGAGGGTGTTTCCACATATAATGCTTTTGTATTCGGTTGAATCGCTTGTTTTACTTCCTCTATATCGGTCATATCAACAAAGGTATGTTCAATTCCAAACCGGGTAAGGACCTGTGTAACCATCCGGAACGTACCGCCATATACATCTTCGGTAATGACAATATGATCTCCAGCGGAAAGCAGAAGGAAGGCTGTCGAGATGGCGGCCATACCAGATGAAAAAGCAAATCCTTTTAAACCGCCCTCCAGTTCTGCAATTACATCTTCAAGTGCTTCCCTAGTTGGATTTAAGCTGCGGCCATAATCGTATTTACCGAACTGGTCGAAATCAAATTGGTGGAAGGTGGATGCATGCTGAATGGGTACACTAACCGCACCCGTTGTCGGGTCCACTTTATGTTGATTATGAAGAAGCCTGGTTTCAAAGGAATATTCCTCGTGTGACATTACGCAATCACTCCTTCTTTCACATTTGCGAAAGCCTTTTTCAAGTCATCAATTAAGTCTTGTGCATCTTCAATCCCAACGGAAAAACGCAATAATCGATTACAAACGCCAGATTGAATTCGAATTTCTTCTGGAATATCCGCATGTGTTTGTGTAGCAGGATACGTAATAAAGCTCTCCGTTCCACCGAGACTTTCTGCAAATGTAATAAGCGATAATCCTTGTAGGAATGGATTCACCCATGCTTCATCCCTTACTCGGAAAGAAACCATTCCACCGCGTCCTGGATATAGAACATCTGTCACATCTTCATGATTAGAAAGATACTCTACCACCGCTTTTGCATTCTTTTCGTGTCTTTCCATTCTAAGCGATAGAGTTTTCATTCCGCGCATTAACAGCCAGGAGTCAAATGGGCTAAGTACGGCACCCGCACCGTTATGATGAAAAGCTAATGCTTCACATAGTTCCTTTCCTTTTGCAACAATCAATCCTGCAAGTACGTCGTTATGACCACCCAGGTACTTCGTTGCACTATGAATAACGATATCAGCCCCGAGCTTAATCGGTTGCTGTAATAGTGGAGTATAGAAGGTATTATCAACAATCAAGAGTATTCCGTGCTTCTTGGCAATTTGAGAAACAGCGGCAATGTCCGATTGCTGCATGAGGGGATTAGTAGGAGTCTCCAAAAAAATGGCCTTTGTTTGTGGAGTAATCTTCCCTTCGATTTCCTCTGGACAACAGGTATTTACATATTGAGTGTTTAATCCCCATTTTTTAAAGCCTTGCTCTAATAAGCGATAGGTACCGCCATATAAATCTTCGCTTACCAGCCATTCATCTCCCGATTGAAATAAGGAAAGAATCGTGAAAATAGCAGCCATACCTGAACTGCAGGCAAAGCCTTGATCACCTGCTTCTAAATCAGCAATGGTTTTTTCCAAGAGCTGTCGCGTTGGATTTCCTGTTCGACTATAGTCAAACCCTGTTGATTGCCCGATGCCTTCGTGTCGATAAGCAGTAGAAAAATAAACAGGTGGGTTCACTGTACCTGTCGCTGTCTCGCTGCGGTTTCCAATTTGGGCTAGTTTTGTGTCAATTTTGTACATAACGCACACTCCTTAAAGTTTGTTGTAATTAGGGTTAGATTGCCAACTTTAACGCTACAGGGCACTAAAGCTTTCAGATAAATAAAAAAAGTCTTCTTATAAGAAGAAGACTTTTGTATGTACGACACACTTGTCATTCTTCTTATCTTGCAAATTAGTAAAATTTGCAGGACTTAGCACCTTTTCAATGAACAAACCATTCATTGAAGGTTGCTGAGGCGTCGCAGGGCCATTCCCTCAACCTCTCTTGATAAGAAATCAATTATTTAGATTATTTATAAAATTTACTACAGATTGGTGGGGATGTCAATTTGTTTTTAACTATTGAGGAAATATGAGTTATATAACGGAGAGGACAAAATATTTAATTTATTATTATAAAATTTGTTGACAGTGATAGTTTATGGTTTTATTATTAGTTATAACGAACGTTCTTGATAAAGAACTACAGTGGGTAATAAGTTACATAGAAAGATAGTTTTGTTAATTGAATTATGATAAATATCAGGAAAATAGGAATAGATATGATTCCTGGTAATTTAGTATGGTTCGGGTGTTCTTTTTAGTGAACTTGATTAGTGTAATAGATGTTATGAATTTTTTAGATTGGCAGGAGGAAAAAATGAGCGCAATAGCCGGAATATATCATTTAAATAATGAACCTATCAATCTAGAGCACGGAAACCGGATGATGAAAGAACTAGAAAAATATCCGGCCGATGATATTCAAACTTGGCATAACGACAAAGTTTTCCTTGGCTGCCATGCACAGTGGATCACACCGGAGTCTTTAGGTGAAAAACTTCCTTACTATGATCATGAAAGGAAGTTAGCTATTACGGCAGATGCGATTATAGATAATCGTGAGGAGTTATTTGAGAGATTACAAGTTGATAAAAGTAAAAGAAAAGAGATAACGGATAGTGAGTTAATTGTGCTTTCTTATCATAAATGGGGAGAGGACTCTCCGAAATATCTAATAGGTGATTTTGCTTTTATGATTTGGGATGAGAGGGAGCAGAAGCTTTTTGGGGCTAGGGATTTTTCTGGGGCAAGAACATTATATTTTTATAAAAATAAACATAAATTCGCATTTTGTACCGTTATGGAACCATTTTTTGTTTTACCATACTTAGACCAATCAATAAATGAGGACTGGATTGCGGAATATTTAGCCTCTATCAATATGATTGAAACTATTGCCCCCTATTCAACAGTTTACTCAATGATTAATCAAATCCCTCCTGCGCATACATTATTGATAAAAAATGGGAAAATTAAATTTTCTAGATACGTTAACTTGGATGAAGTGGAAAAATTAAGTTTAAAAAATGAATCTGACTACTTAGAGGCATTTCGTGACATTTTTCAAGTAGCTGTAAATTCAAGACTACGAACCTTCCGAAAAGTGGGTGCGCATCTAAGTGGAGGGTTGGACTCAGGTTCTGTAGTTAGTTTTGCAGCAAATTCACTAAAAACTAATGGTAAAGTTTTAAATACTTTTAGTTTCGTACCTCAGAAATCATTTGTTGACTGGACACCTAAAAATCGCTTTGCAGATGAGAGTCCATACATACGTACAACTGTTGACTTTGTTGGGAATATTAGCGACATGTATTTAAATTTCGATGGCTGTACTCCTGTTACAGAAATTAATAATCTGATTACAGCATTAGAGATGCCATATAAATTCTTTGAGAATTCTATTTGGATAAAGGGTATTTATGAAAAGGCTTCTGAATCAGATATTGGGATACTTTTAGAAGGTTCAAGGGGAAATTATTCAATTTCATGGGGCCCCGCATTAGAATACCAAGCCTTACTTTTAAGAAAATTTAGAGTTTTAAAGTTTTTAAATGAACTATCGTGTTTTAGTAGAAATATAGGCATTTCTAGATCGAAAATCTTACCACTTTTAAAAGGGTATGCACTTGATTTTCATAAGAAGGAGTTTTCTTATATTAACCCTTCTTATACAAACACAGAACTATTAGAAAGAACAAATATCATCGAAAAGA
Organism: Neobacillus rhizosphaerae; assembly: GCF_050477885.1. Lineage (GTDB taxonomy): Bacteria > Bacillota > Bacilli > Bacillales > Cytobacillaceae > Neobacillus > Neobacillus rhizosphaerae_A. Next base: position 44,766 of record NZ_JBCNAC010000162.1, read on the forward strand.
TTAATGAGTATGAACATATTTACAATCCTTTTAGAGGATTGTTAGAGGGAAGAAAAGTTCACTTTAATCAACTGATGTCATGGACGATAGATGGCGTAGTAAATACAAAATTGTCATTACGTTATTCTTTATGGAAAAGAGATCCAACTAATGATTTAAGAGTCATAAGGTATTGTCTATCCGTTCCTACAGAGCAATACGTGCAAAATGGTATGGATAGGGCATTGATACGAAGAGCGCTAAAGGGCTACTTACCGGATGAGATAAGGTTGAATCAAAGGACTCGTGGAATACAAGGAGTAGACGTTATCCATAGAATGTCAGGAACTTGGGGAGATTTCACAAGAGAATTAAATAATTTGAGTACTGATCCAATAATAACAAATTATATAAATGTAAGTAAGATAAAAGAAGCAATCACAAGAGTAAAAAAGATACCTGATGAAAGTTTTGTGTATAATCCTGAATTCGGTATCTTAGGAAAAAGTTTAATTTTGTATAGATTCTTGAAGAAAAAATCTGAAAGGAGGTGAATAAGATGAAGAAAGAGTGGGAAAAGCCTGTATTAGAAAGTTTAGACGTTAGTATGACTATGGCTGGTGTGGGCCATGCAATTAAGGATGATAAACAATACGATCCAGATGATTTTGTATTCCATAGTTAATTAACAATGAAAATTGCTTAGCCCTTGTACATCTACAAGTATAAGGGCTTTTTAACTAACCATTCAACTAGGTGATGGAGTTGAGAATATGATTGAGACAAAAGAGAAGTTAGCATATAAAGCATTTGGTTTTACAATATTGAGTGATATTCACTTTCCAGAATTATTACAAATACCTAATCCTAAAGACTTGGTAGATATAGAAATTAGAATTGAAAATAATAGAATTTCAGATAAATTAATTTTAAACAAAAATGGGATAATGATAGGTGAAAAGTCTGTCCTGTTTCAAATAGCTGAAACAGCTGTGTTTAATATCAAGGATGGGAATGAAATCATTGTCTCTCCGCTTGAAGGAGCCGATATTGACAGAATTAGATTATATATCCTTGGAACATGTATGGGTGCAATTCTAACGCAAAGGAGGATTTTAGCTCTACATGGAAGTGCAGTAGTTGTTAATGGTAGTGCCTATGCTATAGTTGGTAATCGCGGGGCGGGAAAGTCTACACTTGGTTCAGCCTTCATAAGTAAAGGGTATCATTTGCTAAGTGATGATATTATTGCAGTTAACTTAAATGAAGAACAAGTTCCAATTGTTACTCCCTCGTTTCCTCAACAAAAGCTTTGGAAAGATAGTTTGGAACGATTAGGGATGGGAAAAGGGGATTTTCATCCTCTTTTTCAAAGAGAAGAAAAGTTCTCTGTTCCAATCCAGGACCATTTTTATAATAACACAATTCCACTTACCGGAATTTTTGAATTGATAAAGACAAATAAGGACAAAGCTGAAGTTAGGAGCATACAAAATCTTAATAGATTAAATATCTTAATGCAGCATACTTTTAGACGATCCCTGTTAAATAACATTGATGTACTGGATTGGCATTTTAAACAAACTGTGATGATTGCTGAGAAAGTTAACATGTACAAGATAGAAAGACCTTTGGAAGATTTTACAGCATTTTACCTTGTAGATTTAATACTAGATATCATTAAAGAAGGGAAGACATAAACATGAAAGTTGAAACTAAAAGTGAGATGAAAATTGTTCAAGTTCCTGGAATTATAGTAAGTGATATGGATGGAGAAAAAGTAATGTTATGTATTAAAAACGGAAGATATTATAATTTAGGGCAAGCGGGCGGAACCATTTGGGAACTGATTGCTGAACCTCTAACTATCGAACAAATTGTTAATAAGTTGCTGAACATTTATATGGTTGATGAAAAAGAATGTGAGGACCATGTAAAAGACTTTATTACTCAACTATCAAATGAGAATTTAATTTTAATGCAAGAAATAATTAAATAATTAATAATGTGGAGAGGATTCCATGATGAGTTTATTGCGAAGAGGAAAGATACTCCTATCATTAGATCTAAAGGCAATTCTTGTTTTTTTTGAGGCTTGGATATTTCTTGGCTGGGCCCGTTTTATCCTCATCTTTTTACCTTTCCAGAATGTGGCTCTTAGACTAGGAGATTATATGATGGAATCTACAGGTGAAACTGACAGTTCGATTATAAAGTCGCAAAGAATTATACACCAATCTATTAGGATAATGTCCAAATACACTTTTTGGGAAAGCAAATGTTTTGTTCAAGCGATTGCCGGAATGAAAATGTTAGAAAGGAGAAATATTGATGCCACTCTTTATTTAGGAACAGCTAATGATGTAGAAAGTAAAAAGATGATAGCACATGCTTGGTTACGAAGTGGTCCCTATTACATTACTGGCTGGGAAGGAGCGCAGCGATTTACTGTTGTTGCAAAATTTGCAAGTATCTCTCGTAAGAATAAGAGGAGAAGGAAATGACCAAGGAACTTATACAAGAAATATCTGCTTTACAAAAAGAGCTAAAGTTGGTTTTGTTTTTAATTAATATGGAGTTAACTGAGGAAAATATATCAAAAAATAAAGAGTTATTCTCCAGTGTAAATTGGGAGACTTTTTTAGAACTTGTTAAACATCATCGAGTTTATCCACTACTATATATAAAGGTAAAACAAATAAATAATGGCTGGATACCAGATTTTATTTTTAATTTTCTTCAAGAGGAATATAAAAAAAATACTATAAGAATGCTTCACATTTGTGGTGAAATTGAAAATCTTGCTGGAATACTTTCAAAAGAAAAAATTAGAACTCTTTATCTAAAGGGACCATTATTAGCTCATGACCTTTATGGAGATATATCACAAAGAACATCTTGTGATATCGATATTTTAATAGAGAAAGATAACCTCAGTAGGATGGATAGGATTTTACAGGAAAATGGATATATAAAAGACGATTACATTCTAACAATATTAAACGACTGGACTTGGAGGCATCATCACATAGCTTATTATCTTCCGAATAAGGGGATAAAGTTGGAAATTCATTGGAGATTAAATCCTGGTCCAGCAAAAGAACCTAGTTTTAATGAATTGTGGAAAAGGAGAAGAAAGTCAGAATTAACTAGTTCAACTCTGAACATTTTAAGCAGAGAAGACTTATTCTTTTTTCTAGTTACACATGGGGCTCGACACGGTTGGTCTAGGTTAAGATGGCTTTTGGATATCAAACAGATTGTATTAAAAGCACTCGACTACAATAAAGTATTAAATATCTTGAAAAAAAATCAAAGCTTACAAATGGGGGGGCAAGCCTTACTATTAGTAACCGAACTACTAAATCATTCTATCCCAAATGAATTGGAGTCTATAACTTTTAGTAAACAATCGTTCCAACTCTCAAATAATACATTATTTTATCTTAAACAGATGGTAAACTTGCATCATGATAAGCTTTCAATAGAGGTAGCTAATTTCCACAAAAAATACTTATTTCAACTATTGACTGGGAAACAGAAGATAATATATTTATTAAGTTTACTATATCCTTTTCCTGTAGACGCTGAGACACTGCCCTTGCCAAAATTTCTACATTTTTTATACTTTCCCCTTCGGCCATTTTTAATGGCTTGGCGTAGAACAAGGAAGTGCTATTATAGGGAGGAGTTAAAATGAATAGTATTTTTTTCTTCGCTAAGAAAATGTATTCATACACTGGGAAAATCCTTTTTTTTACACATATAGGTGTAGTTTTAAGCAGTTTACTTGATGGCTTAGGTGTATTGTTATTAGTTCCAATGATTAGTGCTACAAAAATTTTAGATTTAAATTATGGATCAACCATTTTACAAAAAATTTTTCACCCACTAACCCTAATACCACAATCAATCATATTGCCAGCAATTTTATTTATATATGTTATGTTGGTAATTGGCCAAAGTCAAATGCAAAGAATTTTAAATGTTCATAACTCAAAAATTACCCAGGGATTTAGTAGAAGGTTAAGAAATGAAATATATCTCTCTATGCTACAAGCAGATTGGGATTTTTTCTTGAAAAGGAGGAAATCAGATTTTATAAATTTAATAACTACTGAAGTTTCACGTGTTATTGTTGGGACATCAACATTTATGCAATTATTATCCACATTATTATTTACCTTTATCCAAATTTGTATAGCCCTTTGGCTGTCAGGAAAAATAACAATATTCGTATTACTAAGTGGTATTTTTATTATGATTTTCGCAAAGAAATTCCTCAAAGAAGCAAAGATTTTAGGAAGACAGACTTCAGAGTATGCTCGAAGTTATCTTGCCGGTATCACAGACCACTTTAATGGAATAAAAGATATAAAAGGTAATACTCTTGAAGAATCAAGATTAGAATGGTTTAACTCTATAACAGAAAAAATGGCTAACGAACTAGTTGAGTATGCTGAGCTAAAATACAACTCACAAGTATTCTATAAGAGTGCATCTGCTATATTGGTTTCACTATCCATATTTTTTTCTATAAATCTATTTCCATCACAGCCAACACAATTAATTCTTATTTTACTTATTTTTTCTCGATTATGGCCTAAATTTATAGAAATTCAATCTAATATGGAACAAATTGCTTCTTCTATACCTGCTTTTAAGAATGTGCTTAGATTTCAAAATGATTGTGACCAAGCAAGAGAAATATTGAATTTTTTTAAGTCAAAAGATATAGTACCTTTGCAGCTAAAACAAAAAATAGAATGTAGGAATGTTAATTTCAGTTACTCTCAAGGGGAAATAGATTATTCTTTAAAGGGTATTAACTTAGAAATTTATGCAAATCAAATGACTGCCATTGTTGGAAAATCAGGAGCAGGTAAGAGTACTCTTATTGATCTTTTAATTGGTCTTTTAAAACCTGTAAGTGGACAGATTCTTCTTGATGGCAAGCCCCTATCCAATGATAAAATAGTACAACTTAGACAAACTACTAGTTACGTACCTCAAGATCCATTTTTATTTAATGCAACAATAAAAGAAAACTTGTTAATAATTAATCCAAAAGCGACTGAAAATGAGATTTGGGAGGCATTAGAGCTGGCTGCAGCAAAGGATTTTGTTCTGAGACTTCCGAGTGGGCTAAACACATTAATTGGTGACAGGGGTATTAAATTGTCTGGTGGAGAACGGCAAAGGCTAGTTTTAGCTAGAGCAGTTCTTCGTAAGCCGTCATTATTAATCCTTGATGAAGCAACAAGCGCCTTAGATACGGAAAATGAGTCTAAGATTCAAGACGCTATTGAACAGTTAAAAGGAAAGATGACAATCATTGTTATAGCACATCGATTATCAACGATTCGTAATGCGGATCAAGTGGTAGTCCTAGACAAAGGTGAAATTATCCAACAAGGTCAGTTTAGTCAGTTGGCAAAAGAAAAAAGAGGGATGTTTAGTCGATTACTAAAGAAGCAAATGGATGTTAGTGTCTAATAGTTTTTAATTTTTGTTAAATTATTTCAAGTACAAAAATAAATTGACTTGTTCTTTATAAAGAACTAATATAGAAGTTATTAATAGATAAATCTAATTTTTTTGACGAAATACTATAAAAGGTTATTCAATGTATATTTTTTTGCGTGAATCGTTCTTTATTTAGAACTGATGTTTCTTGAAAAAGTCTCAAAAATAAAAGGTGGTTTTATGGATAGTTATCAAAAAATAAATCGAGGAAATCAAAAAAGGGCAAAAGAAATAAATCTGAGAGAATTGTTCTTTGTGATGAAAAGGCGGTTCTGGATTATAGCAGCTGTAACCATCTTGATAGGTTTGATTGGATACATTTTAAACCAATCCACCGTCGTTCCATTATATCAGTCATCATCTAGAATTATTATTGGTGCTGATGAAGCGTCCAGGAAAACTCTTCAAGTCATTGTAAGAGACTCTTCTATTTTAGACATTGTCATTAAGAACCTAGGACTTAATGAACCATCCAATCAATTAGCTAATCAAATTTCAGTAGCTAGTGTAGAAAATTCTCAAGTAGTCAGCATAAGTGTTGTGGATATAGACCCAGTTAAGGCATCTCAAATCGCGGATACAACAGCAGAAGTTTTTAAAGAGGAAGTTCCGAAAATTGTTGGTCAAGACTATATACGGATTTTGTCAAAGGCAAAGGTAAATCCGGTTCCCATTAATCCAAAGACAAATAATAAGTTGTTTTATGGAATCATTGGAGGTCTTGTGGTTGGGATAGGAGTAGCATTCTTTCTAGAAACAGTAGATGAAAGAGTACGATCTAAAAAAGAGGTTGAAGAATTATTGGATGTACCAGTATTAGGAAGAATACCTAAAATTAATAAAAGAAGAATGAGAAGAGTAGCAAACAAAACTCAAGTAGATGTAGAAATGGGGGAGACAATTGGTTATAAGTAAAAGAAAATTAAAAGCGAAAAAAAACATGCCCCCATTTGTTACCTACTATTATCCAGAATCTAAATTAGCAGATCAATTCCAAATGATTCAAACAAACATCAATTTCCTTATGTCTGATAAAAAGACACAAACCATTATGGTAACTTCCCCTGAAGATGGAGATGGAAAGTCAACAATCATAGCCAATTTAGCTGTTTCAATCGCACAACAAAAGAAGAAGGTCCTGTTACTAGATACAAATTTAAGAAAACCTTCCTTACATGAATTCTTTCATACGTCTAACACTAATGGCTTAACGGATGTTCTGACAGGCAGAATGTCATTTAGTGAAGTAGTTTATCATACGGAGATTTGGAGATTGGACCTACTGCCAAGTGGTGCTATTCCCAAAAATCCAGTCGAATTATTAGGTTCAAAAATTATGAAGGAATTACTAGTAAAAGTAAAAGAATCCTATGATGTCATTATACTAGATTCTACTGCTCTACTTCATCTACCGGATACAAAGCTTTTGGTAAATCTTTGTGATGGCGTACTTTTAGTTATTAAAAATGGAAAAACAAAACTGCAAAGTGCAGCAGAGGCCAAAACAGTGATTGAATTTGCAAAAGCCAAACTATTGGGTGCTATCTTAAATCAATAATCGTTGAGAAGTTTCTTTTTTAATACATTTTCGTTCTTAATTAAGAATGTCATTTCATTAAAATAGTTTTCGGAAATGTCTCCTATCCACTATCAATGGAGGCACTCGGTCATGCTGTGGGTTGAATAACCTTAGACGCTAGTCGTCGAGAGTGTGATGTGAGGACGGGTTAGATGCCCAATTTATTTAAAGATGATAGATATGTGTTCTTAATAAGAGCCTATACCTATCATTTTTAAGGAGTTGAAGGGATGGATAATCATATTGATTATTTTCCAAAGTCAATTAAAAAAGCAGTTAGATATATTAAACAAGAAGCACCGAAGGAGCAATTAGCAGAAATTAAGAAAATTATCGACACCGCCATCAAGATTCGAAATCAGAGGATCGATTAAAGGAGGGAAGGGGATAGGTTATGACATATAGCCAACGGCTATCATTTTTTGTTTTTATCGACTCTTGTATTGTGCTAGCAGCTGTCTACTTTAGTAAATTTTTTGTAGATGGGACCTTTCATGTTATCACATACAGGATGGTCATCATCTCGGTCGTAATGATAATAAGCCATCATTTTCTCTCATTAAAATTTCATTTATATCAAAGGGCTTGGGAATATGCCAGTATTGGTGAACTTCTTAGTTTATTAAAGACAGTTACTCTATCGATAGTTATTGCAGGAGTTGTGCAGGAAATCTTTCTTGGGGAAATTGCCTTTCGATTACTGGCTGTCACTTGGCTCCTGAATATGTCGTTAATCGGTGGATCTCGTTTTTCTTGGAGATTGTACCGAGATGCGCATCTAAAACCAAAACAGAATAAGGAAAGATTATTAATTATCGGTGCTGGTTCGGCTGGAACCATGGTGGTCAGACAATTATTAAATAATCATCAATCTAAATTACTTCCGGTTGCTTTTATAGATGATGATGAAAAAAAGCAAAAACTTGATATTTTGGGAATTCCGGTCATTGGTGGGATATCAGAAATAGAAGAGGCTGTAAGGAAGTTTGAAATTGATCACATCGTAATTGCCATTCCTTCATTAAGTAAGAAAAAGTTAAATCGTATTTTCCAAGAGTGTGCAAAAACAACTGCAAAAACGCAAATTCTACCTATGCTGGAGGATTTAATGACAGGGAAAGTTTCGGTTAATCAATTCCGTGATGTTCAGGTAGAAGACTTGCTCGGAAGGGAACCAGTTGAATTGGATATGGCAAGCATCTCCGAAAACATCACCGATAAAGTGGTCTTGGTTACAGGTGCAGGAGGGTCAATCGGATCCGAAGTTTGCCGGCAGATTGCACAGTTTCAACCGAAGCAGCTTATTTTATTGGGTCACGGCGAAAACAGTATTTACTCTATCGAAATGGAATTAAAAGAGAACTATCGGAATACAGATATTCAATTTATTCCAGTCATTGCTGATATTCAAGATGCAAAGAAGCTGATGTCAGTGATGGGCAGCTACCAACCAAATATGGTTTATCACGCAGCTGCCCATAAACATGTTCCACTTATGGAGTCTAACCCAGAAGAAGCCATTAAAAACAATATTATCGGGACGATGAACCTCGCGAAAGCAGCAAGCTGGAATGGAGTCAAAACATTCGTCATGATTTCAACGGATAAAGCCGTTAACCCAACAAGTGTGATGGGGGCAACAAAGAGACTTGCTGAAATGATTGTGCAGCATATGGACCAAGAAAGTGAGACAAAGTTTGTTGCGGTCCGCTTCGGAAATGTGTTAGGTAGCAGGGGGAGTGTCATTCCATTATTTAAGAGGCAAATAGAAAAAGGGGGACCGGTAACGGTAACTCATCCTGATATGATTCGATATTTTATGACGATTCCAGAAGCGTCTAGGCTCGTTCTCCAAGCAGGATCCCTTGCAAAGGGTGGGGAGATTTTTGTGTTGGATATGGGAGACCCTGTGAAAATCGTCGACTTAGCTAAGAATCTCATCAAACTCTCAGGGAATTCTATTGATGAAATTGGAATTGAATATACGGGAGTTCGTCCAGGAGAAAAGTTGTTTGAGGAATTATTAAAAGAGGATGAGGTACATGAAGAGCAAATTTATCCGAAAATCTATGTTGGGAAAACCTCGGAACTCTTCATTCAGGAAATTGAATCGATTATTTCCGTTTATTCTGGCCTAAATAAAGAGGAGATTAGAGAGAGACTTCTCTCCTTAGCAAACTACAAAATAATGAAAACAACAAAATTATCTGTTTCAGTATAAGGGAGTGCATGACATGAAAGTAAGAAAGGCGATCATACCAGCTGCAGGGCTTGGAACCAGATTTCTCCCCGCGACAAAGGCAATGCCGAAAGAAATGCTTCCAATTGTTGATAAGCCAACCATCCAATATATCGTAGAAGAAGCAGTGGAATCTGGAATTGAAGATATCATTATTGTAACGGGTAAAGGAAAAAGGGCGATAGAGGATCACTTTGACCACTCTTTTGAACTAGAAAACAACTTATTAGAAAAAGGGAAAATTGAATTGTTAAGTGAAGTACAAAAATCTTCCAACCTGGTAGATATACACTATATCCGCCAAAAGGAGCCCAAGGGTTTAGGACATGCCATTTGGTGTGCCAGAAAGTTCATTGGTGATGAGCCATTTGCCGTGCTGCTAGGTGACGATATAGTAACAGCTGAAAAACCCTGCTTAAAACAAATGATAGAACAATATGAAAGATATAATGCCTCTATACTGGGGGTGCAGACAGTACCTGACAACGAAGTTTCTAGATATGGTATTGTGGGCGGAAGAAGTATAGGTGAACGTTTCTATAGTGTCGATAGCTTAGTGGAGAAGCCAAACCAAGAAGATGCTCCATCTAGTTTAGCTATTTTAGGACGATATATTTTAAATCCTAAGATATTTGAGGTTTTAAGTAAACAAAAGCCAGGAGCTGGTGGGGAAATTCAACTTACTGATGCTATTGCTGCTTTGAACCATTATGAAGCCGTTTATGCATATGACTTTGAAGGTACGCGGTATGATGTGGGGGAAAAAATGGGATTTATTCAAACAACAATTGAATTTGCTTTGAAGAACAAGGATTTAAGAAAGCAATTATTGGATTATCTTTCTTCTACGTTAGATAGGGAACTAATTAAATAAATAGCTGATCTTTTTTTCTAATACTTTGAAAGGACCTATTGTATGACTGTTCTTTGGATCAATCTTACTATAGTATTTTTATTTTCATTTCTTTCCCGTTATTTTTCAAGTCCACTCCTAGAATTAAATGGTAGATTAGTATCATTTAGACTCAATAAATTATTTGTATTTTTTACTATTATTTTATTTATTTTAGTTTCTGGATTACGAAATAATATAGGAGATACACCATATTATATGGAATCCTACAAAGTTTTTGATTTTACTTGGGAGTTCATTAAATCTAGAGATGACATAGGATTTGGTGTTCTTCAAATGATTCTAAAAAGATATTCAAACGACCCACAAGTACTAATATTTACAACTGCATTGATTACAAATGTCCTAATTATTATTGGTTTATTTAAATATTCAAGATTAGTAGAATTAAGTACCTATGTATATATAACGGGCGGTTTGTTTTTAGTTACTATGAATGGGATAAGACAATGTTTAGCAACAGCTATTATCTTTTCTGCAACGAAATATTTAATTGAGGGTAAAAAGTTTAGATATATTATAGTTGTAATTTTTGCATCGTTTTTCCATCAAAGTGCATTAATCTTAATTCCCATATATTTTTTAGTAAGATATAAAGCTTGGTCGAAGGCGACTGTAATCCTACTGCTGTTCTCAGTACTTATCGTTTTGGGCTTCAATGAGTTCTCAAAAGTACTATTTTCCGCCATACAGGATAGTCAATATGGAGTTTATAGCCAATTTAATGAAGGTGGTGCAAATATCTTCAGAGTAATCGTATTTGCGGTTCCAATAGTTATTGCTTTCTTTGGTAGAGAAAAACTGAGGGAAATATATCCGGATAGTGACGTTATAATTAATATGGCGATCATAGGTTTGTCGTTTATGATTATTTCGGTTGGGAACTGGATTTTTGCTAGATTTAATATTTATTTTGAACTTTACCAAATCATTTTAATTTCTTGGGTAGTCAAGGTATTCAGAAATAAGGATCAGAAGCTTGTATATTATGCAATCGTATTATGCTATTTTGCTTATTATTACTACGAAAGTGTCATCAACTTAAATATTAAATATGGAAGTAATTATATAGGATAAAAAAACAAAATAGTTTAGGAGGGGAATAATGGCGATATTAATCACCGGTGGAGCCGGTTATATTGGTAGTCATACCTGTGTTGAATTACTGAATGCAGGTAATGAAATTGTGGTCTTGGATAACTTTATGAATAGTAAGCCTGAAGCCATTAATAGAATCAAAGAAATTACAAGAACTCCTTTTAAATTTTATAATATCGATTTATTAGATGAAAATAGTCTTGATGAGGTTTTCTCAGAGAATAATATTGAAGCAGTCATTCATTTTGCTGGTTTAAAAGCAGTTGGTGAATCTGTTTATCTCCCTCTTCACTATTTTCATAACAATATTACTAGTACTCTCATCCTTTGTAAGGTAATGAAAAAATATAATGTAAAAAGATTGGTTTTTAGTTCATCAGCAACGGTATATGGAGTGCCTGAAAGATTCCCGATAACTGAGGATAGTCCTTTAGGAGCGTTGAATCCTTATGGGCGCACAAAGCTTATGATTGAAGAAATGTTACATGATTTATATGTATCAGACCATAGTTGGAGTATTTCTATTTTGCGATATTTTAACCCCATTGGAGCTCATGAAAGCGGATTAATCGGTGAAGATCCAAATGGAGTTCCCAATAATCTTATGCCATATATATCCCAAGTTGCGATTGGAAAACAAAAGGAACTCAATGTTTTTGGGAATATCTATCCAACAAAGGATGGAACAGGTGTAAGGGATTATATTCATGTGGTCGATTTAGCCATAGGACATTTGAGAGCTTTAGAAAAAGTTACATATTCAACAGGTATCGAGGTATATAATCTTGGTACTGGAAAAGGGTATAGTGTCTTAGAAATAATCACAGCATTTGAAAAAGCTTCAGGTAAAAAGATTCCATATAAAATTACTGAGGCAAGGCCTGGTGATGTAGCTGTTTGTTATGCTGATCCAGTTAAAGCGGAGAGAAGTCTCGGCTGGAACGCTAAAAGAGGTATAGAAGAAATGTGTAATGATGCTTGGCGTTGGCAGTTAAAAAACCCAAATGGTTATGAAGAAGTACAAGATATAGAAAATCCTCACTATATTGTAAGTGGGGATTTTTTTATTGGTAATAAATCATGATACTTAAGAGAGGTTAGTAAGATGGCTATATCGGAACATATCACTCAACAGAAGCTGCAAGCGATTTTGAAGGATATATATGTTAAGGGAATAGAGACAGAAAATCTGCAAGTAAAAGAGTTTATTGAAGAAATAAAAAAACAATTATTAGCTGATTCCAAATAGCCCGGGGGGACCAAACATGAAGAGGCTCTTTGATTTAACGGTTTCTTTAATTCTATTCTTTGGTCTTTCACCTATCTTCATAGTGATTGCTTTTTTAGTAAAAAAGAAACTAGGTTCTCCAGTCATTTTTAAGCAAATACGGCCTGGTTTATTTGGCAAACCTTTTTACTTATATAAGTTCAGAACGATGACAGATGAAAAAGACAGTCAAGGGGAATTACTGCCTGATTACATTAGATTAACGACTTTTGGAAAATTCCTTCGTAAATACAGCTTAGATGAATATCCTCAACTATGGAATGTCATAAAAGGGGAATTGAGCTTAGTCGGGCCAAGACCGTTACTTGTAGAATATCTACCACTTTATACGAAAGAGCAATCCTTAAGGCATAACGTACGACCTGGGATTACGGGATGGGCCCAGATAAACGGTCGCAACTCCATATCTTGGGAAGAAAAATTTGATTTAGATGTCTGGTATGTTCATAATCGTTCATTTTTTTTTGATTTAAAAATCTTATTTTTAACAATCTTTAAAGTATTAAGTTCGCAAGGAATTAACCAGCCAGGTAAAGCTACAGTAGAAAGTTTTACAGGTTCCAAAAATTCCTCTGTTGGAGGCGGGCATGGATGAGGTTTATCATAATTGGCCATGGAGGACATAGTAAGGTGATAACAGAGATGCTCCTTACTAATCCAAGAAATAAAATTGTTGGTTATTTAGATGACAAATATAAAGAGATTCATTTTAATAAAAACCAAATATATGGCCCTATTTTGTGGGCAAAGGTGATCGCAAAATACTATGAAGATATTAAATTCATCTTTGCAATTGGTGACAACAAAGCCAGGCAATCAATCGTACAGAATTTGAATCTGCCGATCAAGTACTATTCCACAATAACCCATCATACTGCAACGATTAGTCCTAGTGTAAAAATGGGGTTTGGTACGGTTGTTATGCCCCATGCTGTTATCAACGCAGATGTGAGTATTGGAAACCATTGCATAATAAATTCCGGTGCAGTGGTCGAACATGATTGTGTAATTGAAGATTTCGTACATGTGTGTCCCCACTCTACACTTACTGGTTCTGTCCAATTGGCTGAAGGGGTGCTTTCCGGAGCCGGCTCCACAATAATCCCTAAAGTGAAAATCGGAGAATGGGCTACTATTGGGGCAGGGGCAACAGTGACACATAATATACCCCCATATTGTACGGCAGTGGGTATTCCTGCCAAAGTGAAGTCATACAATCAAAAAAGTGTGGAGAGAGGTGTATTAATTGATAAATACAGCTAATAGAAAAAGAATTTATCTTTCTTCCCCGCATATGAGTGGGAAGGAACATAAATATATAAATGAAGCCTTTCAAACTAATTGGATTGCTCCTCTTGGACCTAATGTGGATGCCTTTGAAGCAGGTATAGCAGAATACGTAGGAGTCAATGAAGCAGTGGCCGTAAGCTCAGGAACGGCTGCCATTCATCTGGCTCTTTTATTATTAGGTGTGGGAAAGGGAGATAAGGTGTTTTGCTCGAGTCTTACCTTTATAGCGAGTGCCAATCCTATTATTTATCAAGGAGCGGAGCCAGTTTTTATCGATTCTGAACCTGAAACTTGGAATATGTCCCCAGAGGCTTTAGAGCGGGCTTTTGAGGATGCGATAAAGGATGATACTCTCCCAAAGGCAGTAATTGTTGTAAATTTGTATGGCCAAAGCGCCAAAATGGATGAAATTGCTGCCATTTGCAATCGATATGGAGTTCCTATTATTGAAGATGCTGCAGAATCACTTGGAGCCATGTATAAGGGGAAAGCAAGTGGAACGTTTGGCAAATTTGGGGTCTTCTCCTTTAACGGAAATAAGATTATTACCACTTCCGGAGGAGGAATGCTGGTGTCAGATGATCGGGAGGCATTGCAAAAGGCAAGATTCTTAGCTACACAAGCAAGGGATGCTGCACCTCACTACCAGCACAGTCAAATTGGATTCAACTATAGATTAAGTAATATTTTAGCTGGTATCGGAAGGGCACAATTAGAAGTATTGGAGAAAAGAATTGCTGCAAGAAGAGCTATTTTTCAGCGGTACTATGATGAACTTTTTAATCTACCTGGGTTTAGGTTTATGCCTGAGTTAAAAGATACCCATTCTAATCGATGGCTAACTGCCCTTACCATTAATGAGAAAGAGGCTGGAATCTCTGTAACAGATATTCTGAGGGCATTAAGCGAGGAAAACATTGAAGCAAGGCCTGTTTGGAAGCCACTTCATCTACAACCCGTATTCAAAGGAATGAAATATTATCCCCATAATGAGCAAGAGAGTGTTTCAGGCGTACTCTTTAATAATGGGTTGTGCTTACCGTCTGGGTCAAATATGACGGAGGAGGACATAGAAACAGTTATTCACCATATTAAACAAACAGTTATTAAAAGGAAGGAAAGAGCGGAGATGTTTAGTAGTTAGTAAGTTACTATATGATAAACGGGGTATGAGTTGTGATCGGAAATACGATATTTGAATTTCGGAAGCAAAAGGGGATCACTTTGTCCGAATTAGCGAAACGTGCAAAAATATCTAAGTCTTATTTAAGTAATATTGAACGAAATCTAAATCGGAATCCTTCTATTGAGGTTGTAAAAAGAATTGCTGCAGTGCTAGATATGGAATTAGATACATTCTTGAGTCCCATAAAAACAAATGACGTACAACATGGATTAGACCAAGATTTGATTGATTTCGCTGCAGAATTAAAGGAAACGGGAATTGAAAAAGAACAAATTAAAGAATATAAAACTGTATTTGAATTTATAAAGTGGAAAAATCAGCACTCACGAGGAGAGAAAAATTGAATTATACCACAAGGAAAATATAAATTAGGTACCTAAGTTAAGTCACTATTGTTGGTTTGGTGGGATCAATTTGATTATATTGCTTCGAATGCATTTTTATCTACCAATACTCTTTATTAGAGAAAATGGTAATTGTAGAAAATATTAAATCACCGCACTTCATAAAGAAAATGGCAGAGGAGGAACAGCATCTTCCCTAGGTAAAATCTCAAACCTTTAACTTGTTTCTACAGGAAGATTATCTTATGTAAAGGGTTTGACCTAGCAGTAGAGGCCTTTAAATTTCTGCATAACAAAGTTTAACAAATATTAGGTAGTACAACGTTAGCTATGGAGGACACGAGTAGGAATTGGAAAATAATTAGTTAGATTAAGAAATAAAGAGAGTGTTAAGTAAAAAACTGTAAATTTATGTCGAAAGAATGTGCTTTAATAAGAACGTTTTGTAAGTTATAATAAAAAAAACATTATTATTAGAATGGTAGGAATTATTTTTTTGATCCAGTTGTTCATTATAATGAACGATCTTTCGGATGATTTTAATTAATTTTAAGGTGTGAATAAAATGGCTGATACAATAAAAAAGCTTTGGGTTCTTTTGGATAATAGGGATAAGAAGAAGTTATTATTACTCTTTCTCATGCTGATCATTGCAGCTATATTCGAAACTGCTGGTATTGGTTTAATTGTTCCTTTTGTCGGGATTGTTACAGACCCAGATAAAATACAACAACAATCTATTTTATCTAATGTATATGAAACATTGAATTTTCAATCAACAAATGCTTTTATATTATTTGCTGTTGGCGTTTTACTAACAGTTTTTATACTCAAAAATGCTTATTTATTGGTATTTTACTATTCCCAATATAGAGTCATTTTAAATCAAAAAGTAAAACTATCAAGAACAATGTTCAAGGAGTATTTAACAAAGCCTTATTCATTTCATTTGCAGAGAAATTCTGCAGAACTTTTAAGGAATGTAAATGGTGAAGTAGCGAAAGTATTCGATGGTATTTTATTATCGACTTTTCAATTATTAACGGAAATACTGATTATCATTTCTATCCTTACGTTACTAATCATTACAGCCCCATTAGCCACTCTCACTTCTGGAATTCTGTTGGGTGGCAGTGTTTTAGTGTTCTTTAAAATTTTCCGCAAAAAGATTACTTACTTAGGAAAAGAGAATCAAAGAGTTAACAGAGAGATGATTAAATGGGTAAATCAAGGGTTAGGTGCAAGTAAAGAAGTGAAGGTATCAGGAAGAGAAAGTTACTTTGTGAATTCGTACGCAAAACAAAGTCAAACTTTGGCGAACAATACTATTTTTAAAAATATGCTAGATCAAATACCAAGGCTTTTCATAGAAACCTTATTAGTATCTGTTGTACTTATTACTATGATCATTATTGTTTTTCAAGGGACTGATACGTCCAAAATAGTGTCTACAATGTCATTATTTGCAATGGCAGCCTTTCGTCTTATGCCTTCCATTACTAGAATCGTTGCTACGCAAACGTCTATTCGGTATAGTCAGCCTGCATTGACGGTAGTTTATAACGATTTGATTAAAGAAAATAAAGGTGAAAATCCTATTCATGAAGAATCAGCCCTGGTGTCAAAACCAGTAAAGGTGAATAGTGGTGAGAAAACATTCCTTGATTCAATTATCTTGGAAGACGTTTATTTCCGTTATCCAAATCAAAAGGAATATTCGGTGAAAAATCTTTCTTTAACTATTCCAATAGGGTATTCGGTTGCTTTTGTGGGATCATCGGGTGCGGGTAAAACAACGATTGTCGATATAATACTAGGACTTTTTGAACCTGAGAAGGGTCGAGTAGCTATTGATGGGCAGGATCTTAATGATCTAATGCCAATATGGAAAAATAAAATTGGTTATATTCCACAATCCATATATCTATCAGATGAAACAATCCGGAAAAATGTTGCATTTGGGATTGCGGATAGAGACATTGACGAAGCTGCTGTTCAAAGGGCGATTAAAGATGCACAATTAAAAGACTTTGTTGAATCCCTTCCTGAAGGATTAGATACAGTTGTTGGTGAGAGGGGAGTTAGACTTTCTGGTGGACAACGTCAGCGAATTGGGATTGCAAGAGCCTTGTATCATAATCCTGAAATCATCTTCTTAGATGAAGCAACATCTGCATTAGATAATGATACAGAGAAAGAGATTATGAAAGCAATAGACGGTCTCAAAGGTGAAAAGACATTAATCATTATTGCTCATAGATTAAGTACAATTGAAAATTGTGACATTGTTTTTAAGGTGGATAAAGGTAAGTTAATAGCAGTAGATAACAAACTAAAACAAACGATGTAATTTCAAGTAAATAAGGTGATTGGATTGGGAAGGAGTAAAGGATGAATGTTTTATATATAACGGGTTCATGTTTGCAATGTAATACATCAGCAAATATGAGTCATAATAGCTTTGTTCAAGGTTTGATAGATAATGGTTGTGATGTAGATATTATCATGTCTGATCCTGGTTTACTTGAAATTGATCCTAATATGCCCAAATGGCTAGAAGCTAATTATTTCATATATAATTCAATTTCAAAAATGGATAGGATACGTTTGGCTGCTAAATCCATCGTTGATAAAAAGAAAGAAACACCTAAAAATACTGATGACTCTCTCCAAAGTAATAGTGGAGAACACAGTAATAAGCTTAGAGATTTTCTTAAATATGTCTTTTATCATTTTTTAACACATGATTCACCACATTACCTAAGCAGGGAATGGTTAAAAAATGCATCCAGATATAATAGTCAAAAAAAATATGACTTGGTAATCTCCAATTCATCTCCTGCTAGCAGCCATGCACTCGTGAATAACTTGCTGACTAGAAGAAATATTTCTGCAAGAAGGTGGATTCAAATATGGGAAGATCCATGGTATTACGATCTTTATATTAAACAAAAAAAAGAAATGATATTAAAAGAGGAAAAAAGATTACTTAATCTTGCAGATGAAATTTTTTACGTAAGTCCCCTTACACTTTTGTATCAAAAACAAAAGTTTCTAGATGCATCAAATAAAATGAAATGCTTACCGTTACCGTATCTTAAAACAAAATCTGGTGGAAGGTGCAATGAAGTAAATAATGAAATTGTTTTTGGTTATTTTGGTGACTACTACTCGCATGTTAGAAACCTAAATCCATTTTATGAAGCTTCTATTGAAATAAATGCTAATGTCAATATATATGGGGATACAAATGAAGAATTTAAAAAAACTAAGAATATTAACATATCTAAGAGAGTTGACATAGGAATTCTTAATGAAGTTCAAGAGAAAACAGATGTATTAATTCATTTATGTAATTTAAATGGTGGACAAATACCAGGGAAGATATATCATTACTCAGGTACTGAAAAACCAATAATTTTTATTTTAGACGGAAAAGAAGAAGAAAAACAGCTAATAAAGGATTACTTTGGAAAATTTAATAGATACCATTTTTGTGAAAATAAAAAGGAAGACATTATGAAGATAATGGGAAATTTCATTAATGGGGAGATTTCAAAAAGATCACTCATTATTGAGGAATTTAGTCCTAAGAACGTCGTTGCTAGATTGTTAGAAGTAAATCAATAGTAGTGAGGTTTTTAATTTGAAAAAAAGAATTTTGTTTGTAAACGGTCATTTAAATATTGGTGGAGTTGAAAAATCACTTATTGATGTACTAAAAAACATGGATTATAACATGTATGAAGTAGACCTTGTGTTGTTTGAAGGACTAGGTGACTATGCCAAGGAAGTTCCTAAAGAAGTAAATATCCTGTATTACGATCTATCAAAAGCATTTGGTCCAATCATGCCATGTCTGATAGATAACTTCCTTACAAGGAACTGGTTTGCATTAATCCTGAGATTAATATTCCTGCTAGAGAAAATAATTGGAGTAGAGGCATTAATTTTTGCAAAGCCAATTTTTAAGTTAGATAAAAACTATGACTGTGCAATTGCGTATCGAGTAGGAATTTGCACTGATTTTGTGGGATATGTCATAAATAGCAAAAACAAAGTGACATGGTGGCATCACGGAGTATATGAATATCCAGACAATCAGACAAAACGTTGGATAAAAGTATTTAAAAACTTCAACAAGATCATTGCAGTTTCAGAAAGCTGCAAACAAATGATAACTACTAACATTAGAGGTATAAATAATAAAATCACTACGATACCGAATATTATTGACGTAGATGAAATTCGACTAAAATCAAATGAAAATCCTAGTTATAACATTAACCAGGGAGAAAATATTATTTTACTAAGTATTGGAAGATTATCACCTGAAAAAGGGATGGTTAACTGTGTCCATGCATGTAGAAAGTTGGTTGATGAAGGTTATAGAGTAAAATGGTATCTCATTGGCGAAGGCATACAACGCGAAGAAATTGAAAGATGTATCCAAGACAATAAGTTAGAAGATTATATATACCTTTTAGGTGCAAATTCCAACCCTTACCCATATATAAAAAGTGCACATATATATGTTCATCCATCTCTGGTTGAGTCATTATCAATTACAGTACTGGAAGCTCTAAGCTTAAATACACCTGCAGTAGTCGCAAGGTCTATGGGTCCAGAAGAATTTATACGCCATAAAAAAAACGGTTTATTAGTAGAACCCAACCCTATTGGTTTATTTAAAGGAATCGTTTCTTTGATAAATGATAAAAATCTCTATACCCAATTAAAAAAAGATAAAAAGGATGTATTAAACAATTACAGTCCGGAAGTGATTATAAATAAAATAAAAGATTTAATCGAGGCGGGCTAGTTTATGGGGAATTTTAGGAAATTTATACATGATTTAGTTTATAGAATAAACAAATGTAAAAGAGAAACGGTATTTCCCATTTCCAATAATGGAAAATGCTTAAAAACTTTTAAAAATATTCATTTAAGTAAGCGCTGCTTTATTATTGGTAACGGTCCTAGTTTAAATGCTGAAGATCTAGAAAAACTGAAAAATGAAATCACTTTTGCCTTTAATCGAATCTATTATATTTTCGATAAAACAAATTGGAGACCTACATACTACTGTTCAGAAGATGATAAGACAATTTTTAAAAGTAAAGAAGAAATTAATGAAATAAAGATAGAGAATAAATTTTTTCCTGTGAACTTTCCATGGGATTATAAGATTCATTTTAATAATGCAATGTATTATATATTTAAATTCGGTGATAGGAGCGAGGAACCAAGGTTTTCCGAAAACATTGTAAAAGGTATTTACTGGGGAAATACCGTAGCCTATACAGCAATTCAAATAGCCGTATATATGGGAATTAAAGAGATTTATTTATTAGGTGTTGACCATAATTTCAGTAAAATGGTAAATGATAAAGGCGAAATTGTGATTGATGAAACAGCAAAAGACTATTTTAGTGAAAAGTATAATACTGACAAAGATGATTTATATATACCTAATGTTGAAATTTCAACAAGAGCATTCACAGCAGCAAAAAGATATGCAGATAAACACAATATTAAAATATATAACGCAACTCGAGGTGGGAAATTAGAAGTCTTTGAAAGAGTAGATTTTGATAAGATAATTTTTTAGAATGTGAGGTTCTAATATGAGAATAGTTGGAGTAATACCAGCCAGAGGAGGATCTTCAAGATTTTATAATAAGCCGTTAGCAAATATTTTCGGCAAGCCTATGGTTTGGTGGGTTTACACACATTCAAAGGAAGTTGAGTGCTTTGAAGAGGTATATATTGCAACAGACAGCGAAGAAATTAAAGGGGTATGTGAAAATTTTGGTGCAAAAGTAATTATGACTTCAAAGGAGCATGATACAGCAACCGAAAGGCTTTATGAAGTATCACAGCAAATAGATGCAGATCTTTATGTAATGATAAATGGGGATGAGCCTGTTATAGAGGCAAAGGATATTGTAAAATGCATTCCAGCTAATTTGCAGAAAGAAGAATTTTATGTGTCAAATTTGATGACAGATTTTACTGACCCAGTTGAAGTAGTAGATACATCTAACTTAAAAATAGTAACCAATAAAGATGGGATTTGTCTATTCATTTCTAGGAGCCCCATTCCTTTTCCTAAAGGTGGTATGAACTATACATATCAGAAGTTTGTTGGAGTAGGAGCATTTACTAAAAAAGCTCTTCAATACTACCATGAAACACCAAGAGGACCTATTGAAAAAATTGAAGAAAACGACTCTTTTAGATTCATTGAAAATAGGAAGGATATTTATTATATAAACGCACATTGTAAAACCATTTCAGTTGATACTCCTAAAGATATTGAAAAGGTAGAAGAGTATATGTTAGAAAATGAAAGAAATCCAGTTTACACACTTAAATAACCAATTGGTAATGGGAGGAAGGATTTATAATGAAATCAATAAATGTTGGTAACATTACAGTAAATAATAATATGTTTGCGTTAGTTGCAGGCCCATGTGTAATAGAATCAGAAGCACAAGTAATGGGAGTAGCATCAAAATTGAAAGAAATTACAGGATTACTTGGTATTCCTTTTATTTTTAAGTCGTCGTTCGATAAAGCGAATAGAACGTCCATTTCATCGTACAGAGGTCCTGGGATAAATGAAGGTCTTCGTATACTTAAAAAAGTGAAAGATGATCTAGGTGTACCTGTAGTTACAGATATTCATGAACCGTATCAAGCAAGGATTGCTGCTGAGGTTGTAGATATGCTGCAAATACCTGCTTTTCTATGCAGACAAACAGATCTGTTGGTAGCAGCTGCTGAAACGAGGTTACCAATCAATATAAAAAAGGCGCAGTTTTTATCAGCAAAAGATATGAAAAATGTGATTACAAAGGTTGAAGAAACAGGTAACGAAAACATTCTTTTGTGCGAAAGAGGAAATACCTTTGGTTATAACAATTTAGTTGTTGATATGACCAACATTATTGAATTGAAAAATTTTGGTTATCCAGTTGTATTTGATGCAACGCACAGTGTTCAAAAGCCTGGAGGCAACCTCACAACTACAGGTGGGAATCGAGAGTATGTAGAACCTTTAGCTAAAGCAGCTTTAGCTGTTGGTGCAGATGTATTATTCATGGAAGTGCATGAGGATCCAGACAATGCAAAGTCTGATGGCCCTAACATGGTTAAACTTGATGAGATTGAAGTGATGCTAAAAAAACTAATGAAAGTATTTAAGGCGGTGCGTGATGTTGAATCAATTAGAATTTCTCACTGAATCGAAAAATGAACATCTAATAGATATTCTATCTGAATCGAAATATGTTTTTGAAACCGAAGTAAACGCCATAAACTTAGTTAAAGATGCTTTAGATGAAAGGTTTGTAAGAATTGTAGAATTGATATCCAATTGTTCAGGAAAGGTAATTGTTACAGGAATGGGCAAGCCAGGACATGTATCAAGAAAAATTGCCGCAACGATGTCTAGTCTTGGTACATCCTCGTTTTTCCTTCATCCTGCAGAAGCACTCCATGGTGACTTAGGAATGATTTCTGCAAACGACATTGTAATTGCTATTAGTTATAGCGGAGAAAGCGAAGAAATCACTAGGATTCTACCAAATATTAAAATGATAGGTGCAACCTTGATAGGTATTTCAGGTAATCAAAATTCATCACTTGTTAAATACAGTGACTACTCATTTGTATTTCCTAAATTTAATGAAGCATGTTCAATGAATTTAGCACCCACATCAAGTACAACGGTTGAAATGGTTTTAGGGGATGCATTAGCGGTTTGTTTATCTAAGATATATGGTTTTCAAGAACGAAATTATGCATTGTATCATCCAGCAGGATCTCTTGGCAAAAAACTGTTAATAAAAGTGACGGATATTATGCATGCAGGGGATAAAAATGCAGTTGTGAAGGCTGGGACCAAGTTAAAAGACGCTATTATTGAGATGAGCTCTAAAGCAATAGGAATTATTAATATTGTAAATCAAAATAATGAATTAATAGGAGTCTTTACTGATGGCGATTTAAGAAGAACGTTCACAAGGGAAGTGAATGTTTATAATTTGGTAGTAGATGATGTAATGGGAAAAATTCCAATATATATTGATTGTAATATGCTCGCAGTTGATGCATTAAAGATGATGAAAGAAAAAAATATCTCTGCATTGCCAGTAATTAGTGAAAATAAACTGGTCGGAACTGTAAGAGTTAACGATATCCTTGGTATGGGGATATTTGTATGATAAAAGATAAAGACTTATCAAAAATTAAGATGCTAGTTATGGATGTAGATGGTACCCTGACAGATGGGAAAATCTATATCGGTGCAAATGGTGAGGTATTTAAAGCATTCAATGTAAGAGACGGTTACCGTTTAATAAATATAGAAGAATATAATATCATCCCAGTTATCATTACGGGGAAGAAATCAGAGATTTTAGCAAATCGTGCTGCTGATCTAAAAATTAAAGAAGTTCATCAAGGCGTAGAGGATAAACTAAGGGTTTTAGATGAGATTATTAATAAGTATCAGCTAATATATGAAAATGTTGCTTATATTGGTGATGATGTAAACGATATTGATTGTATGAATGTATGCTATCTAACAGCTTGCCCAGCAGATGCAATTCAGGAAGTTATTTGTGTAGTAGATTATGTTTGCAAATCTAATGGTGGTAATGGTGCCGTCAGGGAGTTAATTGATTTAATCCTTAAAGAGATTAAAGTCAACAAAAACAATAAAAAAGGTGAATTAGTCTTAGGTGAACGATGATGAGAGAAGTCAAAAAAAGTTTAATCAAAGTCTATAATTCCTTTTATTTAATAATCTTTAATTTTGTAAATTATTTCTCGAAAATAAATATCCCTTTAACTAAAAATAACTATAAAATACTTAGGTTGAAAAATAAATATCTAGGTGAGCGCTGTTTTATCATTGGTAATGGGCCAAGTTTGAAGCCAGAGGATTTAGAAAAATTGAAAGCTGAATATACTTTTGCTTCTAATAAAATATATAAAATTTTCAATAAAACTAATTGGAGACCAACTTTTTATATGGTAGTTGATCCCATAGTACTTGAGGAAAATGTACATGATATAAATTTAGTAGAAGCAAAAACAAAATTCACTCTAAAGTGTTATAAACATTTATTTAAAGCAGATATTTATTTTAATAATAATCTTTATAAGAAAAAACGTGGTACTTTTTCAATTAATATTATGGAATCTTTATATTCTTCAGGTAGTGTTTCATATCATCTACTTCAAATAGCACATTATTTGGGATTTTCAGAAGTCTATTTGTTAGGACATGATTACAATTTTAAAGGGGCAATTTCAAAAACAAAAGATTTATCCTTTCTTAAAAAAGAAGATAACTCACAACATTATTTTAGTAAAGAGTACATCAGAGCAGATGAAAAGAAACCAGGACAGGCGCCAGAAGAAATTTATCATGGTATGGAAAAGGCAAAGTTAGTATATGAAAATTCTGGGAGAAAAATACTAAATGCAACACGGGTTTCTTACTTGGATGTATTCGACCTAAAAAATTTTGATGGATTGTTTGGAGAAAAATAATGAAGAATATGATAAAAAAAATAACAAATAACGTAGCATCTTTTATTATTTGGACTTATAGAAGAAAAATAAGACGGTCCTTTATTAATATAAGAATTAGAATGCTATCGCAAAGAGTAAAAAAATATAAAGACATCCACATTGGTGAAAGTTGCTTTATTATTGGAAATGGACCAAGTTTGACGGGAGAAGATTTAAATAAAATAAAAAATCAGATTTCATTTTCTTCAAATAGAATTAATTTATTCTTAGATGATACTAAGTGGAGCCCCTATTATTATACTTTTATAGATGCACGGATGGCAGTTAATTTTTTTGATGAAGTATATAACATGAGAAAGAAACAGATGTTTGTGGTTGTAACAGATGCTGGTTATTCACCCTTGAAAAAACATTTTGGTAAGGAGTGTGTCTTTTTAAGATCTTATCACGAACATGAGAAAAGTGGCCTACCAAAGTTCAGTGAAGATTTGTCGGAAAAGTTGAA
Source organism: Neobacillus rhizosphaerae (assembly GCF_050477885.1). Taxonomy (GTDB): domain Bacteria; phylum Bacillota; class Bacilli; order Bacillales; family Cytobacillaceae; genus Neobacillus; species Neobacillus rhizosphaerae_A. Next base: position 70,262 of record NZ_JBCNAC010000162.1, read on the forward strand.
TACACATGGAACAGTAACGTATGCAAATATTCAACTTGCAATCTATATGGGGTTTAAAAATATCTATTTAATAGGTGTCGATAATAATTATGCAATTAATAAACAGGAAGATGGTAGTATTGAAATCAATAAAGAATTGATAGGGAAGGATTATTTTAAAGAGAGCTACTATAACTCTATTGAGAATGCAAAGCAAGTTCCCAATAATATATATGCGATGTCACAAGCTTATAAATCTGCTAAGCAATATTGTGATCAGAGAGGTGTGAAAATCTATAATGCTACTAGGGGAGGTAAACTTGAGGTTTTTCCAAGGGTTAACTTCGATGATTTATTCGATACTAATGGTAATTTTATTGGTGAAACAGTAGCTGGAGAACTAGGAGCTGTTAAGCAACAAGGTTATAAAACCGTATAATTAACGTGCAATACTATTCCTATTATAAGGGGATTTTTGTGAAAAAACGTTAAATAATAAAACATTCTTCCATGTCAAAAAGCTTAAAAAATATTTTCTAACAAATGTTAATTTGTGAATGTAATGGTCTACTGTCCTCTAATTATCATAATTTAAAAAATTTAGGAGGAAAAACATGAATAATGTAAAATTATTAGACTGCACTCTTCGTGACGGTGGTTATTATAACTCTTGGGATTTTGATGTTTCATTAATCCAAGATTACTTGATTGCAATGGATGAAATTTCTGTGGACTATGTAGAACTGGGTTTACGTGGTTTTAGTAAGGATGGATTCAGGGGAGCATGTGCCTATACTACAGACAATTACATAAAAAAACTAGTTATACCTGAAGGGATAAAAATAGGTGTAATGATCAATGCCAGTGATTTGGTTAAATATCCAGATGGAATTGAAATGGCCTTATCTAAATTATTTGCCCCTGCTTCCGAATCACCTGTAAGTTTAGTTCGTATAGCATGCCACGTACATGAATTTGAACAAGCATTACCGGCGGTCAGTTGGTTAAAGAATCAAGGTTACATGGTAGGTTTTAATCTTATGCAGATTGGAGATCGAAGTGAAGAAGAAATTAAAAATTTAGCATATGCTGCTAGTCAATATCCATTAGATGTCCTATATTTTGCTGATAGCTTAGGTAGCTTAAGTCCTGAAGACACATCTCAAATAATTCAAGTGATCCGTCAGGCCTGGAAAGGACCATTGGGAATACACACCCATGATAACATGGGGTACGCGTTAGCAAATTCTATGCGTGCTCTAGAGGAAGGTGTGACGTGGATTGATGGCACCGTAACCGGAATGGGAAGAGGTCCTGGAAATGCAAAAACTGAGTATTTAGCAATTGAGTTAGAAGAGTATAGAAATGGCTCTATTAATATTACTCCGTTAATGAAGTTAATTGAAGGATACTTTCTACCGTTACAACAAAGATGTGGTTGGGGGACCAATACTTTTTACTATCTTGCTGGTAAATATGGTATACACCCAACATACATTCAAGAAATGCTTAGTGACTCTAGGTATATTGAAGAAGATATATTAGCAGTTATTGAATATTTAAAATCTGAAGGTGGAAAAAAATTTAATATCAATACATTAGAGGCTGCACGTAATTTTTATTCCGGAGATCCAACTGGTACTTGGAAGCCGGCAGATGTAATTTCTAATAAGGAAGTTTTAATAATAGGTACAGGACCAAGTATTGTTAAGCATAGGCAGGCATTGGAAGATTATATCAGAAGCAAACAGCCTTACGTAATAGCCCTGAATACTCAATCGCATATTTCTTCAGATTTAATTAACGTTAGAGCCGCATGTCATCCTGTTAGACTACTTGCAGATAGCTCTCTACACACCACTCTACCACAACCATTAATAATCCCAGCTTCTATGTTATCTCATAATATTAATAAGGCTTTTAGTGGAAAGAAACTATTGGATTTTGGTATTTCGATACAAGAAAATACTTTTAAGTTTGATGCAAATTTCTGCGTTCTACCAAACTCACTTGTTTTTGCATATGCTTTAGCTATTGCAGCTAGTGGAAACGCATCTCGCATTCTATTAGCTGGGTTTGACGGTTATGGTGCTGATGACCCGAGAACAAGCGAAATTAATAATTTATTGAATACATTCACGCGTGTTTCAAATACTCCACCAGTAATATCTATTACACCAACCCAATACAAAATTTCTACAAGTACAGTTTACGCTTTTTAGGAGGATAACTATGAATTATTGTGTCATTATTCCAGCCCGTTATCAATCTTCGAGATTACCTGGAAAACCACTAATAGATTTATGTGGTCTCCCCATGGTTGTAAGAACTTATCAGCAATGTATAAAAGCATGTCCTCCCGAAAAGGTTTATGTTGCAACAGATGATAAACGTATTAGGGAAGTGTGTGAATCAAATAATATTCAAGTTATTATGACTTCAAGCGATTGCCTTACTGGAACAGATAGAATTGCAGAGTGTGCTAAGTATATTGATGCAGATGTATTTATTAATGTTCAAGGTGATGAACCATTATTCAACCCGAATGACTTGAAGTTATTAATATCAAGTGTTGAAGAGTACCCAGGTGAAGTATTGAATGGATACTGTGAAATAAGTGACGAAAATCTTTTCAGAAGCAGCTCAATACCAAAAGTAGTATTCCGACCAGATGGACGATTACTTTTTATGTCTCGCTCTCCAATTCCTTCCAATAAGGAACAGGGATTTCAAAAGGCATGGCGCCAAGTGTGTGTCTATGCTTTTCCAAGAGAAGCATTAAAGGACTTTTCATCGGTGTCCAAGAAAACGAATCTCGAAAGCATAGAAGACATCGAAATACTTCGATTTTCAGAATTAGGCTGGGAAGTGCGAATGTTAGAACTATCTAGTGATTCAATTGCGGTGGATACTCCAGAAGATATTCAACGTGTAGAGGCAGCAATATTTGACAGAGGTTTAAAAATTAACTAATTGTATTTTTGAACACTTTTTAGGTTAGCCATATTAAGTATATATAAAGGAGTAAAAAATGATCTCACCATTTTTAAGCCAATATGACATTATCATTTTTGATTGTGATGGTGTCCTTATAGATGTAAATCTTTTAAAATGCGAAGCATTTGGTATGGCAGTAGAAGGTTATCCTACTGAAGTAGTTGAAAGCTTTGTTAACCATTGTAAAAAGACATTTGGGGTTTCCAGATACGTAAAATTCAAAGAGTTTTTAAGTGATTTTGCAAAAGAGTCATTTCAAGAAAAACAGTATATAACTTTTTTAAACAATTATGCGAATATTTGCAAGGAAGTTTATAAAGACGCGAATATTACAGCAGGTACTGAAAATTTACTTTTGGAGTTGTCCAAATTAAATAAAAAATTATACGTAGCTTCTGGTAGCGATGAAAGAGAACTAAATGAGGTCTTTATTAAAAGAAATATAAGTAAATATTTTGTTAAAATATTTGGTTCTCCTAAAACTAAAACAGAGTGTGCTTCAATTATCTTAAGTAATCATCCTAACAAAAAAGCTATATTTATAGGAGATGCATTATCTGATATGAAAACTGCTAAGGAACATAAGATTGATTTTATTTATATGTCAAGATACACAGTTCAGTCTGAAGAGCAGGATTTCATATGTAGAAAGGGTGCAAAACTGGTAGTTAATACACTTGCAGAACTTATTTCTAATATTTGAAGATCATGATTAAACTCTAAAATAGTTTTTTAATATAGACCTTTTAATACCTAGGGTTGTTGGATAGTTATGGTTGAATACTTGAACTGTATTGATGGAAAAGGAATATAGATGATAGTTTCTTTTTAATAGTAAGTTTCTATTTATCGGCAAGGTTATTATATTCATAAAAAGAATTCAAATGTAATTTTTTAATTAATTCATTCTTGATGTATCTTTAAGTTGGAGGTAGTAAAATTCCCTTTGTAAAATCAAAGGTAGGATAAGAGATATTAACTTTCTAGTCTTTTATTTAAGGATTAAGTTGTTAAATACTGATTAGTTAAGATGAATAAAAATATGCTTTTTTTATTATTCATTTAATAAGTTCAATCTGGAGAATTTTATAGTGGAGGAAATGGTGTATAGATGAGGAAGTTTTATTCGAATTTTACTAAGGCAAATCAATTGTTAGATGGAAATGTATCAATTTATTTAGACTTAGTTCGCGGGATATCTGCTATTTTAGTAGTAATGGAGCATTTAAGCTCTAGATTGTTTGTGGGGTACGGTTATTTAGAAAGTCCTAACTTACTCGTTAAGTTTATCTACCTGCTAAATTTTCTAGGTAATCCTTCAGTAATAATATTTTTTGTACTAAGTGGATTATTTATCTCAAGATCGGTTCTAAAAGCAGTATATGAAAATAAATGGTCATGGCAGTCATATTTTATACACCGTCTTTCAAGACTATTTGTTGTGTTGATACCTGCATTATTATTAACATTTATCTTGGATAATATAGCAGTTTATTTTTTTGGTTACAAAGGTTATGAAAATATTATTAATAACTTAAAAGAGTTTATAGGAAATTTATTTTTTCTCCAGAATATTTTGGTAGGATTTTATGGCTCAAATGCTCCATTATGGAGTCTAAGTTTTGAGTTTTGGTATTACATGCTATTTCCACTACTGCTAGGGGTATTTATTAAACAGAGGAAAGTTAGTAAACTTACATACTTATTGTTATCTTTAGGAATAATAACTACAATTGGCATTAGCATGAACTCCTATTTTACAATATGGTTAATAGGCACTTTTGTACTTTTATCACCAAAAATAAATTTTTTTACACAAAGGTTCTTTTCAATACTAGCCTTATTATTACTATTTATAGCAATGCCTGTTCATCCTTTAGTAATGACTGGAAGGCTTTTTGCAGATAAGCAATTGAAGGATTTAATGGATTTATTTGGTGTTAACCTTTTTATAGGATTAGCTTTTGGCTTTCTAATTTATACCTTGCTACATGGTAAATCAAATAAAAGGAACGTCAATCTTATATGGCTGGGGAAGTTATCCAAATTAATTGCCAGTTTTTCATTTAGCCTTTATTTAATTCATTATCCTATAATAAATACAATATACTATTGGTGCGCTAAGAATGGTTTTTCTGGCTTACAGCCTAACATAACTTCAGTACTTGTCGAAATGTTTATTGTATTACTTATTTGTTTAATTGCGTTTTTATTCTCCAAGTATACAGAAGCTAAAACACATATTGTTCGAAAATATCTTGAAACAAAAATTACCTTATATATATTAAGTCACCGTAATAGAGCACTAAACAAGCAAAAAGAAGTAGGATAATCAAACGGAGGGTCACCCTAATTAGATTTGGTATCAGAATTTTTTGATAGTTTAAATTTTAATATAGAGCTTTTGTGAGATTGTTTTTTTATGGTGAATATTTTTTAAATTAAGGTATAGTTTGTAAAGGTATGGGTATACGAGAACACTTTCAAAAGGAAGTCTAAGGCACCTCCTCAATCTGGGGTAAAAGAATCACAATCGCTATCTATAAACTCAAAAATTTGTAAAAAACAAAGTCAAATATATCTTAGGATCAATAATAATTGATAATGTCTTCGAAAATTATAAATCTTTTATGAAATTGTATTGACTTCATTTCCTTGAAATAATAATATATTCTTAACAATAGTGTTCGTTATAAAGAAAAAACAACTTACTTAACCCCATAATTTATATACTTTTTTAGGTTTATAGAGAAAAATGTAATTGAATTTGAAATTATTTTAATTTTTTTTGGAATTATCGTTCTTTTTATAGAACTATCAGAAGAAGAGTTCGCTGATGGAGATAAAACGGAAACAATCGTGATGTTCCAGTAGGGAGAGTTTAATTAATGAAAAATCTTGTGTTGGCTAACTTCGGAATGGGCTTATATAACTTTAGAAAAGAAATATTAAAAGAACTTATCAATCAGAATAATGATGTGTATATATCCTTACCAAATGATGAATATGTACCCAAACTAGAAAGATTAGGATGTAAATTCGTAGAGACCCATTTAGAAAGACGCGGAACCAATCCCATTAAAGATGTACGGCTTTTACTTCATTATATAAAACTAATTAAACGAATTAATCCAGACGTAGTTTTAACTTATACCATTAAGCCCAATGTTTATGGCGGCCTAGCATGCAGGATTACCAAAACACCATATATCACGAACATTACTGGTCTAGGTACATCCGTTGAGAATAAAGGTATCATTCAAAAAATTACATTAATGCTCAATAAAATAGGATTAAAAAAAGCAGCATGTTTATTTTTCCAAAATGATACGAATCTAAAATTCTTTCTCGATCAAAACATTGTAAAGAGCAAAACAAGATTAATTCCCGGTTCTGGTGTGAATTTAGACCACCATACTTTTGAAGAATATCCTGAGGATGATGGAAAACACAGATTTCTCTTTATTGGACGAATGATGAAATCAAAGGGGATAGAAGAGCTTCTGCAAGCGGCCAAAATAGTCATAGAAAAATATCCAAATACACAATTCGATTTAATCGGCCATTGTGAAGAAGATTACCATCAACAATTAGCTGAATTAGATCAATTAGGAATTATTCATTATCACGGCCAACAGAATAATGTTCATTCGTTTATAAAGAAATCTCACGCAACCATCCTTCCTTCCTATCATGAAGGAACAGCGAATGTACTGCTTGAATCTGCCTCTTCAGGACGGCCAGTTTTAGCTTCAAGAGTACCTGGGTGCATAGAAACGTTTGATGAAGATGTAAGCGGTTATGGTTTTGAGGTGAAGAGTGTTGAAAGTTTAGTAGAAGCCATCATTAAATTTATAAAACTGCCGTATGAACAAAAAAAAGCAATGGGAATAGCTGGGCGAAAAAAAATGGAGAAAGAATATGATAGAAAAATTGTGATTAATGCATATATGGATGAGATTAATAATTTAAAAGGAGAAATGGTATGAATTTATATGAAAAGATTGTTAAAAGAGAAGAAAAAGTATCATTAATCGGCCTAGGTTATGTGGGGATGCCTATTGCTGTTTCTTTTGCAAAGAAAGTGGATGTCATCGGGTTTGATGTGAATAAGGAAAAGATTGAGCTTTATAAAAATGGTGTGGACCCAACAAAAGAAGTAGGAAATGAAATTATTAAGCTCACAACTGTTGATTTCACATCTGATGAAAAAAGATTAAGAGAAGCAAAATTCCATATTGTTGCCGTACCTACCCCTGTTAAAGAAGACCGAACTCCTGACTTAACTCCTATAGAATCAGCCACCCGTACTCTTGGTAGAAATTTAACCAAAGGTTCCATTGTTGTCTTTGAATCCACTGTATATCCAGGTGTAACAGAAGAGTTTTGTGTTCCTATTTTAGAAAAGGAATCTGGATTAAAGTGTGGAGTGGATTTTAAAGTGGGATACTCCCCTGAAAGAATAAACCCTGGCGATCAAGAACATAGACTAGAAACAATCATTAAAGTAGTTTCTGGAATGGATAAAGAAACATTAGAGACTGTCGCAAAAGTTTATGAACTGGTCGTTGATGTGGGGGTTTATAAGGCAGAAAGCATTAAAGTGGCTGAAGCTGCGAAGGTGATTGAAAACTCCCAACGAGACATTAATATAGCTTTCATGAATGAACTTTCTATCATCTTCAACAAGATGGGGATTGATACGAAATCTGTATTAGAAGCAGCAGGAACGAAGTGGAATTTCTTAAAGTTCTCTCCTGGTCTTGTAGGAGGCCATTGTATTGGTGTAGACCCTTACTATCTTACATACAAGGCGGAACAAATGGGCTACTATTCTCAAATTATACTTTCGGGTAGAAAAATTAATGATGATATGGGGAAGTATGTAGCTGAAAGTACTGTCAAGAAAATGATCAAAGCCAACAAACAAATAAATGGCTCAAAAGTAGCTGTCTTTGGTGTTACTTTTAAACAGAACTGCCCTGATGTTCGGAACACAAAAGTAGTCGATGTAATCAAAGAATTAGAGGAGTATGGAGTGGAAGTTAAAGTGGTTGATCCTCTAGCGGATAAAGATGACCTTTGGAATGAATATAGAATTAATCCATGTTGTGTGGAAGAAATAAAGGAAATGGATGCTGTCATCTTTGCAGTAGCTCATGATGAGTTTAAATCTATTTGCTTAGAAGATGTAAAAAAGATGTTTAAAACATCCGGTCAAATGTATATCCATTCTGAAGCGATGAATGAAGTAGCGGCTGCATCTGAGTTTGATACAGAAGCTGAAAGGAATGACCATGTATTAATAGATATTAAGGGAGTATTTAATCGAGCAGAAGCTGAGAATTCAGGCTTCTTGTATTGGAGGCTTTAACATGGGGTATGAAACTATTAAATTTCCGAAGGGGTCAACTTTTTTAGTAACTGGATCAGCAGGATTTATAGGTTCCAATTTAGTTGAAGCCATCTTGAAATTAGGATATCGGGTTCGGGGACTTGATAATTTTTCAACTGGCAAAAAGGAAAATGTAGATTCATTGTTAGTTAATCCTAACTATGAATTTATTGAAGGAGATATTCGTGACTTGGATACTTGTATGAAAGCTTGTGAAGGTGTGGATTATGTCCTTCATCAAGCCGCATGGGGAAGTGTTCCCAGAAGTATAGAGATGCCATTACTATATGAAGAAATTAACATTAAAGGCACGTTACATATGATGGAGGCAGCTAGACAGTATGGTGTGAAGAAATTTGTTTACGCCTCAAGTTCATCCGTCTATGGTGACGAGCCTAATCTGCCAAAAAAAGAGGGGAAAGAAGGCAATGTGTTATCTCCATATGCACTTACCAAAATGGTAGATGAGGAATATGGGAAGCTATATACAAAGCTATACGGACTCGATACCTATGGTTTAAGGTATTTTAATGTATTCGGACGGAGACAGGATCCTAATGGGGCTTATGCAGCGGTTATTCCCAAATTTATTAAACAACTTCTGAATAATGAAAGTCCAACCATTAATGGTGACGGAAAACAGAGTAGAGATTTTACTTATATAGAAAATGTAATTGAGGCCAATTTGAAAGCCTGTATGTCAAGTAGTGAGGCTGCAGGGCAAGCCTATAATATTGCTTACGGTGGAAGAGAGTTTTTAATAGATATCTATCATCACTTGTTAAATGCATTAGGAAAAGAGATCCAGCCGGTTTTTGGGCCAGAGAGAAAAGGGGATATTAAGCATAGCAATGCTGATATATCTAAAGCCCAACTGATGCTGGGGTATGAACCAGAATGGAGCTTTGAGCAAGGCATTGAGGCTGCCATAGAATGGTATAAAGAGAATTTGGGATACTTAGAACGGGTGTAAGTTCCAGGAGGGTAGGAAATGAGTAAACCTATTAGAGTTCTGCACGTTGTCGTAAATATGAACAGGGGCGGAGCTGAGACACTGCTTATGAATCTATATAGAAATATAGACCGTTCCAAAATTCAATTCGATTTTCTGACGTGTAAAGAAGGAGTTTTTGATCAAGAAATTAAAGAACTTGGTGGGACCATACATCGAATTCCATATATTAATGAAGTGGGGCATTTTGGTTACATAAATGCCTTAAATAATTTCTTCTCTACCCATAATGACTATACCATCGTACATTCTCATTTAAATAGAATGAGTGGATTGGTAGTTAGAGCTGCAAAAAAATTTGGCATTCGGTATTGTATTTCTCACAGCCATAATACTGGAGGGGAGGGCGGAGCATTAGCTAAGGCATATAAATGGTATTCCGGGTTATTTATTCCCTCCTATTCCGATTATACATTTGCATGTTCAGAAGCTGCCGCCAAATGGTTATTTGGGAAAAAGGCAAATGCGGCAAAATTGCTTAATAATGGTATAGAGCCTGAAATGTTTACGTACTCTCCAGATATTAGAAAGACAAAAAGAATAGAATTAGGGATTAATGATCAAATAGTTTTTGGTCATGTTGGTAGGTTTACAAAACAAAAAAATCATAAATTCCTAATTGAAGTTTTTGCTGAATTTGTTAAAAGAAAGCCCAACTCAATCCTATTATTATGTGGTGACGGTGTATTACGGAATGATATTGAAAAAAGAGTCGGCGAACTAAATATACGAGATAAGGTTAAGTTTCTAGGTGTTAGAAGTGATATTAATCAATTACTACAAGCTTTTGACCTATTTTTATTTCCGTCCCTGCATGAAGGGTTACCAGTAACACTTATAGAGGCACAAGCTGCTGGAGTCCCTTGTATAATATCAGATGAGATCACAGATGAGGTTGACTTAGGTTTAGGTTTAATGAAGTTTTTAAATCTATCAAGTATAGATCTTTGGGCTGCTGAACTAGAAAAAATGACCGTGGGAAAAATACAACGTCATACCTCTAAATTAAAAATGCTAAGGGACAGAGGGTATGATATTAAGAATACGGCAACATGGCTTCAAGACTTTTATCTAACGAATTCGAGGTGATATTTCTTGCCAATATTGACTATATTTACCCCGACCTACAATAGGGCTTATACCCTTCATAAATGTTATGGAAGTCTGAAAAGGCAATCATGCAAAGATTTTATTTGGTTAATTATTGATGATGGATCTTCTGATAATACGGAGGATTTAGTAAAAAGTTGGATAGAAGAAGGAATTATTTCCATTCGATATTATCTACAGGAAAACCAAGGTATGCACGGAGCACATAATACGGCCTATAACCTAATTGAAACAGAATTAAATGTTTGTATTGATAGCGATGATTATATGCCTTATGATGCAGTTGAAAAAATCGTGTCTTTTTGGAATGAAAACGGAGGTGAAAATATAGGCGGTATCATTGGGCTGGATTGTAATGCCAAAGGGAAAGTTATTGGGACAGAACTTCCAAGTAATATTAGAACTTCTACATTATTTAACCTATACAATAAATACGGAGTTAAGGGAGATAAGAAACTAGTCTATCGGACGAATTTGACAAGGAAATATCCTTATCCTGTTTATCCCAATGAAAAGTTAGTTCCTCTCTCATATAAATATTATTTGCTAGATCAGGAAGTTGAGATGCTTTTAATGAATGAAGCACTCTGTTGTGTGGAGTATCTGCCGGATGGATCATCAATGAATATATTAAAGCAATATAAACAAAGTCCAAAAGGCTTTAGATTTTATCGAATGGAAATGATGAAATTACCTAACACCCCGTTCCTATTCAAATTTAAGCAAGCCATACATTATGTATCTTGCAGTGTCTTTGCAGGAAGTGAGGATGTTTTAAAGCACTCACCTCAAAAACTGCTGACGCTTATTGCTTTACCATTTGGTATTGTCTTAAACAAATATATTACCTTTAAGGTATTAGATAAATACACAAATGTATAACATTGGATTTTAATACATTTTAATGACAGAAAGGTAAGATAAAGCGATGATTCCAAAAGTAATACACTACTGTTGGTTTGGTAAAGGAGATATGCCCAAATTGGCACAAAAGTGCATTAATAGTTGGGAGAAATATTGTCCGGACTATAAGATTATTGAATGGAATGAACAAAACTTTGATATTACAAGTAACAAGTATGTATATGAAGCATATCAAAATAAAAAATACGCTTTTGTAACTGACTATGTTCGTTTATATGTTATGTATAAATATGGTGGAATTTATATGGATACAGATGTTGAAGTTTTATCTTCATTGGATATATTCCTAAATAATAAAGCTTTTTCTGGATTTGAAACCCAGGATTACGTTCCTACAGGTGTAATGGCATGTGAAAAAGAGTTCGAATTATTTGGAGAATTCCTAGCGTACTATGAAGATAAGAGTTTTGTAAACAATGATGGAAGCCTAGATATGACAAGTAATGTAAGAATAATGACAAATATTCTAGAAAAATATGGCCTTAATAAAAATGGGGAATTTCAAGTTATTAACGGGTTTGCACTATACCCAATGGACTATTTTTGCCCTTTGGATAATGCGACTGGGAGATTAAATAAGACTGCAAATACTGCAACTATACACTGGTTCAATAAATCGTGGGTTGATCCTATCAAAAGGAAAAGAAGTAAAATAACAAGAATTTTTCATTTGTTATTTGGAAAAAATTGTTTTAGTTGGCTTAAAAAAGTAGTGGGATAAAATATGAAAAAAATCTTAATTGTATCTCATTGGATGGAAATTGGTGGGGCAGAACGAAGTTTGATAGGATTATTAAATAGTATAGATTACTCGAATTATAGTGTTGACTTATACTTATGTCGTCATACAGGTGAATTTTTGAAACTAATTCCAAAGGAAGTAAATTTATTACCAGAAGATAGCAAGGCCGCAGCGATTGCAATACCTCTTAAAAGTGTATTAATGAAAGGCTATTTAGACATATTCATCGGTAGATTACTAGGAAAGTTAGTTGCAAAATTCTTTACTATTATTAAAAAGCCTAAATATCCAAATAACATAGCTATTGAGTATAGTAATTTATTTACCTTCCCATTCATTTCAAAAATAGTTCCTAATAATTTATATGACTTAACTATTAGTTTTTTAGAGCCACATTATATAGCAGCATATAAAACGAGAGCAAAAATAAAAATTGCTTGGATGCATACTGATTATTCACAAATTGATTTGGATGTTAAAGAGGGTTATAAAATTTGGAATCAGTTTGATTATATTGCCTCTATTTCAGAAAATTGTACAGAAGGATTTTGTTCAAGGTTTCCCGATTTAAAACATAGAATTATTCAAATTGAAAACATACTATCTCCCAGTTTTGTTAAACAACAAGCAGCAGAGAATATTAATATAGAGCACGAGATGGAGTTGAGTGACCATGAAGTAAAACTACTATCAATTGGACGGTTTAGTTACGCGAAAAATTTTGATAACGTTCCTGATATATGTAAATTAATAATTGAAGCAGGGTATAAGATAAGATGGTGTCTTATTGGCTATGGTGGAGACGAACAACTAATAAAAGAAAAAATAATTGAAGCTGGCATGCAAGACCATGTAATTATTCTAGGGAAAAAGGAAAATCCCTATCCATATCTTAAGTACTGTGATATATATGTGCAACCATCTAGATATGAAGGCAAAGCTGTAGCAGTTCGGGAGGCTCAAATGCTTTGTAAGCCAGTAGTAATTACAAATTTTTCAACTTCAAATAGTCAATTGAAAAACAACTTTGATGGAATTATAGTTCCTATGGATGTTGAAGGGTGTGCAAAGGGGATTATTGAACTAATAAGAAACAAGAATTTAAGAAAAAAGTTAAGTATAAATTGTTCTAATATGGATTATGGAAATGAATTCGAAATACAGAAAATTTATAACTTAATAAAATAATTGCAGGTTTTTGTCGAATGTTTGTTCTTTAAAAAGAATATCTATTACGTTATATTTATGTATATATTAAGATGTTGCTATGATAAACCATTTATTTAAAAATAATGGTTTAATTTTTATTTGATATGTTCGTTATAATGAACTATGAAATTTTAACAAAGGAGGTGAGTAAATGATTGCTGAAAGGCGTTACACAAAACCTACTGTTTTAAGCCATCAACAAATCCAGTTTGAAACTAGACATAGCTGGAATCCTGGAGTAGGGAAGAGTCCTGAATCTAACGGGAATGGTGGGATAAATTTTCCAGTAGAAAACAATCCAAATCCGCAACCATGTGGAGCGGGAACACCTGGAAATGGAAATGGAAATGGTGGAAACAGTGGCGGAATTGGCCAATGCAATCCAAATGTAAATCCTTAGTTTTAGTGGGATGGGAAGACTAATAGAATTATGCAAGAATTCTACTACTTCCCTTCCACCTATTTTTTCTCCCACAGGAGGCCTATATGAACGAGTTACTGACAACAATCGGCGAACATCATATTCAGATCATTTGTGAATCTGAAACTATATATAAATTTTTTGAAAAAAACTTCCATCGCCATATGGGGTTAGAAAGTATTCAGCCTAATCTTACCATCAAAATAAATGATGATTATGGGGTTCCCTTTTTAGACTACGAGGTAGAGGTTGCCAATCAAGGGGATAATATTACCTATCGCAGAGCTGATTACCAAATAGAAGTTGATTCAGAATATAGTTCTGCAACTATATCAGTTTTTGATGAGTTGGCCTTAAAGCATGCATTAACAAACTTATATAGCTCTTTCATTGTTCATCATAATTGGGGATTGATGCTTCATTCCTCTTGCGCTATAGAAAATGGAAAGGCACATATTTTTGCAGGGCAGTCAGGAGCAGGTAAATCAACTGCTGCTAAGCTTTCATTTCCTCGTTGTCTTCTATCAGATGAGGCAACACTTTTAAAAATCACCTCCAATGGCGTAACCGTATATAATTCACCATTCCGAAGTGAACTCGAATCGGAACCTTTTGAAGGATCTGTAGAACTAGGGAGTATTCAACTCCTCCACCAAGCACTTCAAAATAAAAGACTTAAATCTATTAAATCCGATGCACTCCTTCATTTGATGGACAAAGTATTTTTCTGGCCAAGGAACCAGGAAGAAACCAAAGCAATCTTAAAACTTATGACCATGCTAGTTATGCAGGTACCAGTCTATGACCTCTTTTTTCAAAAAAATAATACCTTTTGGGAGTTAATATCATGAATCAGTATATTCAAAAAGAAAATTGTGAGGCAACCGAACTTGATGGCGAATGGATTATTCTAAATGCCGATCAATGTACAATTACGAAATTGAATGATGTTGGCGGGCATTGCTGGTCTTTGTTAAAGGAAATACAGACTGCAGAAACCCTGACAAAATCTTTGTTGGAAAAGTTCTCTGCAAATGATGATAAACACCAGGTTAGGAAGGATATCGATGAGTTTCTAAACAATCTCCTTCAATATGGACTGATCGAACATGTTGATTGACGAACCGATTTTTAAACTGCTTAAACAAGCCATCAACAAGGATGGATGGCTGGAACTCCCTGCCTTTGGGAATAGTATGTTTCCTTATATCCAAGCGGATGATAAATGCAGATTTTCATACTGTCATCCCTCCGAATTAAAAAAAGGGGATGTCGTTTTAGTCCAATTAAAAACAGGCCAATTGATTGCCCATCGTCTAGTAAAAAAGCAAATAATTAATTACCAACATGTTTTTATTTTAAAAGGGGATACAAACCTTGGATTTGACAAGCCCGTTCAGGAAGGACAGATTCTTGGGAAATTGGTAGGTGTAAAAAAACAACACATACATCTATCCCAAGAACACTTAATTGTGCGCCTTTGGGGAGGGATGATTCTCACCTTTCCAGTCTTGTCCGGCATTTTGCGAAAGTATTTGAATAGGAAGTTAAAATTACAATTTAAATAAACTAATGGAGTGTCCATACCATGAAAGAACAGCTTAACTCGCTAATTAAACAATATTTTACGATGACAGATATTAAACGGGCTTATTCTTTTGTGTTGCCTTTTATCCTCAAGAGATGGAAGGCTTATTTGATGATTCTTCTTTTATTAGGAGTAGATATTTACTTAACTATTGCTTTCGCGAAATATTATGGTGATATCACGGATGCAGCTATACATGGAGGGTATGAGGAGATTGTATCCTTTATTCCATATGGGGCATTTCTTATTATTGTGAGTATTGCCTCGAATGTTTCTTATACATTTTTTAATTTAATTGCAACAAATGCAGTGAAGATGGATCTTAAAAACTATCTGTTTGATCATATTCTAAGGCTGCCAACGGGAGTGACAGCAAATTACCGTTCCGGTGAATTAATGTCCCATTTTTCCAATGATATTCATGGTGTGGATGGAATGATTGGGAGTAGTCTTCTAAGTCTAATCAGACTGCCAATCATCTATATTGTTGTTTTTATCTATTTAATGAATATAAATTTGACACTATGCTTGGTAAGTCTAATCATTGCCCCGATTGCCGCACTTTCGGGTATTGCATTTGGGCTATTGCTGCGGAAAAATGGCAGATTAATTCACAGGTTAATAGGCAATGTTAATAGTCTATTAAATGAGACCTTTCACGGTTTCCAAGTCATTCGTTCTTTTACCCTTGAAAAATTTCAGTACAACAAATTTAGAAAGCAAAATCAGGAATTATATCAATTAGAAATGGAAAATGCCAAGCTTCAAAATTGGTATCGTAGTGGTGAACAAATTATTGGGTATATCACCTTTATTATGAATCTATCTATTGGTGCTT
Organism: Neobacillus rhizosphaerae; assembly: GCF_050477885.1. GTDB lineage: Bacteria > Bacillota > Bacilli > Bacillales > Cytobacillaceae > Neobacillus > Neobacillus rhizosphaerae_A. The sequence continues at coordinate 86,477 of NZ_JBCNAC010000162.1, forward strand.
TATTTGTTTCAAAAGGCAGCTTAACAGTGGGTGCTTTGCTAACTTTTCTTAATCTGGTTACACATTTATTCTATCCGATTACAGGAATGGCCAATGTGTGGGCGGGATTTCAACGGTCGATTGCCGCCCTTGAAAGGGTACTAAATGTTCTTGAAAAACCAGCAGACAGTACAGAACTTCCTAACTTTTCTTCAACCACGAGAGTAAATGGTGCCATCGAATTCCAAGATGTTACCTTTAGCTATGTGGATAATAAACATGTATTTGAACAATTTGACCTCGAAATTCCTGCCGGAAAGGTAGTTGCATTAGTTGGTCCAAGTGGTGCAGGAAAAAGTACGTTGTTTAATCTTCTTCAAGGTTTCTATAAACCACAGTCTGGTGATATCCGAATAGCAGGAAATTCACTTCAGGACTTTTCAGCTTCGGAATTAAGAAGTTCGATTGCATTGGTTCCTCAAGAGACGTTTCTTTTTTCGGGAACAGTGAAAGGAAATTTACTGATTGCTCGTCCTAACATCACCGAAAAAGAAATGGTTGAAGCCGCCATTCGGGCAGAAATTCATGATTTCATCCTGTCACTACCAAAGGGTTACGATACGGAAATTGGTGAAAACGGGGTTAAGTTATCCGGCGGACAAAAGCAACGTGTGGCGATCGCGAGAGCTATATTAAAAGATGCACCAATACTTTTATTGGATGAAGCCACATCCGCCTTGGATGGAGAAACCGAGTATTATGTTAAAGAGGCATTGGAGGAATTAATGAAAGGGCGAACAACCATCATCATTGCACATCGTTTGTCCACTATCCAACACGCAGATGTAATTTATGTTATGGACAAAGGGAAAATTGTTCAGCAGGGAACGCATAAGGATCTAATAAAGCAAATTGGTTTATATCGGAATCTGAATGAAACATCCTTTGGAGTAAAAAATGATAGGGAATTACCATTGGCTGCAAAATTATAAACAGGGGTGAGGGTCATGAGTATAGAAATGGTCAAGTTAATCTATGATCAAAACACTGTTTTGCCACAGGATGACAAGTTCTTTCAACGTGCCCTCCAGGATATAGAAGAGGATGGAATTTCCTCTCAAGTTTTCTTTCTATTAAAACAACAAGGAAGGCTTACTGAAACTCCTTCTTTTTTCCAGCAGCGATTAAAAGAATGCTACGACAAAGGTCTTTTTCAAAATCTATTGATAAAAAACCAAACGGATGCGATTTTAAAAAGTTTTGAAGGTAAGGGCATTGATGTGATCGCCCTTAAAGGTGTTTATTTCGCTGAAAGGTATTTTGGTCACATTGGAGCAAGGGCCACATCTGATATCGACTTATTAATTCAATTTCAGGAACTGGATAAAGCAATTGAGATCATAAAGTCACTAGGATTTTCGGTTGAGGAAGAGATGATACATGGGCATTTTCATTGCAGTTTTAGTAAGAAGTTACCTGGTTCCACCATGCCATTAGTGGTCGAATTACATTGGAATATTGTGAAGGAAAATACTTCACAGTTTGATATTAATGACCTATGGGGGCTGGCTGAACGATTTTGCAACTATCAACATATTATGGAGCTTTCACCTACCCACTTGTTTTACATGATTTGCCTACATGGTTGGCGTCATAATCTAGACTCTATGAAATACTTTTTGGATATTATTCAATTGATTCATACTTTAGGTAAGGAAAATGATTATGATGACCTTTTAAAACTTGCTGCCTCGCATAAAACATTAAGACGACTTAAAAGAACCTTGTCGATTGTTTATAATCAATTTCCTCATTTAAGTATAGTTAAAAGGCTGCCTTTCGAAGTGAAAACTACAAGATGGGAATATCGGCGGGTAAAGGGTCTAAAACAATACGTAGACTTTATCGATTATCAATTCTTAAGTTATGATACTTTCAAGCATAGTATAATTGAGCTGCATTATTGGTTCTGGCCTTCCAAATATGACCTTGAAGCTCAAATAGGTGTGGAACAACAGGGAGATCCGTTGTTCAAAATGTATTTGTCTTTATACAAAAAGAGAATAAATAGTATGGTAAAGGTATTTTTGCCTCATTAAACAAAAAATCCTGGAAGCCCTTAAGCTTTCAGGATTTTTATAACGAAATACACTGATAAAATACCTAATGAATCAATAGCTAGATCGTAAAAGCGACCATCCCTGCCGAAAAATAATTGGACAAATTCAGTTATAAAAGCAAAAACAAATGAAATTCCAATTGCATATTTGTGACTTTTAATTAAATTAAATAGAAGGAAATCTAACACCGCAAAACCAACGAAATGTCCCAACTTCACTTTAATAAATTCAGGATGAAACGCCGTAAAATCATTAAAGTAAAAGAAAGATAAAAAGTCTGGATTTGATACCCATTTAAATCCGAATGTATGTAAATACATTAACTTTTCTATGCTTTCTGTCCACGTATTTAATAATAAAAATAGTCCCCAAAAAATGATAGCTAAAACAAGTATTACGGTTTTTCTTTTAACCCTAGTCTCTATTTGTCGCTGAACCATGAACCTTTCTCCTATCCTACAGCATTCTTAATTCGATTATAAAAGACAAAATTTGAAAACTTTGTCAATCGAAGGTGTCGAATAAAAGAAAGGACTGGTTCAACAGGTATTCCTAATAAAAACTACCTCACGTGCAAAAACTTCACACAAACCGGATAAGGCACATCAATATCAGACTGAATTAACGTTAGTTTTCCAGTTCCCTCATCCCGTGAATAAAGCACAAGATTCCCCGACTCCTGATTTGAAGCTACAACAAACTTCTCGCTCGGATCTAGAGCAAAATCCCTCGGCCAATCACCCTCAGTAGATACATGTTCTACAAAGCTTAACTCTCCAGTTTCAGGATTCACACTAAAAACGGCGATACTATTATGTCCACGATTCCCCGCATAGACAAAACGTCCATCAGATGAAATATGAATGGCACTGCCCTGATTGTTTTCAGTAAAGTCTTCAGGAAGTGTGGAGATATATTGCTTTTCTGTAAAATGGCCATTTTCCTCGTGATAAGTTAACACAATGACTTCCGAACTAAACTCTGTCATCACATAGGCAATTTTTCCATTCGGATGAAACACTAAATGCCTTGGACCACTTCCAGCCTTTAATGGCAGAAGCTTTACTTTCGTAAGTGTTCCGTCACTATTTACCGCATAGGTGATGAGTGCATCAATCCCTAATTCCACAACAGCTAGATATTTTTCATCAGGAGTAAGTCCTGCATAATGAGTATGTGGTTTTTCCTGTCTTGGATCCGGACCAGAGCCTTCATGAACCATAATAGAAGCAGCAGGTAAAATAGAACCATCCTCTTTGTTTAGTAAATGAGATTCTACTAATCCTTTATGGTAGTTGGCGCCAAACACATAACGATTCTGGCTGTCTACACTAACATGACAAGGAGATGCCCCATTAACAAGCTCTCTATTAATGGCTGTTAAGTTGCCATCTTCATCAATAGAAAAAGCAGCAAGGCCGCCGTTTTCTCCTTCTTTTACAACCGAGTAAAGATATCGATTGTCTTTGCTAATGTTTACATATGTAGGGTTTGCTAATTCTGCCACAATTTGAACATTCTCTATTTTTGCCTCTTCCGTATTTAAGGTAAATGAGTAGATTCCTTTACTCTCCCCTTTTGTGTAGGTTCCAATATAGCCCCTATAATGCTTCGGATTTGTCATTTTTCTTTTCTCCTTAAGTAAAAAAGTTAGTATCCTCTATTATAATATCCTATAATTATTAATAAAGTATTTTCGCTTACATTTCATTTAAAGGAGTTTGAATATGGCAACAAAAAAGAAGAGTAACAAAAAAGAAACAAAATCATCCTCTAAGTTTGTCTTTTGGGTGGTAGGAATTATTGCAGCCTTTGTTCTAGGCTTTATCTTTTTAGGGAACCACTCCAAACAAGAAGAGTCTAAAACAAAGGAAGCGATTGATTATAGCAATCAGCCGTTTCTTGGAGACAAGTCTGCCCCTGTATCTATTATTGAATTTGGCGATTACAAATGCCCAAATTGTAAGAACTTTACCGAGCAGGTTGTTCCGATTATTCAAAAGGAGCTTGTTGATAACGGGAAAGCTAAATTTTATTTCATGAATGATTCTTTCATTAATGTCGATTCTATTCGTTCGGCTAAATTTGCTGAATCGGTTTATCAGGAGCTTGGTAACGATAAGTTTTGGAAATTTCATGATCTACTATATGAAAAGCAGCCAGCCGAGCCTGAAAAAGAAAAAATGGATATTTTCACTGAAGCCTTTTTAACTGATACTCTAAAAGAAGTAGCTGACAGCAATGAAGTAGATAAAGTGGTTAAAAACTTCCGTGACAAGAAATCAGAAGATGCGTGGGACAAGGATATGAGTTACGCAGAAAAACTAGGCGTAACAGGAACACCGACTATTTTCGTTAATGGGAAGCTGTTTGAAGGTCAAACCATCGATGATTTAATTAAAATGGTAGAGGACGCCGCTAAGGAGAAATAAAATGAATAAATCATTATTACTTTCTTGGATTGCTGCTCTCATCGCTACACTTGGCAGCTTATATTTTAGTGAAGTGATGCACTATATCCCATGTACCCTTTGCTGGTATCAAAGAATTTTCATGTATCCATTAGCCATTATTTTAGGTATGGCAGTATATCGTAACGATTTGAGAATTCATAAATACGTTTTGCCATTGTCGATCATTGGCATGTTGATTTCGGGCTATCATACACTGTTGCAAAAGATTCCTTATTTACAGCAGTTTGAAATGTGTACTTCGGGTGTGCCTTGCGCGAGAGATTACATCAATTGGCTTGGTTTTATTACGATCCCTTTATTAGCCTTTATTGCATTCACTATTATTACAGTAAGTTTAGTGTTGCTTGCACGCAGCCATAAAGAGTAGAGGGATCCTTTCCTAAAAAAGAGCGGTAAAACCAAATGGTTTTACCGCTCTTCTCATCTAGCTGAATTGATGCAGCTAAATGACTATATTAGTACATAAAAGATGCACCAACAATGATCAATAAAATGAACAATACAACGATTAAAGCAAAGCCGTTGTTGTTGTTTCTGCCGTCTGACATAGAAGATCACCTCCCATACTAAACTAATACAATGTATGCAGGTGTTGTTAATAGTGAAAGGGACAAACGTTGATTGAGAAAGTAAAAAGGCTGAGCACAAAGTGTTTTTTACACTTGGACCAGCCTTTTAAAGTTATTGCATAGCATCATACACTATTTTGGTTTTTTTGTTCACACCATACCAGCCCCAGGTTGTCGTATGTCCTTCACCTGTTTGTGAGTTATCGACAACAAACTCATAGACGTGGATAATGTAATCACCGTTATCAGCATCGTGATCATAGACTACTTTAACATTTTGATCAGAAGAAATGTTAAGATGTTGTTTCACTAAATCCTCTGCTTGTGCATGGGTAAGTGGTTGGTTTGCTTCTTCCTGATCTTGTTTTGCTTTTGCTTCTTCTTCTTCTTTCTTTTTCGTTTCCTCTTGTTTCTGCTTTTCTTCATCAGCAACCTTTTTCTTGTTAGCTGCCTCAATCATAAGTTCCGAAGCATCTTTGGTGATTTTTTCAATAGACGGGATTTCAGCAAATTGAATGGTTTCTGAGACTTCTTTAAAGACGTCTAATGCCTGGTCATACTGATTTTGCTCCATTAACGCTTTACCTTTAATAATTCGTTCCTTCATTGAGTCAGAAAGTGATTTTGCCTCTTGGATTTCTTTGATGAGTGCATTGGCTTGTTTGCTAATTAACTTTTTCGTGTGTTTCTTACTTAATAATTTTTTTAACGTGTAAGTAGCAGTATCAAAATCACCTTTATGATAGAGAGTGACACTTTCCTGCATGCTTTCAGCCGCATGAAGGTAATTCTTTGCCTCGTTTGTTTCTTTTTCTTCTAATGCATTTTCGAATTTGTCTATCGCTTCAGTATAGTTCTCTTTTTCCAGTGCAGCCTTTCCAGCATTCATACTTTCAGTATAGGCTTTTGGCGTGCAGGCAGAAAGAATCAATACGGTTAGTAATAAAAAAATCCACTTTTTCATGGTTATCCCCCCAGTTGCCAATTGACTATCTTTTATAAATTGTACCGTTTACGACAGAATCTGACAACAACGGAAGGCAATATGAGAAAAAGGACACCTGATAGGCGTCCTTATTTTCATAGTATAAGAAAACTTCGACTTTGAGAATGGTCGAGCTCCAGCGCTTTCGCTTTTAACTATATTGTGGTCGTAGTTTTGTTCGTTTATTAACATGTTGCTCTGCACTAAGAGCGGCAATGGCGCCATCAGCAGCAGAAATAACGGCTTGTTTAATGGGAGTTCTACGAGCGTCTCCACCGGCAAACACTCCATCAATATTTGTCCGAAGATATTCATCTACTAATACATAGCCTTCTTCATCCCGCATTACGGCTCCGTTTAAGAAGTCTGTTCCAGGCTTCATTCCACCTAGGTATAAGAAAATACCGTCAACATCCCAAATTTGTTCTTCTTTTTTATCAGTAAGTACGACAATTTTCTCCACATTATCTGTGCCTAGAATTTCACGGACTCGATGACGTCTAAAGATTTTAACTTTAGGGTTTGCTTCTAATGAAGAAAGATCTGCGTCTCCTTTTAACTGTTCAGTTGGTATTAGTATTTTCACTTCTTTGCAATACTTTGCTAGTGTTTCAGCCTCATGAATGGCTTCATCATTATCTCCGACAACAGCTACTACTTGGTCCTGATAGAAGGCCGCGTCACAGGTTGAGCAGTAACTTACACCACGTCCAGTAAATTCTTCTTCCCCTTTAATTTTACTGGATGGAGCTTTTGCACCGACAGCAATAAAGACACTTTTCGCCTGAATGGTTCCCTCGGCAATTTCTATCTTTTTAATTTCATCGGAAAAATTAACAGATAGTACTGTGGAACGAACAAATTCTGCCCCGAAATCCTTAGCTTGGGCCTGCATCCTCGTAAGGAGCTCAAGACCTGTTACTTCTTCACGAACACCAGGATAGTTAGCAATTTTATGAGTAATGGCTAGTGTACCTGCTTTTGGAGCCTTATCTATAACAAGCGTTTTCAATTTGCCACGAGCCGCATATACAGCTGCTGAGGCACCTGCAGGACCACCGCCTATTGTAACAAAATCATATACTTCATCAAGCACTCTTTGATTAACTGGTTGAAAAATGTTGTCTGCTGTCTCTTCTGGTGCTTCCACTTGAGTAGGTGGTGTCACACTCGCAGGTGTAGTTTCTGAAAGTCCGAGAAGCTTATTGAATTTTTTCTCTTGAAAACCTAGGACTAGCTTTCCATTAATTAGGGTTGCTGGGGTTCCAAAGATTTTCCGTTCCTTTAATTGATCGAAATATTCTTTATGTATAGAGGCATTTCGCTCTTCAAATTCAATTCCGTGTTCCTTAAGGAAAGCCTTAACCTTTTCACAATATGGGCAGCCTGTGCTACTGTACACAATGACTTCTAGTTTCTCCATGTTTCTACCTCCCAATAGGAATTTATCTAATTATTATAATAATATTAATACTAAATAAAAGTCAAACCTTTTTAATAATTATTATAATTTAAAAAAGAAGGATGACTCCAATGTAAAATGAGTCATCCTTTTATTATCTATTTTTTACACTCTCTTACCAAGATAAGCAGTTAACATCCAAATGTGTTTTTCTAAACCAGAATGAATCGCTAGTAGCATATCTCCTGTTGTTTCATCATCTAATTCCTCCGCAGTACTCATACCTTCTTTTAATTCACCTGTGATGATGGAGAAATCATTTATAACAGACTGAACCATATCAGATGCTGATTCCTTACCAGATGCTTCTTCAATAGAGGAAAGTTCTAGACATTCCTTCATAGTTGCTACAGGATTGCCTCCAACTGCAAGTAATCGTTCAGCTAACTCATCTACATGTAATCCAGCTTCATTATAGAACTCTTCGAATTTAGCATGTAAGGTGAAGAAATTTTCGCCCTTCACATACCAATGGTAGTTGTGTAACTTGATATACAAGACAGACCAATTGGCAATTTGTTTGTTGAGTACGTCAACTAATTGATTTTTCATTTTCAAAGCCTCCCAATTATTTTGTCTCTTTTATCTTACCCAAGTTTTGGGTGACAACTTACATGGAAATAAGGATTTTTGTTGTCAATATCGAGTAAACCTGTGCTTTTTTTGCCTGTTTTTATATTACAAGTCGGATACAAATTGTAATAAGACAGTACAATTCATCCAACTATTCCATTTATAGGTTAAAAAATAAAAGTGGTTTAAAATTCCATTTAGTAGAGAAATAGCATGAGGATGGGCACGGTGTTAGTAGTTTAGTAGTTACCATTTTTTGGACAATGAATTAGTATGTTACAACTGATAGCCTTATGAGTAGAGACACGACAGACAAAACACGGGAGGTACTACACATGAAAAAACTTAAAAAACTAGTCATTGCTACGGGATTAATTTTATCAATGTCAGCCTTTACGTTAACTGAAAAATCAGAAGCGGCAACTACTACTCATAAAATTCAATACGGAGAAACATATTGGAAAATAGCAAAAGGTTTTGGTGTGCCTATCAATACATTAATGGCGTCAAATTATTCGAAACCACTTTATGCTGGTCAAAACATGTTAATTCCTAACTCACCAATTACACCAGCAGAGAAAGAATTAATGGCACGTTTAGTTCATGCAGAGGCTGTAGGAGAACCATATGCGGGTAAGGTTGCAGTAGCTACAGTTATTTTAAATAGAGTAAAAAGTCCAGATTTCCCATCAACGGTGAAAAGTGTAATCTATCAAATTTCCAATGGCCATTATGCATTTACTCCGGTAGCAAACGGTCAAATTAATCAACCAGCGGACTATGCTTCTAAGAGAGCGGTTAATGAAGCGATTGCCTTAATGGGAAAAGGAAAGGGATCTTTATTCTTCTATAATCCTAGAACTTCAACTAGCTCTTGGATAACATCACGACAAGTGACGGTGACAATCGGTAACCACCGCTTCGCGAAATAATGCTTGTCCTAAAAAGCTAGCCTAATTGGTTAGCTTTTTTTTATTATGTGCAAAATTAAAACGTCTTATTTTTAATATATTCCTTTAAGAAATTAGGATTACTGTGTTACGATAACGTATAAAAGCAGAATTTGAAATGAGGGTAAGGACGATGTTTAAAACAATTTTGTTTGACGTGGATGGTGTCCTTTTAAGTGAAGAACACTATTTTGATGCTTCTGCATTGACGGTTTGGGAGATGTTAATTAGTAATAAGTACTTAGGACTGTCTCCGGACAAGTTTAAAACAGACTATACGGCAGAGGAAATGAAGGGAATAAGAGAGCATGTTTTTATAAACGACCAAACTCTTAAGTTTATGAAATCACGCGGCCTAAACGCGAACTGGGACATGATCTATCTATCCTTCTGCCATCAGCTAATCCATCTGTTATCACAAATAAAGGAATATGAATTTGAAAAAATTAACAACTGGTGTCAGGCACCCATTAATCGCGAAACGTTGCTTGAGATTGGCAGGGTTCTTGGGAATTATCCTGTAAAGATGGATTTTTCTTTATTTGTGAAGGAATTTGAGCAATCGGAGGCAACGAAGCAGGAATTACTGGGCTATTTAAATGAATTAGCCTATGAGAAGTTGGGTGTGGAAACGTCTATATTTTTAAAAGGGGAGCTGTGGTCTGTCTGTGAACATGTTTCCCAGGAGTGGTATGTAGGGGATGAGCATGTCTTAGCTTCTACTGGTAGACCATCGGTGCAAAAAGGGAAACAAGGTTTCCTTGCCAATGAAACAACATTAGCTTCACAGGAAGAAATTAGTGAACTGTTTCAATTCCTAACCACCTCTGGATATACGGTCGGTATAGGAACAGGTAGGCCGGAACTAGAAACGATTCAGCCTTTTCACCATTTAAATTGGTTACAGTATTTTGATGATAAACGGATTGTAACCGCTGATGACGTGTTAAAGGCAGAGCAAGAGGTTGTAGAAACAAAATCCTTATCTAAGCCTCATCCGTTTACGTACATCATGGGTCTTAAAGGGAAAGACACATCTGTGTCCGACTGTTTAAATACTAAGTTGCCTATTGAAAATGGAGACGAGGTCTTAGTTGTCGGGGATTCCTTGGCAGATTTACTTGCCGCTAGACAATTGGGGTGTCAATTTGCTGCGGTCTTAACAGGACTCTCAGGAAAAGACGCAAGAAGCGAATTCGAAAAACATGAAGCGGACTATATTTTAGATTCTGTCCTGGATATTAAGGGGATTTTATAATCAATATCGTTGAAAATGCCTTTTTCCCATTGCTAAAATGCCCAAACTTTTTATAAAAATAAATTTATGAGCGGATTTACTTGGTTTATGAGCGAATTTTACTTATTTATGAGCGGATTTTATAATTTAATGAGCGAATCTTGCCTTTTATGAGCGAATCGAAGAAACCAACAAATAATTAGAAAAAATCAATAAAAAGAGGGATTGCACCGAGACGCAATCCCTCTTTCTATGCAAACCTAAATGCTCTCTACCTTCTCAGGTTCCAGCCTCCCGGGTTCAAACGAATCGACCGTACTCAACTCCAGGACTTGTGCTTCATTTAATCCATCAATCATCTTTAATACACGGATCACATTTGGACTTAATGTTTTATCAAGAGTTAACACCATGATGGCCTCGCCGCCTACTTCCGTCCGGCCAACCTGCATGGTACCAATATTGATACTGTGATCGCCCAACAATGAACCCACTTTTCCAATCATACCTGGTACGTCGCGATGCTTAATATATAACAAATACTTTTCTGGTTTCACATCGATACGGTATTGGTTGATTTTTAAGATCCTCGCGCCATAGCCATTTAAAACCGTTGCTCCAATCTTCGCGGTCTCATTACCCTGTGATACGCTCAGCTCCATATAATTCGCAAAGCCTTTATTGGTTGCGTTCTTTACCACATTATGAGAAACACCTTGCTCCTTCAAGAGGTGAAGCGCATTAATCAAATTGACGGAATCACTTAAATGGTAAGATAATACACCTTTTAATAAAGTACGAGTTAATAACTCTGTATCTTCGTTCACTAAATCACCGTAGTAATTGATTTCTATTTTGGTTGGTGCTTGCTTGTTTAATAATTGAATGACAAGCTGCCCCATTTGATCGCCAAGAAGTAAATATGGCTGCAGTTTTGCCTGCGTTTCACCAGACATTTGCGGCATATTAACGGCATGTTGAATCGACTGTGACTCAAAAATCTCGATGATTTCCGCGCTTACCTCCTGGGCTACTTTTTCCTGTGCTTCAACAGTGGAGGCACCGAGATGTGGAGTAACAATAATATTTGGATTTTCCAGTAATTCAGGATCTGCAACAGGCTCTTTTTCAAATACATCAAGCGCTGCACCTGCAACATGGCCAGATTGAATGGCCCTTACTAGTGCCTTCTCATCGATAATACCACCCCGAGCACAGTTGACAAAGCGGACACCTTTCTTTGTTTTGCTTAAGTACTCATCATTTATAATGCCTCTAGTATCATTAGTTAGAGGTGTATGAATCGTAATAAAATCTGATTCCTGTGCAATTAAATCAAGGCTTGCCTTTGTCATCCCTAGTTTTTGGGCCCGTTCTTCTGTCAAATAAGGGTCAAACCCTAAAATGTTCATGCCAAAGCTTTTGGCCCTTTTTGCCACTTCGGTACCGATCTTACCCATTCCAATGACACCAAGTGTTTTCTTATAAAGCTCCACTCCTTTAAAGGAGTTACGGTCCCATTCGCCATTTGATGTTTTTTTGTGGGCTTGGGGAATTTTTCGCGCTAATGACAGCATCATTGCTAGAGTATGCTCGGTTGCTGCAATCGTATTGGCGCCAGGAGCATTAATGACAATAATTCCTTTTCGAGTAGCTGCATTCACATCAATATTATCAACGCCAACACCTGCTCTTGCGATGACTCTGAGCCTGCCGGCCACTTCTAGAAGCTCCCCGGTTACTTTTGTTTGGCTTCTCACAATGAGTGCGTCGTAATTCCCAATAATCGTTTTCAACTCTTCAACAGGAAGAGTGGGCTGCCGGTCGACAACGAAATTTGGATGTTCCAATAAGCTTTTTAATCCCGTATTGCTAATTCCATCGGTTACAAGTACTTTGTACATTTTCCTCCAAGCCTCCTCAATTTTTGCTTTCTAATAAAAAACGTCCCTCATAACAGACAGATTTGTCTTGTTATGAGGGACGTAAGGTCACGTGGTGCCACCCTCTTTTGCTGCACAAAAGAAGTGCAGCCTCAAGAAATTAACGGTTTCTACCGGGCGAGCCTACTAAAAGCCTTCAGCAGCCAGTTCAGAAGGGCTAGGCATGTTAAGAAATAGCACCGGTTCGCAGCAGCCACCGGCTCTCTGAAGCTTTTTCTTAATGCCGTCTTCATCAATACTTTTATTAACTATAGAAAAAACTAATTTGCTCGAAATTTCAAAATTCAATTGAATATAGGGACTATTCTACAACCATACCTTCAGGATTGTAAAGGGATAAAGCGGAAAAAATTTTAACTTTTTGGAAGAGGAAATTCACCATAAAAAAGTTATTCAGTAACGGCGCGGTAGTAAGCGATTACATATATTTTACCTAAATAAATATATTGTAAAAAAATTCAGACAGTCATATAATGTCTACAACAGAAAAACATTTGTGCGTGATATACGGACACATGTATGGGAGGCGAACACATGAAAGCAATCTCTATTGGATTATTAGGATTAGGAACAGTTGGTTCAGGTGTAGTCAAAATCATTAAAAATCATCAGGATAAATTAATCCACCAAGTGGGATGTCCGGTAGTCATCAAAAAAATTCTTGTACAAGACCTACATAAAAGTAGACCTGTAGAGGTAGAAGCTCAAATGTTAACGTCAAGCGCTGATGATATTCTTTTCGACAATGACATTGATGTGGTCATTGAAGTGATGGGTGGAGTACAAGATACAAAGGACTATTTGATCACGGCTCTTCGCCAAGGAAAACATGTGGTTACAGCGAATAAAGATTTAATGGCCTTGCATGGTTCAGAACTGTTAACCGTTGCCTCGGAACATGGCTGTGACTTGTTTTATGAAGCAAGTGTGGCGGGAGGCATTCCTATTTTAAGAGGCTTGGTTGATGGCCTGGCATCTGACCGGATTACACAAATGATGGGTATCGTGAATGGTACCACTAACTATATTTTAACAAAAATGAGCAATGAAGGCCGCTCCTATGACGAAGTTCTTAAAGAAGCCCAGGAGCTGGGATTTGCTGAAGCAGATCCCACTTCAGATGTAGAAGGGTTAGACGCCGCACGAAAAATGACCATCTTAGCGACACTAGGATTCTCTATGCATATCGATTTGGATGATGTAAAAGTAAGTGGTATTTCTAATGTAACAGAAGAGGATTTACGATACGGAAAACAATTAGGCTATACAATGAAACTAATTGGCTTCGCTCACCGTGAAGGAGAAAAAGTAGAAGTAAGTGTGGCACCGACGTTCTTATCAGATAATCATCCACTTGCTTCTGTTCAAAATGAATACAACGCGGTTTATGTCTATGGTGAAGCAGTGGGTGAAACGATGTTTTATGGACCAGGGGCAGGAAGTTTACCAACCGCAACTGCCGTTGTTTCTGATCTTGTAGGTGTGATTAAAAATTTAAGACTGGGTGTAAATGGCCGAAGTGCAGTTACACCGCAGTACCCTAAGCGATTAAAAGAAGATGAAGAGAAATTCTCCAAGTATTTCCTGCGAATTCATGTCCAGGATGAGGTAGGGGTGTTTGCTGATATTACCTCCATTTTTGCAAAATACGGGGTTAGCTTTGAGAAAATTCTTCAATTGCCAATTAAGAAGAATGAAACATCAGAAATTGTTTTGGTGACGCATCGAGCATCTGTAACAAATTACGATAAAATACTACTAGAATTATATGATTTAACAGCAGTCAAAGAAATAAAAAGTGCATATAGGGTTGTGAGGAAATCATTATGAGATGGCCAGGACTATTAGAAGCATATAAAGAATTTTTACCAATAAATAACGAGACTCCTAATCTAACATTAAATGAAGGAAATACGCCTTTAATCAAGCTTGAACGGCTTTCAAATGAATGGGATGTGGACCTCTATGTAAAGATGGAGGGTGCAAATCCCACTGGTTCATTTAAAGACAGAGGAATGGTAATGGCTGTGGCCAAAGCCGTGGAGGAAGGAAGTAAGACGGTGATCTGCGCCTCTACGGGTAACACATCTGCGGCTGCAGCAGCATACGCAGCACGAGCAGGTTTAAAGTGTATTATCGTGATTCCAGAAGGGAAAATTGCTTTAGGGAAGCTTGCTCAAGCGATGATGTATGGAGCAGAAATCATCTCCATTGAGGGGAATTTTGATCAGGCATTGCAAATGGTTAGAAATATTAGCGAAGAAGAGCCAATCACACTTGTGAATTCTGTTAATCCATTCAGATTGGAAGGGCAAAAGACAGCTGCATTTGAGGTTTGTGAGCAGTTAGGGGAAGCTCCAGATATTTTAGCCATCCCAGTCGGAAACGCAGGAAACATTAGTGCCTATTGGAAAGGATTTAAAGAATTTGCTGATAAGAAGGGAACAGGACTGCCAAGAATGTTTGGCTATGAAGCAGCAGGGGCAGCTGCACTTGTGCATAACCGAGTTTTTGAAAACCCAGAAACGATTGCAACAGCGATTCGCATTGGGAATCCGGCCAGCTGGAATCTAGCTGTTTCTGCTGTTCAGGAATCAGATGGTCAATTTGATGAAGTAACAGACGAAGAGATTATTGCTGCCTATAAAAAACTAGCCTCATCGGAAGGGGTCTTTGCTGAACCTGCATCCTGTGCATCTATTGCTGGTATTTACAAAAGTATCCAACAGGGAAAAGTAAAAAGAGGGACAAAAATTGTGGCTGTTCTCACTGGAAATGGGCTAAAAGATCCAGATACAGCTATTGGCAGCAGTCTGGTTAAACCAGTTCAGTTGCCAAATGATGAAGAGGCGGTAAAAGATCATATTAAAGGTGTTGTCCAATGTGACTCTAAATGATCGACTAATCATTAAAGTACCAGCAAGTTCAGCTAATCTAGGACCAGGCTTTGATTCAATCGGTTTAGCTCTTAATTTGTATTTGACCTTAGAAGTTGATAAGCATGACAAATGGGAATGCCGATCTAATTGTGAAGAATTAAAGGATTTACCAACAGATGAGAGTCATTTCATTTGCCAAGTTGCGATCCAAACAGCCGCTCACTATGGCGTAAAACTATCCCCACGGAAAATTAGTGTGGATAGTGAGATTCCTTTAGCACGGGGACTTGGCTCAAGTGCCGCAGCCATTGTGGCCGGCATTGAGCTAGCTGATTCAGTGGGTGACCTAGGCTTGACAATGGCTGAAAAGCTTCTCCTTGCTACTAAATGGGAAGGGCATCCTGATAATGTGGGAGCGTCCCTTTTTGGGGGATTGGTGATTGGGTGTTATCGTCAAAATGAAGTGGATATGCTCTCATTTAGGGACCATCCTTTTGAAATGGTAGCCATGATTCCACAAGATATATTACTGACTAAAGAATCTCGAGAAGTTCTGCCGACAACCTATTCTCAAGGAGAGGCAATCCAAGCCTCTTCCACAGCCAATCTATTAGTTGCAGCTCTATTAAGCCAAAACTGGCCATTGGCGGGAAAAATGATGGAGAAGGACTTGTTTCATCAGCCTTACCGTAAACCGCTTATTCATTCCTACTCAGAAATGGAACAATTGGCCAAGGCCAGCGGTGCATTCGGAGTAGCCTTAAGCGGTGCTGGACCAACTGTGCTCTGCTTCATTGAAAAAGGTAAGGGAGCACAGCTTGTGAAAACGATGCAAGCTGAGTTCCCAGAAATGAATGTAAAGCGATTGTCCATAAGTAATATGGGAAGTAGTGTAAGTACATCTGAAGAAATTGTGAAATAGTAGGGAAAGGGTGACCGTTTAAACTGGCACCAGTGTCAAGGACATATGAAGAAAAAGAGTTAAGATGCTAAAAGATGATTCCATTGAGTAGGGGTCATCTTTTTTATATTCCATAGATAATGATAATTGTTAATGTAACCTATATAGTGATTTATTTTCGTCTTTAGTTCCTCTGATGTTTTACAAGGTTGATAGTCTAATTCATCCTTTAAATGACCAAAAAAGACTCCTCGGGGCATTCTCCTAACAATTTCCTCTTCTAGACATAGACTGACCTAAACCAGATTTTTTTAATATCTTCTGATATTTAGGGCTTGCATGATGACTTCCTTGATCCGAGTGGATAAATGCCTCCGAATCCAAAATTTTGCCTTTGATAACTCATATTGGAGGAATTGAGGGCTGTAAAAATTTAAATCAAAGATACGAATTTCTTCTTCATATTTAATAGAGATGCAGTATGCTGAACAGTACTTATGGTGGAAGAAGAGGTCCGGGTAGTCACCGTTCTATATTATTTACTTTGGAAAATGAATATTTTCTAACTCAACGTTTTTCTCAATTGTTTTATATTCATATGTAGCAAAATACTCTTTACTAGTTTCTAGGAGCTGCCAAGTAGTTTTTTCAACATTAATTTTAAATTTTTTTGGGTGGGGTTCATATGGGTTAGTAACTTCAATCCAGTAATTATGACCGTTACTCCCTTTATTATGAACTAATATGCGTGATGTTGTACTTTTCTTACCAGGTAAACTGATTCCTATTATTAAAATAATCACTATAAGAGCAAGAATTATTAATACAATCTTTTTTTGCTTCAAATCAAATCACCTCCATTTCTTAACATTGTTTTACTATATTGTACATGTTTTGTAAATATAAACAAATACTTTAAAAATATGTAAAATTATATACAAAATACCATTTTTTACTATAATAGAATTATATTAAAGTAAAGGTGGGCAAGTAATGAAAAAAATTAGTATTTTACTAGCTGTTTTTTTATGTTTTTCTTCTTTAGTTTCTGCTAAAACATCTGCTGAAAGAAATAACATAGTAGAGAAAACTTCTGACGGAAGAGTAAAACCAATTGATAATCCTGAGGTTTTATCTGACAAAGAATTAGATGACGTGATGATTGCAATAGGGTATCCTGAAGATTTTTTCAGCAAGTTATCTAGAGAAGAGAAAATCAAGAATGCTAAAGATGGTGGAAAGGCCGTTAAACTTTCTATTAAAAATGTAAAAAAATACTATACTAGTTTATCTGGAGAATCTACTGAGTATACGAAAGAGAATATAAATAAAATAAAAAAACTTAAATTAAAAGATATAGAAGTATACAAAAAAAAGACTGGCCGATCCCTATCTATAATGCAACTTGGAAGCAATCAACCATTCACATTTAGACAATCATCTAATAGGGTGAAAAGTGTTACTGCAGCTTATTTACCACCTGAGGAAGAAACAGTGGATGGTGATTTGACATTAGGAACATATGCTACATATTTAGGAAAATGGGGAACCAATCTTGAATACAAATATACATCAACTGCATACTGGTCTGATAAACCTTTTATGACTATTACAGATGGATTCGCCACTATGTTCGATATTAATGCCACTCCTATTTCAAATACTTTTGACTCAGGTTATAACTTTGGTTTAAATATCCCGGACGGATACGGTGGATGGATATTAAAAACTTCTTCAGGTAAATTAGAGCCTGACGCTGACAGTCTTGGAATTTATGGTCATGGCGTAAAATGGGATTTAGCTGAAGCTGATTGGCAATTTGCCTATATGGATAGAAAAATAAGTGTAAGTCAAAGCAAAATAGGTAGTAGAGCACTTATTCAAACCAAATATCGACACACTTATACTAATCTTGATGGAAAGTTTGGAATTTCCATAGGACCTGCATCAATTACTTTCTCTGATTCTTCAGGGGAAGATTATGAAGTAGAGTATGGTTTTGATTATGGTGATGTGACGCAGGGTGGTTATGTCTATGGTTGGAATCAGTTGGATGATGGAAAATGGATATATATAGATCATGATGGAACTGCACACAGAGGATGGTTATCTACCGGAGGAAAATGGTATTACTTTGATCCAACTATAATGGTAACAGGTTGGAAATTAGTAGGAGGAAAATGGTATTATTTCAATAGTTCAGGTCAGATGGTAACCGGTTGGCTTAAACTAGGTGAAACCTGGTATTATATGAATTCATCAGGTGCGATGGTAACCGGCTGGCTTAAGCTAGGTGAAACTTGGTATTATTTTAGCTCCTCAGGTTCAATGGCAACAGGTTGGAAATCAATTGGAGGATATTGGTATTACTTTTATAGCAATGGTTCAATGGCCTATAACACTCAGATTGATGGATACAATTTAGGATCAGATGGTAAAATGCTATAATCACAAAACTAAAAAAATTGTTCAAGGGAGTATTTAAAACAGTTGCGCTTTTTATGAATTATAAGAAATTTTATTGTTTGACTTTCGAGAATTGGCCATATCCAGTGCCTAGCCCTTTGGGTCAAATGTTCTTCCGCAAAAAGTCAAAGATCGACTTTTATTGGTAAAGAACATTTGCCTGTAGGGGCTGATCAAGGCGTTTACGCTTTGATGTCTCCCATATACCTTTCGAATTCGTCTTTGTTCAATGGTTTACTGAATAGATACCCTTGCATTTGCACACAGTTTTTCGAAAGTAAAAACTCCTTTTGAAAGTCTTTTTCTACCCCTTCAGCGATGACATTCAGATGAAGGCTGCGGGCAAAATTAATGATGGCCTCTGGAATCTCAGTATTTCTATACTCCATATCGATATTCTGAATAAACGATTTATCAATCTTTAAGGAATCGATTGGTAAGTCCTTCAAATAACTTAAGGAGGAGTAACCAGTACCAAAATCATCAATTGAAATAGCAATTCCCATATTTTGAAGAGTTTGCAGTGAATGAACAATTTCAGTCGAATTGTTAAGAAGTATACTTTCGGTAATTTCAATTTCAAAGTTTTGTGGGTTTAAACGGCTTTCGGATAGAATTTCTTTCACACGTTTGACCATACTGTCCGGCTCTTGAAATTGACGTGCAGAGAAATTAACTGAAATTGATAGCGATTGGGAACGCTTCAGGTTCCAGCTGCTAATCTGTTGACAGGCTGTCTTCATGACGATCTCCCATAAAGGTTGAATGAGTCCCGTATCTTCAGCAATCGGGATAAACAAATCTGGTGACACGAATCCAAATTCTTCATCATTCCATCTGACCAATGCCTCAGCACCAAAGATGGTACCAGAGTCAGCATTGATTTTGGGCTGGTAATACACTTCAATTTCTTCATTCTCAATAGCTTTACGTAAACGGGCTTCTAATCTTGGTCTTTTTATATTTGATTTATTTATTTTTTCCGAATAAACCACTACTTTATTGCCGCCCATTTTTTTAGCTGCATACATAGCCAAATCTGCATAAATAACAAGTGTGTCTATATCTTTTGATTGATCAGGATACATGCTAACTCCACAACTGGCACCAAGGTAAATTTCACTGCCATCAAGAGAATATGATTTTTTAAGGTTGTTGACAATTCTTTCAGCAACATTTTTCGTTTGGGAGATATCAATGTCCACTAGAAAAATAATAAATTCATCTCCGCCTTGTCTTGTAATGATAATGGTGTCATCTTCCGGGAGGCAATCCTTAATACGGTTAGCAACGGTTTTCAATATTTCATCTCCCTTGCTATGCCCAAAGGAGTCATTGACCTGTTTAAACCGATCCAAGTCAATGAATAAAACAGATATTTTGTTACCCGTTTCATTAGCACGGTTAATAAAAGGGGTTAATTTTTCAAGGACATATCTTCTGTTTAATAGGCCTGTTAAAGGATCATGATAGGCCTGGTACTCTATGAGTTCTTTACTTTGATGTAAGTCTTTAACATAACTCTGCAAATGTTTAGAAAGAGAATTCACGTTTTCAGTAAGTAATCCTAACTCATCTTTTCGATTTAAGTGGATGTTTTTTTCGTAATTTCCTTGGGCGATATCATTGACCTGGTCAACGATATATCCAATTGGCTTTGTAATAGAACGAGAAAAGATAAAGCTGATAATTAATACAATAATCATAATGACAATAGACAGGAGGACATGGGCCATTAATTCATGACGAAGCTCCTGCTCAATCAAGCCATAATTATAAACAAGGCCAATCACATAGGCTTGGTCATTTTTAGGAAAAACGGGTACAAAGGTTTTCATTATACTTTTTCCATTCAAACAAACCTTATATGATTGCAATTCTTTCGTTTTTATCGCGTTTTTTACTAATTTTGTATCCTCTTTCACATTACGGTATTTGTAGGATCCATACCATATGGGTCTAGCGGAAATTCGTATATAACTATTTCCGTTTAGATGAACCACTTCACTCTTTTTACCAAAGTTTTTAGGATTGATGACTGATAGTTCTAGAACTCCCCGTTCTTTAATAAAACCTTCGATTACTTTTCCAGGTCCGAATCGTTCCTCGTATTCTAACACTTCATTGTCTCGAAAATAGGGGTTAATGATATAATTCGTAGACCCATCAAAATAATAGCCCCACTTATCGATATGTTCGGGATCGGAGGACGCAATTTCGATTGGACCGGACCAATAATACGGCAAGGTTAGCCCTTTTCCAACGGAAACAGGAGTTAAAGCGAACAGTTGTTTATAGGCATCATACCAATAGCCCCAATCCTTAGTTGACATGTTTATTTCTTCAGGGTCGGAAGATTTTATGCCGATAATGTCATCAGGCGTTTTGGCTAATAAGGTAATATGTGAAACTCCTACCTCTTTTGCTAATGATGTTAACTGTTCATTGCTTATGTCTTGGTAGTTTGGGGGAAGCTTTTGTTTTATTGCTAGTGAAGCTATTCTGAGGTCTCTGCCTAGAATATCCTCCACATAAAGCGAACCTTCCTTTGTTTTCTCTACTTGGAAGGAGACTTCTTTTATGATCATTTCGATTTCTTTCTCGTTATAGTTGAGTAACTGACTTTTAGAACGAACATAATGAAAGGTATTATTGCTTAGTAAAATCAAGAAAACTAAAAGGCAAAAAAGTAGCGGAATCTTTTTCTTAATGGACAATAATAAACACTCCAATTAGCTGAGGGGATAACCCTCTATTATCTGTTTAGTTTTTTCAAGCAGGACCTATATTATTACTTGAAATTTCCGTATATCATATGGGAATAAGATTAGTTTTGAAAAAAGAAAGGATTGTTGACGAATGGATTTTCTAAATAAGGTAGTTGTGGTCACAGGTGCGGCAAACGGAATTGGACGTGGCGTGGCATCAGCCTTTGCTGAAAAAGGTGCAAAGGTAGTTATAGCGGATATAGACTCTGAGTCAGGGAACATGGCCGCTCTCGAATTAAGAAACAATGGAGCAGAAGTACAATTTGTTAAAACAGAAGTTAAATCTGAAAAGGACATCATTCACCTATTTGAAACGACGAAGAATACATATGGAACCATTGATATATTAATTAATAACGCCGGGAAGAGTGTGTTTAAGTCTCCCTATGAGTTATCTATAGAAGAGTGGGACGATATCATCCATACCAATCTGCGAAGTGTTTTCCTTTGCTCGAGGGAGGCGGCAAAGTATATGAGAGAGAACGAAGGAGGAGGATCCATTGTAAACATCGCTTCCACTAGAGCACTAATGTCAGAGCCGAATTCAGAAGCATACGCTGCAACAAAAGGTGGGATTACTGCAATTACTCATGCAATGTCTGCTTCATTTAGTAACGATAGAATTACAGTTAATGCTATTTCTCCAGGTTGGATTCACACAGGAGACGAGTCAGAACTATCGGAACTTGATCATGAGCAGCATCTATCTAAACGTGTAGGCAAACCTAGCGATATCGCACGTGCCTGTCTCTATTTAACAGATTTCGAAAATGATTTTGTTACTGGTATTAATTTAGTCGTAGATGGCGGTATGACTCGGAAAATGATTTACACTGAATAAATTCACTTGGATTTCAGCTCCTTATTTGTTTCTCCATACTCGTACACTTATGAGTCACAATATGGTAAAATAGTGTAAATATTGTGAATAAGAGAGGGGGTCTCATAAATTGAAGCTGCCAATCATTGAAACAAAACTACGAATCCCTGCTGTGAAGGATGAATTTATCAGAAGAGCAAAACTAACACAGAAAATGAAAAAGATTCCTGACTACCCTTTGACCATCATTCATTCGGGTGCAGGTTTTGGAAAAAGTACGGCGCTTGCTTTATTTATGAGAGACGAAGCCATACAAGGGTGTTGGTACTCCATCTCGCCAATGGATGACGACATCCTGCCATTCCTTTCCTATGTCATCCATTCCATTCGCAGGGTTGTTCCCGAATTCGGAATGGAGCTATCGAATTATATTGATACGATGGACCGTTATATTCGGGCAGAAGAAATCAGTGTATTATGTTCACTTTTTATAAATGAAGTCCTTTCCATTCCAACTGAATTAACATTAATCTTAGATGACTTTCATCAAATAGAACATTCCTATACGATTAATAGCTGGATCGAGAAACTGCTTGAACACATACCTTCCAATTTACATATTGTTATTTCCAGCCGAAGTAGACCAGGATGGAAGCATTTGACGAAAATGAAGGTATGTGGGCAATTACTAGAAATCACGAAGGAAGATCTAGTCCTTACCCTTGACGAAATGGAACTGCTATTAACCGACCTTTATGGATTAGATATTGAGGCAAGCCATTTACAAACGATTTATCAGATGACAGAGGGATGGGTGATTGCTTTATGCATGATTGCACAGCAAATTCCTCTTACACAAGATATTTCAGATCTTTTTGAACACTCCTCACATTCACTTCAAGATTTATTCCAATACTTAGTGATGGAAGTCTTCTCAAAACAGCCTCCAATCATCCAACAGTTTTTAGAGCAGACCTCGATCTTTGATGAAATAGAGGAAGAAATTTGTGATGAGGTGATTGGGCTTCAATCAGCCTCTGGCATGTTAGAGCAATTAAAAGAAAGAAATTTATTTATACAAAAGGTAGGGTTGAGCCATTACCGGTATCATGCGCTTTTTAAAGAATTCTTAGAAGAGTCCCTCCAAAAAAACAATCCAACTAATTATGCTATGCTCCACGAAAGAGCAGCTCGTTTTTATGAAAAACGAGAATTGTGGGAGGAAGCCCTTCACCATTATAAAAAAATTAACCACTTTAAAGCGATTGCTTCTATTCTTCAGGAGAATGGTTTAAGAATGCTTGAAAGTGGCAAATTAGATAGCTTATTTGATCAGCTAACAATGGTTCCAGAAGTGGAAATGCAAGCCTACTACCTCCTTTGGTTTCTAAAAGCAGAGGTGTATCGTTACCGGTCCCAGTATCAAGAGGCAGAGGAGTGTTACACCAAAACCTTTGCCGGTGCTGAGAAAAAGCAGGACTATTTGGGCATGAGCAGGGCATTAGAAGGAAAAGCCAAAATCTATTTAGATACGATACAACCGCAGCTCGCAGAAAAAATTTTATATGAAGCAATTACTTATCGAGAGAAATCTAGGAGTTCAGCGGAGGAAAAAGGGAAACTCTATCACTTACTTTCTGAGAATCTATTAAACTCAGGTAAATCGTCTGAAGCAGAAAAATGGATAAAAAAGACGAAGGAATCGATGCTGGACAGCTTGGATGGAAATTTAGAAGCTAGATTATATCTACGAACCGGTCGTTTTGACCAAGCGAAGAAAGCGCTTTATTTTAAAAAAGGGGAGCTGAAAGGGACAAATGGTGCCTCCTTGCCGCAAGCCCACCGTGAAACCGATTTATTACTTTCCCTCATCGAAGCCTTTACAGGAGAAGGGATAAAGGCGAAGGAGCTAGCCCAAGCAGGGATTCAGCAAGGTATAAACCTAAATGCGCCATTTGTTGAAGCCTGTGGCTGGATTCGTATGGGGCATGCCGTGCAAGTGTTAAATAAATATGATTTAAATCTAGCAGAAACCTGTTACCAAACGGCATTAGATATTATGGAGCAGCTTAATGTGGATCGCGGTAAAGCTGAGCCACTTATGGGTCTCTGTATTTTGTATGGAACAAAAGGTGAGCTGGAACGAGCTTTGGAAGCTGGGGAAAAAGCCCTTCAGGAAACGGAAAAGGTTCATGATGTATGGCTGTCAGCACTTATTACTTTGTGTATGGGTATTACCTGTATTTATAATGATCGTTTGCCGAAGGCGCATCACTATCTAGAAAAAACCCAGTCATTATTTTTACTGTGTGAGGATTATTTTGGACTGATGCTAAGTCATTTCTGGATGTCTCATGTTTATTATGTACAGAAAAGTACGGATGGTTTTAGGAAGAGCATGACTGATTTTCTTAATATTGTGCAGAGTAACGATTATGAATTTTTCTTTCATAAAAGATCTGTCTTTAGCCCAAGGGATCTACAAGTTTTTGTTCCCTTATTATTGGAGGCGATAAAAGAAGAAATTCATCAACCGTATGTGGCGAAAATTCTTCAGAATATGGGTGTAGCCATAATCGACTCACATCCTGGGTATTCACTAAGAGTTCAGACACTTGGTCAATTTAAGGTTTGGCTTGGTGAGAAGGAGGTAGCTGACAAGGAGTGGCCAAGAGAGAAAGCGAAAGAATTGTTTCAGTTATTTATTACAGTAAGTGAGCCGATGGCGAAGGACGAAATAATCCAGATTCTATGGCCTTACCATGATAAAAAAAGTGCGGATCGCGATTTTAAAGTGGCGTTGAACAGTCTTCACCATGTATTAGAACCAACAAGAAAAGCAAGGGCTGCTCCTTTTTTTATCATAAGAGAAGGTATGTTTTATGGGTTAAACCCGCAGGCGGTCATCGAATTGGATACGACTGAATTTCAGTCCTGGATTCAGGATGGATTAAATGAGACTAACTTTGATAAGGTTGTTTATTTTTTAGATAAGGGCTTAACCCATTATCAAGGAGAATATTTACCTGACCGAC
The DNA here is from genome assembly GCF_050477885.1 of Neobacillus rhizosphaerae. Classification (GTDB taxonomy): domain Bacteria; phylum Bacillota; class Bacilli; order Bacillales; family Cytobacillaceae; genus Neobacillus; species Neobacillus rhizosphaerae_A. The sequence continues at coordinate 111,638 of NZ_JBCNAC010000162.1, forward strand.
GATATGAAGATTGGTGTATTAGTAAAAGAGAAAGTATGCTCGTTTATTTTTTACGAGGTGCTGAAAAAATGGCCCAGTTAATGGTCCGAAGAGAAAACTATGATACGGCCATTTACTGGTGTGAAAAAATTTTAGAGCGTGACCGAACCTGGGAAGAAGCTTACCGTTTACTTATGTATTGTTATTATCGTAAAAACAATCGTCCACAAGCGATGAAGTGGTATCAAAAATGCACAGAAGTGTTGGAAGAGGAGCTGGGGGTTTCGCCATTAGAACCAACCAAGCATATGTACGACATGATTATTGAATCACAAACCATTATCAATCCAATTGAGCAGCCTTAATAATAGAGGGCTGCTCTTTTTTCTTGAAAAAGTAATTTTTGGAAGTGGAATTTTACCTTTAAATGGTAAAATAGCCAATAACCCTGAAAAATGGGCCAATACTGTTAAAAAATGAGCCAATGTCTCTTGAAAATGAGCCAATTCCCTATTTTTAATAAAAACGAATTTGTAACTTGCATGTAACTCTCGTATTTTATCCTAAAATCAAAGCTTTATCAGTTTGTGAATTACTATTTTAAGGGGGAAAAAGAGTGAAGGGAAACAAAGGAAGATGGGCATTATTAGGATTACTTATTTTTATGATGGTATTTGCCAGTGCGTGCAGCTCCGACAAGTCATCATCTGAGTCAAATGACAAGGGTGGAGAAAAGACGGAAAATAAAGAACCAATTAAGATTGGGGTTCTTGCCTCTAAGACAGGTGCATTAGAAGCATATGGAAAGCAAACACTGCGAGGCTTTGAGCTAGGGCTTGATTATGCAACGGAAGGAAAAATGGAGGTTGCTGGTCGAAAAATTGAATTCATTGTAGAAGATACGGAAACGAAGCCTGAAGTAGCCGTACAAAAAGCAACGAAACTATTAGAAGAAGACAAAGTCGATTTCCTAGTAGGATCCTCTAGTTCAGCAGATACATTAGCTGTACTCCCGCTGGCAGAAGATTATCAAAAGGTGATGGTCGTTGAACCAGCAGCGGCTGATAGTATTACAGGTTCAGAGTTTAATAAGTATATTTTCCATTCCGCACGTAACTCCTCGCAAGATGCGGTTGCCGGTGCAGCAGCTATTGCAAAGAAGGGTGTGAAAATTGCTACACTTGCTCCTGATTATGCCTTTGGTCGTGATGGAGTAGCTGCCTTTAAAGAAGCAGCGAAAAAGCTTGGTGCAGAGATTGTGAAGGAAGAGTATGCAGATCCTGCTGCTACAGACTTCACTTCTAACATTCAAAAAATTGTTGAGGCAAAACCAGATTATCTGTTTGTCGTATGGGCTGGCGCTAACTCTCCATGGAAGCAGCTTTCCGATATGAAGGTACAAGAAAAAGGAATCAAGATTTCTACGGGCGCACCTGATATTGCTGCCTTATCAACAATGGAACCACTCATAGGTATGGAAGGCTTCACAGTTTATTACCATGACCTGCCAAAAAATAAAATCAATGATTGGCTAGTTACTGAACATAAGAAGAGATTTAACGGCGATGTTCCGGATCTATTTACACCAGGTGGAATGAGTGCTGCCATTTCCATTGTGGAAGCATTAAAGAAGACAAATGGCGATGCAGATTCTGCTAAGTTGATTCAAACAATGGAAGGTATGAGCTTCGACACACCGAAAGGCAAAATGACGTACCGTAAAGAGGATCACCAGGCACTACAAACATTGTATGCCATTAAATTAGAAAAGAAAGACGGAGTAGCTTACCCAGTACCGGTATTAATCAGGGAATTAACTCCAGAGGAAACAGCACCACCAATTCGCAACAAGTAAATTTATACTAAGCAAGAAGTAGTGAGTCTGATCCATTAATAAACATGACGAGGGTTTGACCGAAATCATCACTGGTCGCCCTCTTCCTTATTTTTAGCAAAATTGAGGCGGTGAAACAGATGGCAACTCTTATTGAAACAAATGACTTATCCATTAGCTTTGGCGGTCATACCGCAGTCGATTCCGTAAGTATTTCCATTCCAGAAAAGCACTTTAAATCTATTATCGGGCCCAATGGTGCAGGGAAAACTACGTTCTTTAATCTACTTAGCGGCCAGTTGTCTCCCACAAAGGGAAAAATCCTCTTCCGTGGGAAAGACATTACACGTTACTCCCCAACGCACCGTACAAGAGCAGGAATAGGCCGTTCCTTCCAAATTACCAACGTATTTCCGAACTTAACTGTTCTAGAAAATGTCAGATTAGCCGTCCAATCACAAGCAGGCATTCGCTATCAAATGCTATTTCATTATAAAAAGTACCGGGCATTTGAAGAGCGGGCATTAGAATGGCTAAAGCTTGTGCTTTTAGATGATAAAAAAGATTCATTAGCTAGTAATCTGGCACACGGGGAAAAACGGAAATTGGAAATTGCCATGCTGCTGGCTCTTGAAACCGAAGTCCTCTTATTAGATGAACCTACAGCAGGTATGTCACTTGAAGAAGTTCCAGCCATATTAGAAGTGATTAAACGAATTAAGGAGCAAGGAAACCGAACGATCATCTTGATAGAACACAAAATGGATATGATTCTCGATTTATCCGATTCGGTCATGGTCCTCTTTAATGGCAGGCTCCTTGCTGACGGAACGCCAGAAGAAATCATGAAAAACGATACAGTGCAGTCTGCATATTTAGGAGGTCATTTTGATGAGCGACCTATTGAAGCTTAATGGAGTGGAAACATTTATCGGACAATACCATATTCTCCAAGGAGTTTCCCTAGAGGTAAAAAAAGGCGAAGTAACAGTGCTTCTCGGGAGAAATGGGGCGGGAAAAACTACCACATTACGGACGATCATGGGACTGAACCCCTCGTCTAAGGGGAGCATTGTGTTTAAAGGCGAATCGATTCAGACACTGCCAACCTATACGATTGCTCAAAAAGGGATCGGCTATGTTCCAGAGGATCAGGGGATATTCGCAGGTTTAACCGTTGAAGAGAACATGAAAGTGGCTATTCAGAAAGACAACGAGGAAACAGCGAAACGGATGGACTATATTTTAAACCTGTTTCCTGACTTAAAGAAATTCTGGAAAAAACCGGGTGGGTTACTAAGCGGCGGGCAAAAACAAATGCTTTCCATTGCAAGAGCCTATGTAAATGAAAACGAACTCCTGTTGATTGATGAACCGAGCAAGGGGTTAGCGCCCATCGTAGTGGACAAAGTAATGGAGTCCATTTTACAAATGAAGGAACAAACCACCATTGTCTTAGTCGAACAGAATTTTATGATGGCGAGCACGATTGGTGATTGTTTTTACATTATTGATGACGGCAGGTCCGTTAGTCATGGAACAATGAAGCAGCTAAAAGAAGATGAAGAGATGAAACGGAAGTACCTAGGAATTGCTTAAGGAAGGAGGAAATTCTTCGTGGATTTATTTATGAATTTAGCCTTAAATGGGCTAGCAACTGGGATGCTCATTTTTTTACTGGCCGCCGGATTAACTTTAATTTTCGGCTTAATGGATGTACTGAATTTTGCGCACGGTGGTTTATTTGCCTGGGGAGCCTATAGTGGTATTTGGATTTACTCTCAAACAGGCAGCTTTCTTGTTGGAATCCTTGGTGCAGTTCTCACCGGATTTTTGCTGGGAATCATTACAGAAAAGTGGATTATTAAACCGGTCTATGGAAATCATGTACAACAAATTTTAATTACGCTTGGACTTATGCTTGTCTTGTCTGAGATGTTGAAAGTGATTTGGGGGCCGAATCAGCTGCAAGCTTCTCCACCTGATTATTTAAAAGGCAGTTGGGAGCTTGGCGGGGTCGTCATTATCAAATATCGAGTATTTATCATTTTTGTTGGTTTTCTTATTTTTGCCGGGGTGCAATATCTGCTTAAGAAAACCAAAATTGGCTTAGTTGTAAGAGCAGGTGTCATGAATAAAGAAATGGTTCAAGCACTTGGAATCAACATTCAACGGGTGTTTATGTTTGTTTTCATGATTGGATCTGGGATGGCGGCACTTGGAGGTGTCTTGCTCGGACCTTACTCTGGGGTCATTCATGCAGGTATGGGGATGGAGTTTGCTATTTTAGCCTTCATCGTTGTCGTGATTGGAGGAATGGGCAATTTTAAAGGCTCCGTATTAGCCGCTATTTTAGTTGGGCTCTCCGGGTCTTTTATGGCTTATTATGTTCCGGATCTTTCCCTCGCTGTTAATATGCTCCTCATGGCGATTGTGTTAATAATTCGGCCTCAGGGCTTATTCGGGGCAAAGGGGTGAATACATTGAGGTTTATGCAGGGAAACAGAATGACGGCCGTGGTGTTAGTCGTAGCCGCTTTTTTACTCCTTTTGCCTTTTGTTTATGAATCTAGAAACTTATTTATTTTATTAACACAGGTGTTTGTGTTTTCTATTTTTGCCATGAGTTATGACCTATTACTAGGTTTTACGGGAATTGTTTCGTTTGGTCATGCCATGTTTTTTGGAATTGGCGCCTATTCGATGGGGATTTTTATGAAGCGATTTGAGCCCACCATGCCCTATTTCTTATTGGCAGTCTTGACGACCATTTTGTTAACAGCTGGTGTGAGCTTTATTGTCGGGTTATTAACCCTTCGATTAAAAAGCCACTTTTATGCCATGCTCACCCTTTCGTTATCCGGTCTATTTCTCGTTTTAGCAGAAAAATGGCGCACCATGACGTATGGAAATGATGGATTTACCTTCCGTGTACCTGAACAGTTTATTGACCGCACTAATTTCTACCTTCTTTCCCTAATCGTGATGGTTGCCGTGTTTTTGATTTTGAAACGCTTCACCAATTCTCCGCTTGGCCGTGTGCTGCAGGCCATACGAGAAAATGAACAGCGGACTGAATCCCTTGGCTTCCATGTCCTGCATTATAAAATTGCAGCGAGTGTTGTTTCTGGAGTTTTAGCAGGAATAGCCGGTATTTTATATGCGATCTCACTCCGATTTGTGAATACAAGCGTATTCTCCATGGATATTACCTTAGATGCTTTGTTAATGACGATTATTGGCGGAGTGGGAACCTTAGTTGGAGCGATCATTGGAGCTGGATTAATCGAGTTTGCACATGATTGGCTGACTGAACTGGCGAAAGAGCATTGGATTTTTGAGCGTTGGATTATCTTCTTTGGAATCATTTATATATTGGTAGTTATGTTCTTTCCAAAAGGAATTGTTGGTACGTTAAGTACCCTTTCATGGAAGCGAAAAAAACAACCGGCCGTAAAAAAAGAAGAAAAAATGGCTGGGTAGGAGGAGGAACCAGTGGAGATCAATCAAATTGCTTCCTTCGTCGTTCGTTTTCAATTGGCCACTGTCGAGAAGGAATCAGGCAGAAAACATTGGAGAATAAAGGTAACACATGTTCAGGAAGATCGGGAAACCTTATTTGAGTCCATTGAAGAAGCCATGGAATTCATGCAGGAAATGGCAGATGAAGCATAGATAAGTAGGTGAGGGAATTGCAGATTGGAATACTTAGTACAGGGGTTTATTTACCAAAGGAAGTTATGACAGGAAAAGAGATCGCCGAATTGGCAGGTATCCCAGCTGGTGTTGTCGAAGAGAAAATGGGAATAAAGAAGAAGCATGTTCCAGGTCCATCCGATCATACATGTGAAATGGGGATTTTAGCAGCGAAACAAGCAATAGCTAAGGCGGACATTGATCCATTAGAGATTGATCTCGTCATCTATATTGGTGAGGAACATAAGGAATATCCTCTCTGGACAGCAGGCATTAAACTGCAGGAGGAAGTGGGGGCCTATAATGCCTGGGCATTTGATGTCGCCTTACGATGCGGAACAACTGTGATGGCGTTAAAAGTAGCTAAAAATATGATGATTGCTGATCCTGACATTAAAACTGTCCTTTTGGCAGGAGGGTATCGGAACGTGGATTTCATTGATTATGAGAATCCAAGAACCCGTTTCATGTATAATCTCGGCGCAGGAGGAGGAGCTATTCTTCTTAGGAAAGGCCATAACGAAAACCTATTATTAGAAACTGATCTGATTACCGATGGTTCTTTTTCGGAGGATGTCGTGGTTGTTGCAGGAGGAACGAAAAATCCGATTTCGAAACAAGCAATTGACCAACGTCTGAATAAGCTGGATGTTCTTGACCCTGAAGGGATGAAATTGCGCTTAGAACAAAAATCGATGGATTATTTTTTAAAGGTCATCCGTGAATCGGTCCGAAAAAGCGGTTATTGTGAAAAGGATATTGCTTATTTGGCTATCCTCCACATGAAGAAGTCCGCCCATGAATATGTATTAAGAGAATTAGGTTTGTCCGAAGAACAATCTATTTATCTAGAAGAATATGGCCACATTGGTCAAATTGATCAAATTCTATCACTGGAATTAGCCTTGGCGTCTGGAAAGGTTAAGGATGGCGATGTGGTCGTGTTTGTTAGTGCTGGAATTGGATATGCATGGGGAGCAACTACAATTAAATGGGGAAAAGGTGATTAGTATGGTGAATGTAATCATGAAAGAAGTATTGCTGCCAAATGGAGAAACACTTGCCTACAGAGAAAGAGAAGGCGGGGAGAAAAAAGTCTTATTAATCCATGGAAACATGACTTCCTCCAAGCATTGGGATCTGGTTTATGAAAATATCGATGAAAAATATAAGCTTTATGCAGTAGATTTACGCGGATTTGGAAACTCAACGTATAACCATTTAGTCATGTCCATTAAAGATTTTTCAGATGATGTGAAGCAGTTTGTTGATGCGATTGGCTTAAAGGATTTTGCCATTGCCGGCTGGTCAACGGGTGGAGCGGTGGGGATGCAGTTTGTTGCTGATTATCCAGGCTATTGTAACAAACTGATCTTACTTGCTTCTGCATCCACAAGAGGCTATCCGTACGATGGGAAAATAAAGGATGAAGACGAGCTGCGGAGATTGACCATGCATGAAGAAATGAAGCGGGATCTCGTTCGCACCATTCCTATTCAAACAGCCTATGACACGAATAATGCTGAGCTGCTAAAGTTGATATGGAATTCAGTTATTTATACCCACAATCAACCCGAGTCTGAACGTTATGATGAATATGTTCAGGATATGCGAACGCAGCGAAATCTCCCTGAGGTGTATTATGCCTTAAATAATTTTAATATCAGCCATCATTTTAATGGTCTAGTCGAGGGCAACGGGAAAGTAGATGTCATCGATGTACCTGTATTGGTTCTTTATGGAGAGCGGGATATGGTGGTTGTTCAAAAAATGACAAACGAGCTTATTGAGGACTTGGGTGAAAAAGCAACCGTCATAGAATTAAAGAATTGCGGTCACTCAGCATTAGTAGATGACCTTCCGCAATTGTTACATGCAATGGAACAATTTTTAGATAGTGAGGTAAAGGTATGAGATTACAGGATAAAGTGGCCCTTATAACAGGTGCTGCTGCTGGAATTGGATTAACAGCATCAGAAGTTTTTGCACGTGAAGGTGCCAAAGTGGCCATGGCAGATTATAACGTGGACCAGGGAGAAGAGCAGACAAGAGTGTTACGGGAAAAAGGCTATGAGGTGACTTTTTTTCAAGTAAATGTTGCGGACCGTGCGAGTGTGGATTCGATGGTCGAGAAAGTACGTGAGGTATATGGAAACATCGATATTCTGATTAATAATGCGGGAATCACAAGAGATGCTATGCTGTCAAAGTTGACGGTGGAAGATTTTCAACAGGTGATTGATGTCAATTTGACAGGTGTATTCCATTGTACACAAGCTGTATTACCATCCATGGTTGAAAAGGGAAAAGGTAGAATTATCAACACTTCTTCAGTATCAGGCATTTACGGAAATGTGGGTCAGACCAATTATGCGGCCACGAAGGCAGGAGTGGTAGGCATGACGAAATCGTGGGCCAAAGAGCTAGGACGAAAAGGAATCAATGTGAATGCCGTTGCACCGGGGTTCATTGAGACAGGAATGACGGCAAAGGTTCCAGAAAAAGTATTAAACCAAATGAAGCAAATGGTTCCGCTGGCTAGACTCGGAAAGCCCGAGGATATTGCAAATGCCTATCTTTTCTTAGCATCGGAAGAATCCAACTATGTTAACGGTACCGTGTTGCACGTGGACGGTGGAATAATGATGTAATCAAAAAAGCGACCTTACTGGGTCGTTTTTTTAGTAAAGCCGTGTAAAAGGTAACATGTAACTCACCTGTAACTAATTAAAAGTAAAATGGTTCCATCTAGTAGTGAAGGAGCGATTGTTCGGTGAGGTGGGAACTGGATTGGCTGGATAATAGAGCTAGATTATCGCCAAATAAAATAGCGATTATCGATGAAAATACAAATAAAACCTGGACATATAAAGAATTAAATGACCGTTCAGCTTCTGTGGCAAGCTGGCTTCAGGGGCGCGGCGTTAAACAAGGAGACCGCATTGCATTGCTTTCTCCCAATCATATTAGTTGCTTTGATTTATTATTTGCCTGCAGTAAAATCGGTGCAATATTCGTCCCACTTAATTGGCGTTTATCCATACATGAGATACGTGAGATCATTAAAGATTGCAACCCTGTCTTAATAGGATTACATCTGCAGTTCGAAACACTCTCTGATCAACTAACTGATTTGGGTGTAAGCTGCTTTCGTGTGGGAGAGACACACTACGAGAAAATCACCAGCTATCCCAAAAGTGAGAAATTTTCCGATGAAATCACTGAAATAAATCCGCTAGCGATAATTTACACTGGAGGGACGACAGGGAAACCAAAAGGTGTAGTTCTTAGTCACCAATCAATACAATGGAATGCTATAAACACCATAATCAGCTGGAGCCTAACAGAGGAAGATGTAACCTTAACCTATTTACCCATGTTTCATACCGGGGGATTAAATGCGTTAAGCCTTCCAATCCTAATGATTGGAGGAACTGTGGTAGTAGGTAATCAGTTTATCGCTCAAAAAACAATTGAATCTATTAATCGTTATCGTTGCACTATTATACTACTAGTCCCAACTATGTATCATATGCTCATACAAACCGATGAGTTTCATATGAATGATTTTCCAACGATGAAGATCTTTTTATCAGGTGCTGCACCGTGTCCGTTACAAATATACGAAGCCTTTCAAAAAAAGAAGCTGGCTTTTAAAGAGGGGTATGGTTTAACCGAAGCGGGACCGAATAATTTTTATATTAGTCCGGAAGATGCTCAGGTAAAAAGGGGTTCAGTCGGAAAACCGATGCTGTTTAACTCTATCAAACTTGTGAGAGTAGATGGGAAAGAAGCAGAGGTGAATGAGGTTGGTGAACTTTGCATCAAGGGGAAGCATGCATTCTCCTATTATTGGAATCACGAACAAGCAACAGAGGAAACATTAAAAGATGGTTGGGTTCAAACAGGCGATTTGGCGAAAAAGGATGAGGATGGTTTCTTTTATATCGTCGGAAGGAAAAAAGATATGATTATTACTGGAGGCGAGAATGTGTATCCTCTGGAAATCGAGCACTGGCTCGGCGGCCATCCTTCCATAGATGAAGTAGCGGTAGTAGGCTTACCAGAAGAAAAATGGGGGGAAATGGTCGCTGCTTTTATTGTTCTAAAAGACTCATCTAAAATAAGCGAGGAAGAATTGATCGCCTACTGTGAAGTCAAACTGGGGAGATATAAAATTCCGAAACGCTTTACCTTCTTAAAGGAATTGCCGAAAACCCATGTGGGAAAAATAGATAAAAAGAGTTTAAAGGAAATTAGCCTACAAAGGTAAAGGGAGAACATCAGCGTTCTCCCTTTTTTGCGTACATTAATCCATCATTTTATTGGCGAGGTTTAGGGCAGTGTCTGCCACGGTTAGATCAACCTGGAGCTGTTCGCTTAATTCATGTGGATGATAAAATCCTCTTTCCACCATAAAGCTTGTGATTTTTTCATGAGTGGCAATAGCATCATTTAATTGTGCTCTTAGAGCCGATTTTAATTCTGGTGTAGCTGTTTCCGTAATCGCGACAGCATAATTTCTAATTCCTGCCTTGGCTGAAATGAGAAAATCTGTTGCAATGACTTGGTCTGTTAACCCGCCCATGCCCATCATGTTTTGGATGAATTCATTCAACTATTTTCCCTCCGATTGGTTAAAAACTGCTGTAATTGCTGAATATGCTGAGTCCCAGTCGTAACATCAGCAGATAGTATAGCCTGTAATTCAGGATCTTGGGCTAATATACTCATTGTCGTTGCTTTAGTTAAACAGAGATTTTTAAATGATAACAATTCATGAAGGTCTAATGTTTCATGGAGTCCTAAAAACTTTGTCATTTATTCTCCCTCCTGTTCGTACAAACTTTTCCTATATATATTTTCTAAGTAAATCGATTTTATTCATATCCAGCATTTGCATAAAGAGTAGGAGCAAAAGGGAAAATATTTATGTTATGAATGGGAGGTGTCTGGTATGGAAAAGAAAGGCTTAGCTCCGCATGAGACGATGGAAACTCATGAAATAGTAAATTTTAAAACGGTTAGTTTACTTCGATCAAAATTAATGCAAGGGATTTGCTTTGATAACGATTTGAAAAGATTAATGGAAAAAGACGTACAGCAATCCATAAAAGATATAAATGAACTACTTAGTTTTTATAAAGAAAGCCAACTATTACATTAAGTGAGGTGGTATTCGTGCAAGATTATTTAGATCCAAGAAATGCTGAGGGGATGCCAAACCTAGCTGATTCTGCTTTTGCGATGGATTTTCTACTCGCTGTTAAAACAGGCATTCGAAATTACGGATTTGCTATTACAGAAACAGCGAATCCTGACCTTCGAAGAGTGCTACATAAACAAATGGAAGCAGCTATTGATTTGCATACTGAAATCTCAGAGCTGATGATAAAAAAAGGATGGCTGCATCCTCATAATATAAAAGAACAATTCCCAATTGACGTAAAGGCAGCAGAAACAGCCATACAAATTGCCCAAATGAATCTGTATCCAAATGACACTGACCGCCTTGGCATGTTTGCGACACCAAATAAATAAAAAAAGGAGGACACAAAATGAAAGCAGTAACATACCAAGGCATAAAAAATGTAGAGGTTAGAGAGGTTAAGGACCCGGAAATAAAGAATGGTGATGATATCATTGTCAAAGTAACTTCTTCAGCCATTTGCGGCTCTGATTTACATTTAATTCATGCTATGATTCCCAATCTACCTACCGATTTTGTGATTGGACATGAACCGATGGGGGTGGTGGAGGAAGTCGGTCCAGAGGTAACGAAATTAAAAAAAGGTGATCGGGTGATTATCCCATTTAATGTTTCCTGTGGCCATTGTTGGTACTGTACGCATGATCTAACCAGTCAATGCGACAATGGGAATCCACATGGTCAAGGTGCAGGTTTTTTTGGCTATTCAGAAACAACGGGCGGCTATGCAGGCGGACAGGCAGAATATATGCGTGTTCCTTTCGGGAATTTTACCCCGTTTAAAATACCTGATAACTGTGAAGTTGAAGATGAAAAGTTAGCATTACTTGCTGATGCTGCACCAACTGCCTATTGGAGTGTTGATCATGCGGGTGTAAAGGATGGTGACACTGTTATTATTCTAGGCTGCGGCCCAGTTGGCTTACTTGCTCAAAAGTTCGCCTGGTTAAAAGGGGCAAAAAGAGTCATCGCCGTAGATTATATTAACTACCGCCTACAGCATGCTAAACGCACAAACAAGGTGGAAATCGTCAATTTTGAAGACCATGAAAATGTAGGTGATTATCTGTTGGAAATTACAAAAGGTGGGGCAGATATAGTCATAGACTGTGTTGGGATGGATGGGAAGATGACCCCACTTGAATTTCTCGCTTCGGGTTTGAAGCTTCAAGGTGGAGCGATGGGAGCATTGGTTATTGCAAGTCAAGCGGTACGAAAGGGAGGAACCATACAAGTAACAGGTGTATATGGCGGAAGATATAATGCATTTCCACTTGGCGATATCTTTAATCGGAATGTTGATATTAAAACAGGACAAGCCCCTGTTATTCCTTACATGCCATTCCTTTATGATATGATTAATCAAGGGAAGGTGGATCCAGGCGATATTATTACACATGTCCTTCCGTTAGAACAAGCAAAACATGGATATGAGGTCTTTGATACAAAAATGGAAGATTGTATTAAAGTCATATTAAAACCTTAAACGTAGAAAAACGAGGCCGGAATGTTCCGAACCTCGTTTATTTTACTAAATCTACTGCCTCCTCAATAAATAGCTTAGAGAGAAGCGATTGTGTTTTATTAATATTATAAACAAGATAGAAATACCTTTCATTATCAAAACCCGATAATTCATACATCTTCAACATGTTCTTGTCAAAATATTCTCTAGCGACCATTTCCGATAAGACAGATATACCTACATTTTGTATCACAAACTGTAGTAAACTTTGTCCATCTTCAATATATGAGACAATATTTAGCTGGTCTTTCGCTATCTTATTTTTCTTTAAGAACCTCTCAAAAATGGCATTCGTTCCTGAATTAGAACTTCGCATGACAAAAGGATAATGTAAAATATCCTGAATGTTTACAGGTCCTGGTATTTCCAATTCATTCGAGGTAACTAGGACTAACTTTTCCTTTAATAACGGGATATAACGAAGTTTATCATCCTCGTATTTCTCCCCTAATATGCCAAAATCAACTGATCCGTTTAGCACCTTTTCAGCCACATTCTTTGAAGATGATTGATGGATATGAAAGTAGACCTCGGGATAGTTCTGCCTAAATTGCTTCACCATTTTTGGAATCACAAATTGCCCAGGTACAGAACTAACAGCCATTCGAATCATCCCTCGAAGATCAGTCATCCCCTGTTTCAAATCAAGTAGAGCTTGGTCTTTTAATAATAACAATTTACGTGCCCATTGATACAATCGTTCCCCATTTGGAGTGAGGATGCTTTCCCTGCCAACTCGATCAAAAAGCTTGATACTAAGGGTCTTTTCCAACGCCTGTATATGAGAGCTGACTGTTGATTGACTTAAGAAAATATCTTCAGCTGCTTTTGAAAAGCTTTTATGTTCAACTACTTTTGTAAACACATATAACTGGTGTAAATCCAAGAATTATCACCCCAGACTTTTCGATTAATAGTAATAGGTAAAATAGATCGTTTGAATAGTTTATTTTACCATGAAATAGAGGATTGAATTTAAAAAGTTCAAAAAACGTCCATTGTTCAATTCGAATTTAAATTAGTATCATAGAATTATAAGAAATGTTTGATATTTTAAATATCTAGGAGGGGCAATAGATGGCAAAAGCGATTCAAGAATATACCTTGGCAGATTTGATGACAAGGATAGAAGAAATATTCAATGAAAATCCAGGACCTATTAAAGGCTTTAACGCCGTGGTTCAGTATGACGTTTACGACCAGGAACCCGCAACCTACCAGCATTTTTTTCATGATGGAAAATTAACGATTAAGCAAGGTGCAGAAGCAGTTCCTACTGTAACGATGGCGCTCTCCTATGATAATTTCAAGAAATTCCTCCTAGGTAAACAAAGTGGTACCATGGCATTACTCACTGGTAAGGTAAAAGCAAAAGGTGACTTAAGCACCGGATTTAAAATTGAGAGCATCCTCCGTAAATATAACATTAAAGAACCGTTATAATGCACAGAAGACTGCTGAGTAATCTCAGCAGTCTTTTATTATACAAGTATGGTTGCATTTTCAGCGGCTAGACATTGGTCCAAAATCCAGGACCACTTCCCATGACCTGACTTTGCATTAATATGGCCCATGTTTGGGAATGTAATAGTAGGTACCCCCATATTCATATACCTTTCCCTATGCTGCTGATGGCAGTACGGGTCATTGGATGAATGAACAAAAAGGGTTTCTTCCGCCGTGCTAGATAGATTCATCTTCTCTAAGGGTACAGGATAAAAAGATGTCGCTTCCTTAATGACGGTTACTGGCGAAGGAGGAGCAACTAGAATAACTCGTTTAGCTATTCGCTTATTATTTAGTGCAGAGTAATGCATCCAAAGTAAACAACCTAAGCTGTGTGTAACAACGATCAATTGCTGATTTTCAGGAATTGTCTGGATTGCTGCAGTCAATTCTTTCAGCCACACTTCTTTGTTGGGTGAGTCAAACTCAGTAAATGTTGGATAACAAACGTGATAATTTTTTTGTCTCAACTCCTGTGCAAGCCAGGTTTGCCAGTGATCTGGTCCGCTTCCCCCTAATCCATGAACAATTAAAAAACTATATTGGCTCAAATAATCCCTCTTCTCTTTGTTTACTATTCCGATGAAATAAGTTGGTATTAACAGAATTATAATCTTTTCGGTAGAAAAAGGCAACGGAAGTCAAAGCAAATAATTATTGGCAGTTTCAAACAAAAAAAGTATATTTGCAATTCAAACGATAAACAATCAATATTAATAGGTAGTTATGAAGAAAGTAGGGGTATTTTTGACAGATTTTTTATCATTGGGTATTTCCCCATCGTTAGCAGAACAACTTCGCGGCATAGGTATTGCAAAACCCACACCCATTCAAGAACAAGCGATTCCTTTTGTAATGAAGGGCAGTGATATTATCGCTCAAGCACAAACAGGGACTGGAAAGACGTTTGCGTTTATCCTGCCAATACTTGAAAAGATTAATATTGATGCAACACATATTCAAGCGCTAATCGTGACTCCTACAAGGGAGTTGGCCTTGCAAATCACAGAAGAAGTGGAAAAATTGATTGCTGATAAGGCTGATGTAAATGTATTAGCCGTCTATGGTGGCCAAGACGTGGCAAAACAGTTAAAAAGATTGAAGAGAAACCCACAAATTGTCGTTGGAACACCGGGCAGGCTATTGGATCATATTAGAAGAGAAACGATTAGATTATCAGAAGTCTCCTATCTTGTTTTAGATGAAGCAGATCAAATGCTGCATATTGGGTTCTTAGGAGAAGTAGAGGATATTATCAGAGAAACGCCTCAGACAAGGCAGACTATGTTGTTTTCGGCTACCATTCCTCCGGAAATCCGCAAGTTAGCCAAAAAGCATATGCGAGAACCTGAATATATCCAAGTAGAAAAAACACAAGGACCTGCTGAAAGTGTGAAACAGATCGCTATTCATACAACCGATCGGGCAAAACAAGGGACACTCTTTCAATTAGTTGAAACCTATCGGCCATTTTTAGCGGTCATTTTTTGCCGAACGAAACGCAGAGTCAGTAAGCTTTATGATGTCTTAAAAGCTAACGGTTTTTCATGTGATGAGCTGCACGGGGACTTATCGCAGGCAAAAAGAGAACAAGTAATGAAGAGATTTAGAGAGGCTGAAATCCAGCTATTAATTGCAACGGATGTCGCAGCAAGAGGATTGGATGTAGAAGGAGTTACTCATGTATTCAATTATGATATTCCTCAGGATACTGAAAGCTACATTCATCGGATAGGACGAACAGGCAGAGCAGGAATGACGGGTTTGGCCATTACCTTTTACACCTCAGACGACCGTCCTGCTCTCGAATTAATTGAAGATGAGCTAAACATTACGATTCCAAAACAAAACATAGGAAACACAAATAGTACAGAAGAGAGTCAGAAGGAACCTAGAAAACCCCGCCCGGTTGGCCAAAAAGAAAGACGTGGAGGAAGAAAAGAAAACTCTCCAGAGCGCTCGAGACAGGATAGACCGATTAAAGGGAATAAAAACAGCACACCATCTAAAGGTTTTACGTCCGGAAGAAATGGAGTAAAAAGTGGTTCTTTTAGAAATAAAGGAACAAAAACGGGATCAACAAGAAATAAACAGCGATAAAATGCAAAAGGGACTGAAGAAATTTTCAGTCCCTTTCTTTGTTATATTCCTGCTTTCATACCTGTATTTGATTTTACTAATACTTCTTCATATTTCTTCACATCGGCCTTTTGGCTTGAGATGATGGTTCCAAGATAACCTGCAAGGAAGCCAAGCGGAATCGAAACGATTCCCGGTGTGGTATAAGGGAAGATAGGGTTCCCTACAAAAATAGCTTTTCCTACTTCAGGACTGAACACATTCGGACTAATAATTACTAGCCCAATTGCAGAGATTAGTCCAACCACCATTGCCCAGACCGCACCAGATGTATTAAATCGCTTCCAGTAAATAGTGTAAATAATGACTGGAAGATTTGCACTTGCCGCAACGGCAAAGGCGAGTGAAACTAAGAATGCCACATTAAGTGTTTGAGCGCCTAAAGCAAGAATAATAGAAATAACGGAAACACCAATAGCAGCCCAACGTGCCATGCTAACTTGCTGTTTCTCTGTTGCTTTACCCTTTTTCAGAATTTCATTATAAAAATCATGGGCAAATGCAGAGGCTGCTGTTAGAACAAGCCCTGCAACAACTGCTAGGATAGTAGCAAATGCTACGGCAGAGATAAACGCAAACAACATATTTCCACCTATGGCCTGGGCTAAAAGGGGAGCAGCCATATTGCCTGCAGGATTTGCGGCGACGATTTTATTTGTACCAACAAAGGCTGCTGCACCAAAGCCAAGGAAAATAGTCATAACATAAAAGATTCCAATAATCCATGTAGCGTAAACTACGGAACTGCGAGCAGTCTTAGCATCCTTAACGGTGAAAAAGCGGACTAAAATATGAGGCAGTCCAGCTGTTCCGAGAACGAGTCCCATGTTTAAGGAAATCGTATCAAGCCCAATTTTATACTTCACACCAGGATTTAGGAATGCTTCCTTTAAAGGTGTGGCTGTTTTCATCTGAGTAAACATATCTGTAATACTGAAGTTAAACTTAGAAAAAACAATAATAGAAATTAAGAAGGTCCCACCCATCAATAGAACAGCTTTAATGATTTGCACCCAGCTTGTTGCGTGCATGCCTCCAAAAATAACATACACTGTCATTAACACACCAACAATTAATACAGAAGTTGTGTATTCTAAGCCTAATAATAATTTAATGAGTGCACCCGCTCCGACTAGCTGAGCGATCATATAAAATATTGAAATTGTAACGGTGTTCATGGCAGCAAATCCACGTACTTTCTTCGCATCAAAACGGGAGGCAATCATATCTGCAAAGGTATATTTTCCAAGATTTCGCATGGGTTCCGCTACGATATAAAGAACCACTAGGTAAGCAACAAGGAAACCGATACTATAAAAGAATCCATCAAAACCGGTTAAGGCTACTGCACCAGCTATTCCAAGAAAGGATGCGGCAGACATATAATCACCAGCAATGGCGAGTCCATTTTGCCAGCCTGTCAATCCCCCACCAGCAGTATAAAATTCACTAGCATTCTTTGTCCTTTTCGAAGCGTAATAGGTAATTATTAAAGTGATAAAAACAATACAAAGAAACATCGTAAAAGCAGCTGTATTCATTAGCTTTTTCCTCCTTCTTCAACAACTTGAGTAGCTAATTCATCAAATCTTGCTGCCTTTTTCGAGTAGAGCATGCACAAAACCCATGTCATTATGAATTGTAAGAAAGCAAAAACCCATGCCCAAGTGATGCTGCCGATAAATTTGTGGTTTAATACCGTGGTATAAGAAGTTAAAATGGGCAATGCAAAATAAAAACAGAAAAAGAAAATGGTAATGGGAATGATAAATTTTTTCTTTTCGGAGAGTAATGTCTGGAAAGATGATGATTGAACAATGGAGCTGTAATCGCTTTCAGTATTAGCCTTTATTTGTTTTGCCTCCAATGGAAGCTCCCCCTCTCATAAAAATCCTTTGTTCTGAATCTGAGGTTAATAGAAAAGACAATGCTGATGGGTCAAATGGTGAAGAAATCCAAACTGGAAAGAAGAACATGAGGAAATAACATATATTTGTTTTGAGTAGCTACCCCCTTCTTTTAATTACAGACTTTTCAAAATTTTTAAAACATTATTATACGCTTTTATTATAGTGAAAATAAAATTAACAAAGCAAGATGAATTTGTAAAAATAGGAAATATTTATCATTTTTAAGAGAGGATGAAAAAAGTAGGTTTACAAAATAAAAAAACCCTTGCTTCGCAAAGGTTTTGGAATATGGAGACTATCGGGATCGAACCGACGACCTCTTGCATGCCATGCAAGCGCTCTCCCAGCTGAGCTAAGCCCCCTAATAAGTTTGGTACAAGGAAAATTATATCCGTATTACAAATAACTTGCAAGAGGAAATCTTGTAATTTTTTCAATAGTAACAGGGCCGTTAGCTTATACTTTCTATTTCTACTTTTTGTACTCCTTCTATATTAGAAACTGATGCATACACTTCTGTAGTCTTATTACGATAATCTACTGCTACTAATATCTGCACTAAGTGATCTCCATTATCTAAATCTTTAATTCTAAGTCGACGAATAATATATTTTTTCTCGAGAAGAAAGGTAATCGCTTTGTCGATTTGCGCTTGGTCTCTAATAAATAGTTGAAGCATAATTTCTTTTTCACGTAATTGTTTCGGCCCAAATAGTTTCATGAGAAAAGGAATTAATTCAACACTTATAATAAGAAGAGCTACTCCCACAAATGCTTCTAAAAAAAATCCGGCACCAACTGCAATGCCAATACCAGCTGCTCCCCAAATCATGGCAGCAGTCGTTAAACCTGAAATACTGTCATTCCCTCTTCTTAAAATTACTCCTGCCCCCAAAAAACCTATTCCTGAAACAATTTGAGCTGCCAAGCGAAGTGGGTCCATGGTGATCTTCACATCATCAGAGTTAGGGAACATATAAGCAGATTGAATAGATACAATAGTTAGCAAACAGCTTACTACAGATATAACGAGACTGGTTTTCAGTCCTACAGGCTTTCTTTTTAATTCACGTTCCAAACCGATAATTAGGCCAAAAAATGCGGAAATACCCAGTTTGATTAAAATATCTATCTCCATATTGTTCATACTCATTCACGTCCAATTTATTAGTCAGTAGAAATTAAGCAATTATCAAAGAGTGCAGTTAACTAAGAGGAATATACTTTGATTTTACACATAATGGAGTATCTAAGGGAAGGACGAAAGCATTCCTAAGGGGATACATGTGTTAAGTGATTCAAATTATTTAAAGGTGTTCCTATTATTTTATCCTTTCCTTGTTCTAGTTATGACTTAATATATTTACCCACAAATTTATATAAACAATAAATAAAATAACCAATAGTTTTTTAAAGAGCGAAGATATAGTAAAGGTACAATACTTATGATAAATATTTAAACCAAAAAACTTTTAAAATTATATTGCAATCATTTTTATAACATGTTATATTAAAACTCGTCCTCAGCGAGAGAGTTAAACAACAAAAGAAAGTGAAAAAAGTTGTTGACATTTAGTTGATCGATATGATAAATTTAGGAAGTCGCTTTTGAAGGGTACAAGCTCTTAACAAGAGAAAAATCATCTTCGATAGCACGAATATTGTTCTTTGAAAACTAAA
>NZ_JBCNAC010000163.1:0-1381 GCF_050477885.1 Neobacillus rhizosphaerae
TGATACTACGTCAAGAAAACGGACAAATTAAATCGGGCACTTTTTTAATTTTCAGCCTACCGCGCTAACGCTTGGTGGCCTGGATGAATGATGACCTAACTGTCGTTACCTCATCATTCATCCAGGAAAAGGGTAATATCAGGCTGCTTTATTTTTTGCGTAATAAGCTTTTTCAAACTCCATCGGTGATTGGTATCCAATAGTTGAATGGATCCTCTCTGGATTGTAAAAACAAGTGATATACTCAAAAACTTCCTTCTTTGCCTCTGCTCTTGTCTTATATGTTTTCTGGTAGATTAATTCCTTTTTGATAATACTGTGAAACGATTCAATACAAGCATTGTCATAACAGTTTCCCTTGCCACTCATGCTAATTTCTATTTCTGCTTTTTTCAGCTTGTCTGTGTAGTCCAGGGAAGCATATTGGCTTCCACGATCAGAGTGATGAATAAGCCCCTTTTGAGGCGGCTGATGCTTCATGGCCCGGTCCAGGGCTGTGATGACCAGTTCCTTCTTCATTCGGTTGCTAATCTCAAATCCTATGATTTTACGCGAATAAAGATCCATGACGGAAGCGAGGTATAGGAATCCTTCCTTTGTCCAGATATACGTAATGTCCGCAACCCATACCTCTCCCGGCGCATCCGTAGTAAAATTCTGTTTTAGAAGGTTCGGGTAAATCGGGTTTTTATGACTTGAGTCAGTCGTTACTTTGAACTTCCTGGCTGTCTTGGATTTAATACCCTCCACGCGCATAATTCGTTGGACGGTACGTTCTGAGACTTTAACGTCATTCTTGTGAAGTTTTTTGGTTATCTTCGGGCTGCCATACATGCCCCTTGATTTCTCATGAGCTTTCTTGATTTCTTCGGCCAGTTGTTTGCGCCGTTTCTCTTGTTCACTTGGTTCACGTTTGAGCCAGTCATAATACCCACTTGTTGAAACGCCGAGAAGCTCGCACATCTTCTCCACCGGGAACACATCTTTATGATCCCTGATAAATTGGTAGGTTAGTTGGGGTTTTTGGTGAAGATGTGCAAGGCTTTTTTTAAGATTTCGACCTCCTGTTTCAAGTCTATATTTTCTTTTTGGATGTCCATATAAGGCTTTAATTCAGGGGGAGTATTGCCGCTCCCGACGAAACCCTTTTGCCTCTTTTTCTTGTATGCATCGACCCAGTTCCTTATAGTTCCAACTGGAATATCTAGGTCTCTTGCTAGTTGAGTTGCTTTTTTACCATCTTCTACGACCATTTGTGCAATCTGTATTTTATATTCGAGATCAAAATGTTTCCCCATATAGACACGTCCTTTAATTGTTCTTTGTTATTCATTATAACGAAAGTGCCAATTTACCGTGTCCGTTTTTTAGTCTAGCATCA
>NZ_JBCNAC010000164.1:0-60139 GCF_050477885.1 Neobacillus rhizosphaerae
CAGAATTCTGAGCAATAAGACCCGTTTGTGTACTGAATGCGTCTTTTTTACGGGCACGTAGACACCTTCTACGTTACCCATGCCCCTTTCCGCCAACCATTTCGGGCACGTAGACACCTTCTACGTTACCCTTTCCCCTTTCCGCCAACCACTTCGGGCACGTAGATAGCTTCTACGTTACACATTCCTCTTTCATTCAGCCATTTCGGTAACGTAGAACACTTCTACGTTACCCTTTCCCCTTTACAGCAACCACTTCGGGCACGTAGACACCTTCTACGTTACCCATTTCCCTTTCCAGAAGCCACTTCGGGAACGTAGACACCTTCTACGTTACCCATTCCTCTTTCCTTCAGCCACTTCGGGCACGTAGACTTGATACTTCGCTTTTGCCATAGGACTTTGAATATCATGAGCGCCCACGAAGGAAAGGCGATACCATGTTGGAGGAGCTCGCAACTTCCGCTCAAATCAACATAGAGGAAAATTCTGCAAACAGCTTTAAAAAGCCTAAAAAAATAGACGTGCATCCATTTGCACGTCTATTTCTTGTAAACTAGTGTCCCACCTAGTTCTTAACAATTTTTGAAGGATTATTCACTTTGTAAAGCACCGGCACATCAACTAAAAATTCTTCCTCTACATCTTTTCCCTTCGCTAACTTCTTAGCCGCTACTTTGCCGTCGAATTCAAGTTGATCTCCAACGGCCAGTTCAAACTTTTTAAGGGTTTTGCTGTGACTGCACCATGCATAACCAATTTCCAGTGGATTGTCCTGAATGACTTTTACATTCTCTAAGACAACCACTTCATCGTTTTCTTCATTGAACGGATTGTAAGTCAAGGCAAACTGTTTAACAGTTGCAGTAAAGTGTACTTTATCAGCCGGCAACTCGAGCTTGGGAGCCTTCTCTTTCTTCGGCTTTGTTTCTTTCACTTTTGCTTGCTTCGGCTTTGGCTCGTCCTCTTTTTTCGGAAGTTCTTTGCTAGTAGGCGAACGATCTTCTGCCTTGTTACTTTCTACTTTGCCTCCACTATCTACTGTCGGTATGTCATTATCCTCAAGATTCAATAAGCTTTCTTTACCAAAGCTTGATTGCTGCATTTCCTTCAAATAGGCTGGGTGGATACAGCTCAACTGGCCATCGTTAAATTCAATGACAACCGTATTTAGTTCAGCAGCACTCCCGTAGGTTTCATAACCTTTAATGGATACCAGACGCTGGTAGTTCCGGTCTTTGTACCAAAATTCCCTTTTTGCTTCCTTGGCTGAGGAAAGCCCCCATTCCTTAAGCTTTTCCTTATAATGGTCCTCATCCCGAAAAGTATCGAACTCACCCTTTGGCGGAATATATTGTGTTAGATCAGATAATTCTATTAGCGGCTGCTCGATCACCACTCCACACTTCCTTCCATTATGTATATGTGTAGATTATATCATTTCATATGAAAAACATTAATCGCGATGCCAAATATGGGCATCATTTAAGATGCTTTGGACGAATTTTTAATTTTTTACAGAAAAAGTAGGTCTTTTCTATTTTCTATGTTATACTGATTTTACCATTTGCTTTATTGATTCATGACCTCTGTTCTTTCGATGAGAACGGGGGTTTTTGTTTGTCTTCCTTTATTTCTAATACTTTCATATGTATACAAAAAAAAGACTCTACAAGAGAGTCTTTTTTCATTTATATAAAGCTTTTATTATGCTTTACGTACGTTAACCGCTTGTGGTCCACGTTGACCATTTTCAATTTCAAACGTAACCTCTTGACCTTCATCCAATGATTTGTATCCTTCGCCTTGAATTGCAGAGAAGTGTACGAATACATCGTCTCCACCTTCGCGCTCGATGAATCCAAAACCTTTTTCTGCATTAAACCATTTTACTTTACCTTGTTCCATTTGTGTATCCTCCTGCTGTGTGCTGTGCACACATTTTGGTACTATCCTTGCTCAAATCTTCAAGACAGAAAGCATATTCACTTAACACTCTTGCCGATCCACAAAAATAATTCTTCTTAACTATAACAGAAACAATTGGATAAAGCAAACGAATAAAAACTTTTTAAATATAGTGCCTTGAGAGTAGATAAAAAAAGCTTACAAACATTGTCTTTTGCGGTTTCCAACGTTCTTAAATAAAATTATTTTAAAATATTAAATTATTTTTCATCAAAATAACCCTGATCGATTGTATAATAACAAAGATAATTAAATATGAAACGGTGAAGACACATGCGCACATATAATGAAAAAATTAGTATTTATCATGGAATGGTGTCAACCATAGCTGTGAATCTTGCAGGTAATTTTTTTCCTATTTTTGCAATTTCTATTCTTGGTGCTACTAATTATCAGGTTGGGCTTATTAGTTCACTCCCCCCGCTAGTTGCCCTATTAACCACGATTCCTGCTGCGATTGTATTAAATCGACTAGAGCAGCAAAAAAGAACGGTAGCGATGTCCGTTTTTTGGGCTAGAATCATGTTTTTATTATTGATTGGAGTGGCTTTCGTTACTTCTGACTATCAAGCCTGGGCATTTTTAATTATTGTTGCTTTAATGAATGTTCCAGGAACCATTTCTAACATTGGTTGGCAAACACTAATAAGTGGAATGATCAGCGAAGAACGAAGAGGTTCATTTTTTAGTGACAGAAATCGGCTTTTAACCATTGTAGGGATGGTTACCACCCTGATTATCGGTATCGTCATGAAAAAACAAACAGACAATGCACTCGCTTATCAATTTTTATTCTTTATTGCTTTTGTTTTTGGACTGTTAGAAGTGTTCTTCTTATTGAAGCATAAAGAAAAGGCGGAGCCGAAGAGAAACAAGGAACAAAATTCATTGATGGATTGGTCTATTTTTAAGGATAACGGGTACAAATGGTTTCTAATATCTGCACTTTGCTTTAATTTTACTTGGCAGTTGGTATGGGGATTATTTAATATTTATAACGTAAAATATGCACACGCTACGATTCTTTGGATCAGTATCTTTTCTGTCGCTAACCAGTTAGTGCAAATCTTTTCGTTTCCCTTATGGAAAAAATGGGCCGAACAAAAATCAAATACACTTATGCTCGTCTGGGTAGCAGTTGGTATGGCAACTGCTCCGATTTTAAATGTACTGTCAACGAACCTTTACTATTTAACATTTGTTGCCATGACATCTGGATTTTTTGTTTCGGGCACGATGCTCCTGTTGTTCAATCTTTTGTTGGAGCAGTCACCAAAGGAAAAAAGGACATATTGTATTACTACCTATAATGTTCTCCTATCATTCGTTGCCTTTATCGCCCCTCAAATTGGCATATGGCTATTAGAAACAACAGGCATGCAGAAATCAATGGAAATCAGTACCGTGCTTCGGCTAATCAGTGCATTCGTATTTTTACTCATGTACATCAAATTCATGAAAAACCAAAAGCATGCACTACTAAAAAGCTAATTAAAGGATATGGGTTGGATAAAATCCAACCCTTTTTTGTTGTGCCATTTAATGCTGTCATTTGTTGTGGCAAAGTTTCATATTTTTAAAAGGAAGTGATTTGGCGGAAACAGAAACAGGAGGTAAATATGATTATTATTAATCACCAGCGTGTGAAACCAGCGGATTTATTTCCACACATTTCCAACAAAGAACAAAGAACGATTATTGAATATATGGAGAAATATAGTGGAAATTATGAGTATGCCACACTAGATCAACTAAAATTTGAATTGACGTTCCGTACGAACACAATGACTGCTGCCCGTCAACAAGATAAAAGCGGTGCCAAGTTTACTACTTTTCAATATGCCTTTTGCAATAAACAGTATTGGAATCGTCTAAATAATGGAGGCTTTCTCATAAAACCCAACATCAGACCCTCAGTAGCTATTTTAGATATCATAAAAAATGGGTCTCTTTATGCCTTCGAATGTTCCACGGCAGTTGCCATTGTTTTATATATTGCCACACTTTACTCTATAGGTAGCTCAAGGTTTGACATTCTCTTTAGCAATCTTTATTTAATGGATTGGCAATTTGATGAGGATATGAAAATGTATCAAAAAGTTGGGGACGACTATTTACCCGGTGACATTCTCCATTTCAACAATCCAGATTTTAACCCTCAAGAACCACATTGGCGTGCCGAAAATGTCATTTATTTTGGAGATGACCTTTACCAAGGACATGGAATCGGAATCAGAAACGCAAGCACCATCATAAACTTCCTTAACAAAAAAAGAAAGCCGAATTCCCAACATTCGGCTTACCTAATGACACTTATCACTCGGCTCTATTATCAATCATTTCGTTAAGATGCTGTCAGGACCCATTTTTAATCATGTCCTCCGTCATCAATATTCTTGAAGCCTACCCTTCACTCACATGTAAAGCCCTTTCTGCTAAATGCATAAGGACTGTACATGTGAGTTACAATTAATTCTTTTTTCTTACTAATTCATCTCTATCGGATGCCATTGGAGGCTGTTCCAACCATCGATTTTTAATCATGATATTAGCTCCATCTTCAGCATACATCTGTACTTCTAACGAAAGCCTGTTATACATTGTACTAAGATCTCCTCTAGGACTTTGACTGACAGCTGTACCGTAATAGCCAACGCTCAAAGCAATTAAACCACTTGTGTAGAACATCATCAGTTTATCTGAGAAAGTATGGGCTGTACTATTTGTTATTTCTGAATCCCAACCCATCGGTGAAGGAAGTTTACTTTCCTCAAGCTTACCTCTAAATAAATTAATATGTTTATTACCTACTTCTAAACCCTTTAAAAAAAATTGTTTTACATCCTTATCCTTGGCAACCTGACTAAATCCAGTAAGAGCAGCGACTCCCAAGGCATTTCTTTTCAGATTCGCAAATAAATTTTCAACTTCCGCAGCAACTAATGGTCTTTTTTCTCCAAACACATCTAACATAAACCATTGCTTTTTTACATATTCAACCTTCTCTATATTAGGCAGGCTCGGAGACCTGAAAAACAATCCTTTCGACAATAATAATTCAGTTGACCTATTATATAATTGCATGGTTTCTGTTAGGCAATCCATGT
The DNA here is from genome assembly GCF_050477885.1 of Neobacillus rhizosphaerae. Classification (GTDB taxonomy): domain Bacteria; phylum Bacillota; class Bacilli; order Bacillales; family Cytobacillaceae; genus Neobacillus; species Neobacillus rhizosphaerae_A. The sequence continues at coordinate 5,076 of NZ_JBCNAC010000164.1, forward strand.
AATAGGATCTAATATCACTTCTTACAGAGGTTCCAACACTACCAGCATATGTTGTAAGTCCAACCATTGACATCTGGTTAATAAAATTTAGGACAAAACTGTCTGAATACAGTCTAGGCGCAGTTAAATCAACATCCTCTTCAATATTAAAACCATATGGAACAACATTTTTTTCCTCTGTTAGTATGGCTGTAATCTTTTGAATATGTGACTTTGATAATTCTAAAGCAAATTCAATTATAGGCTTAATTTCAAAATCCTCAGCCTTTTCTAAAAAATAAGTAAGAACACAGATGCTAGAGCTGTCATTTAAATATTGAAGCCATAGTTGACTAATCTCACCCGATGTGAGCCTAATCTGTTTTCCTTTTTCCTCCATAATAACCTCCAAAAATGACATACTAAACAATACCTTCCCCATAAATTACCTATAATATGTATTTATTACCTTTTGTACATAATTTTTAAAAAAATGCTGTGGATATCGAATCCAACAGCATTTTTTCTTCTACATTTTTCTACCTATTACCTTATAAATTTTTAAACGCTTCCTCGGCGTTTACCTCGTTTTTAATCACTTTATTATCCTTTAGCCATTCCGCAACCTTGTTCCAAGTTTCAGAATCTTGGTAACCGAATGGGTGGTCTTTTGCATCCATTAGTGGTAATAACATTTCCAAGCTCTTTGTTTCAATATCCTTCTCAAGTGGGGAAGACTTATCTTCATGCTTTAATAAAATCGCCAATCCCTCTTCTGGATGTTCTGCTACAAACTTTTGTCCTTTGCCAATTGCTGTCAGAAACTTCTTGAACACTTCTGGTTTTGCTTTTAATCCCTTCTCACTAGCCACCAATACTAATTCATAATAATCAGGTACACCAAAATCAGCTGGATTTAAGGTGCGCATCGGATGTCCCTCTTTTTCTAGCAATAACTTTTCATGGTTGATATAACCGCCAATAAGCGCATCTGTTTTCTTTGTTGCCATCGCAGGAATTAAGTCCCAGCCTACATCGACCATTTTCACCTTTTTCTCATCTCCACCATCAGACTTAACCATCGATTGTACAATCGCTTCATCGAGTGGGATCGAAGGATAGCCGATTGTTTTTCCGGCTAAATCCTTTGGTGATTGAACAGAACCATCTGCAGGAACCATTAATTGATTAAGTGGATGTCGAACAATCGCACCGAACGATTGAACAGGGATCTCTTCGCCACGTGCAACTAGAACCTGTGGTTGATAGCTTATTGCCATATCGATTTGATCTGCAGCAACCAATTTAAGCGGATCATTCGTATCTGCAGGCATCTGAATATCTACATCAAGGCCTTGCTCTTTAAAATATCCCTTTTCCTCTGCTGCATATAGAAACGAGTGTACAGCGTTTGGATACCAATCCAGCATTAAGCTAACTTTCTCAAGTTTATTATTCCCGCTTGATCCCTTCGAATCAGAAGCATTCTCATTGTTTTTTCCACAAGCACTTACCATCAACATCAATAAACTGATTACGATCAAAAAACTTTTCTTCATTATATATACCTCTCTTAGTTGCGAAATTTATTTTTCAATACTTGCTTTTCTACTAAACCAATTAATAAAAACAGGACAATTCCTAGCAAGGATAAAAGAAATATGGCAGCAAACACGGCATCTGCCTTTAGACTTCCTGACATCCGTCTGCTGAAGTACCCAAGCCCTTCACTGGCACCAAGCCACTCACCAATCGTAGCTCCGACTACACTGTAAACAACTGTCAATTTCAAGCCTGATAAAAACACAGGCAAAGCCATCGGAACCTGTACTTTTTGAAAAATAGTCCAGCGGTTTGCTCCCATCGTTGAAAGTAATTCACGGTATTCATTTCCACCAGATTTCAATCCATCATATGTACTAACGACGATGGGGAAAAAGGCTGTTAGGATCGTTACCGCAACCTTGCTCCAAATCGAATAGCCAAACCACATAATGAAGATGGGAGAAATCGCAATTAACGGCACTGTTTGCGAGACAACTAGGAAAGGATAAAGAATTTTTTCTAATGGACGTGAAAAATGCATCCCAATTCCTAGTAGCACACCTCCAAAAACAGAAATCACAAAACCGATTAAGACTTCCTTCAGGGTTGCCGGTAGGTGTTCCCCCAACAAAAGCTCCCTATTTTCGACCAAAGATGCCCAAATGGCTGAAGGAGATGGCAAAATAAAGGCTGGTATGAATTCCTGTCTTACAACCCACTCCCAAAGACTAACAAGGAGGATCACAACCAGTAAAAACAACCCATAATCCCCAGACCACTTTTTTACTCTAGTTTTCATCTTGAATCAGCCACTCCAATTCTTTTCTCATCCGCATAAACTCTGATTCGTAAATCAGTTCTGCGTTTCTTGGTCTAGGAAGCTTCACTTTAACCTCTTGAACTCCTCGATCACCTTTCAGTACATAAATCCTATCACTTAATAAAATCGCTTCCTCCAGATCGTGAGTGATGAACAACACCGTTTTTTGTAACTCTCCCCACAGCCCTAATAACCAGCTATGCATTTTCCTTTTGGTCAGTGAATCAAGCGCTCCAAACGGTTCATCTAATAATAAAAGATCCTTCCCGGTCATAAGCGTTCGAAGGAAAGCTACTCGCTGCCTCATTCCGCCAGATAGTTCCCCCGGATAGGCTTTTTCATAAGCTGCTAAACCAAAACGGTCGAGCCACTCCCGGACTTCTGGTAGTTTACTTTGTTTACTTTCCTTTGCAATTTCTATTGGGAGCAAAACATTTTCTACTACCGTTCTCCATGGTAAAAGCAAATCCTTTTGCGGCATGTAACCTACACTTCCTGCTCTTTTCCCAGATTGCTGACCCTTGATTAGGATCTCACCCTGTTTCGGTGTCAATAATCCAGTAATCAACTTAAAAAGTGTGCTTTTTCCAGAACCACTTGCACCAATGACGGAAACAAATTCTCCAGAGTTAACATCTAGTGAAATCTGATCAAAAACCCCTCGTTCCCCATTGAATGAGTAGGAGAGTTTGTTAATTGATAACATTGACAGATTAGACAGGCCACTCGCCCCCCTGGTAAACCATATCCCAGAACATATATTCAAAGCGGGAAGTTGTCAAAAAATGCTGCTCCAAGATGGCTAACTCCCATTCTGGTTTTCCCTCTACCAATGAATCTAGTAAGTTAATAAGCCACTTAGCTAACTCACCAAATTCATTAGAAGAGTACATTTTTACCCATTCACCATATAGATAGTGTCCGCTAGCACCTTGATATTCTTCAGCTAGCATCTTGCCAATTTCCCAATAGCTCCACATACAAGGTAATAACGCCGAAATTAATTCTTCAAGCGAGCCATTTTGTGCTACATGTAGCATGTATCTTGTATAAGCAAGGTTGGTTGGACTTGGCGACGTCTCTTCTAACTGCTGAAGTGTAATCCCGAATCGTGCGGCATATTCCCGGTGCAAATCCATCTCCCCATGTAAGGTCTCATGCAACAGCTTGGCAAAAGCGGCCATTGTTTCAATATCTCTTGATTTCACAGTAGCTAAAGCAAACAGCTTTGAATAATCAATTAAGAACACATAATCCTGTTTCATGTAACGAATAAATGATTCAACTGGAAGGTCCCCTTTTCCCATCCCGACAACAAATGGATGCTCATGGGTCTTTCCCCAAATATCTTGTACTTTTTGAAAAAGTCTCTCAGAAAATTTCATGATGCCCCTCTTTCTTGGTGTTACACCATTCCGCGATAAACTTAGCTATTACTTTTGCAAAGTCTAATAATTGACGAATTTCGACCTTCTCATTTACAGCGTGCGCATCTTCCAATTTACCTGGTCCAAAAATGGCGGTTGGAATACCTGCCCGTCCGAGCCATCCAGCATCAGTAACGGTCGTAGACATCCCAATCGTCGGCGTGCAGTTTATCATTTTTTCATAGGCTTCCGTTAATATCTTGGTTCCTAATTGATCCGGATCCAATTCTAATGATGGAAAAATTTCACCACGGTCCTCTATCATAGATTTTCCACCCCAAACGAAAGTTGGAGGATTCTCTCTAAGCCAAGGATCGGCAGCGGCGACGGCACCGATGTGTTGTTCAATTTCCTTGATCACTTCTTCATAGTCTTCATTCGGAAAAAAATGAACCGTGACCCATAATGCACAGTGGTCAGCCACGAAAGCTGCATGCCTGCCTCCTTCAATAACTGCCGGATTAATTGTATTGGTGCCAGGTGGAAAGCCTTCATAGCTTTTCGTCACAGCCCAATGTCTCTCCAGTTCCTGAAGTCCCGCAATAATCTTCATCATTTTCTCAATGGCACTGGCCCCTTTTAGGCCACCTCCTGCATGAATCATTTTTCTCCGCAATCCATCATGATAGGTTTCTTTGCTTTGAACTGTGATCCAACCAGTAATGACGCCGCCCTGTCCTTGAATATGTAAATCACTCGTATCTACCACAACTGCATAATCAGCGGTATACCCCCGCTCTATACATGCCTGTGTTCCTGCCTCTCCAACTTCTTCACCGATGACGGATTGAAATTGCAAATCACCACCCAAAGGAACTCCCATTTCCTTTAAAAGCTTAATCGCAATGAGTGAAGCCGAAATCCCACCTTTCATATCAGCGACACCCCGACCATATATAAACGAATCTTTTATTCTAGCGTTAAATGGAGAAGATTCCCACTCCTTGTCATCTCCCACCTCAGCAACGTCCACATGACCATTTATAATCAAGCTATTATATTGATTAGAAGCCTCCCCACGCAAAATGCCCACTACATTAGGATCTCCAGGATATACATCCCATTTATCTGTCTTGAAGCCCAAATCCTCTAAGTAAACTTTAATAAATTCCTGGACTTTATTTGTATTTCGGGCTGGAGGGCTTACTGTAGGGTAAGCGACTAGTTTGGCTAGCAATTCAAGAAGTTCATCTTTTCTCGCTTCAACCTCAACTTCAATTTTCTCCGCTATTTCATTCCTCATAGTGCGTACCACCTTACATTTTGGCTTGGGTTGCCTCAATCTTCACCACTTTTTTCCGTAAAAATACGGTTAAAATCACAAATCCAATCAATGCACCTGCAAATGAGCTAAAAATAAACAAAGGGATAAACCCAAATAATGTTGCTTTTTGTCCAAGTAATAGTGTAGCGATTGGATAGCAAAGTATGGCACCTATGATTCCTGTCCCGATTACTTCACCGAAAAACGCTAGATAGATTTTTCTAGTTTTCAAGAATAATAGAGATGCGAGCAACGCTCCGACCATACTGCCTGGAAAGGCAAACGGGGAACCTGTTCCCCTAACGTTTCTTAATAATGAAACACAAAAGGCCTGTGCAACAGCATAATAAGGTCCTAAAAGAACCGCTGACAGCACATTCAGAAAATGTTGAATAGGAAATACCTTGGTAAATCCTATGGGAATATAAAAGAGATTACTGGACATGGTTCCAATGGCAATCATCATGGCAGTTAAAGTAAGCTTTTGTGTTTTCTTCATTCACTCATCACTCCTGACCCTCTAAGGCAACTAGATTTTTTCTTAATGCTTTTGCAGCTTCTAACGGCGAATCTGCATGACTGATAGCGGTAATCACGGAAACGCCATCTGCCCCTGCTTCAACAACAGAACAAGCATTTTCAATCGTAATTCCACCAATTCCCACAATCGGGATGGTGAATCCTTCACTGCGTAATGCTTCAATAAGTGTCGTTCCTCGTGATGGTTTGGCGTCTGCCTTTGTGGTGGTTGGAAAAACAGGTCCAATACCAAAATAATCCGCTCCATCCCGTAAGGCTGCAGTAGCTTCTTCATTTGTATGAACAGAAACACCCAAGATCTTGTCACCAATTTTACTCCTTACTGTTCTTACAGATTCGTCCTCCTGTCCAATATGTACACCGTCCGCATTTAATTCAAGTGCAAGTTCAAGATCATCATTCACAATGAATGGAATGTGATTCTCCCGACATATGCTTTGGAGTTTTTTGGCGAGTGAATATTTTTCAACGCCAGTTAAAGCCCCTTCGCCCTTTTCACGAAACTGAAAAAAGGTTATGCCCCCAGCAATGGCTTCCTTTAATACCTCAACAGGGTCCTTTAAGCAGTTATTGCTACCCATAATAAAATAAACACTTAGCGCTTTTCGTAAATTTGTCATAAAGGGGTACCCTCTTTTCCGATCTTTCTTTTCCGATATGCCCAATGGTTAGTTGGTCCATGTCCTTGCCCTATTTCTAAATCTTCTTCAATTGCTGCCTGAATAAAGTTCTTTGCTGTCAAAACGGCTTCATATACACTAGCCCCTTTTGCCAGTTCTGCAGTTAGTGCAGCTGAGAAGGTGCAGCCTGTTCCATGCGTGTTTTTCGTATTGATTCGCTGGCTCGTAAAAGTGTAGAATTCCTTCCCATCGAATAATAAATCTACTGCATCGTCTTCATTCCCGTCATGTCCACCTTTGATGACGACATTTTTTACTCCTAGTGCATGTAATTTTCTCGCAGCTTCCCTTTTTTCCTCAGCCGTTTGAATCGTCATTCCCGTTAACACTTCCGCTTCTGGAATATTCGGCGTGATGACCTTGGCTAAAGGCAGAAGATAGGCTTTCATCGCTGAAATCGCTTCGTTTAAAAGTAAAGATGCTCCTCCCTTAGCAATCATGACCGGGTCTACCACGACATTTTCCCATTGAAAAATCTTTAGTTGTTCCGATACAGCCTCTATGATTTCTGCATTAAACAGCATCCCTGTTTTCAGGGCATCTGCCCCAATATCTTCCCCAATAGCTTGAATCTGTTTGGCAACAGCCTCCACTGACATGGGAAAAACACCGTGCACACCCAATGTGTTTTGAGCAGTTACTGCTGTTAATGCCGACATACCATATACTTCTAATTCCTGAAACGTCTTTAAATCAGCCTGAATCCCTGCTCCACCACCGCTATCAGATCCTGCAATCGTTAGCGCTTTTTTCATAAAAAAACCCCCCATTTACTCATTCATTTTTTTAATGGACGCAAGTTGCTTCATATCTTTAGAAGTTGTTTTTGATAATTGGTTTAAAAATTCGATTTGAAAGCTTCCCGGTCCTTGTTCAGCTGTTTTTTCAGCCGCTTTCTCTGCCGCAATTCCATAGAAAGACAACGCAGTCACTGAAGCTTTTAACAAATCCTTTTCCACACCAGCAAAAGCACCAATTACAGAGGTTAATAGACAACCAGTGCCTGTCACCTTCGTCAATATCGGATGTCCATTTTCAATAACAAAGGTTGTTTCTCCATCTGTCACGACATCTTCTTTTCCGGTTATGACCACAACGGTGTTCAGTTTCTGTGCAGAAGATATGGCAAGTTCAACAATGTTTCCATTTGCGTCGCCGGCATCTACACCTTTAATTTCCCAGTTCTCCCCGACAACATTAGCTATTTCAGCAGCATTACCTCTGATTACCGAAACATGAACCTCTTTCATGATTTTTTGTGCAGTCTCCGTACGGTAAGGTGTGGCCCCCGCACCGACCGGGTCAAATATAACGGGAACATTATTTTCATTGGCTGCTTTTCCTGCAATAATCATAGACTCCACTGTCTGCGAGTTTAACGTTCCAATATTCAAAACTACGGAACTTGCAATCTTCGCCATATCGGCAACTTCTTCTGCTGCATATGCCATCACAGGTGATGCTCCTAGTGCAAGTAATCCATTTGCTGTAAAGTTCGTGACGACGACGTTTGTTATGTTATGTACTAGCGGTCCACCCTCTCTTACTTTTTCCAATGTCTCAAACCATCTGTTTGTTTCCACAACAATCTCCCCTTATTTAAAAATAAAAAAACCAGATCCAAAAATTGGACCTGGTTAGTTAGAAAGAGTAATTAATCAACATTCACTCGACTACTTTCCTACGCTGGTATTACCCAGATCAGGTCCGAAGGGTTAAAAACGTTGCCGTTTTCTCTCAGCCCGCAATCTGGGCACCCCTAGTAGATTCACTTATGAAATTACATAAATCATAATCCTATTTTAAAAAATAGTAAAGGATTTATGCCTTTTTATTTTTAACTAAATCGATAAGTTCTTTCAATTCGTTTGTAAACCCTTTGACTGCACGACCCTCAAACACTGTTACCGGAACGCCCAGATAGCCGTATTTCTCCACTTCCTTTTGATATTCGGCATTAGTCGAAATGTTTCTTGCTTCAAAAGCAATCCCTTCTTGTGTTAGTACCTGCTTCACCATCGTGCATTCAATACAATCGTTTGTTGTATAGACAATTACGTGCTTGCGCATATAAATATTTTCCCCCTAACTAAATTTACGACAAATTTCCTTTAAATTCTTTAATTACTTTAAAATTCGCAAATTATTCCCCACATTCCCATCCATTATATAACAATTTCCAGCAGTAGTTGAAAACATAACATTCGTAAATATTCCTCGGGAAAGCGCACAAACAGACAATTCTCGCGTTTTTATGTCGGAAAGTGCAAACTTAAAATGCGTTAGACAGCCCTTTTTTCTATTTTCATGATATTCGTTTATGCTCGTCCGTCTCTTTTACATAATATATATCTAGTAGGACCCCTTATTGCCGTCACTTGTGAGAATCAGGGGATTAATCATTATATATTTTGAAAAAAATAAAAAGGTGGGTAGAAAAATGGGTAAAAAAAATAAAAACATTCAAGAGAATACATTTGATATAGACTCTTTTTTACAATCGATGAACATCTTACTGAAGGAAGAGCTTTTGAAGGCACTAAACCAAACTGAATCATTACCTTCAACAACAGCAGCTGAGGAACTAGTGGAACAAACTGAAGTAACAGCTGAAGTAATAAATGAACAACAAGAAGTCCTTACTGAAGTGACAGAGGTACAAACTGAACAAGAGAATCATGAGCCTGATCTTCGGGCTAAAATTGTTAATCATTTATTCGCCATTGAAGCAGACCTATCAAATTATATCGAAAGCTTTGAAGCTGAGGTTCGAGCAGAACTGGCTGATTTAAAAGAACAAAATGAGAAACTAATAAATCAACTCTCAGAGTCTGAAAAAAAGAAAAAAGAGAAGGACAAAGACAAAAAGAAGAAAAAAGTGAAGGAGTAGTGAACTCCTTAACTATCTATTAAACTTTCAATACTGAAATTACACAAAGCCTTGAGAAATCAAGGTTTTTTTCTATTAAGGAAAAACAAAAGTGGCCCCATAGCCACTCCCTAAAATACTATACACTTAATTGTAAAAAACGTTCTAATGTTTCTCAGGGGGCTTTCTCTTTCCATGTTTTTTTTCGTATTTGTTTTTATCCTGTGATTTATCTTGCTTTTGAGATTGTTTTGGTACTGAATGCTTCTCTGATAACTTTTCAGCAACCGTTCCACTTGAATGATTTTCACTTGCTTTTTTTACATACCGCTCCTCTAATACCTCCTGTAAAAACTCTTTTTCCTCACTCTTCTTCATAGATGTGAGTGGCTCTTTTTCAACTGGTAGGAGCAATTTTTTTTCTTCAACTGGCTCTATTATGGACATTTGCCCTTCCACTTCCTGAGGTAATGCTTTTGCCTCAATAAGATGTTCTAAACGATCGATTCTTTCAAGTAACTGTGCATTCTCTTCTTCTGCTATTCTACCTCTAGAAGAATAGTAAGGATCGTGTTCCCACCAGTTCATGCCTATTTCTCTTGCCTTATCAACTGATGCAACAAGGAGCCTTATTTTAATTGTTAGTAAATCTACATCTGCTAACGAGATTTTTATATCACCTGCAATAACCACTCCTTTATCAAGGATTTTCTCCAACACTTCTAACAAATTGGATGATTGGGTCGGATGTTGAATGGGCATAAACTCACTCCTATCATCAGATTTATAAAAGTTTCCCCAGTGGACCTAATTCAATATTGAGGTCTTCTTTTTCTAAACCAAAAATAATCTTTAATTCTTCCATTTTTTCCTCAAGTCTCATTAATGTTAATCCTAATTCCTCTAATTGTTCATCTGTCAATGAATCACTTTCAACTCTCCTTATTGCTTGCCTTTCCATTAACTGACGAAGCAATTCAATAATGGTAAGGACTAATTTAGCCAGCCCTTGCTCTACTTTACTTGAGTCTAGCGGTAAGCGTTCCATTCCCTTTTGCCTCCTCTATTCGCTCATAGCTCCCAAAAGCACTTTCAATGGACGAAATCAAAAGCTTGAGGTCGACCACAATTAAATCAATATTTGCAATAGAGATGAGTATTTCCCCTCTAACCACTACACCTGTATCAATAATTCCATCCAAAAGATCCAATAGCGTCATTTCTTTCTTCTCTAGGAGTTGGTACCTCTGTTCCATTACTTAGTCTCCTTCTCCATTTTAGAAAAATGATACGGTGGCCAAGGCCCAGTCACCTGAAAGGCACAGCCTAACGCTTCAAATGATTCTTCAAGCTCTTGAATTTTGTTTAAGAAATAGGCTGAGGTGCCCTTTTCAATTAGAAAATCACAATTGACAATCATTTCATCTGTCCGTTCTGTCACTTCCTTCCCCCAATTTTGCCTTAGATTTAAATCATTGACAAAGGGAGAAAGTTCATCATTGATTTCCTGCCACCAATTTGACTGCTCTAATTCAATCTGTGAAGCAATCAGATGTTCAAGCTTTTTTTTCATTAAAAATTGTTTTCCTTTGGGCATTGTTGCTAATTTTCCTCTTAATTCAACGACGGCTGTATTATTCTCTATAACATAGGACAGGGTCCTATCAATCTGGCAAAAAAGCTTCACATTCCACTCTTGTTTCCCTTTTAGGCTAAATAACTTTTTAAGGATCACATCATATTGTTCTATTAGTAAATTCTCTAAGTTGTTTTCATCCTGAAAAATGGTGCAAAAGGACATTGGGAGGACTGAATAATGCTGGTGGATAATAGAAATGACTTCATGATGGTGAAAGGCTCTTTGTTTAAGCCATTCTGCATCTTTTAACAGAAGATCAATTTGTTGTTGAGAATAATTTTGAGCACTGACAGGGGTTATAACAGCTGCTAAATTATTAAATGTTTTAAATGTCACTTCCTTATGATCTATTCCCAGTATAGAAGGAACCTCTGAATATTGAAGTTCCTCTGCTAAAATGACACCATATATATATATAAAATCAGTCATGACTCTTGTATAAGACATAATGCCTCCTCCTTTCAAACCAATCCTCTATGCATTTCATCGCTCATTTTTTTCTCTTTCTTTAGCTACCTTATATCGTCTAAGTAATTCTTGCTCCTGCACTAAATAGGACTCTTCATCAATTTCCTCCAGCTCGAACATCATATGCAATTCAACTAGCTGCTGTTGCAAAAACGGTAAATCGTACAGTTCTTGATCTACCTCTTCTTGAATCTTTTCTCCAAGTTTGATTAATGAACGGATAGGTAAAGTAAACAATTTATGAATCATAATTTCCCTTCTATCCTTAAACGAATATTAACAAAATTATAGGCAGGCCATGGCCCTGAATATTTAAAGTCCACCTGATTCTTCCAAGATTCATATAAATCATTAACCCGTTGGTCAAAGGCTCCTTCGTTATTCCGGTCGATTAAAAAGGCTGCATTCAATAGAATCTTACCTGGAATGGTTTGATTTAGCTTTCCAGCTTCTGCTAACTCTATTAAGGGACCATATATTTCTTCCTCTACCCTGTTCTGAAGATGTAATACCAGATTTTGTGCACGCTCACCTAAGTCAATTTGGTCATAAAAAGTCGCTGGATTTGAAATATCCTTTTTACCAGCTTTCCACTCACTTAATACGGTGTCATTTTTCATTTCTTGGTCAATCCACTCCTGTTTTGCTATGACCCTTAATCCTACCTCAATCTTATTCTTTAGCTGTAAAAACAGTTTTTCAAATTCAGGATTTAAATGCTTTGCAATAAGGAGCACATCCTCCTCAGAATGAAACACATTCCCAAAGCTCATGGGTATTAAAGTATATTGCTTCATAATGTTCGTAATAGTTTGTTGATGCGCAAAGAGGTTAAGTCGATCTGGTAAAACTTCACCTGTTACCTTTGTCACCACCATAGCAGCATTTTGGTGATGAACCGTATATATCTCTCCTACTTCTCCGTTTAAACAAACCGTACCAAACTGCTTTAGCTCCTTTTCAGGTATTACACAAAAAACATACACCCCATTTTTTGAACTCATTGGTGCTCTTCCTTTCTATGCACTTCCTGTAAAATTAGCTCCTGAATCTCCACCCGATTCTTTTCCGGAAAAATTTGCCTCAGTGGCCTTGTCAATACATCAAGGCAAAGTGCCTGATAGTTTTTATCCTTTGGAATAATTGGGATATTTGCTTTGGTAGCAACGGTGGCAATCATTAATGAAGCTCGTAAACTAGGAGAAAAACTATTCCCATATGACCTTAAGCTAGAAACAAGTCCCACAATCTTCTCTGCTTGAGGATAGTCAATCCCTGTTTTTTGATGGATAATTTCCATTTCTGTTTCTTTATCGCAGGAATCTACATTTATATTTATGAGTCGATCCAAAAGAGCATCCTGTGCGTGAAAGGTACCTGCATATTCATCGGGGTTACTTGTAAAAATGATGGAAAAGTTGGGATGACATTTTATAAAAGAAGCTTTCCCTTTCCCGTAAATTGGAAGAACTTTTTCCTCTAAAAGTGATAAAAATATATTATTCGTTTCAGGGCGGGAACGTGAAAACTCATCATAAATAACAACATGGCCATTTATAACTGCCTCAATTAGTTGCCCTTGAACCCAAGTTGGGCTTATTTCTTGTTCTCTTCTATAAACTGAGTGGATATAATTATCGATTACTTCTTTCTTTTTCAATCCAACAAAATGTCCTATCAAATCCCTATTTGACAATTCATGATGACCACGAATAACTGTGACTGGCCTGTTTAAAAGATGGGAAGTATATTTTGCTAAGCTTGTTTTTCCAACCCCAGATGGACCAACAAAATGGACTGGGAACCCAGCCTCTAAGTAGTGAAGAGTTCTCTCAATAATGTCCTCAAAAAAAGCAGTTTTCACAAATCCCGTCTTCCTTTCATTGCTTGACTGATCCAAGATCCTTCCTCCTTTGTACAAAATATTTTTTAATAAAGGAGCCAAGGCAATATTAAGCCTTGGCTCCTCCCTATAAAACTATTTATAGCGCAGCTTCTAACCCGGATTCTTCTCCGTGAGGGTAAGGGGGTGGGTGATGGTGATGATGATCTTTAAGAAGCCCCACTGCTTTAGCATATTTTAACCAAGTGTCAACACTGGCAATAACAATACGAGCATCTATAGTAAGTAGTTCGATGCCCACCAGGGAAACACGAGCCCAAAGGTCAATAACCACACCTTTATCCAATATACGGTCAATTACCTCAGCTAAGCTTGAAGAATCTACACTTTTTTGTATAGCTGCCATTAAACTCCCTCCTTCCATTGACGGCAATCAAAGGGTTCTCGATAGATTATTCCCAATTTGAATTTGAGTGAAGAACCCATTCTAGATCACCAGTCAGATATTTTCGTTATAACGAATTACTTTAGTATATGAATAATCAGTTACTTGGAATAGACAATTGTTCTTATATGTGCCTTAAGCACGACTAATTATTTACATGTAACGGCCGATAAATTTTCTTCAAAAATCTCTGCATGAGGTGTGGAAGGATGCTCTTACGTCTTGTTACTAAGGCGCTAACCATTGCCTTTTTTTCCTCCTTAGAAACCATCCAATCATCTGGTATCATTGATATAATTTCCTCGATTAAAAAAATGGGAATGGTTTGAATCAGTTCCATATAGTTTGTAAAACTATCTTCGGATTCAATAAATTTCGCCATGATTTGGTGTGTGGCACTTTTCAGAATTTGCTCAGACAGATTATCTAAATCATTCTCGTTCCAATTGTAAGATTCGAATATCTCCGCATGATCAATGATCCATAAGTGGTATGTTTCATCTACTTCTTCACACAAGATAATGTTTTTGCGAGTCCGGTCCCGGTTACATAACCAGTAATCTAATAAAATGACACCTGCTAATGACTGGTGATTATGGATTCCGGAAATATTTGGAGTTTGATGTCCATCCAAACAATCGGGGACATATAATGAGGCAAATTGAAATTGAGTTTGCTGCATGACGTTCAGTTCAGGGACTTGCGTAATAAATTCCTGTGGTATTTCTACTATGCGGGCAAAGGGAATTGGAAGGTCGAGGTAGCGCGCCAAACAATACGAGACCCATTCATTAGGTAAGGTTCTTTCAAAACCCGGCTGAAAGAACTTTACCACATAGTCCTTTCCATCACTAAAGGTCATTAAATGTGCATTGGATTTCCCCTCTAATGTTTTTTGATAGGAAATGGGGGTAATCATGGACTATCCACCGCCCCTTCTACCTCTGAATCCTTTTGGACAATGCTTTTCAATAAATTAACATAGGCATCGGCTACTGTTTGAATAGAAAAATTCTGTTGCACTCGATTAATTGCTGCCTGAGACATTTGTTGATAACGATCTGGTTGATCGATGATTCCGTATATTTGATTAACGGCATCATCGACATTTTGTCCACGATAAAGTAAGCCTGTCTCCCCATCCACTACTAATTCAGTTACAGGCATCATTCTAGAGGCCACCACTGGAACACCGCAGGTCATCGATTCAATAAAGGTATTTCCGAAAGATTCTGATTTTGTGGTCGCAAGCGTACAACCGCCAGATTGACGAATTTTCGCATAAACATGCGGCATTTGCTGATATGGTATAACAGGAAACCATTTTATGATATCGGTGAGATTCTCTTCCTGCCATGCGGCAGCAAATTCTTCGCGCTGCACACTTTGCGCGCCACCGATTACCCAAATTTCAATATCCTGACGTTCACTTTTTATCTTTTTTGCCACTTCAAGCAGCATCGGCCAGTTTTTACGTTTGTCCAATCTGCCAATCCAGCCGATAATCTTTTTATCTTTTGGAAGTACGGGTGTACTCTGAAAATCAATTTCATTGGACGATAGTGCTCGGAAAAAGGTCGTATCTACGCCATTGTATATTACTTCAATAGGGACATCATTTGTTAAAATGGAGACTAACCGCTTTTGATATTGGGAGGGTACAATGATTAATTCTGGCTGAATTCCTTTAAACGATTTTACGTGAGGGGTAAGCTTGATTAGCTCTGGTGTTCGTGCTTCTACAATAACTGGGCCTTGAAAGTTGGCTTTCCGAAGCCATTTGTAGGCAGCACCTGTATCAACAATAATGACGGCGTCATAATCGTGTTCTTGGATAATTTTTATAATTTTTTTTTCATCTTTGGTTAAATACACAGGAGCTATGTCCTGCATAATGTGGAGCCCGCCATGATCTGTTGTATAAAGAAATTCAGTATCAATACCATGTTTCTTGAAATAGATTGAGCGATTTCGCCATCCAGCATTTACTCCGCCAACAGTGAGTAGCCGCCAGATTACTAGTACTTTCATTTAGCTTTCTCCTTGTTAGTATTTAGGGCTCTCCTCAGAAATACGCCTTACTTTGGACAGTGTCTTTATACTTCAATAATAATGTTATAGAATTCTATTTTTTCCTGCCTTTTTTGCTCTTTTTACCGCGCGAATCCCTAAAATACCTTTCGCCTTCAAATCGTCGGTGCTGATCGCGTTTTTTATCTTTATCACTGTGTTTACCATCACTTCGGCTTATTTCTCCCTCAAATCGTTTCATTCCTCTATACTGTTCCTGCACTCGAGATTGTTCAAGTTCATCCCAATACTTATCTATTTTTTCCATTACTGCTTCAGGGTCCTTGCCACGAGCAAGCATCGTTTTGACCCATTCCTCTTTAAACACCTTTTGAACCAATCCCTGTAGCTGAAGAACATATTTTTCTTCGTCTTCTGTTGTTAACAGCTTTTTGCTCAGATTCTTTACTGTTTCTTTGTCTAGTTTTTGAGGTAGAAGTATTTGATAAATTTGATGGGATAACTCTTCCATGCGAATGTAGTGGAGCCATTCCTGATATAATTCAGGAGCCATTTCTTGAACGTGTGACAAGAAAATTGCCTTATTTTCGTCTCCTAAGGAATTTAATAATTTCCGTGGATATGGATACACCCTGTCACGCCACACAGTCCTTGCCACATCAATTACTTTCAAATTACCATCTGGCTGGATATATATTTGCCTTTTGTGATGATCAATCCGTTCATACCCAATCGTTTTAAAGGTGATTAACATGTCAATTAGCTTCGCTGATAGTTCCTCGGTTAATGGTTGAGATTGAAGATATTCACGTACATCCACCCCTCTAATAATATCCATAGCGATATAAAGTGGACCTTTCGCATGAATCTTCGGGAATAGGTTCGTATGCTGTCCAAGAGATAAGGCATAATGTTCACGGTCACAATCTTCTGCATTTCCAAACACTTTTACACAAATATCTTCTGTAACCTGAAAGACCGCCCCCTGACGTCCTTTTCCTAGCATAACTAATGGTGAGTTATTTACTACTTCTACGTCAGCATTTATCATATTTTTCACTTCAATTTGTTTCATCCATTCTTTCAATAGATCAATATCCATCTTTTCCCCTCCTTGTATAAAAATTAAGCTCTGTTAAATTTGTCTGTTGATTTCCGCTCCAGGCACTTCGCTTTCCGCGGGCGTTCCGGGAGCCTCCTCGTCGCTCACTCCTGCGGGGTCTCCCGAGACCGCTACTCCCGCAGGAGTCTTCGCGCCTTCCTCTCCAATCAACAGATTGGTCAAATCAACATAATGCTTTAACATAGCCAAAATTAAAAAAGTAATAAAGCTACTTATGCAGTATCGCCTAATATAGTTAATTCAAGGAGGACTTAAAATGTACAGGCTACCGTCTAAATGAACAAAAAAATCCGCCAACATAAGCTGGCGGAACTAACCGTCCACTGGAGACGGTCAAAATGACCAAAGTGTCTTTTTATGGTGTCAGGCACCATCATTTTCGATTTTGAATTTTAAAGAAGTAAATATGCAAGTGGTGCTGTGATTAATATAGTTAGTACTACTCTTTCAAACCAGATGACTACCAGTTTTCCAACCGTGAGTGGAATCTCTGTTGATAAAATACATGGAACCACTGCTGAAAAGAAGATGATTGATGAGACAGATACAACAGCAATAACAAATTTTGTTACGACTGCTGCCTTGGTCACTAACAAGGCAGGTAAAAACATTTCTGCAATGCCCACTGCACTAGCCTTGGCTGCTAGCATAGGTTCAGGTAGCTGAACAAGTGCTGTGAATGGATAGAAAATATATCCTAGCCAATCAAATACAGGCGTAAACTCCGCCAAGATCAAACCGAGTAACCCAACCGACATGATGGATGGTAAAATTCCCATTGTCATGACAAAGCCATCTTTTAGATTTTCCCATATATTTTTGCCAAAGCTCGGTGAATCATTTGCTGTAATCATGGCTTCTTTCCAGGCAGTTTTAACGCGGTCTTTTTTTATGATGACCTCTTGATCGCCTTCCATCTCCTGATAGTAGGAATCACTCATTTTTGATAATGGCCAGATTCGAACAGTAATGGCTGTGACGATAAATGTTACGACGAGCGTAATCCAAAAATAAGCATTCCACATGTCCATCAAATTTAGTGTTTTTGCAACAACAATCATAAACGTAGCTGAAACTGTGGAAAACCCTGTAGCAATAATAGCAGCTTCTTTGATGGAGTATTTTCCTTCTTTGAATACACGATTCGTAATCAATAGACCAATTGAATAGCTGCCAACAAATGAAGCAACCGCATCAATAGCTGATCTTCCGGGCGTTTTCCATATCGGCCGCATGACCGGTTGCATGAATATTCCGATAAATTCAAGCAAACCATAACCGACTAACAGGGCAAGAAATACTGAGCCGATCGGAACTAACAAACCTACCGAAATTACTAGTTTGTTATAAAGGAATGGTGCCATATCCGGACTAAAAAACCATTTTGGACCTACATTAAAAACGAACATCGCCCCGGCAACAAAACCTAGAATCTTCAAGATTGAAAATATTAACGTTACCGTATCCTTTTTCCAAGTTTTCTTATAAAAAGGATAAACTGCCCCTAATAAAATAACTAAAAGTGCATAATATGGCAAAACACTCGGAACCGCCAATTGAATAGCCGAAACAAAATGGTCGAGCATAATCGAGGATTTCCCATTTAAAGTAATCGGTACAAAGAATACAAAAATACCAATAGCACTGAAAACAAAAAACTTTACCATATTCATCATATTACTATTCTGTAACTCTGGTTGCTTCGCATTCACTACAGTCTGATTTTCCATTATCCATCCCCCTTATTATTTTTACCCTTTAATTCATTTGTGGTGTCAGGCACCAAAAAGGATTTTTGGTGCCTGACACCTACCGCAACATTACCCCTGTTAAAAAGGTTAAAAATACGTGTGTGCCGAGTTTGACTGTTGGTTGAACTTGGGTGTCTTTAAGCGGGTCAAGGCAGACAATGTCCATGGCTTTCACTTTTGGATGTTTGGCAGCCGCTAGTACCCCATCTAGCAGTTCTGCTGTTGTCATGCCCCCTGGCGTTGATGCCGGTACTCCTGGTGCATAGGCAATATCGAGAACATCCATATCGACGGTTAAGTAAATCCTATCAACCTTAGTTTCTAATTCCGCTAAACAATGGCGGACCGTTTCTTCTATTCCCTTTTTTCTTGCTTGTCTAAGGGTAAAATAGTTAACCCCTTTTTCATCGGCAAATTCCTTCAAATCTTTCGTGTTAAAAAAACCATGAAGACCGATATTGTACATATTACTAGGTTCTACCGTCCCACTTTCAATCAGGTTCCTCATCGGTGTCCCATTAGACGGCCCATTATCGGTTAGATCCCTTAAATCAAAATGAGTATCAAACTGAAGGATTCCAATTTTCTCCTGCGGTTTAGCCTGATGCAGACCTTTTACCATCATTGCTGTAATCGAATGATCGCCACCAATTGCACAGATCGTGGATGTGCCGAAATGCTGATTTAATGCAGTAGAAGCCGCTATGATGTTGTCATGGCATTTGCGGATATCGGTAACATGCATAGGAACATCCCCCACATCCACCGCAGTCATTTCAGACAAATCAATATCTTCGTCAAGATTATAGGTAGTAAAGCCTTTCCATACACGTCTGAAAGCATCTGGAAATTCAGATGCTCCTGACGCACTAATGGATGAACGGGAAAGCGGTACTCCGACTACTACAACATTGGCGTCCTTACATTTTTCAGGATCCGAGTCTGCAGTCAGCGGTTGAATCCACTCATGAACCTTCTCCACTCTTTCTCCGTTGTCTGGTCTTACCCATGTAAAGCTTGGTGGATTCAGCTTAGGATAAAGAAAACTTTTCAACTATTTGCCCTCCCTTAACAACCACCTGACCATTTTTCAAGACAGTATCAGTGTGGTTTACACCATAGGAGTATTGGAGTTTCATATAGTTATCCACGTTAAATATGGTTACGTCACCTTTTTTTCCTACTTCCAAACTACCAATCTCACTTCCACGATTAATGGCATGTGCCGCATTAATCGTAGCTGCTGTGATTACCTCTGCAGGTGTCATCCCCATTTTCAAGCATCCAAGATTCATAATAAAAGGCAATGAAACCGTTGGTGATGAACCCGGATTGCAATCTGTTGATAGTGCCACTGGTACACCGAGATCAATCATTTTTCGTCCGTTTGCAGATTCAGCCATTAAGAAATAAGCGGTTCCTGGTAGTAACACTCCGACGACCCCTTTTTCAGCCATCGCCTTCATCCCTTTTTCAGAGGCTCTTAATAAATGGTCTGCGGAAATCGCACCAACTTCTGCTGCAAGCTCTGCCCCTTCATATGGCTCAATTTCATCCGCATGAATTTTAGGAATCAATCCGTGGCGCTTACCTGCTTCAAGGATTATACGTGATTGCTCAGGCGTAAACACCCCGTGTTCACAAAACACGTCATTAAATTCAGCAAGTCCCAGCTCTGCCACCGTCGGGATCATTTCTTCGACTAGCAATCGAATAAACTCATCTGGATCATGTTTATATTCCTTTGGAACCGCATGTGCTCCCATAAACGTTGCTACTACATCAACCACGTGCTGTTGATTTAATTGTTTCGCGACTTCGAGCTGTTTCAACTCGGTATCCCATTCCATCCCATAGCCGCTTTTAGCTTCGACTGTTGTAACCCCGTGGCGCAAAAATTGATTTAAACGCTCATAGCTCTCCTGAAAAAGCGCTTCATGTGTGGCAGCTTGGGTCCGTCTTGTAGTCGCATGAATCCCACCACCTGCGTTCATGATTTCCATATATGTTGCGCCTTGAAGGCGCATATTAAATTCATTTTCTCTGCTTCCGGCAAAAACAAGATGGGTGTGCGGATCGACGAGTCCTGGTGTTACCAGTTTTCCACTCGCATCCACTACTTCGGCTTCCTGCATCCGACTAGCAAACTTTTTGACTAGTTCTTCATCTTTCCCAACAGTCTGAATCACTCCGTCTTCAATCCAAATGCTACCTTTCTCGATGATGCCAAGCTCAGACATCGCTTCTCTTACAAGGGGAGCAGAAGAACTCCCCTGTAAGGTTACGAGCTGAGAAGCATTTCTGATAAAAACTGCCTTACTCATATCTATCATCCTCTCAGTCTCTGGATTAGTCCTGCTGCAGCATTGGCATTTTAATGCCTTTTTCCTTTGCCGTTTTAATGGCAAGATCATAGCCAGCATCTGCGTGGCGAACCACACCCATACCAGGATCTGTCGTAAGTACCCTTTGAAGACGGATTTCTGCATCCTTTGTTCCATCTGCTACGATTACCATACCGGAATGCTGAGAATACCCCATTCCAACACCGCCGCCGTGATGAAGTGAAACCCAGCTAGCCCCTCCTACTGCATTGATCATGGCATTTAAAATCGGCCAGTCGGAAACCGCATCACTACCGTCTCTCATTGCTTCTGTTTCACGATTTGGTGATGCAACCGAACCAGCATCCAAGTGGTCGCGGCCAATAACGATTGGTGCTGATACTTCACCTGAAGCGACCATATCATTTATAACTTTTCCAAAGCGGGCTCTGTCTCCATACCCAAGCCAGCAGATACGAGCAGGTAGACCTTGGAAGCTGATTTTTTCCTGTGCCATCCTCACCCATTTACAGAGGTGTTCATCATCCTTGAACTCGCGAAGAAGTGCTTCATCAATTTTACGGATATCTTCTGGATCTCCTGATAACGCCGCCCAGCGGAAAGGACCTTTCCCTTCACAGAAAAGTGGTCGAATATACGCAGGTACGAAACCTGGGAAATCAAACGCATTTTCTACCCCTTCATCCTTTGCTACCTGACGGATGTTGTTACCATAGTCAAAGGTTACTGCACCATTTTCCTGCATCTTCAACATTGCGTTCACATGGATAGCCATGCTTTGTTTTGCCAGCTTTACATATTTCGCTGGGTCTTCCTTACGAAGGGTTGCCGCTTCCTCTAATGTAAACCCAACTGGTACGTATCCATTTAACGGATCATGTGCAGAGGTTTGATCTGTTAACACATCAGGATTAAAGCCTTTTTCAATCATGATTGGTAAAATTTCTGCTGCATTCCCCAATAAACCAATGGATAATGCTTTTCCAGCCGCTTTTGCTTCACGTGCCATGTTTATGGCTTCATCAAGGTCCTTTGTTTTAACATCAAGATACGCTGTTTCAATACGGCGGTCGATTCTTGTTTCATCCACATCAATAGCCAAGCACACGCCATCATTCATTGTGACAGCTAGAGGCTGAGCTCCACCCATGCCGCCTAGACCTGCTGTTAGTGTGATCGTGTGTTTTAAGGTTCCAGTGAAAGATTGACGGGCCAGTTCAGCAAATGTTTCATATGTCCCTTGAACGATTCCCTGACTGCCAATATAAATCCAGCTTCCTGCAGTCATTTGTCCGTACATCATCAAACCTTTTTTATCGAGTTCATGGAAATGCTCCCAATTTGCCCATGCTGGAACAAGGTTAGAGTTAGCGAGTAGCACGCGTGGAGCATCCTTGTGAGATTTAAACACAGCCACTGGTTTTCCAGATTGAATTAATAAGGTTTCATCATTCTCTAATTCCAGCAATGTTTTCACAATTGCATCATAAGACTCCCAATTTCGTGCTGCTTTTCCTATGCCACCATAAACTACTAAATCCTCTGGTCTTTCAGCTACATCCTGGTCAAGGTTATTCATTAACATGCGAAGTGCAGCCTCTTGAATCCAGCCCTTAGCGTGTAATTCCGTCCCTTTATAATTTTTTATTACTCTTGATTTTGCTGTATTGGTTTCCATTCATCCCACTCCCTTATCTAATATTCTCCTTTTATTATAAAAATAAAATCTTCTGAAAAATACGAATACGATATTAGATAAGGGATAATTATTCTATATTATAGATATAATTTTTTTGAACAAGCTTAAATAAATCTATAATATTTTTAGTTAAATGCATTTTATCTATTTTTTATCAAATGGAGTCTATTTTGTTGGGAAGCTATAATCTTGGTAGAACCACAGCAATAGTATCAAAACCTGTATCTACTTCCGACAATATTGATGGATCAAAGCCCATGTCTGTCCAAAGATGTTCCAACTTCTGACAGTGTTGCTGGTTTCAAGACCGAGTCTGTCCAAAGATGATTCTACTTCTGACAGTGTTGCGGGTTTCGAGCTCGAGTCTGTCCAAAGATGACTCTACTTCTGACAGTGTTGCTGGTTTCGAGCACGAGTCTGTCCAAAGATGATTCTACTTCTGACAGTGTTGCTGGTTTCAAGCACGAGTCTGTCCAAAGATGAATATACTTCTGACAGTGTTGCGGGTTTCAAGCACGAGTCTGTCCAAAGATGATTCTACTTCTGACAGTGTTGCGGTTTTCGAGCTCGAGTCTGTCCAAAGATGAATATACTTCTGACAGTGTTGCTGGTTTCAAGACCGAGTCTGTCCAAAGATGATTCTACTTCTGACAGAGTTGCGGGTTTCGAGCTCGAGTCTGTCCAAAGATGACTCTACTTCTGACAGTGTTTCTGGTTCTAAGCATAGGTCTGTCCAAAGATGACTCTACTTCTGACAGTGTTGCTGGTTTCAAGCACGAGTCTGTCCAAAGATGACTCTACTTCTGACAGTGTTGCGGTTTTCGAGCTCGTGTCTGTCCAAAGATGACTCCACTTTTGACAGTGTTGCTGGATCTAAGCCAATGTCTGTTCAAAGATGTTCCAACTTCTGACAGTGTTGCTGGTTTCAAGCACGAGTCTGTCCAAACTTTAACCAACTAGCCTAAAAACAAAAAAAGACCCAGTATGAAAACCAAGTCTCCTATTTAACCCCTATTCATTTTTTGCATACGAAACTCTCGAGGTGAAATACCAAAGGCTTCACGGAACATTCGGCTAAAATAATTTGCATTCTGATAACCAACCAGAAGTGCAATTTCTTTAACTGGTTTTCGAGTTTCGATTAATAGCCTCCTCGCTTCCTTTAACCTAATCCCTGTTAACACCTCTGTAAAGCTGGATCCCATTTTCGTAATCAGTAGATGACTGAAATACGAAGGATTTCGATCCACATAGTGGGCGACATCCTCCAGCCTCAAGCTACTTTTCGAAAAATTACTCTCCATAAAGGACATTCCACGTTCAATCGGATCTTGTTTGAGGCTTTGGGTCATCAATTCTGCCCCATGAAATATCTTTTGAATAAACAAGATCAAATTCTGTACGGTCCGATAAAGCACGGAATCATAAAGGATCGAATTGAAGATCGTCCGGTATTCCTTCTCATAACTGGGATCTTCATTTAGCTGGTACGTCTTCATAAACCGTCTGATTTGAGCTAGGATACTTGTTAGTCTTATTCGGACTAATCCCGGTTCAGGATAAGGTTCTTTTAATAGGAGGAATTCATCATAAAGCCATTTCTTAATATTTTCTATATCGAGAGCATTGAGCATGTCAATCCAGTCTCTTTGCTCAGGAGGGGCTAAAAATGGATCCATATGTTCCCAATCTAGGGAATACTTGAACTCTACAACCTGCCGATAGCCTTTATAATAAGTAAATTCGAGCATTTTCCGTGCTCCCACATACTTTTCGTTCAATGATTTAGTTGATTTTTGATCACTAAAGACAACAATACCAAGTGGATCCGAGAATTCCTCTTCCCATTTCCTCATGGCCTTCTGACATTGCTCGGTAGTATTTTGACACTTCTCATTAAATAGGAGGATTACCATATCGGTCAACGCAAAACTTCCGTGCAAATCATTAAATGGATAGTCCGTTAAAAAGGAATGCAGTGTGCTAATCATATCAATACTCTCAGATTGAAAAGCAGCGAGATGATAGTTTTCTGTGTCAGATGCTCGTGGTATAAATAAAGACTCATATGAGACATCTTTGAAATTGCTTGTTCCATTTACAGATGGAGTGTTTCTACCAAGTTTTCGTGAGGTTTTTTGAAAAGCTGTTTTTACTTTTGTTGTTGAAAATGGTTTGATCATTAAGTCAAGAGCCTGCATATCAATAGCCATTCGTGCCCTTTCAAAAGTCGCTTCCGCACTGGTTAAAAGTAAAATCGGATCATAGATTTGCATTAACTCACGGAAGGTTGACCATTCCTCTTTACTAATCATATCAAGCTCTATCAAAACAATATCAGGGCATTCTTTTTCAAATATTAGAATAAACTCCTGAAAATCGGATGCTAATGTAATGTCAGTTACGGGGATTGAAGAGGTTTTCAAAAGCCATTTGAGCCCTTCTCTCTCATTTAAATCCCGATCCGCAATCAGCCACTTTCCTTCCACTCCACGATCGTCCCTTCTAAACTGCTATGTCCCTTTCAGTGTACACTATTTTATATGAATGGGTAGAATCATTTTTCATGTATCAGAATGATTTCCTTTTCCTATGTAAACCATAATAAAAAATTATAAGGGGTGAATATATGAAAAAGGTTATTACTTTGTTCGTCCTATTGTTGGCTATTCTCAGTAATCATTTGGTTTTTGCTAATAGTAAACAACAAAAAGAGCCGATTCGTGGCATTTATGTAAAAGCATCGAACACGAATGGTCCTCAATTTAATAAGTTATTGAACCTCGTCGACCAAACCGATTTAAATGCGATGGTCATTGATATAAAGGATGACCATGGCAACTTGACTTTCATTCCCGAAAAAAGTTCACCCTATTTCGATGCTAGTCAACCATATATAAAAAACCCAAAAGCACTTATTCAGACGTTAAAAGAGCATCATATTTATCCAATCGCTAGAATTGTTGTTTTTAAAGATAATGTTTTAGCCCCGTCTCGCCCAGACTGGAGTTTTCAGACTTCTAATGGAATCTGGAAGAACTCACGAGGAGATTCTTTTACCAATCCATTTCGAACAGAAGTGTGGGATTATAATATTGGGATGGCCATTGAAGCAGTCAACCTTGGCTTTAAGGAAATCCAATTTGATTACGTAAGATTTCCCGAAAAGTTTGAAACGCTTGAAAAGCCCCTTATCTATACTGGAAAAAAAGAAGGAAGTAACCGAGTAGCTGCCGTAACAGGGTTTGTTGAATATGCAATGGAGAAACTATATCCTTACAAGGTGAAAATGTCTGTTGATACTTTTGGAAATGCAACAGTTATTCCAGAAGCAAGTGGCATTGGGCAGAACTTCTCGAAAATAGCTGAACACGTAGATGTCATTTCAGCTATGATTTATCCTAGCCATTGGAATGGAAATTTCGGAATTGCTAAGCCTGATTTAGAGCCCTATCGGTTGGTTGAAGAGTATGCTAAGGTGGAAAACGCCCGATTGAAATTGCTAGCCTCACCACCGACATCTAGGCCGTGGCTTCAGGATTTTACCGCAACTTGGCTTGGGAAAGGGAATTATAAAGTTTACGGTAAGCAGGAAATTGAAGATCAAATACGTGCTTTGCATGCACAAGGAATCCAGGAATTTTTAATTTGGAACGCTGCTAATAACTATACAGCCAATGTTGACTATACCCCATAAAAGGCAAAAGAGGTTTGCCTGAAGTCAAACCTCTTTTTATCGTTTTATTTCTTGAACGCGGGTCTAGAAAACATAACGCCAATCGCTAATCCGACGATCAAAGCCAAGAGATGGACAGTTCCAGTAGACAGAGAGATAAAATTAACTACAGCCCCATTTCCATCAGTCATAAATCTTAATGAAATCTGTAGGACTGCTGGCTGATAAATCAGCAAAAACGGAATCACTACTAATAGAAGAGCAAACCAATTTCGACCGATAAAATATTTGGCCAATAGGAAATAGATCATTCCCACAAGAAACGCCAATCCATATACAAAATAGTTAATATATTGGAGTGCACGTTCTGGTTGATCAAAAAAAGCAACTATATTTACATAGAAAAGCCATAAAATAGAAACAATTATAGCAATTACTTGAGTTTTAACAATCAATCGCATTCAACAATTCCACCTATTTACAAGATTTTTTTCTTTCATTATAACAAAAACTCTATAAAAGAAAATTAACGCCTTTTTGTTTGTGGTATACAGTTTATGCTATAATAAACTGTTAACAAAATGAAATGACTGTTTATAATAAGTTGGGAGCGAAATTTTTATATGATTAAAATTGATATACCAAATCCAGATATAGTGATTACGAAGTCAAATCAAGTTGGAGAAAAAGTAGAAGCACCTCTAAGCAGTGAGTATGGATTTACAAATTACAATAAGATTCCAAGGGATAAAGGCGGGATTATCTTATTTTTTAATGCCAATGATGAACTTTTGTTTGTTGGTAAGGCAAGAAAATTAAGACCACGCGTAAAACGTCACTTTGAGGATCAAGTATCTCCAATCAAACTTCACCGCCATGAGGTATATAAGATTGCGGTCTGTGTAATTGAAGATCCGATGGAAAGAGAAATTTATGAAACCTATATTATAAATACGCTTCACGCTAAATACAATACCGATAAAGTTTTCTATAAATAAGGTTGAAACAAAAAAAGAGCGGGTAAAAACCTAATGGGTTCCGTTTCCTATCGCAAAAAAACGAAAATGCAATCGAAAATGTAGTAGAATTTGTACTGCCATTTTTATTTGTTTTTGCAATTAAATATAAAATGGCTCAGTTTCATACTGAGCCATTTTTAATATCTATTTTTTGTAGCTTTATTAGTTATTTACGATTTTAATTTCTTTTAGCGGATAATAAACAACATTTGTTATCCCTATTACCTTTTTCATTGGTATCGCTCCAATAACACGACTGTCTTTGCTTTTCCTTCTGTTATCTCCCATTACAAACAAACAATCTTTAGGGACAGTATTGCTACCTACTGCGGTTTCATTTAAATTGAAAGAGCCTGTTAATGTTCCTCCATTTAGTGTTTTCTTATATTTTTCTAAATAAGGTTCGTTATATGCCTTACCATTTATATATAAAATATCATTCTTATACTCAATACTTTCACCTGGGAGTCCTATTACACGTTTAATGTAATCCGTACCGTCTGGGGCGTGAAACACAACAATATCAAATCTTTTCGGTTCACCAACTTTGGTTACAATCATACGATCCTTATCCTGTAGAGTGGGGTTCATTGACTCACCGTCAACAACAATGGGGGTAAAGAAAAGAGTGCGAACAATAACGACTAAAACAATTGCAAACATAATGGATTTTACCCATTCAAACGTTTCACTTTTCTTCTTTGTCATAACTCATACTCCCTTATTTCCGACTATGTTTTAACCTCATTTTACCATAAATGTTTGGAAGTTTATTACTTTCATTCAACAATCCTGTGCTTGAGCTGCGCTGAGAAGATTTATATCCTATTTACTTATTCTACCAATTTCATTTATATTACTTCTTTAACAAACCTGCCCCGTTCGTATCAGAAACTGTTCAAACTCATTGTGAATAATCAACGTCAATATTAATAATTGGATTGTATTTCTTCTCGGTCACCGCCATAATCCTTGCAATCTTCGGATCTGTTCCCATCGTATAGCGTTCAACCTCAATGAATTCCATCCACTGACATTATAGGCATGTTTGATTTTTGATTGCATTTCTGTCTGACCCTTAAACTCAAATTTATCAGCTTTAATTCCCATTCCAGCGAGACATTGGCTTAACCCTTTAAAGTAATCACAATAAACAGCAGGAAACAGAGTCATAATTTTGGCATTACCTTCAATAAAAATAATTTCCACCCGACTGTTACATAAGAATAAGACACCGCAGGAACCTTGAGATCACGTTCAAAAGTAAGAAATAATTCACTTGATTTTTCTGGTACTCCAGACAAAAAATCTCTACATTATTAAGCGCATAAACATTCAAAAAAGTTACACTTTTTCGAAAAAATTTTTTGTAAGTAAAAAAGAAGGCAGAGTCTACCTTCTTTTTTACTGGGCTTTTTCATTGCCCACATATTTAAGTATCATTTCTTTTTCGATATGGCTTGCACGAATGCCGAAACGTGGCTTCAATGGGTCTACTTTTTCTCCTAATAGAATCTTTATTGCCAGGAATGGAAAGTTGATGCCAGATAAACAACTGATATGCATCCCACCGCTCATTCGTGGATTGATTTCAAGCAGCTTAGGGATACCTTTGTTATATTTCACCTGAATGTTAAACACATATGGCAGTTTATATACATCATGGAATTTATGTGCGATCTGTATAAGATCTAAACTTTCAACTAACTCCCTTACACGTCCCTCCCCTTTCATACGTGGTATGGCAGCATACAGCCTCTCATCGGAAGCAAGACAATCGATACTGTATTCTCTGCCTTCTAAATACTCCAATACCATTAACTCAGGGAAAGTCTCCTGCTGACTTAATATTTCACACGCATACTCATATGGAATCCTGTGGCCTACGCCTTGATATAGTAGCTGCTGGATGGACTCTATCTGATCCTTAACCACCCGGAATCCATTTGCCCCCTCACCGATTACCGGTTTAAAGCACACTTGATGACCCTTCTCTCTTAATGATGCATATGCCAGCTTAAACTCATCAACCGTATGAACTATTTCATAATCAGGTATGGATACGATAGGGTTATCTCGCGCTAATTCCCGATAGGCTGCTGCTTTATTATCCATTGTTTCCATAAGCTTTGCATCAGAACAAACTAACACCTTCACCCCTATAGCTTCAAAATTAGCCAACCGTTTTGATATAAGGACATTCTCTTTTCTAGGAATGAAAATATCAATGGCATGTGTTTGACAAAAATCAAGACAAAAAGCTATATATTCATCACCAGATATATCAGGCTCGACAAAGGAATAATCACAATTTTGTAAATATAGCGCATCCTTATTGGGATGTGTTCCATATATGATAAACTTTCGATTTTCCTCGTTTGCCCGGATCATATCAATATAATGTGAAACTGTTGTAAACCATCTATTAAACCAAATCTTCATCTGAATCCTCTTTCATGTTGTAGTTAAGACTTTTTCCATTATGTGCTAATAGAGGTCATTTTATAAGTTTTATTATCTTGAAATATCGATTGGTTTAATAAACTAAGCTTTTTGATCGATTTAACCTGGTTGCAAATTCGTAAACGGCTCCAAGATCTAAATGAGATTGGTCGGCAGTAATTCCATCTACTTTTTTTACAACCTGTCTTTCAAAAAAGTTCATTTTGGATACAAGAAGTTCTCCACCAAACAATCCCATGGCTACGGAATTTTTTCGTAAATCCTGTGGGTAGGCATCATTGAATTGTTGAATGGCCGTTTCCCCTTCACGGAAACAGCATAGGAAAAGGCCTACATTTTTTTCTAAAAGTACATCATGATGTTTTTGAATAAACTGTTTGATCTTTCTTTGAATAGTACCTGCATGAATGGAACCGCCGATGATGATGGTATCAAAGTTGTTTGGATCGAAAATAGTTTTCTCTCTTTTCAAATCAACGGATAAAATCTCTCCTTCAAGGTTTTCACTTAATAGACCTACTGCTTTTTCTGTAGTCCCATGGGATGAGCAATAAACAATTAATGTCTTCATGTCAATTCTCCTCCTTCATTCATTACAAAAAAACCAGCCATGATTAGTGAAGACAGGCTGGATATATAATCACTTCTATTATAAATCCATTTCAATTGCTGCCTTCGTTTAAATATTGGCAATATTATTACAACTGGCGATTTTTCATGGTGTCAGCCACCGATGAACGTCTTATTCCATCACCGAATAAAATAGGATCAATACTATGTGAGGTGGAGCATATGCAGTTTCCATTGATTTTATCTGGGCCGATAGTTCGAAGAGTTGAACCAACCCGTGCATATATATGGATTGCAACAAGCAAAAGAGTTCAAATAGAATCAGATCTTTTTAAAATAGAAAAAGGCAGTGATCCCCATTCCTTTCTTTATCATAAACTTGATACCATAAATGAACCGATGAAAGTAAAAGTTGGAAAACAACTATTTGTCTACTTAATTAAGATTACTCACCAAACTGAATCTTTTCCCACAGATACCTTAATTGGATATAATTTGCGATTTAACGATGATTCTAGACTTGATGATTTGGAGAGTCTTGAATTACTTAATCCTAATTATCCAGGGTCCATTGTCTATGGGAAGCTCAAATACCCAACTTTTCAGATTAAGAGTGGTCAGAGTTCGAGCCATATTATTTATGGTTCATGTAGAAAATTGCATGGCGATGGTGAAGATACACTTGCTTATGCCGATTCCCTTATTGATAACCATCATGCTAATGTCCAGAACCGTCCTGACTCGTTATTTCTCATGGGAGACCAAATCTATTCTGATGATGTTGCCGACCCGCTCTTAGGTGTGATTTCCAAGATTAGCAATGAGTTAATAGGTCAAAGAGAGCCTCTCAATCACCTAGAAAAAAGCTTGCAGCAAGAACCCTTTCGTACTGCCATTAATCAAGTAAATGGCAGACAATTTATCATGGAAACCTTCTGTCAATTTTCCTCCTCACATGCTCAAAACCATTTAATTGAATTAGGGGAGTATGCAGCAATGTACCTATTATCCTGGAGTCCAGAAATTTGGGATTTCGCACAGGAGAATCATTTATTTGACAGCTTTAATGAATTGGAGAAAAAGAATTTTATTTATTTCATTTCTACTAATGAAGGAAGCGATTCTAAAGATTTTCTATTTGAACGTAACAAACTATTAAATCGCTTCAATGAACAGCAGGAAGCACTAGTGTCTTTTCGAGCATCTCTTAACCGTGTAAGGAGACTGCTTGCAAACATCCCTACTTACATGATCTTCGATGACCATGACCTAACTGATGATTGGAACATTTCAGCAGAATGGAAAAAGAACGTCTCGGAATCACCACTCGGCAGACATGTAATAGCAAACGGACTTACAGCTTATTGGGCTTTCCAGGGCTGGGGAAATGACCCTGATCCCTTTGATCAAAATTTTATCGAGTTGATGGGATCGTATTTTAAAACAATCAGTAAAGGAAGCCTACATTCGCTTACTCATGAAAAATGGGTAAACAGTCTTTGGCAGTTTAATTCGTGGCATTTTGTTGCACCTACCCATCCAAAAGCTATATTTTTAGATACTCGTACACAACGGGAGTATACTACAACTCCAAAACTAGTAAAATGGGGGCATATCATAAAGGAGTCAACAGCATGCCCCCAGCTCCTAAGCGACCACGGATGGTCAATTGTATCAAACAAACTGTTGTCTAGTAGTTGGAGGCCGAAAACTCCTTTATTGATCGTTTCCGCTACTCCTGTTTACGGGATGGGACTAATTGAATCTTTTTTACATGATTATGTCTATCCTTTCCAGGTAATTGGAGTAGAGGTGAGAACGTCGTTTGATTTTGAGGCGTGGAAATATAACGGAGAAGGCTTTACCAAGCTTCTATACCAAGTGGCAAAATGGGAACCTTCTGAGTGTATCTTTTTATCTGGCGATGTCCACCATGCTTCCGCGGTAAAAGCAATGGTTACTTTTCCAGATGGAAAGACCCTGCCCATCCATCAATATACCAGCAGTCCGTTAAAAAATATGAGCTTTTCTGGTGTATGGGGCGTGCTTATGAAAGGAGTGATAAGCTTCAATTCTATTAAACGGAAAAATAAAGATATCTATCGGATTTGTGACACGTCTTATACCATTAGCCATGTTGACAAGGATGATGATAACAAGCCCTTTTTATGGAAGGATCAATTACGTTATCAGTTTTTAGAAAAGGGGTCGATCATTGAAACGAACAACAATCTTGGGCTCGTTACTATTTCCTCTCATTCCATTACCAATGCCTTAATTAAAGAGAACCCTGATGAAAACAAATAAAGTGAAGGTTCTTGATACACCTTCACTTTTTATCTTCTAGGATTATCATTTGATCGTTTTGTTTTAATTAAGGTGGACGCTGGCTGTTTTCTAATCCACTTAACGAATTTACTAATTTTATTATCCCTTTTTAATTCAAGAATTGTATTTAATCGTACAGCCAGTTCTTTATTGGTGTATATGGCGTGAATCTGTTTATGGCATGGAATGCAAAGGTTAGCTTTTGCTAATTTCCCACCGCCTTCTTCTCGTGGGATTAAATGGTGCTCGGTAATCTCAACACCTTCTCGCTCGCATAATTCACACTGTGCTAACAACTTTCCACCTACTTTTTGTCTTTCTAAGTTGACACTATTTCGGACACGTTTTCGCTCAAGCCCTTTGTCGGAAGGTCCTTTTCACAAACTCCCCTATTTCATAGATAGCACTTTTGGCTTCAGGTAATACATTTCCGCTTATTTGCCAAACATGCCACATCCCATCCCAAACCTTAAACGATACATTCACACCTGCAGCCCGAGCCTGCGCAGTCAGTTTTTCTGCATCACTTTGGAGGATTTCATGATTACCTGCTTGAATAAACAGGGGTGGAAATCCTGTGAAATCAGCAAACACTGGAGAAATGAGCGGATGATCTAGTGCTGCGGCTCCAGCATACATATTAGCGGCCTTCCTTACACCGCCGAGATTTAAGTAAGGATCTTTCTCTTTATTTTTCCTATAGCTTTCCCCACTACTTGTTAAATCTACCCACGGGGAGAGACAAACAATCGCAGCTGGCAGTGGTTCATTTTGATCTCTTAAGACCAATGTTGCAGCAACACTTAAGCCACCGCCAGCAGAATCCCCTGCTAAAATAATATTCTTAGAATCATAGCCTTGACGTATGAGCCACCGGTACACATTGATTGCATCTTCGATGGCTGCTGGAAATGGATGCTCTGGCGCAAGTCGATATTCAGGAAACAAAACCTTTACACCTGCCGCTTTCCCAATTCTTGCCGCTAGTGGCCGATGGGTATTCGCTGAACAGAAGGCATAACCTCCTCCGTGTAAATAAAGAATAACCTTCCCCTTCATTGCCTGGCTTGTAGAAATCCATTCTGCATATAAACCTTCAATTTCAAGCTTTTCGACTAGGCAGTCTTGGGGGAGTTTTCCTAACCTCCTGGCAGCTGAATCCAGCATCTGCCGCTTCTCGTCCATCCCCTTATCCATTACTTCTTTGCGAAAGGCTCTTTTCACCGACCATTTAATACCTTTTTCGATAAAATAACTTCGGAAACTCGGCATGGCGTTTACTCCTTTTTTTCATAAAAAGTGGCTAGTTTCATTATACTAGAAAAATCTTCCTCCTTAATAACAACAATGAATCCATTTCTCAATTTTGCTCATATATTATAAATTTTGTAAAAATTCTGTAACAATTCGCCCAGTTGCTGTAGTACAATTTGAATAAGAGGTACTATTTTTGGAGGTATATCATGAAACGTCTTACCGATCATTTAATAATCATTTCATTTGATTGTCTATCCGCATTAGATTATCCAATCCTAAAAGACATGCCTCATTTTCAGACCATATTAAATAATGGCGCTTACGT
The DNA here is from genome assembly GCF_050477885.1 of Neobacillus rhizosphaerae. Taxonomy (GTDB): domain Bacteria; phylum Bacillota; class Bacilli; order Bacillales; family Cytobacillaceae; genus Neobacillus; species Neobacillus rhizosphaerae_A. The sequence continues at coordinate 39,182 of NZ_JBCNAC010000164.1, forward strand.
AGAAAATGTTAAGACAATCTATCCTTCTGTTACCTATCCTTGTCATGCGACAATCGTAACTGGAAATTATCCGCATCGGCATGGCGTCATCAATAATACCCTCTTGCAGCCAGGCATGGTATCACCTGATTGGAATTGGTTCCGAAATTGTATTCGAGGGACTACTTTATATGATGAAGTGAAAAAGGCCAATATGAGTACAGCGGCATTATTATGGCCCGTAACGGGCAAAGCAAATATTGACTATAATATGCCCGAAATCTTTGCAAACCGTCCATGGCATAATCAAATTGTTGTGTCTCTCATGAACGGTACTCCACGGTATCAATTGGAACTCAATCAGCGGTATGGTCATATTCGTAGAGGGCTAAATCAGCCAGAATTAGATGACTTTGTATTAGAATCAACGGTTCACACGATTAAAACAAAGAAACCCAATTTGTTAATGGTTCACTTTACAGACTTAGATACACAGCGCCATTTTCATGGTTTTTCTTCAGAGGAAGCCATGGCGGCCATTCATCGACATAACCATCGTCTAGGGAAAATTATTGAGGCATTAAAGGAAAGCGGGATCTATGAGAATTCAACAGTGGTGGCATTAGGTGACCATAGTGCCCTTGATGAAAATAAAGCCGTCAATTTAAATGTATTATTCCGAAAGCAAAATCTACTCTCGACCAATTCAAAAGGGAAAATAATAAATTGGAAGGCTTATTGTAAAAGTTGTGATGGGTCTGCATATATTTACATAAAAGATGCACATGATTCAGCTACTTTAAATGAGGTTAAGGAATTATTAGAAACATTAATTAATGATCCTCACTCTGGAATTGAAGGTTTTTTAACAGGAGAACAAGCAGCAGAAAAAGGCGCAGATGGAACATGTGCCTTTATGATTGAAGCTGCTCGAGGTTATTATTTTTTAGAAGATTTTGAGGGAGAGTACATCAAACCTGTCACTAAAGAGGATGCTGCTGCAGATAAGAAGTATACATTAGCCTGTCACGGTTATTCTCCGGAAAAAGAAAATTACGGAACCATATTAATGGCATCAGGAAAAGGAATTAGGCCCATCACCCTGCCTTCCATACGTCTCATTGATGAAGGCCCAACATTTGCGAGACTTCTAGGTGTCAGCTTAGGAAATACAGATGGGAGGGTTATCGAAGAACTATTAGCTTTCTAAAGGGGGAAAATGAATGAGTCGAATGTCAAAGCAAGAAAAGAGCTGGGTGTTTTATGACTGGGCAAACTCTGCCTACTCCATTCTGATTACCACAGCTATATTTCCCTTGTATTTTAAGGCAGCGGCTAAAGAGGCAGGACTTGCTGCTTCCACGTCTACAGCCTATTGGGGTTATGCCAATTCGTTTGCTACTCTCCTTATATCGCTTTGTGCCCCTATTTTAGGAAGCATTGCTGATTTTAAGGGATTCAAGAAACGGTTCTTTACCTTTTTCTTTGCGCTAGGAATCGTGTTTACTTTATTGTTAGCCGTTGTCCCCAGTAACCAATGGCTCATTTTATTAATATGTTATATGTTCACCGTTATTGGATTTGGTGGTACAAATATTTTCTATGATGCATTTCTTGTGGACGTCACGACAGAGGAACGAATGAATAAGATTTCATCACGGGGATATGCGATGGGCTATATTGGTAGTACGATTCCATTTATTATTGGAATTGCACTTATTCTTTTATCAGATAAAAGCGTCATTCCTCTACCGGTTACTGTTGCTAGTCAAGCGGCTTTTGCCATTACCGCTTTATGGTGGGGTTTGTTCACGATTCCCATGCTGAAACATGTAAAACAGGTTTATTATAAGGAAAGGGTCGCAAACCCTATTTCACACGGTTTTAAGCAGCTTTTTGAAACCTTTAAGAAGATAAAGCTTTACCGGCCATTATTTTTATTTTTAATCGCTTATTTCTTTTACATTGATGGGGTAAATACCATTATCACCATGTCTACCGCCTACGGTTCTGATTTGGGAATTGATTCAACGAACCTATTAATTATTTTGTTTGCCACACAAGTAGTGGCTGCACCGTTTGCAGTTTTATATGGCAGACTTGCAGATAAATTTAAAAGTAAAACGATGTTGCTCGTAGGTATCTTTGTTTATATTGTTATTTGCACATATGCATATTTCTTAAAAACAACATTAGATTTCTGGATTTTAGCGATGCTAGTTGCTTCTTCACAGGGTGGAATTCAAGCACTTAGCCGTTCTTACTTTGCCAAGCTGGTTCCTAAGGAAAGCTCAAATGAATTCTTTGGTTTTTATAGCATTTTTTATAAGTTTGCTGCTATACTAGGACCGTTTTTAGTCGGATTTACGGCCCAAATGACGGGTAATACGAATAGTGGCGTGTTCAGTTTAATTGTTTTGTTTATCCTAGGCGGCATTATCCTTTTACGGGTACCGGAAGTAGAAAATATTTCGAAATCAAATACTATATCTCAATAAGTGCAGAACCAGTTTCCTTTAGGGAACTGGTTTTTTATTCGAATTTAATGGTGAATTTAGGTAAAATAGCCAATACTTTTAAAAAATGAGCCAATCTTTCTCAAAATTGAGCCAATCCAACCGAAAAATGAGCCATTCACCTTAAATCGAATAAAAATCTCTTGTGTTTTGCAGTAGGATGTCGCCAACTTCAGTTGGTTTACCTTTTTTTATAGAAGCGATTTTACTGATCGAATAGTGCATCATGTTGGGATGAGTACTTTGTCCAAGAAATGGTCCTTTAAAGCGCCAAGGGCCATCTGTTTCGACCATCAGTCTCTCTATAGGAACCTTAGCAACTATATCTTGAATCTCTTCTTTGTACACAACATCCGGTGTAACCGAAATATAATATCCATTTTCTATCATTCTTGTTATTGTATTGGTATCCCCTTTAAACCAATGAAAATGAGCTTTTAAGGATGAATGCTTTTCCAATATATCACACACAACAGATGCATCCTCATAAACCGCATGGAGAACAACAGGTTTGTCATATTTCTTAGCAAGTTGTATGAAAACCTCTACTAGTTCCACATATTGGTCAAACTGACTAGCAGTTATTTTATTCTCAAGACGTAGGTAATAAGGAAGTCCTACCTCTCCAATCGCAATCATTTTGTCCTTATTGGCATCGATCCACGAAAGGAGGTCGCTTTTCTCCTTATCTGTTGGAAGGGGCTGTTCTGGATGAAAACCAAATGCCGGTTTTACCTTAGGGAAGGTTTGTGATAGTTGGAGATTCCTTTTACACGATGTAAGATGTTTCGAAACGGTAACCATTGCATGAATCGATTGAGAGTCGTCCAGTAAACTAGTTAATTCCTGATCACTATATTGATCTAAATGAATGTGTGCATCTATCATCCTCATTATGTCGATCCCCTCTTTTGAAACGTTCTTTATTAAAATCATACAAAAAAGCACCTGGGTTATCGAACCCAAGTGCTCCAACCTATATTATTTTACATCATAGCCTTGATCATCGATTGTTTCTTTAATTGTGCTAAGTGTAACCACGCTTGGATCAAACTCAATATCCACCTGACCCTTATCAAGTTGTACGGAAACTTTCTTAACACCCTGAAGGCCGCCAACGCTTCCTTCTACTGCTTTCACACAATGACCACAAGACATACCACTTACATTTAAAGTTACTTGTTCCATTTTAAATCCTCCTATTTTTTCATTAATTTTTGAATCGTTACTAGGACTTCATCAAGGACTTCAAAATCGCCCTCTTGGATTCGCTCCACAACGCAGCTTTTCATGTGGCCTTCCAACAAGATTTTAGCCACACTATTTAAGGCAGATTGAGTCGCAGAGATCTGGTTAATAACATCATCACAATACGTATCTTTTTCAATTAAGCCTTTAATCCCGCGGATTTGACCCTCAATTCGATTTAATCTAGTTACCAAATTATTTTTTACCTTATTCGAATGGTGGCTCTTTCGATGACTTCCTTCATGATCACAGCATGACTCATCAACCAGCGCTTCCACCTCATGTTCATTAGTCATTTATACGCCTCCCTTTTTTGATTTATTATATCATACCCCCGTATGGTAATGCGACGTGCGTAAGTTGTCATTTTTTCAAACTTATTGGGTTATTCCCTCTATTTCTCCTTACTTCACTTCAATTACATATGAAAACACTCTTACCTTTCCATCTTGTTTAAATTCAGCCCAAATTTTGTACATTCCTGGTTGATCAAACTGTGTTTCAAAGAATGGCTTGTTTTCATTCAAAGGGTGAACGTGCAGGTATTGGTCCGCAGTTTCATTTAAGATAACAACATGCCCCGCTGCACCTAGATAAGGTTCCAATGATGATTCATCCACTTTAAATGTTAGTGTAACAGGTTGTTGTGCCTCAAACGAACTAACTTCCATTTCCGCTGTTTTTCCATCAATCGTTTTTACGAAAGATTGATCAGCATTAAGTTGGTTATGGCTATGTGAGTCTTGCTGTTTTCCTACTGTAAAAGCAACTGGGGTCACATGATAGTTTATTTTTTCAGGCTTAATATCGATAAACGCCTTATAGGCTCCATCCTTTAATTCCTGTGTTAATTCAAACTTACCTGGCCCTACCTTTTTGGGATGTAAGTGCAAATATTGCTCTAAATGTTCATCCACTACGATTAAGTGGAGTAATTTCTCATGATTTACCACTAATTTATCAACGGGTTTGCCGTTTTCATCATTAAGTACGATGGTTATTTTCCCTTCGTTATATAAGAAAGTCGTTTTTACCTCACCCGTTTTCACTTCACTTTCCTCATGGCCGTGGCCATGCTCTTCGGCACTTGTAGTTGCTTCATGAGTGTTCGCTTCACCATGATCTGCTACTTTATTGAAATATACGTCATAAACCGTGTAACCGCCAATGACAACCAGCAAGTATACAAATGCAGATATTGCCCACTTTTTCATTTCGTTGCTCCTCTCCTATTCCTGATTATTTATTCGAACTCGTTGCAATCTTAGTGCATTTAATACAACGGACACGGAGCTAAAAGCCATCGCTGCACCAGCCAGCCATGGTGCTAAGAATCCAATAGCGGCTACTGGGATTCCCAGCGTGTTGTAACCAAACGCCCAAAATAGATTTTGTTTAATATTTCGTATTGTCTTCTTACTCATGTCGATTGCATCTGCAATACTATTTAAATCGCCTCTCATTAAGGTAATATCTGCTGCCTCCATGGCCACATCTGTCCCGGTTCCAATCGCCATGCCAATATCAGCAATTGCCAGTGCAGGTGCGTCATTGATTCCATCACCCACCATCGCCACACGTTTTCCTTGCATCTGGAGTTTTTTCACTTCAGCAGCTTTTCCTTCTGGTAATACTTCTGCTACCACTGCATCAACACCTACTTCATCCGCGATGGCTTTTGCAGTTCGGACATTATCACCAGTCATCATAATAACTTCGAGACCCATATCCTTTAATTTGCTTATCGCGGCTTTTGAGGATTCTTTTACCGTATCGGCAACAGCTACCATCCCAGCAAATTCCCCATTGATCGCCACAATCATGCTTGTTTTTCCGTTTTCTTCGAGAGTTTCCATCTTTTTCTCTGCTGATTGGAAGGCGATAGAGTATTTGTTCATCAACTTGCGGGTACCAATTAATAACTCCTTGCCATCGACTCTTGCTCTTATTCCGTATCCAGGAATTGCTTCGAATTCCTCGACTTCATTTAAATCAATTCCTTTATTTTTTATTCCATTTACAATTGCCTCCGCTAATGGATGCTCAGATTGTTTCTCAGCAGTACCTACTAATTGTAAAAATGTCTTTTCTTCGAAATTGGCTGTAATAATGACATCTGTTAGTTCTGGTTTTCCATTTGTTACTGTCCCTGTCTTATCTAAAACAACCGTTGTAATCCGATGGGTTCTTTCCAGATGCTCTCCACCCTTAAATAAAATTCCTGCTTCTGCAGCACGGCCAGAGCCTGCCATAATGGAGGTTGGTGTCGCGAGCCCTAATGCACACGGACAAGCAATAACGAGAACGGCTATCATTTTTTCTAAGGCTTCGGCAAAGTTTCCTGGGCTTACCCAGAAGAACCATACCAAAAAGGTTATTAAGGCAATACCAACAACAATTGGCACAAAGATTCCGGAAATTTGGTCGGCTAAACGTTGAATCGGAGCCTTCGAACCTTGGGCCTCCTCGACCACTTTAATAATTTGAGCCAGTGCGGTGTCTCTGCCAACCTTAGTAGCCTTTATTTGTAAGAAGCCATTTTTATTAAGTGTAGCACCAATAACTGAATCTCCAATGGTTTTATCCACTGGTACACTTTCGCCAGTGAGCATGGATTCGTCGAGTGCGGATCGCCCTTCGGTAATGACACCATCAACTGGCACTTTTTCACCCGGTTTCACAAGAATCAGGTCACCTACCACTACTTCCTCCAAAGCAACCTCTATTTCCAGTCCATCTCTTACGACGATTGCCTTCTTTGCTTGCAGCCCCATTAATTTCTTGATGGCTTCCGAGGAACGTCCCTTCGCACGTGCCTCAAACAATTTTCCTAAAAGAATGAGGGTTATTAATACTGCACTTGTTTCAAAGTACAATTCAAACATCATCTGGCCGGAACCAATAGCAGAAATAATGATATAGAGACTGTAAAAATAAGCAGCGGATGTACCAAGCGCAACCAGCACATCCATGTTTGCACTGCCATTTCGAAGAGCCTTGTATGCTCCAACATAAAACTGCCTACCAACAATGAACTGAACTGGTGTTGCGAGTGCCAATTGAACCCACGGATTCATCAACATATCAGGAAGATATATAAAGGATGTAAACTCAAAGTGATCGACCATCGCCCATAATAACGGAAAAGCAAGGATGAGTGAAAAAAGAAACTTCCCTTTTTGTTTTTCTATTTCTTTTTCACGATGGTTAACCGTATCAGCCGATTTTTCTTGCTTCACCTTTGCCTCGTAACCAATTTTCTCGACGCCTGTTATTATTTCTTGGATACTGATTTGGGATGGGTTAAACTCAACACTAGCTGTTTCAATAGCTAAATTAACAGTTGCTTTGTTGACTCCCTCAAGTTTATTTAACCCCTTCTCAATTCTTGTTGCACACGCTGCACAAGTCATTCCAATTAAATCGAATTCCACTTTTTCTGATAAAACACCATAACCGAGATCATTCACTTTCTTTATAAAGTCATTCACATTTGTTACAGCTGGATCATATTTTATGGATGCCTTTTCAAGGGCTAAGTTCACATTCGCTGTGTCTACCCCTTCAAGTTTATTTAAACCCTTTTCAATCCGAATGGCACATGCAGCACAGGTCATCCCGGTTATCGGTAGTTGTGCTTCTTTTATTAAATCGCTCACTTTCCTTCCTCCCATCTATTCAATCAACTTATGATTTTTAATTCCTTGTTTTGGTAATTTATCTTATAATATTATACTATACCCCCCTACCCTATATTGTCAACAAAAAAGAAAATTTTATTAGATTTTTATAAAAAAAAGCCTCCAATGTTTTGGAGGCTAAATTCATTGGTATGCTTTATTGAAGAGATAGTAACGTCAATATTTGTCCTCTATTTCCTTCAAGTGTTAATGTTATTGTTTTTCCTTGTTGATGAAATAATTCATTTATCATGTTGCCTGTTGCTTTGGCTACATACGTTTTTCCATCTGATGTGATAAAACGAAAAGTACCCTGGGGGTCTATCCCCCCTATATGAGCTGTTACTATTAATTGATTAGAATTAGAAGATGAAGTTGTGATAGGAATTTTGATTTCTTGTCCAATTTTCAACTTTGATGGATCTACTGTTGGATTTAGTTCCTGGATTGATGAAATAGAGACTCCTAACACCTTACTAATTTTTGTAAAAGTATCTCCGGCTTTAATCACATACACAGTTGTACTTGTTTTTGTATTTGATTGTTCCTTACCAGTTAAATAGGCTTCACTAACAAACGCCACTTTTCCATTGAAATTAATCTTTGCCCAACCACTAACAATAGATATTACAGATACACTGTCGTTTTGTTTTAATGAACCTAATACCGCACTATTTGTAGAAGCTGCTTGTCTGACTCTCAGTGATGAAGCAGTTACATACATGGTTGTATTTGTTTGAGGATTAGTGGTTGTACTATTTTGGTCTCCAGTTGGTGCGCTGATTGTAAGATACTCAGCACTCAAAAAACAAACTCTTCCTTCAATAAGAATAGCCGCCCATCCATTATCAATGAATGAAACTTTAACAACATCGCCTTTTTGATATTGACCAGTAATGCTACTTCCAGTGCTAGGTTGTGATCGAATATTTAGTTTGGTCGCGGTAACTGTTTGATTTTGAACTTTGGGTAATAAAATTTTTTTATCTTCAATTGAAGACAGCCCATTGGCCTCTAATATTTCTTGAGCTGTTACTCCATGTGCAGCAGCAATCTCCTCAATTTTTTCACCATTTTTAACCTGATAAGTATATTCCTGTATAAATGCTGCATTTGCAGTATTTGAAAAAATCCCGAGCATAATGGTAAAAATACCAGTTACTACAAGTTTTTTTACAGGACTGTTTTGAACCCATTCGCTCACTTTTGAAACATATGTATGTAAATTTGTATGAATATCATGAAGGAGTCCTTTTACATCTATTACATTTCGGATGTCAAAGTAATTTAAAGATTTATAGTAGTCCCTCTTTTCCATCCTTGAAGTAAAAATTGGTGCATCACTTTTTGTTTTCTTTCTTTTACCATGAGTTTCTGTTCTGATTAATGTCAGTTCACCATTAACAAATAATTCTTTAGTCATAATACCCTTCTCCTATTTCCCTCTTATGATGTAACTTTCTCCCCATAGTGTATTCGAGGATTGTTGTGATTTTGTGTCCTCATTTCTTCCATAAATCCACTCTAGAGGTAAAAAAAATTACTATAGGATAAAAATAGGAGAAAAAAGGCACACGTGATCGAATATCGTGTACCTTTTAACTTTCAGTTATATTTTCTTTTGAAAAAGCAATGATTTTTTTTGCGAGCTTTTTTAAAGATGGTTTATATAAAAGATCAATACTTCTTCCAATTTGCTCATCTGCAAATTTCTTAATTAAAGTGGCCTGGGTTTTTACATTCCGTGAAACCATTCTTGGCATGATGGAAGCTCCTAACCCGCTTGAAACAAAGGCAACGATGGATTCATTTGTTTCTAATTCGATCCCCAGTTCAAATTCAATCTTATTCTTTTTACAATAATTCTCAAAAAATGAGCGAATGTCGCATGGATGCTTATGAATAATAAGTTGGTTTCCAACAAATTCTGCAATAGAAAGTGCCGATTGATCATTTCCATTTACTGATGATGGGAGGATCGCATCATATGGCTCCCAACATATATTCTCCATTACAAAATTCCGATTACTGACCACATCTTGAGCAAAAACAAAATCAGCTTGATTGTTTTCGACTAACCGCACCAATTCTTCAGTTGTATCCTTAATTAAAACCTCGATTTTATATTCCTCTCTTAACCTGTTCACCACGGCAGGAAGAAAATGTGTGCCAATGCTTGGTAGTGCCCCAATCCTAATGGTTTGTTTTTTGGCAAATTGGTTCATTTCAGCTGAAAGCTCATCGGCTGCTTTTAATAAATCAATCGATCTTTCGTAAAAATGTTTACCTGCCTCCGTTAACTCGACACCCGTTGTTTTCCTTAAAAACAATTCACAATTTAACTCATTTTCTAACTGTGTTAACTGTTTTGATAATGCAGGTTGTGAGATAAATAGATTCCTTGCCGCTGTCGTCACACTGCCAGCTTCTACCGTGGAAACAAAATATTTTAACTGAATTAGTTTTAACATGGACATCAAATCCTCTTAATGATTTAGGTATTCATCCAAATTTTCCCTTACCTTCAGATTACATTAAAAAGGGACATATGTTAATAAAAATCACACTAAAAAAGACCCCTTTTAATGAGGTCAATTGAGACAATATCTACATAATAATCTGTTCATTTGTTTTAAGGAATGTTACTTCCACACCGCGCAGATTGGCCTGCTTTATTAATCTTTCTTCTATATTTTCAGTTTCACTGTAATATGGCGGATTGTTAAAGGTGGAGAAATGAATAGGAATTAGCTTTGCACCTAATATTTTTGTAGCTTCAACTGCCTCTTCCGGTGTTAAGCAGGCTGGTAATTGACTTTGTTCCTTTAAACCCACTACTTGTAAGATTGGACCATTGACTGGAAGACAGGCTGCATGAATGGGCCCATATTGATTCTCCATTCTCCACCAATATCCATGCCATTGGGTGTCACCGCAATGTAATACTGTATGCTGTTGATCCTTAATGATCCAAGAGACCTGAGGGGAACCAAAACCATCAACTGAATAGGAAGCAATCATCTTTACATCCTTATATTCGAATTCATCATTCGGATTGGCCCCCACCACATTACGAAAACCAAGCTTCTTTACAAAATCACTGGAATCCATTGGAACAAAGATTTTTACATTCTCACCAAACTGTTGAAGGACAGATTGATGATCAAAATGGTCTGGATGAACATGAGTTACCAAAATTACGTCTGGTTGCTCTATCGATTCCAATGAAACTAGTGGTTCCATAGGATCACCAATTTTAGCAGCTAATGGTTTATCCTGTCCCTTTATCGGCCCCCCTAATGGATCCACTAGGACAGATGTTTCATTGGTTTTTATTAATATAGTCGCCCATGATAATTTTTTTATTTCCATTTCCTTTACCCCCAATACAATATGATAGATGTCCACGTATTTTATTTAAACTTCTATCTTCATACTAACAAGATTTCGTTTAGCAAAGATAATACTTAAAAGTAATAAACCCATAACTAATCGTTATTACCGTATGATTTAAGAACATTACCTACTACACATAAAAACTGGTATTCTAGGATTAAAGTAAAAATAAATTTTGGGAGGTTTTACTATGAATGTTGTCTTACAATTCGGCACCATCATTCCATTTTTAGAGGAAATAAAGCAAGTGGATGGAGATCGCATTTTCTTCTCACCAATTAGTGAGGGAAAATGGTCATCAGCTGCCATCGTTGCCCATCTTTACCTTTGGGATCAATACATACAAAATTCTCGATTACCAATGATGTTAGCTGGTGATACCCTTCCATCTGGCCAAGTCGATGTCCAAGCAATTAACAATGATGCTCAAAACTTTGCTCATTCTGGTATTAGTAAAAACGACTTGATTGATCAATTTGTTAACAATCGGAAAATCCTTCTAGAGGAAATAGCAAAAGTGGATCTCCAAACCGCTTTTACAATTGGAGAGCATACCTATACCCTTGAAAAATATTTGACAGGTATGGTTGAACATGATGAACACCATATGCAGCAAATGAAAGATGTGTACAAACAAGCGAGAAAAAGTTGCATCGAGTGAAGATAAGAAGGCTGTTTCTTGAATAGTTCCAATCAAAATTCTTTTTTTTCTTTCATTTAGTACTAGGTCATAAAAACATGTAATAATATATAGTTGAGTATTTCATTTTTGCTGGGGGGAAAATTTCATGACCCAAGAACACCTTCTATTAGAAACAAGAACTACCCTGTTGAACGAAATTAGTTTACTCGGTTTCAAAGAATTGAACAACCGTTCTGAACCTAACAAATGGAGTATCGCCCAAGTTTGTCATCATCTTGCTATTACGGAGAAATTATTTGCGCGTGCCATTGAATATGCTCTAAAGCAACCACCTACTAATCACGTAAAACAAAAAAATATCCAGGTTCTATTAGACCGGAGCATTAAAGTAGATGCTCCAGAAATCGTAAAGCCAGCTTTAGAACCATTCGAATTAGTGCATGTCACTGAGCTATTAAATGATTCGAGAACCTACTTACTCGCTGTTCTCGACAGGGTAGAGGACAAGTCTATTTTGTATGAAAAATCTGCAAAGCATCCAATCTTTGGTGAATTACCCTTAAATCAATGGATTGACCTTATATATTTACATGACCAGCGACATATTGAGCAAATTAAGGAAATTAAAAACTTTTTCGGCATCGAATAGAAATAGCTTGGCATCAGCCAAGCTATTTTTAAAATCCAGATTAAAATACTAGAGACATTCCATCATTCGGAACAAATACATTTGAAAGCTGATGGGTTGTAATCGATTCTTTTAGTTCTCTTCGCGTTAACAAACAATGATTCCATGATTCCATGTGGACCACTACTATTTTTGAAGAAGGGCTTACCCTATGAACCTTTTCGATATCCTTTACCCCCATTGTTATAGGGTCCCCCGTTAAGTATTGTGCTTCCCCTCCATTTAGTACAATAACTCCAGGCGAATAATTTGAAATTGCTTCCTCTACTTCCGAACACCAGATGGTATCCCCTGCCACGTAGATCACAGGCTCATCTACCGCCTGTAAAACAAACCCTGACACTGGGCCCATAAGTTTCCCTAGTTCACCCGTCCCATGTTGTCCACCGGTTCTTTTGAATTGAATTCCTCTCCATACTGTTTCGTGCTTTACGCTCCTCACATCTTTAAATCCTAGACTAATCAATTTTTCTTCGTCCTCTGGCTGGCAAAAAACGGGGAGGTCTTTCGGCAGTAATTCGATTGCTCGATCATCTAAATGGTCCCGGTGTGAATGGGTAATGATTATTGCGTTTATTTCACTTAACAATTCTTCTACCGGAATCGGCAAGTCAACTAAAGGATTTTTAAATTCATTGGCTGCATTTGCAACCGGTGCAAGTGTACTCTTTAAACTAAATATTGGATCAACTAGTATCGTCTGCCCGTTAACTTGAAGTTTTATTGTTGCATGTCTGATTAATTGAATGTTCAAGGTATTCATTCCCTCCTGTTTTGGTTTCTATAAGAATAGAATATAGGGTAGAATCAAAAATAGGAAATACATAAAACTTATACATTCATAACTAAAAGTTATAGAATGAATGCCACAGTGTTGTTTTGTTGACAGTGTTTTCTTTCCATGCAATACTTGAACTACTATTCATGTTTTTGGGGTTTTTCAACTATTGAAGGAGTTGTTATATGAAACCACGCTATTTTATAAATTTCCTGCTTATGATTATTGTTTATTCTGCTTTAACCTTCTACATTGGCTGGAACGGCTGGTTGTGGCTTCATACGTCCTTTGGACTTGAGACAAAATGGACCTATGGGATCCTGATTGCACTAATTTCTTTTTCCTACATTATTGGTCATTTCCTAAAAAGCTTGCCGGTATTTAAAGTGATTGGATCGTATTGGTTTGGAGTTCTCCAGTATGCTATTTTCTTCCTCCCCATTGCAAACCTGATTGCATTGGCATTAATATTTTTCGGACTGCCTAAGACAACGGTGGTCATTTGGTTAGGCGGGATTGTACTTACTGCCTTTATTGTTCTATTCATTGTTGGTACGTTTAATGCCTATAGCCCTGTTGTACGGAAATTCTCCATTGAAATCCCAAAAAATGGCCAATCTCGGTCTCAACTAAAAATTGCCATGGCTTCTGATATGCACTTTGGCAGACTTTCGGGGCCAGCCCATGCACGCCGGCTCGTTCGGGAAGTGAATGCCCTTAAGCCTGATATTATTTTGTTGCCAGGTGACATTATTGATGATGATCCTGAGCCATTTATCAAGAAGAACATGGGAAAAATCATGAGCGGGTTATCAGCACCACTAGGTATTTATGGCGTTCTAGGTAATCATGAATATTATGGAGGCGGGATACCAAAGTACCTGCAGGAAATGAAACAAAACGGGATTACTATCTTAATGGATGAGGTCGTCAAGATTTCCGATAGTTTTTATTTGGTAGGTAGGAAGGATAAAACAGATAGCCACAGAATGCCGATTGACAACTTACTTTCTGATATTGACCATTCCCTACCGATTATTATGATGGACCATCAACCTGCTGAGGTAAAGCAAGCGGCACAGAATCAGGTGGACCTACTTCTTTCAGGTCATACTCATAGAGGGCAAATGGCCCCGAACCACTTGATTACCCGTAGAATGTTTGAAGTGGACTGGGGTTATCTCCAAAGAGAACAACTTCATACCATCGTCTCATCAGGCTATGGCTTTTGGGGTCCGCCCCTACGGATTGGTAGCCGTTCTGAAGTCATAGAAATAGATGTGACGTTTAGCGAATTCGAAAAAAACGAACCTCTTAGGTCATAACCAATAAAAGCCCATCACATTGTTAAATTGTAATGGGCTTTTATTATGAAAAAATCTATTCCATGCTCTTGACAATAGTTTGCTGGATGTTCCTAATTACATCGCCTCGGCTGATTACCCCGACCACATGGTTCGTTTCATCGATGACAGGAAGTTTCTTAAAATGGTGCTTTGATAAAAGTGTAACAACGGTTTTCATATCATCATTTGGATGTACGGACACTATTCCATTAGTCTTTGCAATTCGAATGATATCCACTTTAGCCATCTCATCCAAGCGCTCATCCAAATCTTCTTCTGCAATATAAGTGATAAAACTAAAGTAATCCTGGATTCTACGGTCAATAGGCTTAATCGCGCGCAAAATATCCCCATCGGTTACAATACCCAAGAGCTTGCCATTTTCGTCCACAATCGGAACTCCACCAATTTTCTTCTCAACAAACGTTGTCATTACGTCCTTAATGGAACTATTCGGTCTAACTGAAATAACATCTCTCACCATAAAATATTTGACCTTCATGTTCGTCACCGCTTTCAATAGGATAAATGTTTAGCATTTGCTTTTTTGCAAAATTGTTTCTAAAAATGGAATATTTAATTTACCTTTGTCGAGCAGAAGGAGGTTCTCTTCTTCCTCATCAGCCTGCTTTATTATAGAAATTTCTTTATGGAAGTATAAGATGAAGACTTTGTTAACCATTCGACTTTGGATTTTTGATATTATCCTTTGTTTCAACTATCCGTATATCTTTTTGATTAGCAATCAATGCATATAACTCATAAATATCGGAAATAAACGAACAGGTAATACGAATTCCTGCGATATCTTTGATTGATTGGAGCGTAAATTCATGACCTTTTCGATACACTTTTTTTAATATACTTTCAGGTGACTTTAATAGTGATTTCACATGTTCTATTGGATTATAATCATGAATATAATTAAACTCATCTTTTAAGATATTAATTTTTGTGTTCATTTCGTATAAGACAAACTTATATGCCATCATGAACCGAGTTAATTCAACCTTTATTGCCTTCAATTCTCTTAAATCAATACCTTGTCCAATTGGTAAAGGATAACTTCCTCTCTGCAAATTAATTAGTCCTTTTTAATCCATCGTATGATTATTTCGCAACTGTTCCAAAATATCAGGTGGAAAAATCATCCTACAAATGACTTTAGCTATATTTTGATAATTTCCCTTTTTCCCTGTTTGACGCTCTTTTTCGTATCCATTCTCCACTAGTACCATGATGGCCCAAGAGACTGTTTCCAGGTCTAAGTCCTTCCATGTTAATCCTTTTTCTTGAGCTTGACTTAATCCTAAATGAATTCTGTTAAGGACCTTTCTCCTTGCGGTTCCTATCACCTCAGAAAGCTCAATGTCTTTAAGTAGCAGTTCAGGCAGAACCCGGTTGAGCCCTAATTCACTTAACCGCTTATAATGCGCCTCCAAAGTTGTGGCTAATAACTCTTCTGGATGGCAGGAAGCCAAGCTCGGTTCAGGAGGAAGAATCCTATCTAATTTATCTTCTAACAATGACAACAGCAGCTGTCGTTTATCTGAAAAATAACGATAAAAAGTCCCAGTGGCTACCCCTGCATGGGCGGCAATTTCTTTTGCCGTTGTTTGCTCATACCCTTTTGAAATGAACAATGCATGTCCACTTTCAAGCAACGCATTTCTCTTTTGCTGGGCACGTTCCTGTTTTGGAATAAATGGGAACTCACCAACTTGAATGTCTTCATGCTCAGACATTTTATCACCTCATGATTATCATACCACTTTTTATAAAATTGAACCATAGTTCATGTTTTTGTTGACAGGTTTTCACTGACGTGCAATACTTGAACTAAGGTTCATGTTATAACTTTTTCATTGTTTCACACCCCTTTTATAATGAAAAGGATTGTAACATAACCTACTCCTTTGCAATTTTTTCAAAAAATATTTTCTAAGGCAGGAGTTCTTCATTTTTTTTCGAATTATTTATAGTATCTTTATCACGATTTATCGTTTTTTTTCATATATTTTACCAACTATCGGAAGGTGTTGATTAATTTGGCCAATCAATCTGAATCAAAAAAAATCTCTGTTAATTCAACAATCTCTTTAAAGGGGATTGTAAAAGCCATTTTCAACGATACCGTTCATGTCCAAATTGGCGGGAAGATTATTCCGATTCCTGCTTCCGATTTCCTTGTGGAGAAACCCTCCAAGTAATTGTTAGATTTTTCAATATTTCATTTTACACACAGAAAAGCGATGCCTCTTTCTTAAGAGAGCATCGCTTTTTTTTAGGATTTTGTAACCGGAACGGCTTTTTTGTAGCAATCACATGTAACGATATGATCATTTACCATTCCTGTTGCTTGCATGAACGCATAACAAATTGTCGACCCCACAAATTTAAATCCGCGTTTTTTTAAGTCCTTACTTAACTTATCGCTGATTTCGGTTGTTGCTGGGACCTCTGATAATTCTTTGAAATGGTTTTTAATGGGCTGCCCATCGACAAAGGACCAAATGTATGTCTGGAAGGAGCCGAATTCCTCGATTACCTTCATATATGCTTGTGCATTGGTAATAACAGCTTTGATTTTTAGCCTGTTTCGAACAATTCCTTCATTATGTAAAAGCACTTCAATTTTTTTATCGTCGTAACGAATAATTTTTTCTGCATCAAATTGATCAAATGCTTTTCGATAATTCTCCCGCTTCTTTAAAATCGTATACCAACTAAGCCCTGCTTGAGCCCCTTCGAGATTTAAGTATTCAAACAATAATTGATCATCATAAACCGGAACACCCCATTCGTGGTCATGATAATCAATATATAATGGATCTTGATTTACCCAACCGCACCTATTCATCATTAGCCCTCCCCTTTTTATTTTAGTATATCAGAAACCACCACCAAGAACAAACGTTCTGTTGAGTGCATAAAAAAAAGTGGAATCCATATATTCGATTCCACCTTTTTATTGCACTTATCGTACCCATTCACCATGTTGGTTCACTTTATAACCGTGAATAGTAGTATTAACTGCCATACTGCCATCTGTGTTTAGATAGTACCATTTGTTTGCTGATTTAACCCAGCCTGTTTTCATTTCACCAGATTCTGAAAGATAGTACCACTTGTTTCCTGTCTTTACCCAGCCTGTTTTCATTTCACCGGATTCTGCAAGATAGTACCACTTGTTTCCTGTCTTTACCCAGCCTGTTTTCATTTCACCGTCTTCTGCAAGGAAGTACCACTTGTTTTCTGTCTTAACCCAACCTGTCTTCATTTCACCGGATTGAGCGAGGTAATACCATTTGTTCCCTGTCTTTACCCAACCTGTTTTCATTTCACCAGTTGCTTCGAGGTAGTACCATTTCGCATGGTCTTTCACCCAACCCGTTTGTACATCACCATTTTCATTGTGGAAATACCATTTTCCATCCTTTAAATTCCAGCCAACATGTTTCCCGTTTAACTGTGGTAGACCAGCAATATAGCCTACTCCACCTTTTTTGTCGATCCCAATTCCTGCTTCAATTGCCTTCTCTAGCTCTTCCTTATTCACAGCTGTACCTTGGAAGTTCTCGAGCTCGTCACCTGGGTGCTGATAGTTGCTCAATACATAGGAGAAGCCATTGAAGTTGTCAAGGACACGTAATCCTGTAGCTTCAGCTCCCACCGGAACAGATAACACACGAGAAAGTTCCTTTGTGTCCACATTATAAGCCCATACGAAATTGTTCGTGTGCTCCCCGCCATCTTCACCGATAAATAATGTTCTCATTTTTTCAGAATAGCTCAGGTTATCAGGCTTGGAAATTTTGTCAGGATTTGCTTTATTTCCATATGCATCAGCAGCAGCTAAATCTTCCCCTACTACCATTGCTTTCATGTCAGAAGCTGCGTATTCACTATTAATTTCGTTGCCATCCTTGTCCTTTAAACCACCAGTTAAATTAAGTTCATATGTTCCACCTGCGTTAATTTTATTCAAATGCACATCATCTACAGGGTCCACTTGAGTTGTATCTTCCAACATGGCTTTACCAATTTCCGAAATGGCCATATATACTTTTTTATCTTTAGCATTAACCGTGATACCTTCCATTTTACGGAACTCTGCAGTCGCACCCTTTAAAGCTGCATAACGACGAGATTCAAGGAAGGCTGCTGCTTTTTCCATACCAGGCTTTAATTTAATATATTCAGTTTTTCCACCGCTTGAATCTGTTTTGATGGCTGTAAAGCCTTCAGTTGGCTCGCTAGCTGTTTCAAAGATATCACTGAATTTTGTTCCCTTGTCAATAATCGCTCTAACTTCGTCATCTGTAGCATGTCCTAGCTTCACCCACTCAAGGTCACCAGATCCACCGTTTTCTGCACTTGTTTGAACGAATTTGGCTGCGTATAGAGTTCCTGCAGACAAGTCTTTTTCTTTATCGGCAACATACATAAATGTTACTGTGTAGTTCCCATCATCACCGAAAAATGCGGTTTTGTTATCTGGCATCACTGTCATTATTTCATGAGAAAAACGACCAGCACTATAGTGTTTGACTACACTTGTATCTCCATTAGGTTTTACTGTTACTTCTGGGATAAAACCATAGTTGTAAGGATTTGCTTTTGATTCATCACCAAAGTAAAGCTTTGCAAAGCCTTTAACATTCGTAGAATCCTTATCTGTTCCGATTTCTGCCTCGAATTGACGGGCATTTGGTTCATATTCCTCTGATCCTAAATGGGTTCCCCATGGTGAGGTTGAGCCATTACATGGAATCCACAAACCGTTTACGCTTGAAAAATCAATTTTTTTAGCATCCTTAACAGATAATTCTCCAGTCCTTTTATCTTGATTTAGGTGGGTTAGTGTCATGGATGCTGGAACCACACCATACGCTGATTTACCGGCGTTATCTAATGAATCATATTCAAAATGAGATACCATGAATAGGTTCCCGCCTACATTCATTAAGCTATTCGAGTCTGGCGCATCTGAAATATAATAGGATTCCTGACCAGGGACACTCTTGTCTACGATTGGATTTCCGTTCACATCAATAGGTGTTCCCGCAGGAATTTTTTCACCTTTGTTTGTTACAATCTTTTCATCTGAAAGGAATAATTGTTTGTACGTTAGAGGGAAATTTTTTGTTTTTCCGTCGCTGTAGGTTACGTCCATTGAAGCACTAGTATATGTTTTCACCATGTCTTCAATTGAAGCCGGTGCCTTCATTGAATTGAATTTAAATGAATCAATGGAAATATCTTTACCTGCTGCTGCCGCAGGTGTTACTGCTGGTATCATTAATCCTAGAGCTAGTGCAACTGTTAATCTCTTTTTCATAATTTTTACCCTCCAAGTATGTTAATTACTACTACTCTATTAAAACCCAACACTATTAAGGGGATATTAAACGAATGTTGAGATATCATTAATTAATGTAAATTTAACTTAACAAAAGCAGGCTCACCTCATCTCGTTTTTGATTTTCCTACAATTGTTATGAGTTTTTTTCCTAGACTTATAGTAAGATGATGAAGGAAATATAGTATAGAAAGGATTCATCGAGAATGACATATAAAATGATTGTACTAGATTTAGATGATACATTATTACAAGACGACCACACGATTTCCCCACGCACAAAGCAAGCGTTAATGGATGCGCAGGAAGCTGGCGTTAAGGTTGTATTAGCATCTGGGCGTCCAACTTCCGCAATGATTGATATTGCTGAAGAATTACGTTTAAAGGATTTTGGTAGTTTTATTCTATCTTTTAATGGTGCAAAAATTACAAACTGCCAAACGGGTGAAGAGCTTTTCAGCAGTACCCTTTCACCAGAAATGGTCCACTATTTATATGAAGTAAGTCGAAGTGAAGATGTTTGGATTCACACGTATGTTGGGGACTATATTGTGACAGAAGCGGGAAATCAATATACAGATGTGGAAGCTGCGATTACCAGCCTAGAGGTTTTTGAGGTGGATAGCTTTGTAGAGTCTGTTAAAGAACCTGTGGTTAAAGTGTTAATGCTTGAGGAGCCCGAAAAGCTTGCGGTGGTTGAGAAAAAGCTACAAGAGCAGTTTGCTGGTAAGCTAAGTGTCATGCGCTCGAAGCCCTTCTTTTTAGAGTTTACGGAAGAAGGTGTTACAAAAGGGACAAGTTTAAATCATTTGATTGGTGAGCTCGGTATCACACGTGAAGAAGTGATTGCCATGGGTGACAGCTACAATGATCTGGCCATGATTGAGTTTGCAGGGCTTGGTGTAGCAATGGGCAACGCACCTGATGATATCAAGGAAAAAGCGGACTATGTGACTGATACGAATATGAATGATGGCGTAGCGAAGGTTGTTGAAAAGTTTGTGTTGAATGGTGCGGTGCTGGTTTAATCATTTTATGGTGGTATCTAGGGCAGTTTTTTATTAAAATTGGTATTTTTTTACAACATTTGTAGAATAACTCGTAAATTTGTAGAATTCCTTCCAATTTATGTAGAATAAGTACTAATTTGTGTAGAATTCCATTGATTTTATGTAGAATTCTTCTGATTTTGTGTAGAATTCCAAAATTCTTTTTGCAGAAATTCACAATTTTGTAGATATCCTTGATTTTTGTGTAGATAATACCTAAATTTGTCTAGATATCCTTGATTTTTGTGTAGATATGATACTACGTCAAGAAAA